>NZ_JACJPY010000001.1:0-42500 GCF_014696345.1 Pseudanabaena cinerea FACHB-1277
TTCAATGCTTCTTTGATGGCTTTAAATCTGGCTAAGTTCGATGCTTGGCAATCTCATCTTGCCGCTCATCCTCACAAAACTTTTGTCTTTTCGATGGCGAGTTACAAACGCTTGGCTTTCAATCGCCTTCTCCTTGACCGCTTTATTTCCCTGTTAGATTTAGACCTTACTTCGATTAAATTACACCCTAATTTCCACAAGCTTTGCTCTTACGGCTCTATCTCTGACCAATTTTGTCCGTAGTATTGATCTAGGTAAAAGTGTTTAATATTTCCTCTAGACTCATAAGCTTCGGCATACTTTTTGTTTAGTCGAATTGCTCTTGTATAGTCATTAATTGCACCTTGATAATCTTTTATTATCGTCTTTGCCTCTCCTAAATTATAATAAGCTTCGTGTTTGTTAGGATTGAGACGAATTGATTCATTATAGTCAGCAATTGCTTTTCGATATTTCTCTAAATTGAAATTTGCATCCCCACGAAACAAATATACTTCAGAGCTATTTGGATTAAGTCGAATTGCCTCACTATAGTCAGAGACTGCACCCCTGTAATTACCTGCGTTATTCTTAGCGTGACCAGACATTACGTATGCATCAGTATCATTTGGATTAAGCCGAATTGCTTCACTATAATCATAGATAGCTCCTTGGTAATCTTCCAAATCAAATCGTGCTTCAGCGCGGTATAAATAGCCTCTAGCATGGTTTGGTTCAAGGCGAATAGCTTCACTATAGTCAGAAATCGCATCACGCTGTTCTCCTAAATCAGACTTCACGTTCCCTCGATTGAAATAGGCATCAGAATAATCAGGTTTGAGGCGGATGGCTTCGTTGTAGTCGGAGATCGCTCCTTGTTTGTCTCCTTTTTCTGCTTTTTCGTAGGCGCGATCAAAATATTCACTAGCTGACAAAGAACGCTGCGGCATTGGAGGAGGGCTTGAGGGCTTTGTTGGAACGGGACTAGATTGAGAAAACGAATCACCCTTCTTTCTTAAAACGAGAATTTGAGAAGCTTGATCGTTTGCCAAATCAAACTCGATCGCCACCTTACCACATTTAAGAGCACTTTCATAACCCTTCCCTGCCCCGATCGCATCGTAAAACCCCTGCGAAAACTTAATCGCCACATTATCCTTGACAACATCGCGCATCCCAATCGTAAAGGGAATATTTGCCGATATCGCATCACCCTGCACATCGGAATAACAAGCATTCAACACCACACATTCCAAATGGTCATCACAAAGCTGTAACAAATTTGCTAACGGCTTTGCAGGTACAAATTTAATTTCGTTACTATCAGTCGCACGCGATCGCACCTCTCCACCTTCCGAACGATAGATCGCACTTGCCGACTCATCACTTACAAATAACAGTCCCCGATCTCCCGCACCATGACCGCTAAAATGCACAACATGGGGTTCCACATCTAACAAAGCACGGCGCAATTCGGAAGGAGTAGCCGCCAGCCGATATTCCACTACAAAATTGTCACGTTTGCGCGATCGCCTTAACGCCTCTTGAATTGTTTTCACCTCATGATCGAGTTTCAAAGGTGATGAGCCTAAAGGGTTTGCTGCTACTACCAAAATCCTGACGCGATCGCCCGACTGTGCAAGCCTTTCGGCAATACCGACATTGAGGTTCTGCACATTCACAGTACCGCCCTGCACGTTAATACCAATTTTTTCAGTCAAGGGATCGGTCATAATGTTATCAATCGCGAACTATCACATTATCCTTAGATTTCGAGTAAATTACAAGTATTTGTATAATTGGCAAAAGTAAAATCTAATTGAGGCAGCGATCTTCAAATTTCAGTTTTATTCAAGCGATCAGATTTCAATCTCTTTTTCAAGAATATCTAAAAGATCTTGAATACTCAGCACATAACCAGAAACAACATTTTCCTCTGACTCAACATGAATATGATGCGGAAAATTAGGCAGATTTGGAAAATGCGGCACATTGTCCCAACGTTTGCGTAAATTAGCGCGATCGCTGTCCATCCACTGATAGCGATATCTTGTTGTTGTCACAACATTATTCGTAATTTTGAAATACTCAGCAACTTCCAAGAAATCATCATTACTGAGCGTCACCCTTGCCCGAAAATAACCGCGATCGCCTAGATCTAATTCTTCAATAATCGTAAATGCAGCGATCGCATTGCTGGCAATAAGCCTAGATTTGATATCTTCAAGATATTCATTAGCCTCCATAATCTCTACTCAATTTTTGGCTGCAAGACCTTTAAGCGCTCTTGAGTAGATAGCCAAAGCTCATACAGAACACTCCATTCAAAATAACCGATCTCATCGCCTAAATTCCCATCGTTAAATTTGGGATAGAAAACATCGGAAGTCATTTGATATTGAAGTTCGTATATCTGTAATTTTGATTGCAATTCTGAAGCTTGTTTGAGGGTATTTGCCTTTTCTAACTCGATAATTTTGTTGAGAGCGCGATCGATTAAGCTATTGCGATAGCCATTGAGATAGAGAGAATCAAGGATTTTGAGGGGTTCAGGAATTTGTACAATCATAATGTTATCAATCGCGAACTATCACATTATCCTTAGATTTTGAGTAAATTACAAGTATTTGGATAATTAGCAAACGCAAAATCTGATTGAAGCAGCGATCGCCATGCCATCAACAATTCTTTTTATTCAAGCGATCAAAGCTCACCCCCTTGCCCAAGAATAACTAAAAGCTCCTGAACAAATATTGCGTAAAAAATAGTAGGTAATGGCAACGTCAGTTATCCATTACCCACTAAATCTTGTTCAATGAAACAATTGAGACGCACACATAAGATCCCATGAAGCGAAATGGCTTTTCATCAGCTAAAGCGCTTATTTGAAATGCTTTCTGTATCAGCATTTTGGCTTGATCCATACCAGATTTTTTCGATGCGATCGCTGATTGCTAAGGCGGTGTCATAGGTGGGCGCACAGACAGTGACATGACCGAGCTTGCGTCCAAGGGATGATGATTTGCCGTACCAATGTATAAAAGTATTTGGGAAAGAGGCGATCGCCTTACGTTGATGGAGATAGTCGGGATCATTGTCTGCATAGCCTTCCGTGCCGAGCAGATTGATCATGATTGCCACAGGCACAGCCATAGAGACATCCCCCAAAGGCAACCCACTCACTACGCGCAATAGTTGCTCAAACTGGGAAGTGTGACAGCCCTCAATGGTGTAGTGACCTGAATTGTGGGTGCGCGGCGCAATTTCATTGACAGTTACCTCTGCCGATGCGGTTAGAAAAAATTCAATGCCAATCACGCCGATCGCATCTAAGCTGACCATGATTTGCTTAGCAATTCTCTCCACTTCAGCCGCGATCGCAGGACTAACCCTAGCAGGGGCGATCGTGCGGCGGCAAACTTGATCGATTTGCAAAGTCTCGACCACAGGATAAATCACTATGTCACCATGGAGCGTTCGTGCTGCAATTACCGCCAATTCTTGCTCAAAGGGAATAAAGGCTTCGGCGATCGCTGGTGCTTGGTGTATAGATGTCCAAGCGGTTTGTAATTCCTCTACATTTTTAATCACCCAAGTTCCTTTGCCATCGTAGCCATGTCTGCGCGATTTTAAAACCAAGGGATAGCCCAAATTTGCCGCCGCATTGATTAAATCTGACTCTTGATCGACTGCATAAAAAGTGGGCGTGGGAATCTGATGGTCGCGGAAATGTTGACGTTGTTTGAGCTTATCAACGGAAATTTCTAAAGTGGCTAGGCGGGGTAGAAATTTAAAATTATGGTAAGCATGATGGAAGCGATCACTATTTTCTAAAGTTTGCAATGCCTCAAGATCCACAAACTCATTCTCAAAGGTAATGACTGGACAATGTTCTGCTAGTTTGGCTGTCGCTTTCGCATCGCTAACTTTGCCATAAACCACACGATCGGCGATCGCCACCGCAGGCTCTTGATCGTTGGCAGCTTGCACCGATAACTCAATGCCAATTTTCTGAGCCGCGATCGCCATCATCCAAGCCAACTGTCCACCACCAATCACACCGACTTTTTGCTGATTCACAACTTTAATTCTCCCGCGCCACATAACTACGGGCGATCGCATCACAACGCTCATTGTCTGGATCACCAGAATGTCCTTCCACCCAATGCCAGCGTACATTGGACGCATTTAGTTGATCCAGCTTTTGCCAATATTCTTGATTTTTGACAGGCTTACGATCCTTAGTTTGCCAACCGTTCTTTTTCCAGCCCTTGATCCATTTGGTAATGCCATCTAAAACATATTTACTATCGGTATATAGATCGACGGGCTGCGATTGCGGTTGCACAGCCAAGAATTCTAAGGCAGCGATCGCCCCTTGCAACTCCATTTGATTATTAGTCGTATCGCGCATTCCGCCACCGATCTCCTTAATCGAGCCATCGGCAAAATGCACCACCACCCCCCAGCCCCCAGGTCCTGGATTTTTTGAGCAGGCTCCATCAGTATGAATGCTCACAATAGTCGAGGTCAAGGCGCGATCAGCAACCTTGGCGGACAGGGTGGGCGTGGGTTTTGGCACTTCCGCGATCGCCGCCTGTTTCGGTTCTGTCGTAATATTCAGAGCCGCCCCCGCAATGTCCTTTTCGCTAGACTTGTAGCTAGATTTATTGCTAGATTGATCGTTAGGCTGGTCGCTAAATTGGGATGGACGCGATCGCCTAATCTCCACTGCCACCGAGCCTTGAAAGTTCGGGATGGGCGGACGCTTGATTACCCGCAATTCCACTTGAGCAATTTGGGGATCTTCTAACAAACTGTCAGCGATCGCTCCCGCCAATCTTTCGATCAACTTATATTTCTGGGTTTGAATTAATTTCTCAATTTTCTGAATGCAGGACACATAATTAACCGTGTCCTCAATTGCATCACTATAAGTAGATTTTTCAAAATCCACCCATAGAGTTGCATCCACCTCAAACCACTGCCCCAATACATTCTCTTCAGGCAAGTATCCCACATAGCCATAGGCTCTCACGCCCTTCAAATAGATTTTATTCAATGCTTTTGTAACTTATTAAGTAGTTTTCCTGATTACATTTATCCATTCTATGATCAAAGCCGCATCGACAGGCACCTGAACCTATCCATAATTTTCTAAAAATAATTCTTAACATATCAACAAGTCACGCAAAGACAAGGTATTCTATACGCAAATATCGTTAATAACTTTACTCTCCAAAATCTAAGCTCAAAGCTTAACCACAACTTAAATAGCCAATTACTCTCAGAAATTCAAGCTAACCAACTCTATAAACTATTGAGACCATAAAACTTTTATTTTTGTTTCTGCCATAACAGCACAAAGTGCTGAACTGTTGAGGGGAAAACATTAAGGGATGTTTATTGATTTCAACTATTTAGTTGAGAATTAGTTAAGAAATAGCGATTTGCAGTCAACTTCATAAGATGCAACTAAAAACACATGAGAAGAACAGGGTTAGGTAGCCGAAAACCACCAGAGCCACCTGATTTTGGCAAAGGTGAAGATATTGTTGAGCCACCTTCGTCAAATTTGGGATTGCTGTTAATCATATCTATTGTCAGTTTGTTAGGGATCGGCTCGATCGCTTTTTTGGCGTTTAATGCTAGTTCCATTGATTTAATTTGTAAGCCTCTTGGTAATTGCAAAAGGTTTAGAGAAGCATCGGAACAGGCTGGGAAAGCGATTGAATTGGCTCAAAGTAAATTTGAGAGCGGTAAGTCTTTAGCAGATCTAAACAGTGCTAGCAAATTAGTTAATGATTCTAAAAATCAATTATCAAGTATTGATGAAAATGCCAAGGATTTACCTATATCTCTGGCGGAACAAAGGGCAAAGGTCGATGAGCTTGATAAAAAAATAGCCGTCTCGGTGGCGTTAGAGGAAAAGGCAGACCAATCACTTAAGGCAGCGATCGCCAAAATCAAACAGGCGGATGCGCTCAATCGCGACCCACAGGGAGCAAAGGAAGAGCCAAACAAGGCACGGGATCGACTCATGCAACCCAAGACAATCTACATTGAGGCGCAATCTTTACTAAAAACAATTCCCGACAAGTCTCTAGTCGCTGCCGAGCGACAAACTAACCTTGCTCTAGCCACCGACAAAATTAAGGATTTGGATAACAAGTTGAATGCGATCAAAGCCCTTGATCCTTGCGTGATTAATCCTGATGCCTGCAAGCCAGTTGATCCCTGTGTTGCTAATCCTGATGCCTGCCGCCCAACTGCTCCTGTCAATGAGCCAGAACCTTACAACCCACCTGCACCCGCGCCTGCTCGCCCGCCCCTATTTGGACCTGGTTCCTATTAATCTAGCTAAACTCACAGTCAAATTCATAAATTAATGCTTACAAAGAAACTGCGATCGCTTTTAGCCCTATTTGTGGCAGGTCTGTTTACATCCCTGATGTTTGCTAGTTCTGTATGGTCGCTCAATGTTGATGGGTTGCGATCAGGCGATCGCCATCCTCAGATCAAAGACAATATCATCGCCTTTGGCAAATCGAGATCCCGCCAAAACTATCTTCAACAATTAGAGATCGCCGATCGCTTCTATACGCAGGGCGCAATTTCTGAAGCCATCAAAATTCAAAAAGAAGTCAAAGCCGATTTTACCAATACTGGTACTGGTCGCCGCCGCGCCATTGATGATCCTGAGCAACTATCAGGAGGTGCAAGGAGCTATTACCGCAATGGCAAATCAGGGTTAGATGAAAACTTAATTACTAAAGCCTTGATCCCATTGCAACGCCTTTCCGAAGACTATCCCGAATTTATCCAAGGGCATATTATGCTTGCCCAAGCCGCCCGCAAATTTAGTGAAGAGGATGCCAAGATTGTTTTAGGCAAGACTAAGTTGGAGGTGGAGTTAGAGGCATTGGAAAGGGGCTCATCAATATTTCCTGAACGCAAGGATCTATTAGACGCAAGGCTTAATGCCTTTCTGACCTATGACAAATTTATCGAAGCCTCTGTCACTGCCCGTCAGTTTGCCACCCTATTTCCCGATGATCCCGATAGTAATAGCTATCTAAGAAAAGCAGATCTTTACCTTGATAAACATCGCAAAGAAATCGCCGATAAGCTCCTAGCATTGGGGTTAGTGGGTTCTATATTTGGCGGTAGGAGGGCTGAGGTAAGTATCGCTGCGATTTTATCGCGCAGTGAATCTGAGTATGGTGCTTTTTTAGCTGAAAACTACAAAGAACAACTAGAAATAGTTAACGATCCTGAAATTGTCAATTACGTTAACCGAGTGGGACAAAAAGTTGCTAAATCAATGGGGCGCAACGAATTTAACTATGAGTTTTATGTTTATAAAGATGATAGTGACATCAATGCTTTTGCATTGCCAGGGGGAAAAGTTTTTATAGCTTCAGGTATTTTAAATGCCATAGGCTCAGAAGCAGAATTAGCGGGGCTATTGGGGCATGAAGTGGGCCATGCAGTACTTTCTCATGGTTATCTCAAAACAATTGAGCGAATTGCAGCAAAGTCTCTTGGTGGCTTTTTTGGAATTTCAGATTTGTTAGCCATTCAACTAGCAGAAAATGCCCGATCAACCGAAAAACAATCGGATATTTTGGGTACTAGAGCAGCCGTTGCTTCTGGCTATTCTGCCGATGGTTTATGGAACATCACTCGTGTATTTCAGGCAGCTTCTGGCAACCGTAGGCAAAGCTACATGGATACCCATCCTGCACCTAGCGATCGCGTAGGTTATCTTGAAGACTTTATTACTCGCAACGCCCTTAATCGCTATGCCTATGAAGGGGTATCTAACTATCGCAATGTGATGGCGCGGCTCGGTGGTGGCAATAACAATGCGATCGCCAATAGTGGCAGAAATAACGACAGCACCGCCTTTAGTGGAGATGGCAATGGCAGACCTGAACGGGATAGCGATCGCCCCCGCCGCAATGATCAACGTGAAGCTGCCAACTCATCAAACGCTTGCCCTCGCGGTAAGGTGTCCTTAGTGGCAAGACAAGAGCGCGATCGCGTCATCGTCAGACTTGATGGCGGATTTGTGGCGACCAGTTGCTCGTCCTTTAGTGCCAAGGTGCTAATTACCAACAACAGCGATCGCCCATTTACCTTTGTCCCTGGCTTTGTCAAAGTCTTTAAAAATAATAGTGATGATCTCAAAGCAAGGCTAACCATGAAAAAAGGTGGTCAGCCATCAGTGGGTGTGGGCGAAACCGTTGAGGCAGAGATTCAAGTATTCAATCATCGCTGGACTAACCAAGCCAGCCAAGATCTAGTACTTGAGTTAAAGGAAGGCAGTTCCGTGGCGCGGGTATTTAGACTCGCATTCTAAGTATTTCCCAAATAGCCAGTGGCATAGCCATTGGCTGTTTGCTAGTAATTCAAAATTCATTTGCAAAATAGAGAGGATCATTAAACCGATGAATATCAAACAAATTTATATCGGTCTAGCACTCACTTCAGGATTCGCAATCACGCTAAACCTGTCCAACCCATCGCCCACGGTTGCCCAAACCCCACAGGAAATCCAAAAAATTGCCCGCGAAATTACAGTACGCATTGATGATAATTTTGAAGGCGGTTCGGGAGTAATTATTGCGAAACAGGGAAATACTTATTACGTAGCGACTGCGGCTCATGTACTCGAAAGAACTAAGTCTGGTAATTACACTGCCGTTACCCATGATGGTAAGCGCTATCCGATCAATTCCCTTACTATCAAAAAACTACAGAATGGCGCGGTTGATCTGGCTGTCGTTAGCTTTGTGAGCGATCGCAATTATCCAGTTGCCAAAATATCCCGCTATCTTGCCCAAACCTACGAACGCCGATCCTTCAATAATGGGGTTTTTGACGGAGCAGCGATCGCCAACCAACAACAGGCAATCTTCGTGTCAGGCTATCCCAACTTATACGATGAATCTAATCCTGATAATTTTGGTAAGACATACATATTTAACCCTGGGCAAATCATCGACACCTCTGGCTCTGCCATCTCCGATCCTACCAACCGCTCCCGTGGTTACTATCTCACCTACAGCAATCTCACCCACGAAGGCATGAGCGGTGGTGCTGTGCTTGATGCTAACGCAAGGCTAATTGCTATTCATGGTCGCAATGATGGAGTTAAAAGAGTTGGGGATCAAATTATTGCCAGAACTTTAGATGAATCCAAGAAAAACTTTAATATTAATTTTGGCAACAGCATTGGCATTCCCATTACTATTTTTTTAGAATTACTGCCCAGCACAGGTTTGCAACTGAATTTAGAAGTCGAAAATACCGCCCCCAGAACTATACCTATATCGGCATTAGATTCATGGATGCCACCAATCCTAGCCGATGATCGCGTAAATCCTGTCTATTGGATCAACCGAGGTAATCAGCTATGGCGCATTGGCAAAATCAAAGAAGCTCAAGATGCCTTTGATCGCGCCACCCAAATTAATGACAAGGTACTTGACCAAAGCATTGCATGGTATGCCAAGGGCTTTGTGTCAGGATTTAACCGCGACTTCCAAGGTGCGCTAAAAAGTTGTACTCGCGCCGTTGAGTTATCGCCAGAAACCTATGATGGCTGGCGATGTAAGGCAGGAGCCGAATATCGCACTGGTAAACTTTCACAAGCACTAATTTCTATTGATCGTGCCATTGAGCTAAACACAAAAGCTCGCCCAAAAACAGGAACGCTTTGGCGCGAAAACCCTACCGACTACACCGAACGGGGCGAGATTTTATTTGTATTAGATCGTAAAGCTGAGGCGATCGCCTCCTTTAGAAAAGCGATTGAACTTGATGATCGCATGGCAGGTGCATGGTCAAATATGGGCTTTGTACAGATGAAAATGGGCGACTTCGCTGCTGCTGAAACTTCCATTGATCGAGCGATCGCGATCGATCCTAAATTCGCACCTGCATGGGCTAATCGTGGGCGTTTATTCTATGAGCGCAAGCGCTATATAGAGAGCATTGCCGCCTATGATGAAGCCGCAAAACTCAACCCCCAAGATCCAGAAATTTGGACGAATCGCGGCGCAGTTCTTTACTTGGCTGGCAATAAAAATCAAGCATTGCAATCCATCGATCAAGCCCTATCCATCGATCCCAACTACAAACCCGCCCAAGAAATTCGCAGTCAAATTGGCTCTAATTAACCTCAGCGCTTGGCGCTGAAAACTAAAACTAAAAAAGAGAAGCATCGCTTCTCCTTTTTTTACCAAATATTGCGATTATTCCTTGGCGGCGTTTCCACACCAGTTTGCCGATTATTCGGCACAGGGATCACCGTAGAATTTTGCGAATTATTTTGCGGATTATTTTGTGTCGTCTTGGGATCAGTAGCAGGTGCAATCAACACATAGGGCTGACAAACCATCGGCAGGGTTTCCATAGGAGCCTTGCTCAAATGCTCTTGACAACGGATTTTTAAAGCTTGATCATAAGCCGCCACCGACTCCTGAAAACGATTCAGCCGATCCAACGCCCGCGCTCGTTCCACCCATATTTGTGCTATATCATTAGTCTGCAAATTGTCATTAACTCCCACCGATGACATCGAAGGCGATGCAACTGGCACAGCATTACTCGCCGACAATAACTTAACCGCTTGATCATAGGCAGTTAAAGCTTCGCGATCGCGCCCTAACTTTTTCAAACAATTGCCTAATAGCTGCCAAGCTAGAGGGTTATTAGGATTAGCATCGATCGCCATATTCACAAAACCCATCGACTTATCGTAATTGCCCTGATCAAAAAAGGTTTGCGCCTGCGAGAGATAGATTTGGGTTTTTGCCTTAACATCAGCATTCGCGTCCAAAACTACACCTTGCTGAGACTGAGCCAAAACAGGACTGACGCTAGCTGTCCCAAGCACAGCCGTAGCTAAAACCAACCCCATTAGTTTGGAGCATTGGTTTATTTTTAAAACCTGATAACTTTTAAACATATGCTTAGATTCCACTCAAGGTAATGATTATGGTTAGGGATTTTTTTTAGACTCGACTGTTTTCTTTGGCTCGACTGGTATTACCAGCGATCGCGGAATTAATTGAGGCACTGCTAATTGGGGCGCTGTTGATGGCGGCAATGCCACACAACCTAACGCTTGGCTCGCCCGACTTTGCAAAACATTGGGCATCATCTGACTGCCAATAAAAGGATTAAAATAAACCTGACCATTAAACGCTTGCTTCACCGTAGACAATGGCGTTGTCCTTAAATGAGTTATGGACTTAACCACCGTTTCCATAGGAATAGACCAACTCAAACTAGCTAAGGCATCCTGCATCGGCTCACAGGGTTTATTGCCATCAGCATAACGATAGACAGGCTTGCCCCATAGAGGATTAGCATGAACGCCATTAATGGCAATCACCCTACCATACATATCCATAACCGCCCCGCCACTCATACCCTTTTCCACATTACTGTTATAGCCAAAAGAATAGCCATACTGCAAAGGCTGCGGCGTTGATAATATATGCTGCCCTTCTGCAAACTTCCAAGCCTGCGATCGCTTAGGAAAGCCTGAAGCAAACACAAGATCCCCAACCTTTAAATCCTCAGATCTGCCTAAACGCGCAGTTTCGTAAGGCAATGTGCTTTTAAAAGCAATTAACTCTAAATCCAAATCTTTAAAATCAAAAGACTTAACCATCTCAGCAAGATGAACCTTGCCATCCATCGTCACTACCTGCATAGTCTTCACTTTTTCCAAGACATGACGATTGGTGATCACAAAATATACGCCTTTAGTCTTGTCAATAATTACCCCAGAAGCAGCATTGCGATCGGAAACCACTCTCACAGTTACATTCTTCGCACGCTGCTCTAACTGTTCAATGGAATAGGGCAGAAATGCTTCAACTGATGGACTAGGCTGAAAAGTAGATATTAAACCAGCTATAGGTAAAGTCCAAGCAAATCTATTCCTAACTGGACAGGGAATACCAAGTAAATAAGCAACTCCAAACGATTCTAAAAAGCACATTTAAAAAAAGCACATTTAATATTAGGAGTAATCAGAATTTAAAAAGGCTGGCTATGCCAACCTTTTTAAAGTTCGATAACTTTTCAACTTAGGCAATTACCACAAGCGAGGCTTGTTGGTAGAAGTTGGCGCTGCAACTGGAGTAGATGGGGCTACCTTCTTAACAAAACTAGCAGAACCCGACAACCTAGCTGCCCCTTTAGCGCAGCTTTCGTAAGCACCTTGGCTGCTACCAGCTTCGATCAAGCATTGAGTATTGACATAAGGTCGAGCTTCATTTTCCTCTAAAGCTGAACCTGCCTGCAATCTCACATTGATTAGCTCCTCTAGAGTCACGCGAGGGTTAACCCCAGGACGCACCGTAATCAGCAAACCTTCAGACTTGAGATCGCGACTACAATCGCCGCCTTCACTCCTAGTTACACAGATGACGCTCTGACCATTAATCCTGCCAATAGTCATGAAATCGATCTCCCGCAAGTCATTAAAGTATTGAAACCTTGAAGAGATCTCTTCACAACGTCTTTGGTTAGAAAATCCTGCACCTTCAAAAGCACCCGAACTATACCTGATAATTGGGGCTTCTGTACCATCAGGCATAACCGCAAGGGTAGCGGGTTTACCTTGATCAGTGCCACACACAAACTTTGTCTTTGATTGGGCATTAACTGACTGATCGGCAATTTGATTGCCCATTACCAAAGCCAAAGTCAAGAATCCAGTGTTTAAAACCTTAAAGCAAATCTTCATTAGTTTAGCCCAAAAATATTTACCCTATCCAACTTAAAATGTACCCTAATTTCAGCAATTAGTTACAACAATACCTGTAAATATCAAACAATTACTCCTTTGCCACCAGAGAATTATCCAGAGAATTATTAAAAGTAGCGTTTGGCACTGCCCTGAGTAAACTTGACAAATTTGTAAACTTTAAAAACCATTGTTCCCTGATATCAACAGCATCAAATGTTACATACCTAATGTAAAATAGTTTTCGGCTATTACTCAACCTGCAATGATCTCTAGTAACGATTTTCGACCCGGCGTAACAATTGAACTCGATGGCGAAGTCTGGCGTGTAGTTGAATTTTTACACGTTAAGCCTGGCAAGGGTTCCGCTTTCGTTCGCACTACCCTCAAAAGTGCGATGACAGGTAAAAACTTAGAAAGGACTTTTAGGGCTGGGGAAATGGTTCCTCAGGCGGTTTTAGAAAAAAGTTCGATGCAACACACCTACAAAGATGGTGATGGTTATGTCTTTATGGATATGCAAAGCTATGAAGAAGTAACCTTAACCACAAACCAAATTGGTAGTCGTGTTAAGTACATCAAAGAAGGCATGGAAGTTAATGTTGTCCGTTGGGGCGAGCGCGTGATTGATGTTGAGTTGCCAAACACGGTTGTGTTAGAAGTGATCGAAACTGATCCAGGACTCAAAGGTGACACCGCCACGGGTGGCACTAAGGCTGCCAAGGTGGAAACTGGCGCAAATATCAATGTGCCGTTGTTCGTGAACATTGGCGATCGCATCAAAATTGATACCCGTGAAGACACATATTTAGGGCGAGAAAATTAGGTGGAATTTAGCTTAGAGCAATTGCGGGAATTAGTGACGATTCTCAACAAGACAGACATCACCGAGCTAACTTTAGAATCGGGGGATCTGCGTTTGAGTATTCGTAAAAGTGAGACTAAGGTGGCAGCATTGCCAACCAATGTTTCAGCTTCTGCATTATCAGCACCAGTGATTGACACAGTTCAGCATAATGTACCGACACATAGCGCAACAATTGCCGACTCGTTGCCTGCAAAGAAACTCATCGAGATTACTTCGCCGATGGTTGGCACTTTTTATCGTTCTCCAGCTCCTGATGAGCCTCCCTTTATTGAGTTAGGGGATGTGGTCAAGAAAGGGAGTACTGTTTGCATCATCGAAGCGATGAAGTTGATGAATGAAATTGAATCAGAGTCTACTGGCAAAATTGTGGAGATTTTGGTAGAAAATACTCAGCCTGTAGAATATGGACAGGTTTTAATGCGGTTAGAGCCAATCTAAGACCTAATATTAATCAATTTAATCACTTAAAAATTATTTACACAAAGAAAGAATAGGGCAATGCCCTATTCTTTCTTTGTGACAACTCATACTTGTGAAGTATTGTGTCAAAATGTAAATATTTGTTAAGCTAGCGTCATAAAGTTTAGAACAAGTACAGAGCAACTAATGGAAACTAGGTTTAATTTCGATGGCGGAAGTTTATTCACACCGATCGCATTTCGCGAAGACTTTAACCAATTTGCCAGATTAAGCGCAACCCAAGCATGGTCTTTGTTTTTTACTGCCAGCCGTGAGGATAGTGCATTAGGGCTTAGCCGTGCCGCAGGTAGATTTTGGACTGGTCTGTTAGTTGCTACGGCGATCGAATCAATTGTGGGCGTAGTAATTTTCCAAGTTTTCTAGATGCAAACCCATTGCAGCAACTAAAGAGCAGAATTTCGTTGGCTCTCGATAATGTTTACGCGCCGCGAACGTTATTGAGCAGCCAGTTAAACTTTGCCTCCGCAAGCTCTAAATGACCGAGCATAGACTTGTCAAATCCACCAATATGTGACTCAAGATTGTCTCCCAAACCATAACCAAGACGAATCACCGTACCGCGCAAGCGATCAGAGAGACAAAGACAAATTGCACGATAGAAGCGAGAAGAAAAGCTAACATCCTGTTGTAATTTGTTTAGTAACTGTATCCTTGGGATGGATAAAACAACAGACTGCTCAATCGCTCTCACTGTAGCAAGGGGGAGACGGGTATCGATAAACGACACTTCACCAAGGATTTCTCCCGCAGATATTATGGCTAATTCTTTGTGATCCTGTGATTCGATCGCCACACTAAATGATCCATTAACAACAATATAAAGAGCATCACTGATCTGCCCTTCACGAATAAGGACGCGCTCTGGAGTGATTGTTTCCTTTTTGCCTTTCTGCACAAGCCAGTCAAGATCGCTATTATTCAGTTCACTAAAGAAAAGCAATATCTTCTTCACATTCAACCTCTGTATACTTTGTAGCGGCTACAAAATTAATAAATATAGCGTTTTGCTTTCAGCGCCTTGCACTTAAATCCAGACCAAAACTTTTATTTCGGCTTGTTAGTTCGGCGATTGCCGTAGGTCAAACATAATACCCCTACAATAGCGATCACTATGCAATAGTCTTAACAAAACAAATTGTTCCTGTAATAAGGTTTTGTAATTACAGTCTACTTAGGCTTTGAGGAATACAAAAACACCTTTAAGCATCGGCACAAAGCACCGATGCTTAAAAATATCTTTGGGTTTTAAGTTGGCGCAGAGCAAGGCAATCTCTCAACTTAGAAAAATTGAGATAAGCCATTAGGACGCAAATCTCTGTAGTCAAGAATTTTGCGAACTACATCAAAGGTTTGAGCATCATTTACAGATATCAATGGTGTGAGCTGACCTGGCAATATTTGCATCGCGGGCGGCATATCACGGGTAAAGACATTGATGGCACGATTGATCAGAGTCCGATTTCCTTTGATAAAAGCATTGGTGTATGTCAATCGATCAGGGACTGAAGGCAAGCCAGAAATATTAAATAAGTTAGTTGGAATACCTTGCGTAGTGGTTAGAAATCGCACAACAGTCTGAGTAATTGTGCTAGAAGTTTGAATCTGAGTAAAGTAATCGTAAACTCGCGCATTTTGATCGATCTTACCCAAGCGCTTAGAATCAATGCCAGAGACAGTGCGTAATGTACCGTAAGCAATAGGATCACTTGGTAAGATCAAGTTAATTGTTGCAAAGTCCTTTAACAATTGTACTTCGGTGTAGCCGAGGGGACGGTTTTGCAAGTCAAATAAACGCACAACGAGGCGATCGCCTGAATTAAGTCCTTTAACAAAAGAAGCGCGTTGATTAAGATTAAAGCGATAGTCGCCTAAAAATCGCTCGGCTAAAAATCCATTAGAACGCTTAGACTTCAACGATAAACGGGCGATTACTTGAGAAAATCTGGGCTGATTTTGACGAATCACTAAACTGAAATGTCCGCGATGAGGGTTAGCTTTTGACAGCTCAACCCCATCTGGAGTCTGCCGCCGCCGATTAGAACGCCGACGATCGCGATCTCGATCATCATCATCATCATCATCATCATCATCATCGTCATCGTCATATTCATCATCATCATCATCCTTTCGAGACACAACGACGGTATTGATAGGCTTCTGTGATGACTGTACAGTTGTGGTTTGGATCACCTGAGAGCTAGATGATTGTGTGGTAATTCCCAAGTCTTGATCGGACAGATTTGTGTCACTGGAGGAATTGTTAGAAGTATTGTTGGAGGTATTTGTAGAAGTATTTGTAGAAGTATTGTTGGAGGTGTTTGTAGAGGAATTGTTAGATGTGTTTGTAGAGGAATTGTTAGAAGTATTGTTGGAGGTATTTGTAGAGGTGTTTGTAGAAGTATTAGAGTAAACAGAGCTAATTCTGCCTGAAGTAATTTCCGTAGCACTCACCGTGACAATTGAACTAAATGCGCGAACTGAGTCAATCTCAAATCTAGCATCCTTTACGCCACCAGGTAAGTCATAACGAATGCTCGTAACAGCTCTCAATTCACCATTGTAAATATCATCAAGGGAAATGCGATTACGTAGCAAACTGATGGGAATCATCTCCACAAAGGTAGATTGGCGACCAGCACTGCGACTCAAGAGCCTTGCTCCCGAATTGGTATAGATTTCTTGCCATCCTTCAGGACGCTTGACATAGAGTTGATAAACCGCATTGGCATAGCTTGTCTGAGGTTTATTAACAACATTGAGCAAGATGCCAATGTTTGCAAGACTGCCAGAATTATCAACTACTCTTAATAGCTGTACCGCAGTTTGCCAGTCTTGCGAAGTTTGTGCCAACAGGGTAGTTGGCTGTTGCTGAGGGGCCGCGATCGCCTCGTTGATGGTCAGTAACGAAAGAACAGGGAATGTAGCAGAAAGCAGGCAAAGAGAAGTTCTTTGGAGGTTCTTACTCCATTGGGTGCGAAAGTTTTGACGAAAAACAGCCATTATGATTTGTCCCCAATTTGGTGAAGTTTATATGAATCACAGAATCATTAATAAACTCCAGCTATGACGCATTAGAGATGAACTAGTTCCAGACCTAATTTCATGCCTAATTTACTAAGGAAATCTTATAGCGCTTTGCGCCCAAGCCCAAACCCAAAAAAATATTGAGAAATTTGCTTAGCAAAGCTTCCACCAATGTTTCCCCTGTGATTCGTTTGCTCTAAAAAAATCTTGATAACTGAATCTGCGCCCAAAAATTTTGCAAGCGATCTCCGAAGCTAGGATGGGGAAAGTTAGTCTGTATTTGCCATTTTTCTAATAGTAAATGCCCCATAGGAGTCAAGCGGAAACTATCCGTAATTCCCTGACCATCCACTTCACGGCGCAATATCCCCACTTGAATTAGCCATAAGAGCGCATTCTCAACCACAATCAAATTACGGCTCTCGTGCAAATAGCCATTCTTTATCCCTTCATTCCCACAGATCCCCCGCAAACTTACCCCTTGCACTGCCATATCTGCAAACAACTTTACGGCAAACGGTGAACAGCGTAAAGCGATTTCAGCACGTTTAATATTCTGCGGCGTATGAGCAGATATACTTGCAGAACGGTCTTGAACCTGAGAATTTTCCAAGTCTTTACCCAACATCTAGGATTTTACGTAGGCTTTTAATCGTGGTAATTGACATACTTTTGAGAAGAGCCTATTGAGGCTTTGAGTGGTACAGAAATATTTTTGCAAGCGCCGCTTTCAAAAATATTTCTGGTTTTTAAATAATCGCAAAGCGCTGTAACAAGAATGATTGCAAGCAATAAAGGCTAGCCATCATTCCTGTTTAAGTAAATTTAAGCGTTAACTTTTCCGTAAAATACGCCACGGATAAGTACTTCCTTAGGTTCTACACCACCAAGATCATTATCAGAAGTTTGCTCACATTCAAACGTGCCAGCAATTTCGCCAGTGTCAGCATTTAGCTTCGCAACCTGTAGAGAGAAAGTACCCTTAGAGGTAGAGTCATCCTTAATGCTGCGATAGTCAAAGCTGTTACGCTTTGCAGGTAGAGCTTCAGCAGCATCATAACCGATCGCCAAACCTCGTCCCTTAGGATCGATAAATCCAGAACCGCGATAGGTAGGAACCTCAGTAGTACCAACAAAATCAACTGAGGTCGTAATGCCACCAACACCAGGAGCAGTAGTAGCTTTAAAGCTCTTGATAGTAAACAAAATCGCCACCAGCTCGCCACCAGGCATCTTTACCGTGATAGGTTGATAGTCTAAGCCATCGGTTTCCACCAAGCTTAAGCTACCGTCAGCATTACCAGTGACTGTTGCCTTCACAAAATCGAGACTAGAGGTTGAACGAGTCATCAATCTGCTAGCTACAAAGTCTGATTTTTTGCGCTTATTGTTAGATTCTTCTTTGACAAAAAATGCAGTTGGTTCTAGGCAAAGATCGGTAATCTGCACAGATCTGCCAACACCAACGGGGATAAAATTACGTCCACCACGAGATGAACTCAAAATGTCGCCACACTTATTAGCTAAGCCAGTGTTTACAATTTGATCATAGGTTAACCCTGGTGGTACAGCAGCGATCGCAGTACCTGTAAACATACCGCTTGCCAAAACCATACATAAGCTGATACACAATGTAAAAATTGCTTTCGTAAAAATACGAAATTTCATAAATAACCTCTTCTTATACAAACGGGTAGTACTTTAGACATAGTAAGACTTAGGTAGTTAGACTCGATTAGGTATAACCAGACTTGAGCTAGGTCTAATTTAGATCAATTAGATCTTTAAATAGATCGTTAAATTAGATCGATCATCAATATTATCGCGCACGAGGGCAATTAGCTTGGCACAAACTGAAATCCAATCACAGAGAGAATCGCAACAAGTCAGTGACTTATTGGCAATTGATGAACTGTGCGATCAGCTATGGCAGATTGCTCAAAACCATAAAGACAATCCCCATGAGCTTTTGAGTATTTTGCGTACCTTAGAAAAAGTCCACAAAGACATCAGGGATGATCTATTTCAACCCGCCTTACCAATCAGCCGTCACGAGTTGTTTAATTTACTTCGAGATATAGAAACCAACGGTGGATGGCCGCATATCTACCGCATGAAAATCAATGAAATTTGTCGTTATTTAGAACAAACAGAAGAAACATCTAAGCCCCAGTAACACCAAGCCCCGATTGACTGACAAATCTCGCCCGAAGGCGGGCAGGCTGTCCGCGCTACAGGGATTTTGAATTTGCAGGTCAGATATCTTGCCTGACGTTTACTGGATTATTTCCCAAACGAGTTTGCGGTGCATGGCGCAGCAAACTCGTTTGGGGCAAATATCTCACTAGACCCTGCGATATTGCTGATAAGCAGCAAAAAACAAACCGCCTAAAGTAATGAAGATAAGACCGAGGCAAATGCCTGACAAAATTGGTTCTACCATAAAAAAATTATTGAAACTATTGCAAAGGATGAAAATGGATACTGCCAATAGCTTACCAAAGAAACGGGTTAACTAACTCCATGCTTCTAAGTCAGACCTATGGCAGTTGCCGATCAAAAAACATAAGGTTGCCGCTAGGTTTTACACAAGAATACGGCATAGCCATTTCCTTGTTTGGGACGATTAGCTTAATGGGCGTTGGGGAGGCACAGCTTCAGGGTTTAGAGGGTTTGGCGCTGGTTGTACTAAAAATAGCTGTTCGAGATTGTCATAAAGCCGTTTTGCCACTAGATCATTAGCCACTTCAGTTAAATGAATGGGATCAATAAATGCCTGTTGCTTACTGTCTTGAAACAACTGATAGAAATTAAGAAATTTAGTCGCACCTAACTTGCCATTGAGCGACTGATTCGCCAATTGATAGGACGCGATCGCGCGATCGCGATAGTCATTCCCCAATGCTTGCAAGATATTTTCTTCATCAGTTGTCAAAGACTTCAGCTTACCCGTAATTTCTGGCTGCAAGACCAAGATCATAGGAATATTATTCGCCAGTTTTGCCATTTGCTGAACATTTACCAAATAACGATTAAGTCTGGCTTGAGATTCATTAGCATCCTTGCTTAGCTGATCAGCGCTAAAAACTTGATAGTCAGAACTAAATGTAGTCACACTGGCGGGCGCAACCCACTTTTGCCAAGCTTTGACTAAATACAAGGAGTTAAGCCAATTACTAAATTGCTGCCCTTGGTGCTGACGATATTGGGCAATGGGATCACGCAACAGTTGATCAATATTACCGATTTCTTTGGCAACCTGATTGCTAGGCGATCGCATATCTTCATAGCCATCCAAAACCACTAATGCATTAGGACTATAAGCCATGACGCGATGGGCAAGCAAAGCCAACTCATTGCCCGAAGCATAACCAGGCACCGCCGCCGCAATTACCCGATAGCTGCCATCCCGAATGCGCGGCGGCAAAGCTTGCATTGACTCAATTTGATCGGCAAAATAGGGGGTCTCCTTGGGCTTAAATCTTTCGGGGTTACTGTTTTGAGCGCGAACTCGATCATTTAGCAATTTTTCGATCTTAAATGCCAAAGCCTTTTGATTCTGCTCCGCCATATTCGTAAAGGCAGTTGATCCTCCCATCAAAAATACTCGAATCTCATTGGCAGGCTTATCCAATGGTACAGCCGAATCTTGACGGAACCCTTGAGCATTCACCTGCCAAAATTCACTATTCTGATCAGGCAATAGCTCATAGCCCAGCAAAGGGCTACGCCGCACCCGCAATTTGCCTGCATCGGGTAGCCCTGGATAATTATTACCATTGCTATCCTGCAATCTAAAGGCATAGGACTGGGCGATCGCAATAGTCTTGTTAGGAGTTAACTGATTGACTCCCCCTGTTGCCAATACCGCCCCTCGTGCAATCAACTCCGCCATCAGCACCAATAATGGCAAAGCAATTACAACAATTAACAAAGTATTTCGCAACCAAGATTTACGCTTGGCTTGCCAAGAGGGAGTATATCGGTATTTACGCATGACAGGACTATATTTGTGGGTTTTTACAGGAATAAATCAAGAAAAACAAGAAGGCTTGAAAAATTAGCTTCTTCAGCCAACTTAAATTTTTTCACTATTTTTAAGTTGAATTAATTCAATTTTGTAACCATCAGGATCTTCGACAAAAGCAATTTCCGTAGTACCATGCTTCATCGGACCTGGCTCACGACTAATCTTGCCACCTTTAGCACGGATTGCATCACAGGCAGCATAAATATTTTCCATACCTAAAGCAATATGCCCATAACCAGTACCGATTTCGTAAGCATCGGTATCCCAATTGTGGGTTAGCTCAATTACAGCTTGGCTCGATTCATCACCATATCCCACAAAAGCTAAAGTAAATCGCCCCGCAGGATAGTCCTTGCGCCGTAGCAACTGCATTCCCAGCACATTAGTATAAAAATCAAGCGATCGCTCTAGTTCTCCGACCCGCAGCATTGTATGTAAGATCCGCATATTTGACCTCCACCTATAAATTTCTTAGACATGATGCCTTTGCACCACACTTAACTATTATCGGTCATAGTCTTCATCATCCAAACTTTTTGGCTCCACTAACCAATCAGAATTTTGCCCACCAATAATTAGTTCATTAATAGCAACATACTCCCGATCAAACTGCCGCATCGCATTTACCAACGTATCAATGGCGATCGCATCCGATGTCCCCAAGTCCACCCAAATTCTTGCCCATTGATTCTCATACTCTATATCCGCCATATTGTGCATCACCGACATCATTTCATCTTCCGCCGCCTGATTGTCATAATCAAAATAGCTCACATCCACCCCCGTCTCCTGCACCTGCATATTGCAAGCATTAAAACCACCCAACTTACCCAGCAAAAACCAAGAATTAAATACCTCCTCCAACAATTGTTTCTCCGACTGCGAAGGAACCTCGCTAAACTCTATCCAAATCCACAGATCAAACCAGTCACATTCGCGAAATCTAACTTCCATGGGGCTTCTGACAAAATAGACATGAGTACAAAATCAATTTACAGCGCTTTGTAGTGAAATGCTAATAAATTTTGACAAAAACATAGACATTAAATCATCAATGCTCTAACATAGATGATCGCGACTTTTTTGGCATTCCTTATGAACGCTGTTGAAATCATCCGCTCCATTGAAGCTGAGTACATCAAAACGGATCTCCCCAAAATCTATGTGGGAGACACTGTGAAGGTTGGCGTTAGGATCAAAGAGGGCGGCAAAGAACGTACCCAGCCATACGAAGGCGTAATCATTGCTATGCGTGGTTCTGGCATTAACTCCGTCATTACCGTGCGTCGAGTATTTCAAGGAGTAGGAGTTGAGCGAGCCTTCTTGCTACATTCTCCGCAAATTGAGAGCATCAAAGTGATTCGTCGTGGCAAAGTACGTCGCTCCAAGCTCTATTATCTACGCGACCTAGTTGGTAAAGCAACTCGCCTCAAACAAAGATTTGATCGTCCTCTGTAAAGCCAATTTGTTTTATGGCCATTTTATGGTTATACTAAATGCTAAGCGGTATCAATTAATCATGACGAATGTTTAAACACATTCCAATATGTAGTTGATCCAAAATACAGGTTTGATTCAAAATCTTGTTTAGCCGCGTGCGTCCTTAGTTCAGTTGGTAGAACGCAGGTCTCCAAAACCTGATGTCGGAGGTTCGAGTCCTCCAGGGCGCGCTTCACCAAATCTAGAAATCTAGGTTTCACTTTACATTTACCGATAACCTAAAAGTAACTGCATTCACTATAGATCTGCAAAGGGATTGCAAGAGTTGCCACTATGACAAAGAACGAACTGAAAGAGCAACCAAAGGAAATAAACAAGTCTGAATCAGATCAAAAACCTGATTCGGCTGGAGTGACCAAGTTGCTTGCTGAATCCAAAGCTGAATTTGGCAAAATTGTCTGGCCCACCCGCCAACAATTAATTAGTGAATCGGCATCGGTGCTTTTGATGATTGTGGCTGTAGCTACCTTTGTGTATCTGATTGATGCTTTATTTAAGGCGATCGCATTGCAGGTGTTTCAATAATGTTTACCGATGATGACCAACTACTGAGCGATGAGCGATCGGAGGTACTATTTCAATGGTATGCCGTGCAAATTGCTTCAGGTTGTGAAAAAAAGGTTAAATCAAGCCTAGAACAACGCATCAAAACCCTTGATGTTGAGGACAGGATTAAGCAAATTGAGATACCTCAAACACCAACAGTAAAGCTTCGGAAAGACGGCACTAGGCTCAACTCTGAAGAAAAAATCTTTCCAGGCTATGTACTAATCCAGATTAAGACTGTCAGAAACGAAATCGGGCAGTTAGAGGTCGATGATGATGCTTGGTTAGCCGTGAAGAGTACTCCTCACGTCATTAACTTTGTAGGTACAGAGCAGAAGCGCCACTATGGTCGTGGTCGTGGTCACGTCAAGCCTCGTCCTCTATCTGAAAAAGAAGTTGAAAGGATCTTCCGTGTCACCATCGAACAGGAGCCAGTTTTAAAAATCAACATGGCTCAAGGCGATAAAATCAAGGTGTTAAACGGACCATTCAAGGACTTTGAGGGAGAAGTGGTCGAAGTTAGTCCAGAGCGTAGTAAGCTCAAGGCTTTGCTATCAATTTTTGGACGAGATACTCCCGTTGAGCTAGAGTTCAATCAAGTACAAAAGCAAAATTAAACTCAACTCAAAAACCTATGTGGTGAATGAGTTAAGCTTGAACATCAACGTAAATTGGTCATTAAAATTCGTAATTATTTCTGAGTAGCTATTAAAAATGGCTAGGTAAAACCATGGCTAAAAAAGTTACAGCAATTATTAAGTTAGCACTCAATGCTGGCAAGGCAACCCCAACCCCACCCGTTGGTCCCGCCCTCGGTCAGCATGGTGTAAACATCATGATGTTTTGTAAGGAATATAATGCCCGTACTGCTGACCAAGCTGGTATGGTCATTCCTGTAGAGATATCGGTATATGAAGATCGTAGTTTTACCTTCGTTCTTAAGACACCTCCTGCATCGGTTCTAATCCAAAAAGCGGCAGGTATTACTTCAGGTTCCGCAGAGCCGAACCGTAAGAAAGTTGGGTCAATTACTAGGGATCAGTTACGTCAGATTGCTGAAACCAAAATGCCTGATATCAATGCCAATGATATTGATGCGGCAATGAAGATTATTGAAGGTACAGCTAAGAACATGGGCGTGACTATCGCTGCTTAAGTTTTTAATGCAACTTCAAATAATTTCCCAGTAAATTCTGACAAATATCAAGCAAACTTCCAACAAACTTCCAACAAACTTTAATTTGGGGGAGGAAATAGTTTTTCCGATCGCACCCCATAGGAGTAATCATGGCTAAAAAAATATCAAAACGACTCAGAGAAGCACAAAGCAAGGTTGAAGAGCGTGCCTATGCTCCCCTTGAGGCTCTAGAGTTAGTAAAGGCAACGGCAACGGCTAAGTTTCCTGAATCCGTAGAAGCCCATGTTAGGCTGGGTATTGATCCTAAATATGCAGATCAACAGTTGCGGACGACTGTAACCCTACCTAAGGGGACTGGACAGACCATTCGCGTTGCTGTTATCGCCCGTGGTGAAAAGGTGGCTGAAGCAACTGCTGCTGGTGCAGACATTGCAGGTTCTGAGGAATTGATCGATGAAATCAGCAAAGGTCGCATGGACTTTGACTTGCTAATTGCGACTCCTGACATGATGCCCCAAGTGGCAAAGCTCGGTAAGTTGCTAGGACCTAGAGGCTTGATGCCTTCGCCCAAGGGTGGTACGGTAACTACTGATTTAGGTGGTGCAATTAATGAGTTCAAAGCTGGTAAGCTAGAATTCCGTGCTGATCGTACTGGGATCGTGCATATCCTATTTGGGAAAGCATCTTTTTCTGCCGATGACTTACTTGCTAACCTCAAAGCTTTGCAAGAAACCGTAGATCGTAACCGTCCATCGGGCGCTAAGGGTCGCTATTGGCGGTCAGTCTATGTATCTGCAACTATGGGACCCGCGATCGAGGTTGATGTAAACGCCTTACGCGATCTCAAGTTGACAGAAGCTTAGTCCCTCTTAGTTCATAAGTGGGCGGCACAAAGGTTTTAAAGTTCGTTTTTAAAAGCTAAGTTAGATGGTTGTAAGAGCCTAGAGAATCAAAATTTCCACAACTAAATAGCTCCAAAGACAGCAGGTGCTAATGGCTTAAATTCCTGCCGAGGTGACTTTCAAGAGATTTTCTTTTTTGAATATCTTTTATGCCTCGGTCTGTGAAAGAACGAGGCTTTTTTAATGACTTTAAAATTCGCAAATCTCGAAATCAGTCGAAGAAATTGCATCGACTGATTTCCAAAAAATAATCACTCTAATCACAGAGAGGTGAACAATATATGGGTAAGACCCTAGAGCAGAAAAAAGTATTAGTCGGAGAAATGGCTGAAGAGTTTCAAGGAACTCAGATGGTCATGGTGATCGATTACGCAACCTTGTCGGTGGCAGAGATCACGAAGCTCCGTCGATCGCTCCGTGCCTGCGGCGCGGTATGCAGAACTACCAAAAACACCTTGATGAAAAAGGCGATTGCCGATGTACCAGAATGGCAGCCCCTATCAGGCTTTCTCACTGGCCCATCAGCCTGCCTATTTGTCAAAGATGATATTGGCGGCGCATTGAAGGCTTATCAAGCTTTTCAAAAGGAATCTAAGAAGACCGAACTGCGCGGCGGTGTCCTAGAAGGTCGGGCTTTAAGCCCTCAAGACTTGCAGGCGATCGCCGACTTACCGCCTAAGGAAGTACTGATCGCCCAAATTGCGGGTGCAATCAATGCTGTCACCGCCAAAATTGCGATCGGCATCAAAGAAGTACCGCAGTCTATGGGACGCGCTATCAAGGCTGTTTCCGAAAAAGAAGCTGCTTAAGTTTGGGTTGTTAGCTACTAGCGTTTAGCTGTTAGCTATGCAACCTATGAAAGTCCAAAAAGCTAATAGCTAATCGCTAATAGCCAAAAGCTAAAGAACATCAACCACTAAATTAACTAAAGAGAAAAACTATGTCTGAAAAAATTGCTCAAATCATTGAATTGCTTAAAGCTTTGAGCCTTCTTGAAGCTTCTGAGTTGGTCAAGGCGATCGAAGAAACCTTTGGCGTTTCGGCTGCGGCTCCTGTGGGCGGAATGATGATGGCTGCTCCTGCTGGCGCTGCGGCGGCGGTTGAAGAAGTTGAAGAGAAGACTGCTTTCGACTTGGTGCTTGACGAAGTTCCTGCTGACAAGAAGATTGCCGTCTTGAAGATCGTTCGCGAAATCACTGGCTTGGGCTTGAAGGATGCGAAGGAAATGGTTGAATCTGCTCCTAAAACTGTCAAGGAAGGTATGCCTAAAGCTGATGCTGAAGCCGCCCAAAAACAAATCGCTGAAGCTGGTGGTAAGGCTTCTGTCAAGTAACTACTTAACGGTTGTCTAGCTCTAAACACTAAATAAACTTAGAAAAGGAAGGGGTAAATCTAATTAATGCTCCTTTCTTTTCTGTAAGGAAGGGGTAAATCTAATTAATGCTCCTTTCTTTTCTGTTTTGAGTATGCTTTGTTATTTTTTTCAGTGATCGCAGCGCTAACCATAGTTTTCACGGGGCTAATTTGTCCTAGTTACTAAGTTATACAAAACATAGAGATTATGGGTCAAAAAATAGAACGATCGCAATGGCAACAAATCATCCAACAACAAAAAGATCAGATTATATTGCCTTCAGATTTTCCGAACGATGCCGAGTTAAGGCATACTTATCAAGTTGCCCGTGCGCTTGATCCACTACTTCTAGACTATTTCAATAATGTAAGTTTTACAATCGACAAAGAACAGATCCAACAAGGAACTGAGTCCATACTAACTCGCTTCAAAGCAGAAATTTTAAAGGGTTTACACACAAAAACACTCTCAGATCAAACAGAAAAAAATGCTAAAAATCAGCGATTCAGTAATATTTTTGAATTCGCTGGATGTAGAAAACTTTATCTTTCAAGCATATACACTCGCGTTATTTCTGAGAATCTAGGGCATAAAATTGAAGAAATTGCAAATCTGAGTCCCTACATCTTTAACCCTGAATCCGAGCTAAGTATTTCCCTAAAAGGAATCGATTTCATTGTTTTTTGGCAGACAGACTTATATTATGGACAAATGAAGACGAAAAAAGATACACTAACTGGAAGCCAGGGATCTAGGAGTATTAATGAATTACGGATTCATCCTCGCTCTATGTTTATCGCTGCTTTGGATATGGGAGCAGGTACAAATCCAAGTAAGAAGAAAGCTGAAGCAGCAGGAATTCGGCTAGAAGTTGGTGAATCATTTTGGTCTAAAATTGGTATTGGTTATTCCGAGATGCTCAATAAAATTGCTGCCACCTTACGAGATATTGAGCAAGAACTCTATGATGAGTGATGATTGTACGCTTAAAGTAATACTTACGATCTTTGTGATTTGACTTTATGAAAGCAGTCAGTTTAGAAGTTGCGGCTAGTACATTGGGAGTAAAGCCCAGTGATATTTATACATGGGAAAAGAAGCAACTGATCAGGAGTTATCTAGGCGATTGTAATAAAAAACGTGTGTTTGATCTGGAAGAAATTAACGCTTTTTATCAACGGCAGCACGGTAAAATCTTTCAGAATTCTTACAAAATTCTCAAGGCTCCAACGCAAACAGCACTTAATGCCATTGAATTATTTGCGGGGGCGGGTGGACTAGCATTAGGGTTTGAAAATGCGGGTATTCAGCATCAGCTTTTAGTGGAATACGATTGTGCCTGTTTGGAGACTCTGAGAAAAAATCGTCCCCAGTGGCCAATTATTGGGGCAGATATAAAAACGATCGATTTCTCACCATTTTATCAAAAAATTGAGATTGTCGCGGGTGGCTTTCCCTGTCAATCTTTTAGTCATGCGGGCTATCGCCGTGGTTTGGAAGATACACGCGGCACGCTGTTTTTTGAGTTTGCTCGTTGTCTTCGAGAAGTCCAACCCAAGATAGCGATCGCGGAAAATGTGAAAGGATTATTGACTCATAACAAAGGAGAAACCCTTCAGATCATGTTAGATGTTCTTGAAGACCTAGGCTATCATACAGAGTATCAGGTAGTCAGAGCGCAATTTTTGGATGTACCACAAAAGCGAGAACGACTTTTTATTATTGCCACGCGCAAAGATTTAAACTTACAACCAATCTTTCCAACCGAAAATGATTATATAATTTCCCTTAGAGAAGCGTTAAAAAATTGCCCCGCTTCGTCAGGATTAATTTACAATAAGCGTAAATACACTATTATGAAACAGGTTCCGCCAGGGGGCAATTGGCGGGATTTACCGATTGAGGTACAAAAAGAATATATGAAAAACAGCTATTATCAAGGGGGGGGACGAACGGGTTTTGCCAAACGTTTATCATGGGATGAACCTGCTTTAACGGTAACTTGTAGCCCAGCACAAACCCAGACGGAGCGCTGTCATCCTGATGAAACTCGCCCATTAACGGTACGTGAATATGCAAGGATTCAAACATTTCCCGATGATTGGGAGTTTAGCAAAAATCTATCAAGCCAGTACAAGCAAATTGGTAATGCTGTTCCAGTCAATTTAGCCTATCATATCGGTCGTTGCGCGATTGCGACTTTAGAAAATAAAATACCTCTAAAATCACAACAGAAATCGCCTCTTATTCAATTAATAATTCCTGGTTTACAAACTTAAACAAGGTTACTCTGTAACTGTCAAGTGATTAAATTTAGTGATTAAATTTATTGTATTTTTTAAATAAACTTAGAAAAGGAAGGGGAAATCTGATTAATGCTTCTTTCTTTTCTGGTTTGAGTATGCTTTATTACTATAGTGGTTAAGAATACATTGATCACGAAAATATCAATAAATACTATGAAATGGCGAGTTGTGCTTGAACCCGATCCAGAAACCCATGATTGGGCAGTTTGGTGTCCAGAGTTGTCTGGCTGCATGTCTGCTGGTGTTACTCAAGAAGATGCTTTAAGAAATATTTGTGAAGCTATAGAACTTTATTTACAGACACAAAAGACACAAAACTCAATATGAATGATCCTTTATCAGAATTATTTGCGGTGATTGTCGATCGCCGCGAAAATCCGCAAGAAACTTCTTACACCTGCAAGCTATTTGCGGGTGGTGATAATAAGATTTTAAAAAAAATTGGTGAAGAGTCTGCCGAAGTGGTAATGGCTTGCAAGGATGATGATCCTGATGCGATCGCCTCTGAAGTCGCCGACTTGTTTTATCACACCCTTGTGGCGATCGCCCACCACCATGTTGATTTGCAATTGGTATATGACAAACTAGCCCAAAGGCGTTAGCTCCTCTTTTTTAGTTAGATTCGCTTAGGTTTCAGTCAAGTGAATGTAGCTGGCTAGATGCGAAATTCTGTTTAATGCAGTAAGATTACCAATTAGTTGTATAAAGGGTAGATTGCTGTGGCATCGAATAGTATAGAGCGCTCTGAATCGCTTACAGGCAGTATTATCAAAGGTACGCTCAAGGCTGTTAGTGGCACTTTGTTGGGCGTAATCATGATTGGTGGTGCAGCAGTGGCTGGTAGTCTAGTGGGCTTAGCCCTTAGCTTTCGCGATCTGCCTGATGTTAGAGTACTCAAAGGCTATGTACCTGTAGAAACTACTTACATTTATGATGTTAATGGTGGTCTGATTGCCCGACTGCATGGGGATGTTAATCGGGAGGTTGTTCCCCTTGATCGCATATCGCCACACCTCAAGCAATCGGTACTGGCAATGGAAGACGCATACTTCTATACCCACAAGGGTATTGATCCCAGTGGTATTGGTCGCGCAATTCTAGCAAATTATAGTGCTGGCGGAACCGTTGAAGGGGGCTCAACCTTAACTCAGCAACTAGTCAAAAATTTATTCCTATCCAACGAGCGCAGTCTTAACCGCAAAGTTGCTGAAGCAGTTTTAGCGATGCGGGTTGAGCAGGTTTTCTCGAAAGAGCAGATCTTAGAAATGTACCTCAATCAAGTATTTTGGGGCAGAAATACCAATGGCGCAGAAACAGCCTCGCAAAACTATTTCGGAAAATCGGCGGCAGATCTTAACCTAGCAGAGGCTGCCATGCTAGCAGGAACAATTCAAGCCCCATCTGTATTTAACCCTGCCGATAATTACACAGAAGCAAAAAAGCGCCAAGCTTTAGTTTTAGATCGATTGCTAGAACTAGGATGGTCTACGCCTGCGGAGGTCAAGGCGGCAAGGGCGCAAAAGCTAACTATCAAGAAACAGGGTATTTCCTATGAAGCTAGTCGCGTTCCCTATGTGTCACAGGCAGTAACTGCGGAGCTCGAAGAAAAATTTGGGCGTGAGGTCGTTTTGCAGGGCGGACTCAGGGTACACACCACGATCGATCTCAAACTTCAACGGATCGCCGAGGAAGAAGCGGCGGCGGGACATCAAGAATTAGTCGATCGCGGAGCCTATGCCGATCAGCTGTCATTGGTGGCAGTTGATCCCCGCAGTGGATTTGTGAAAGCTTTGGTGGGCGGTGTCGGTGACTTTGACAAAAATCAGTTTAACCGTGCTGTACTGGCAAGGCGGCAGTTAGGATCTTCTTTTAAACCTTTTGTTTACTATGCTGCCTTTGCCACTGGCAACTATACCCCTGATTCTAGTATTGATGATAGTCCCATGTCGATCCCCGATGGTGATGAGCCTTATATTCCTCGCAATTATGACAATAAATTTTCAGGGTCGATGACTATTCGGCAAGCGATCGCTGTCTCCCGCAATATTCCTGCAATCAAGCTAGGCCTAGAGGTGGGGAATGACAATGTGGTTGCCCTCTGTCGTAAATTAGGCATTAATAGCCCTCTGCTCCCTGTTGTCTCATTACCCCTAGGCTCTGCCGATGTTACACCTATGGAAGTCGCGGGGGCATATGCAGTGTTTGCTAGTGGCGGGTACAAATCTAAAACCACCTTGATCGCCCGTGTCACCCATCGCAATGGCAATTTAATTCTTGACAATACGCCTAAACCCGAATTAATCCTTGATCCAGTCGCAGTTTCCTATCTAACCGATGCCATGCGAAGCGTGGTTACCAGTGGCACAGCTACAGAAGCGCAACTGTCTGATGGTCGCCCTGCCGCAGGCAAAACAGGCACAACCTCTGACTTCCGTGATGCTTGGTTTGTGGGTTATGTGCCGCAGTTATCGGTGGCGATTTGGATCGGCAATGATGACTATTCGCCGATGGCAAATGGGGTTACGGGTGGTGTATATGTTGCACCGATTTGGCGGAAATTTATGGAAAGGGCATTGGCAGGGCAGCCGATTGAGCAGTTCCCTGTTCCAAGTGAAATCCAAGACAAAGAAAGCGGTAAGAAGAAAAGCTAGGTCAAGTCATGCAAGAGTCAAACCTATTACCTAGAATTGTTTATATTTTGCAATTGTTATTGTATTCGGCGATCGCCTCAGCAATTATTAAGTACATCATGCCGCGCTGGTCGTTGCTTGGTGGACTAGTTCTGGACAGTGCAGCCAATGCCGATGTGATCAATGTAACCGCCTTATATTTAATTACCCTACCTGTATTGCTGCTGGCTTTTATCCTGTGGTTAAAACGGTAGCAGCTTATTCTAGGTGGGTCTAGGAAAATTTTTGGTCATTACAAAACAGTTGCGCCCATCAACGTCTGATTCGTAGTTAATATGATCGGCTACAGTTTTAGCAATGTATAGACCTCTGCCGCCCGTGGGAATATCGTCAATGTTGAGATTGTCCTGAGAACGTTGCATTCGACAAGTCGCCTTTTCAACTTCAGCATTTAGATCAAATGATTGCCCACAGTCCCAAATTCTTAGCTCGATCATGCCGCTATCCTTAGATATAGGATGGATTTTAATTTCAATATCGATGGGTGTTTCTTGGGGCATTCCTTCGTGGGCATAGGATACAACATTGGTAAACACTTCAACCAAAACTAGATTGCATTGCATCCAAGTGATGTTTGGCAAGAAAGGTTTAAACTGCTGAAACCAAGCTTGTAGCTTAGTAAGCTCGTAAATATCACTATTAAGTTGAATATGATATTTGTATGACACTGAGGGTTTGTCTAAAAGTTTAAGATTAGCAGCGTAAATATGGTCAAATGCAGTCGATTATAGTCAAATATGGCTAAATTATTGACGGTTGTACCAACGCATGATTGCACCTGCAAGGCTATCTGAGTCATGACAAACAGTTGCGTTGCTTTTTTCTTTCATGACGTTGGCAGTCAGCACGGCACAGCCAATATTAATAAGGTTATCACGATCTAACTCAGTGAAGTGTGAACCAAAGGAAGCATAGTGATCTAATGAGCGCTGTGAGGGCAAATGTTTCTGCACTAGCACGACATCAAATAGGCGCAAGCCTGCAACTTCGTCTAATACTCGCACATAGTCAGATACTCGATAGCCATCGGTTTCGCCCACCTGACTCATAATATTACAGAGAAAGATTGACGGAACGCGGCGATCGCGCAGCGCTTGACGAATTTCAGGGACAAGCAGGTTAGGAATAATACTGGTGTAAAGGCTGCCAGGACCAATCACAATCAAGTCTGCTTCATAAATGTCAGCGATCGCCTGTGGTAAGCCCTTGGGATTCTCAGGTTGGCAACCAATATATTTAATGCGCCCTTTTGCTTTGGGGATATTGGACTCACCCTCGACATAACGCCCATCCTCCATCTCTGCCCATAGCACCATATGGTCAAGGGTGGCAGGCAAGACGCGCCCCCGCACCGCCAACACCTGAGAACTAGCGGCGATCGCCTTTTCCAGATCCCCCGTGACTTCGCTCATCGCGGTTAGAAATAAATTGCCAAAGCTATGCCCTGAGAGTCCTTCCCCATTTTGAAAGCGATATTGAAATAACTCTGTCACCAGTTTTTCTTCATCGGCGAGGGCTGCCAAACAATTACGAATATCTCCGGGAGGCAGCACGCCATGCTCGCGGCGCAACCTGCCTGAGGAGCCGCCATCATCAGCCACAGTGACGATCGCCGTAATATTGGCGCTATATTGCTTGAGACCGCGTAATAGGTTTGACATCCCCGTGCCGCCGCCGATGGTCACAATTTTGGGCCCTCGATTTAGCTTGCGATGGGAAACGAGTAAATCGAGTAACTCCCGATCTTGATTTGGCAAGAGAACTTGGGTAATTGAACCAAGGGCGCGTTTCTGCCCCACCCAAAGCAAAACAAACCCCGCAAGCAAGGCGATGGGCGCACTAAGATTGCGGGGCAGAATCGTCACTAAAGCATCAAGGACATTACCAATCAGGCGGGAGATAAATAAAACTGGGGTCAGCCTTGCGGAAATCGCAATGCCAAGCACGATCAAAATAACGCCAATAATGCTGACAAATAGCCATCGCTTCACCAATAGTCCTGGCAACAACCACTGTAATCCCCGTAGCCATTTTTTATGCCTAACCGTGGATTTGTCGATAGGGCGATAGCGCCTAGCTTGAGGTTTCTTTGTGGTTTTCATCTGTCACTATCTAGAAATGCGCCAATTATGGACAATGCTACCACTGGTGCAGTGATAGCCGATAACACCCGATCGCCTAGACTTACTGGCTCAAACCCTGCGGCGATCGCTTTTGCCTCTTCCCGTTCTGTCCAACCACCTTCACAACCTGTGGCGATCGCGATTTGTGAAAACGCTGTGCCACAATTATTTTGTAACCCTGTCCACAAATGCGGTACACCACTATGGGTGACACAAATATATTTAGGATATTTGGCGCGATCTGGAGATATTGCTGTGATTTGGGCTAACCACTGCTCAAAGCTCATGGGGATCATAATTTTCGGCACATGACTTCGTAATGAAAGTTCAGCCGTCTCCTCTGCGATACGTTGCCAGCGATCACGCTTTTGATGACCGATATCAGTACCCACCTTGATCACAGTGCGATCGCTAAATAATGGCACAATTTGCCTGACACCAAGCTCTGTGCCTTGACGCACCACCGACTCCATATTGTTCCCCTTGGGCATGGCAATACCAAGGGTAATTGGCACGGATAGTTCTGAGTTGTTTTCTAGTTGAGCAATAATGTCCGCCCGATCTAAATTATTAGTCAATTGGGCAAGCCACCACCCCCCCTGGCGATCAAGGGCAATAAATTCAGAATTAGGTTCTAGCCTCAGCACATTGCCCAGATAATGCCTTTGTTCTGGAGTTAAGGCGATCGCCTGACTAATGCCTAAACCAGACTCGACCTGCTGTGGTTGCAATGTCACCCTTTGCAGTCTTCGTTTTTGCGTTTTCTGTGTCATCCCTTAATCCTTATAATCAGTGATCTAGGCTTATTTCGGGCTAAATAACCAACCTTTTTTCCAGAAATAAAATAATAGTCCCCCTGACACCGCCAGAATTACGCACCAAAAGAAGTAGTAGCCCAAGGGCATTTTTAATTCAGGCATATTTCCTGGGATATCGGTATCAAAATTCATACCATAGACCCCAGAAATAAAGGTGAGGGGAATAAATACCGTTGAGATCACGGTCAAAAAGCGCATGATCTCGTTGGTGCTATTACTCAGAGATGACAGGTAAATATCCATTAAGTTGGCAGCGAGTTCGCGATAGGTTTCCACCATGTCGATCACCTGTACAGTGTGGTCATAGCAGTCCCGTAGAAATATCTGTACTTGGCGATCGATCAAAGGGCTTTCTTCACGAATTAGGGCATTAATGGCATCCCGTTGTGGCCAAATGGCACGGCGCAGTAGTAACAATTCCCGCTTGATTTTATGAATTTTATCAAGGGTTTGGCGAGTCGGATTTTCCACAACCTCATCTTGCAAATCCTCTAACCGCTCACCATAGTCTTCAAGCACAGGAAAAAAGCCATCCACGATCGCATCGATCAGGGCATAGGTCAAATAGTCAGCCTTTTGCGATCGGATCACCCCACGATTGCGATGAATGCGTTGGCGAATCGGCTCAAACACATCATTTTCAGGCTCTTCCTGCACCGTCAAAATATAGTTTTTACCTAAGATCAAGCTTACCTGTTCGTCATAAAATCCACGCCCATCATCACGGCTTGTCACCATATGCAAAATGATCAACTCTTGATCTGCAAAGCTCTCAACTTTGGGGCGTTGAGGAATATTCACAATATCCTCTAATACTAGTTCGTGAAGATTAAAAACTTTGCCAAGCCGCTTTAATACATCCTCAGAACCTAGCCCCTGCACATCCAGCCATGAGACTGATTGGCTATCGAGATAAGGAATACAGTCTTCGGGCGTACTAAGTTGCACCCCGATCGCCTCATCCGCGTTGTAATCAATCAAAAAGATGTTGGGAATGCTTGCGTCTTCGTCAATGATTAATGTCCCTGGAGGACTACCTGGCTCAGGCTCATTAAAATCATAAAATTCTAATTCTTCATCATTCTCTTCAAAGTCCTTTTCGATGGGACTGGGCTTAAATCTAGTGGGATTATGAAGCATGACACAGCGCCAAGATGATAGTTAATTGTTTCTGTTAGTTTGCCACATTAATCTTCGTTTGCCTTTGAAGTATTGCAGATAAATTTTGGCAATCGCTGCAAAGCCAAGCTTGCTAAAGTTTCTTTGGGGTTCACAGCAGCGATAAAATAGACAAACCAATTAACGTGATAAACCGTGATGATAAGAAGGAAATGGTTGCCGATCGCCACTTGTGCTTACATGGGTGCATATATGAGTATGCCGTTCAGCATAACGTTTGAGGCGATCGCGGGAGCGTTACCTGACAAAAATCTTTGGGGTAAGCCTAGCTGTGATGTCAACCAAGCTGAGATTTTACGGAAGCATGAATTACGGAAATTAGCTCTAGTCAAGGAGACAACAGACAACGCCAAAATTAAAGCCCAAGCCGATTACGCTGCTATTTTGCAAAAACACAAAGCTGACCTGCAATCTTGCCGCGATCGCCAACCCATTCAAACCCAAGCCACCTGGCTGCGCCTCTATGCCAATGATGCTAAAGCAGGGGTTCTCGAAGATGTATTCGATCGCATCGTCAATCGCGGCTATAACCAAGTTTTTATCGAAGTATTTTACGATGGGCGCGTATTACTACCCGTCAGTGATAATCCCACCCCTTGGCGATCGGTGATGGCAGAAGCGGTTAAGGAGGGATCTGTCTCTGCTGATTACGATCTATGGCAAAAAGCCGTAAAGTTAGGCAAAGAGCGGGGTATCAAAGTCTATGGCTGGGCTTTTACAATGAACTTTGGCTATGGCTATAGTGAGGTGCGGGGCAAGGCATCGGCTTTGGCATTAAACGGTAAAGGTGAAAATAGCATTGCCAATACTAATTTCAATCGTCAGCAAGTTGCCAACGGTCGCGCCTTCTATGAAGATGCCTATGAAGTCGACCATCTATTCATTGATCCCTACAGCCCGATCGCCCGCAATGATCTCATCTCTGCCGTCAAAGCCTTGATGCAGCGCAACCCTGACGGCATGGTATTTGACTATGTGCGTTACCCCACCAACGCCACAGGCGCTCTCATCGATGATGTTAAGCAGCTATGGATCTATGGTCAATCCTCACGCTCAACCTTACTCAATAGCATTGGCGATCGCCATGTCCGCGCCCTCATGGAGCTATATCTCGCAAACGGCGCAGTTACAGGTAGTGATGTTATTGCCACCGAACAAAAGCTTGCCGATGCCATGCGGGTCAAACCCAACCCGATCCCCAATCCTAGCCAAGTTGCCATCACCACCAATAATTTTCTCTGGAATATGGCAACTAACCATGCTTATCAAGGTGTGCTTAATTTTGTTAGTGCAGTTACCACACCGCTTCAGCAAAATAATATCCCCATTGGCACGGTCTTTTTTCCCCAAGGCAACGATCGCCAAGGCAATAAGGTCGCCCCGAAAATGCAGCCTTGGGAACGCTTTCCTAGTTTTATGGAGCGTCACCCCATGACCTATGCCCTTTGCGCCGATGGCAAGTGCGTTGCCGAGCAGGTTGCCGAAGTCTTACAGCAGTCAGCCCCCAATACTCTCGTTTGTCCAGTTTTAGCTGGCACTTGGGGACAAAGTTTTGATGGACATCCCAGCTATGAGATCCAAACCCAAGCGATCAAAGCGCGTAGTCCGCAAATTAACTGCATTAGTCATTTTGTCTATTCATGGATGGAGCCTGACAGCGATCGCCTCCGCAAAGCAGGTACAGCCACAGGTTTGGAAAGTCCCACATTACCCAATTAACCATTACCCAATTAACAAAAATAGCAAAACTTTTTGAAAGCGGCGCTTAGCATCGTTTTCAAAAAGTTTACGGGGTTTTCCCTCCAATTCAAAGCGCTGTATAATCCCAATATGATTGGCAAGTTACTAGACGGCAGATATCGCATCAAAGTGGAACTAGCAGAAGGCGGCTTCTCGCAAACCTATCTCGCCGAAGATACCCGTTTGCCTAAAAATCCTAAATGCGTAGTCAAACATCTCAATCCCACCATTGACGACCCCATCTTCACCCAAAAGGCACTAGAGCTATTTAAAGCCGAAGCTGAAACTTTACAGGAACTAGGAAAACACGATCGCATTCCCCAGCTTTACGCATACTTTCAAGAAAACAAAGAATTTTATTTAGTTCAAGAATATATTGCAGGGCATCCTCTCAGCACCGAAATGCATCCTGGCAGCCGTATGGCAGAAGCCAGAGTGGCAAAGATGATCCAAGAAATCTTAGAAGTCCTCAATTTTGTCCATAAATACAACGTTATTCATCGTGATATCAAACCTAGTAACGTGATTCGCCGCCATAGTGATGGCAAGCTTGTTTTAATTGATTTCGGCACAGTCAAGCAAGTACAAATAGAAGTTGCCAATGCCCACCATAAATCAAGGGTAACTTTACCCATTGGCACACCTGGCTATATGTCCTATGAGCAGGAGCGTGGTCAATCGGTGGCAAGTAGCGATATTTATTCCCTCGGCATGGTGGCACTTCAAGCGCTCACAGGCAAGCATCCTAGCCAATTTACCCGCGATCGCGACAATGAAATTGTCTGGCGCAACCATGCAGGGCGACAGGTGGGGCGCGAGTTTGCTGCCGTCCTTGATCGCATGACCCGATGCAATCCCCGCGATCGCTATCAAACCGTTGCCGAAGTGCTTAAAGACCTAGGTAGGTTGCCGAAATTAAGCACAGAATCCCCAAAGATTATTGATGATCGACAGCCCCAAAAAACTCAACACTCTCTACGCTTATCGATGCTCATCATCGTCTTCGCCGCCATCTTCGCCGCCATTGGCATTTATCAAGCTATTCATCAAACCAGCGATCGTCCCCTGTCATTCCAACCATCAACACCTCAAACGATACCAACAACTCAACCATCAAAACCCTCAACTAGCCTAGATCAAGATCCCATCAGTTTTGATCAATTACGCAAACAACTCCAAGATCAAGACTGGGAATCCGCAGATCAAACCACAAACCTAATCCTACTTCGTGCCGCAGGCAGTCAATCCTTTAAAGATGGCACTTTTCATCCTGACGAGCTTAATCGCATTAGTTGTGCCGAGATCATCCTCACTGATCAACTATGGACACAAGCCACTAACGGCAGACAAGGGCTAACTGCTCAAAAGAAAATCTATGAAAGCACATTCAAAGATATTCGCAAAACCTATGAAACCATCGGATGGCTAAAACCATCAGGCGAATTAGCCATCAACACTGTCTATAATCGACAAACATCGCGCTGGGAATATCTCGAAGGTAGGCAGCCAAACTTCAAAGCTCCTCCCACAGGTCATCTCCCATTTCTATTTCGCGAACTATCTACCAAAGCCCTAGACAACTACACCAGCAAAACCTCAGATCGACTAGTAAATTTATACAGGTGTTTCTAAAATTTAGAGCGCATTTTGTTCAAAATATTGTGCTAATCTATAAAGTAGGGAATAGATTAAAACAAAAAATTAAAATTCATGCGTCAAAGCTTCAAGCCCCGATTGAGATCAGACTTTCACTGACTCCACAAAAATACACAAAAAAATACACCCAAGAATACACAGAAGCACAAGCAAATAAGTTTATCTTGCGGAAATATCGCCATGTTGTAATCCTTGTACTTACAGCCAAAGTTTTTGCTGTAAATGCTCGCGCCGCAGCAACAATCGCGTTTATATTCAGCTCCGCAAGGACCATCAATGCCTCGAAATCATGCTCCCCCATGATCTATGAGGCAGGTTGTGAGGTATAGATATCCCTCGCTACATATTTAGATAACTATACCTCACTTTTCAATCGCCATCCACGGTAATACAGCGCATTGTGAGTGTATCTCACGAAAATTCAAAACAGTACAAAAGCAATATTAAAGAAATACCTATATTTAATCCGAATTTAGATAAGCAGTTTCACAATAAACCTTATCAAAATATTTGCCATCACCCAAAGAAGTAAGCCCATGGGAAAGCCAACAGGATTCATCGAATACAGCAGAGAAGCACCATCAGAGACTAACCCAAGCGATCGCATTAAAAATTGGGACGAGTTTCATTTACATATGCCCGAAGAAAACCTGCGTAATCAAAGCGCAAGGTGCATGGACTGCGGCACACCATTTTGCCACACAGGCAACCTGATCAGTGGCATGGCTAGCGGCTGTCCCATCAACAACCTCATCCCTGAATGGAATGATCTAGTGTATCGCGGACTATGGCGCGAAGCTCTGGATCGGCTCCACAAAACCAATAACTTCCCCGAATTTACTGGTCGCGTCTGTCCCGCCCCCTGCGAAGGCTCCTGTGTTTTGGGCATTACCAACCCGCCCGTAACCATCAAAAATATTGAATACTCCATCATCGACAAAGGCTGGCAAGAAGGCTGGATTGTACCAGAACCACCAACCAAACGCACAGGCAAAAAGATTGCCATCATTGGCTCAGGTCCCGCAGGACTAAGTGCGGCGGCACAGCTAAACAAAGCAGGACATTGGGTAACAGTCTATGAACGAGCCGATCGCCCTGGTGGCTTGCTCATGTATGGCATTCCTAATATGAAACTAGACAAGGAAAAGGTATTAATGCGCCGTCTGCATCTCCTTGAGCAGGAAGGAATCAAATTTGTTTGCAACACCGAAATTGGCAAAGACATCCCCCCCCAACAGCTACTCAATGATTTTGACGCGATCGTTTTATGTACAGGAGCCACTCAGCCTCGCGATCTGCAAATTGAAGGCAGAGAACTAAAGGGTATTCACTTTGCCATGGAGTTCCTGACCGCTAACACTCAAGCCCTACTTGATGGTCAACCCAATCAAAATTACATTTCCGCCCAAGGTAAAGATGTGGTGATCATTGGTGGCGGCGATACTGGCACTGATTGTGTAGGTACTTCCATTCGTCACGGCTGCAACAGCGTTGTCCAACTAGAGATCATGCCCAAACCCCCATTGACCCGCGCCAAGGACAACCCCTGGCCCGAATGGCCTAAAGTTTACAAAATGGACTATGGTCAAGAAGAGGCAAGTGCTAAGTTTGGTGACGACCCTAGAGCTTACATTACTACAGCCACTAAGATCGAAGGAGACGCGGACGGGCAGGTCAAAGCCGTTCATACTGTACAAGTGCAATGGGAACGCAACGAAAAAGGGCAGTTTATTCCTAAACAGGTAGCTGGCACAGAAAAGATTATCCCTGCTCAAGTGGTTTTGTTAGCAATGGGTTTCCTCAGCCCTGAACAGCCTTTGCTTGATGCCTTAGGTGTAAGCAAAGATGCTCGCAATAACGCTAAAGCCGATCATGGTAAATTTTTGACCAACGTTCCCAAAGTATTTGCCGCAGGTGACTGTCGCCGTGGTCAAAGCCTAGTAGTTTGGGCAATTAACGAAGGTCGTGGGGCAGCCCGTGAATGCGATCGCTACCTCATGGGTGACACAGATTTACCTGCCTAGCTATCTCAATTTTCGCAATGTTGAAGTAGCAATTACGTTAATACTTCAGCATTGCAGATCCAGTCAAATTTCATCAACAACTAATCATGGAAACAAATACTTTAGTATCCCCCCAAACTGTATTCGAGAATCTCAATCAACTTGATCAGGTTGATTTAACCACCAGTGCCGAATATCGAGAAATGGCTCAAGATGTTCTCGCCGATTCTCATATAGACTGCAACCTCCGCGAAGCGATTGCCGAACGACTCAACCAAGCCAATCAACAATTGATCAACAACACCGTCAACAAAACCGACAGTTACTAACAAGTTCTTGCAAAGTAACGACAGAGTTTTAGCGTAAATCAATAAAACTTTGTCAATAACCGCTATTCATTTTGGATATGACGGTGTATTGTTAATATCAAATTAATACACCCATAAATAACTATCTAAGGAGAAATTATATGAATCTTTCAGATACTCAGGTTTTCACAGCATTAGTAGTTGCCCTAGTTCCTGCCGTACTTGCTGCTTTACTGGGCTCCGCTCTTGCCGACTCTTAGTTAACTAAATCATTTACCTATCTTAACTTTTGAAACCTAGAGGTTGTAAATGGTTGCTAAGCGAAACATATATCCCAACTTCCCGCCACAAGTATCAAGGAAAGCCAATCAGCCAGCCCTTAGTATGCAGGGAGGGAAGCGGGTTGTGAGCGTGACTTCGCCCCGCAATCTTACAACCTCCCTAAACAACCAAGCTAATCCCAGAGAAATCAACGATTACAGCACAGCAGTTTCTCAAAATATCCAACGCAACCGAGATAAATACTGCCGCACCAAAGCAATTGAAGCAATGGTCGTCATTGCCGTAAACATCGCCCTATCAATGACAGCGATCGCCGCGATCGCCAAGCTTCTGCCGTATCACTCATCTCAGAAAGACCGACTCGATGAAATCAACACTGAAGTCAAGTCCGTAGAACAAAGGGTTAATAGTTTAAGAGACAAACTACCTCAAACCCTTAACTCTGGCAAATCGCAAGAGTTATTACTAAGAAATCAAGGATGGATCAAACACAATCAAATCACAATTAAGTTATTAGATCCATCAGAAGTAGCTTCTCCTAATACAGACGGAATAATAACTACGACCACTACCGCGCAAAAAATTAGTCCAAAACAAAAACCCTAAGCTGTCATGGCAAAAATTATTGATGGCAAGGCTCTTGCTAAAAAAATACAGGCAGAAATCTCCACGGAAATTGCCGCGCTAAAGCACCGATATGGTCGCGCTCCCGGACTTGCAGTATTAATGGTAGGTGATAACCCAGCCAGCGCCGCCTATGTTAAGAACAAAGAAACAGCTTGCCACAAAGTGGGCATTGCAT
>NZ_JACJPY010000001.1:47500-169041 GCF_014696345.1 Pseudanabaena cinerea FACHB-1277
CCTTTGAGTTTCAATCTTGCGACCGTACTCCCCAGGCGGGACACTTAACGCGTTAGCTACGGCACTGACCGGGTCGATACGGCCAACACCTAGTGTCCATCGTTTACGGCTAGGACTACTGGGGTATCTAATCCCATTCGCTCCCCTAGCTTTCGTACTTCAGCGTCAGTTGAGACCCAGCAGGACGCTTTCGCCACTGGTGTTCTTCCAGATATCTACGCATTTCACCGCTACACCTGGAATTCCTCCTGCCCCTATCTCTCTCTAGTCTTACAGTTTCCATTGCCTTCCCAAGGTTAAGCCTCAGTCTTTGACAACAGACTTATTAAACAGCCTACGTACGCTTTACGCCCAATAATTCCGGATAACGCTTGCATCCTCCGTCTTACCGCGGCTGCTGGCACGGAGTTAGCCGATGCTTATTCGTTAGGTACCGTCATTATCTTCCCTAACAAAAGAGGTTTACAATCCACAGACCTTCGTCCCTCACGCGGTATTGCTCCGTCAGGCTTTCGCCCATTGCGGAAAATTCCCCACTGCTGCCTCCCGTAGGAGTCTGGGCCGTGTCTCAGTCCCAGTGTGACTGGTCATCCTCTCAGACCAGTTACCGATCGTTGCCATGGTGTGCCGTTACCACTCCATCTAGCTAATCGGACGCAAGCTCATCTACAGATGATAAATCTTTCACCCGAAGGCATATCCGGTATTAGCAGTCGTTTCCAACTGTTGTCCCGAGTCTGTAGGTAGATTCTTACGCGTTACTCACCCGTCCGCCACTATCTCCGAAGAGACCGTTCGACTTGCATGTGTTAAGCATACCGCCAGCGTTCATCCTGAGCCAGGATCAAACTCTCCATGGTACTTTCCCTTTCTATCGGTCGTCTCTCGACTCCCTCTCTACTCGGTTAAGTTTTTTACCTTTCGGTTTGACTTTTTTAAGCTTTTCGCTTATCCTGTCGGATATCCTAGTTACCAGATTACTCTGTTATCCTAGTCCTTGTTTTTATTTCTTTGACGAGGTTTATTGCTTTCTTAAAGCTTTCAAACTATTTAGTTGTCTAGGTTCTTGGCTCTCCCTTTCGGGTCAGGTTTGCTTCGCTCTCGCTCCGCTTTCCCTTCAGCGCTTTATTAAGTTAACCTGTTTAAATTGCTTTGTCAACCCCTTCTTTGAAGTTTCTTGTGCATGGGCTTCTTTGTTATTCGTCAATTCTGCTCTCAGTAAAGATCCTGTGGCAGAAAATTTTTTGGAGGTTATCTCTGAAGTCTTAGGCAACATTTAATTTCAAGACATTATTTTTACTAATATTTCATCAAACTAAAGCAGTCAGAATGTTTTTGGAGTAAAACTTTACGATCAAGGCAATTTTGGCTGTTGTTTCTCTTGAAAGACTTGGTAATACTCTGTATTCTCTTGTGCTTCTTAAAAAAGGCGTTAAACCGCAAGGACTAGATGGGTGAAATGTAGTCTCTTTAATCTTTGCGGCTTAACTGAGTTGTAGAGCTATTTGGCGACTATATATGGCGAGTTGATGGGTTGAGCTTTGCCAGATCGCACTAGAGCTTGATAAATAAGGGCGGCAACTTCAGCTCTGGTTGCAGGCTGGTTGGGGTTGAGGGTGCTGAGAGTGGGGTAGTTGACGACTAGGCGATTTTCGGTGGCGGCGGCGATGCTGTTTTTGGCATAGTTGGGAATGGCGGCGGAGTCTGAGTAAGTATTTAAAATATTTGCGGCTGGTTGTGTGGGGTTGTAGTTAAAGCCGTTAGCGAGGGCAACTAGGATTTGGACGCGGGAGATATTTTCGCTGGGTTTGAAGAGGTTATTGGGATAGCCAGACATAAAGCCGATGGTATGGGCTTTTTGGATGGCTGGGGCTGCCCAAAAGTTGGTGGGTATGTCAGCGAAGTTGATGCTGGCTCGGATGGGGGCTTTGTCGATCGCTTGGTTGAGCATGGCGGCAAACTGCGCTCTGGTGACGGGGGCGTTGGGCTTAAAGCTGCCGTCAGGAAAGCCTTTGATGATGTTGCGAGATGCTAACTCTTGGATAAATGCTTGCGCCCAGTAGTTGGATGGGACATCACTAAAGGAGATATTAGCAATGGGGTTGATGGGGGTGTTAGGGGGGGCGATCGGGTTGGTGGGTTGGGTAATTTCTATGGAGCCTTGGGTGCGTTTGGGATCAATTTGGTTCCCGATCGCCACCACAGTCACACCAGAGGCGTTGTTAATGTCTGTTTGTTTATTGTCTTGGAAAATATTTTGCCCAGGACTAGCAGTAGTACCGAGGTTGACCGTTGGCTGCCCATTGCGATCTTTGAGGATCACCAACCCATTTTCTTGATTGTTAGCAATTAGGTTATTGCGAACTGTGGGAGTTGAGAGGTTGGAGATCACGATGCCGCCGCGATTGTTGACGATGCGATTGGCGATGACGGCAACTTGAGATTTCTGCCCGATCGCCAGGCCGAAGCCTGTGTTGTCGAAGGTGTTGTTTTGGATTTGTCCAGTGCTAGTGCCGAGGGCGGAAATACCGTTAGCGCCATTTTGGGTAAAAACATTGTTGCTGACATTAGCGGAGACATCACCTGTGAGAAAAACGCCATCGTGGGTGGATTTGGCAAAGATATTATTGGTAATGGTGACGTTCTTGGCTGATTCTAGCCAGAGGGCATAGCCTCTAGGGTTGCTGTTAGTAAGGGTAATGCCTTCTATGGTTGTATTGTTACTTGCCAACATGGCGATGTTTTGAGGGGCAAAGGTGGGACTGACGAAGCGATCGCCGCCTGAAATCACGACATTTAGCCCCTGATTGGCGGGATTGCCGCGTAGGGTGACACCTGCGGGAATGATGAGGGGGAATTTTTCGCCTGTGGTGGCGGTGTAGTTGCCTTCGGCTAGCTGGATCACGGCTCCTGCTTGCGGGTTACGGGCGATCGCCGCAGTAATTGATCGGAGCGCTTGATCGGCAGATAGCCCTGAGTTAGAGTCTGAGCCATTGGGAGAAACGAAAATAATTGTATTAGCTTGGGCGATCCTTAGACTTGAGGAAGGCTGAAATTTAGCACTAGGCTCAGTTGAATTAGAGTTCTGGGCGATCGCCAAATCACTGGGGATCGCCCCTTGAGGGATACCCAAAATAAATACAAGCGCAAAACCCAAATATTTTCGTGAAAATGTGATTGATGGTGTCATAGGTTGATCCTTTACAATTGATCTGATGGTAAATCTTATTTTTTGATTTTAATTTTTAAGTTTTTGGGCTGTCGATTCTGACGAAACCCCACATGAATAGTTTCTGGCAAGTTGCGCCAACAAGCTCCAAGAAGTTTTTAGACGATTTTCTAAACACTGCTTTACAACCATTAACGAAAATGTAATAACACTTTTGTGAATTAAAATCTAAACCCAGTCGGGTTTATTGAATTGAAAAATGGAGTAACCATTTTTAGTTTTGTAATAATTTATACATTGCATTGATTGAGGTGTCTGTGAGTTTACTTCCTGTCCCATCGCATATTCACTATGAATTATTATTACAACTGCTGGAGAGACAGACTTTGCCTGCCTTGCACAATGAAATGCGACAACCGCATTTAACTACCAAACTCAATGCTTCTAGGGAGCATTTACAATCAGCAATCATTAATTTGCGTAAGGCTTTTGCTTTGCAAAAACAGGTTGAGGAGATGTGTGAGTATCATGGTATTGAAATCTCTTATAGATGGTCTTTAAGTGAGACTGAGCAGGAAATGGGGAAGTCTTTGAAAGAAATTTCCAGCCCACCAGCGCAGATATCAGACGCATAGCTCACAACATTTACCGCCGCAAGTTAAAAATACCGCAAGTCAAAAAGTCTTTGATTGCAGAGGTATTTAAGACGGCAACGTATGGGAGATTGTGTGTATGGGTTTAGAATTGTATCGAAATCGTTACAATATCTTGGGTGGTATTTGGAAAATATCGCCCTCTCTAAACTGTCCTCTAGAAGGTCACTTGAAAAAGCCCATGACACAAACAACATCTTCATCTTCATCAATATTTTCACGATCTGACTGGCAAAAAGGGTATGAGTCTCTTCGGGCTGAGCAGAGCTATTGGATTGACAATATCGAGGGAGAGATTCCTTCAGGACTAGAAGGCACATTATTTCGTAATGGACCTGGGCTGTTTGATATCAACGGGGAGCAGTATGGACATCCCTTTGATGGTGATGGTATGGTTTGCGCGATCGCTTTCCGTGAGGGTAAAGCCAAGTTTACCAATCAATATGTCAAAACCCCTGAGTTTTTAGCGGAGCAGAGGGCGGGTAAGATTCTGTATCGCGGCGTATTCGGTACGCAAAAAGCAGGCGGATGGCTCAGCAATATATTTGATTTACGCAATAAAAATGTTGCTAATACCAATGTGGTATATCAAGGCGGCAAACTGTTGGCACTGTGGGAAGCAGCGCGTCCCTATGCGTTAAATCCCGAAAATCTGGATACTTTGGGCTTGGAAAGTTTTGATGGCAAGTTGGATGCGGGCAAGGTATTTACGGCGCATCCAAGGCGGGACGATCGCACAGGGGATCTTTGGGCTTTTGGGGTGCAGCCAGGACCGAAGTCAAAAATTGCTATTTATCAGGTCAATGAATCTGGTGAACTATTTACAGAGTCGGAAGTTCAAGTTTCTGGGTTTTGCTTTTTACATGATTTTGCCTATACGCCCAACTATCGCATTTTTATGCAAAATCCTGTTTCCTTTAAGCCACTGCCCTTTATTTTAGGTTTGGCAACGGCGGGGGGATGTATTGAACTTAAACCTAATACGCCCAGCCAGTTTTTAATTATCGATCGCCAAGGTAATTTGCAAACTTTGGACACCGACCCCTGTTTTGTTTTCCATCATTGCAATGCCTATGAACAGGGGGATGAAATTATTGTCGATTCGGTTTGCTATCCTGATTATCCTAAATTAGAAGCAAATACTGATTTTCGCGAAATTGATTTTGATAAGGTGATTGCAGGGCAGCTATGGCGCTTTACGATTAGTCTCAAACTTGGCAAGGTCAGTCGGGAGCTAATCTTGGAAAGATCCTGTGAGTTTCCTGTGGTGCATCCCCGTTGTGTGGGGCAGCCCTATCGCTATGCTTATATCGGTGCGATCGCCAAGGAATCAGGTAATGCGCCATTGCAGGCGATCGCCAAGGTAGATATGCAGACGGGCAAACAAGAGTTTCACAGTTTTGCCCCAAGAGGGTTTATTAGTGAACCCATTTTTGTACCATGCGATCCATCGCCAGATAGCGCTGAGGATCATGGCTGGGTGTTGACATTGGTGTTTGATGCGGCACACAATCGCTCTGACTTAGTAATTCTTGATGCTCAAAATATTGCTGGTAAACCACTTGCGGTTTTGCACCTGAAGCATCATGTCCCCTATGGACTGCATGGGAGCTTTACACGAGAAGTATTTTAAACAAAAGCTGGCGATATTCGCCAGCTCTTGTTTTTAATCGCCTTTTTAATCACCATTTAGCTGCAAAATTGCCATAAATGCGGCTTGCGGCACTTCCACAGTACCAATGGACTTCATGCGCTTTTTGCCCTTTTTCTGCTTTTCTAAGAGCTTTTTCTTACGAGAGATATCGCCGCCATAGCACTTACTCAAAACATTTTTGCGAAGTGCCGAAATATTTTCCCTGGCCAAAATTTTAGAGCCGATCGCTGCTTGGATGGGGATTTGGAACTGCTGCTTGGGAATTAATTCGCGGAGCTTAGAAACTAGGGCACGACCAACGTTATAGGATTTATCACGATGGACGATGCAGGCTAGAGCATCTACGGGTTCCTCATTGACCAAGATATCCACTAGCACCAGATCATTGGGGCGATAGCCGATTACTTGATATTCCATGCTGGCATAACCCTTTGTCCGTGACTTCATTTGATCGAAGAAATCCGTCACCATTTCTGCCAGTGGCAACTCATAAATGAGGGTGGCGCGTTCGGTGGTGATGTAGCGGGTATCCACAAATACACCGCGCCTTGCTACACAAAGCTCCATCAATGTACCGATATAGATCTGCGGGGTCATGATCTCTAGCTTGACGTAAGGCTCTTCGATCAATTTCCGTGAATTGGGGGGCGGTAACTCACTGGGGTTATCCACCATTAAAATTTCATCGTCATTGGTAGTTATGCGATAGATTACCGATGGAGCCGTAACGATGAGATCAAGGTTATATTCACGCTCAAGACGCTCCTGCACAATTTCCATATGCAGCATTCCTAAGAAACCGCAGCGAAAGCCAAATCCCATGGCATTAGAGGTTTCTGGCTCATAGTTGAGCGCGGCATCATTGAGTTTGAGTTTGGTGAGTGCTTCGCGCAGATCCTCAAATTGATCGGCATCGGTGGGAAACATCCCGCAAAATACCATCGGCTTTGCTTCTTCATAACCAGGGAAAGGCTCTGGAGCTGGGGCGATCGCACTGGTAATCGTATCGCCCACCCGTGCATGGGCAACGGTCTTGATGGCGGCGGCTAAGTAACCGACCTCACCCGCGTGCAGTTCGTCAACTTGGATCTGTCCAGGGGCAAGGATGCCCAACTCATCGATCACATATTCCTGTGCCGAAGCCATAAACTTAACGCGATCGCCCTTTTTTAGCGTGCCATCCATCACCCGAAAATAGACGATTACCCCACGATAGGCATCGTAATAACTGTCAAAAATCAAAGCGCGTAAAGGTTGATCAACAGTGTCTTTTGGGGGCGGCACTTTAGACACGATCGCCTCAAGGATCTCGCGAATGCCAATCCCTTCCTTTGCCGAAGCATGGATTGCCTCTGAGCAGTCCAATCCAATTAGCTCCTCTATTTCACGGGCAATGCGCTCGGGATCGGCTCCTGGCAGATCAATCTTATTTAATACAGGCACAATCTCCAGATCGTTAGCAAGGGCGAGATACACATTGGCAAGGGTCTGTGCCTCCACACCTTGGGACGCATCTACAACCAGCAACGCCCCTTCACAGGCAGCCAAACTGCGCGATACCTCATAGGAAAAGTCCACATGACCTGGGGTATCAATTAAATTAATTGTATATTCTTGACCATCAAGGGCAGCATATTTCATGCGCGCCGCCTGCAACTTGATCGTAATGCCCCTTTCTCGCTCCAGATCCATATTGTCGAGAAATTGTGCTTTCATGTCACGATCCGCCACCGTGCCTGTAAATTGCAGCAGGCGATCGGCAAGGGTGGATTTGCCATGATCGATATGGGCAATGATCGAAAAGTTGCGAATACGAGAAACGGGTACGTTGGTCATAAAATCAAAAGGCTGCTTGAGGATTTGAATCCTACATTAAAGTAGATCATGTAAATAAGTGTAACAATTCCAATAACTGGGTAGAGGTTGTATTTGCTTAATATTTAATTAATATTTAATTAATATTTTTGACGCTTTGTTGAATTTTTTAAAGTTTGAAGACATTGCAAATCTTTAAAGACTATAGAAGGCTAGACAGCCTAGATTAGAGCATTTCAGGAAATACTTGCTGCTAATCACTTAGCGATCGCTTACAAATATCACAAATAAGCTTAACCTTTGAGAATTGGTATAAGGGCAGAAAACTGTAATTACGATAAAGATATATTCTCAAATCTTCTCAAAAATTCTGTTTGGGGTTAATCTACAAGAGCTAGTAAACTGATTAATATTTTGCCAAAGTTAGGTTGGCTAGATTTTTTAATCTACTAATCCTACTAGGTACGATGGGTAATAATAGCTATAGTAGTTTTATTGCTAATTTTGTATCTAGCTTGATCACTGGGTTAAGCTTAAAATTTTGGGCTTAATTTTTTAGGCTCAAGCCCTAAACCTAACTTGCTAACCAATTCCACAGGATTAGCGATGCGCTTCTACGATTAACTATGGTCAATGTAATTCAGTCAATGTAATTCAACCTAGCAAAAGATAGGAAGCAACTTCTATGTAAATTTTAAATTTTCGTATCCAACAGTTTCGCAGGGCAGAGTAAGCAATGAGTATAAGCAATCGAGTTCGGCTTTATGAACTGTCACGAGAGCTAGATCTAGACACCAAAGATATAATCGCGGTGTGTGAGCAGCTAAATATCGTGGTCAAGAGTCATAGTAGTACGATTACTGAATCGGAGGCAGCCTTGGTACGCACCAATGCTCCTCATCCCCAGTCAAAGAGCAACGAGTCTAAATCTGCGGACAAACCCGATAAAAAAGTGGCGATCGCCCCTAAATATAAGGAGTCTGAGGCACGTACTGCTAAGCAGCAAATTCTTGCGGTCAGCAAGCCCACGATTAGACTTGCATCACCACCTGCGGCGATCGCCAAAGAATCCAACATCTCTGCACCGATGACTCCGCCCATGGCGGTTGTTCAGCCTAGTCCAGAAAACTCCTCTAGTCCCATTACTGTTAATCCTTCCCTCTCGCCCATGCCTCCTGCTGCTTCTCTAGTTTCTCCCCCCGACCGTCCTGCTGTAAATAACAGCACAATATCCGAATCTGTTACTACATCCAACACTGAATTGACTACAGCTACCCCATTGATATCACCAATTCCTCCTGCTGCCCCTGCGGAAAATCTGCCTGCTCAACCCGAGACGAAACTTGCCAGCCCACCGATGATGCCCAAAGTGCCATCACGCTCAGTCAACAATGGAATTAGTAATGCTAATCGTCCGTCTGATGAGAGAAATGGTCAGGCACAAAAAACTGCTCCCTTTGTCAAGGACAGCCCCAAAGAAATTGTTAAAGATCATGGAAAAGAGCCAAGCAAGGACATTAAAGATCAGTCCCAACATCATGAAACGTCAAAGGCTGAGCGTTCTAATACGAGCAAACAATCCTTGATGAGTGTGTCCCCGCCCGCCAATGTCAAGTTGGCTAAGCCCAATGCCCCAGATCGACCTAAACCGCCAGTACCTCCAGCCGCCAAACCTCTAGTTGCCCCAAAGCCGCCAATGGCAAAGGGTGGCGGTGATGCTAAGGGGAAGCTTCCACCACGCACGGCTCATAGCGAACCAACAAGTGAGGCGATCGCCCCCAAACCAGAAAATAGGCTAGAGCCAAAAGTTGAGGGTCGTCAGCCTACCCCTAAACCTTCACGCCCAGAACGTCCCAAGCTCAATAAACCTGCGGAACCTGTCAGCGCCGCGCCTGTAGGCGGCAAACCTCAGGGCAGGGGTCCAAAGTTAGTCAAGGACTCGGTACTAATCGAGCGCGGCATTACTGCCCCAACGGAACCTCCACATAACCTCCGTCCGCCGATGCCAACCTTGCTCCGCGCCCCCGAAAAACCTGTGATTGCCGATCGCAGTGTCAAAAAGCCTGAGTCGCCCAGTGGTTTTGCACCGCCTGTGTTACCAGATCTCTTAGAAAAGCCCACCCTTCCTGGTAAGGGCGGTAAACGCAAAGGCAAATCCAAGGAAGAAGAAGAAAAGGATTTGATGGAGTTGCGTGAAAAGAATCGCTTGAATAAACCCAAACGATACTTACGGGAGTTTGATGATGATGATGATGATGATGGGACTGATGGGACTGGAGACCAAGCGCCGATCAGTCTATCCTTAGCGCGTCCTTCAGCACCTCCTAAGGCGATAGCCATGCCTTCAAAGCCAACCATGGCGGCGGACATCAAACCCACCCAAAAACCGAAAAAATCTGCACCAAACCGCGATCGCCGCAATCAACAGGTGGAAGTCGTCATCGAAAAGCCTACCTCCGTGGAAATCGAAGAGGGCATGACTGTGGCAGTTTTGGCAAAACGTCTAGTTTTGTCTGAGACAGAGGTAATCCGCACCCTGTTTATGAAGGGGATCATGGCAAATATCAACCAAACCCTTGATGTTGGTACTGCCAAGATGGTTGCTACCGAACTAGGCTATGAAGTGCATGACCCTGAAGTAGTGGAATTAGCACTAAAGACGGAAATGATTGAGGTTAGCGACCTCGATAAACTACAGCGCCGTCCGCCTGTAGTAACAATCATGGGTCACGTTGACCATGGTAAAACCACCTTGCTTGATGCCATCCGTAAGAGTAAAGTGGCTCAAGGCGAAGCAGGGGGCATCACCCAACATATTGGTGCATACCATGTCGATGTCGAGCATAATGGCGAGAAGCAACAGATTGTCTTTTTGGATACCCCCGGACACGAAGCCTTTACCGCCATGCGGGCGCGAGGTACGAAGGTTACAGACATTGCGGTTTTGGTAGTTGCTGCCGATGATGGCGTTCAACCCCAGACCATTGAGGCGATTAGTCACGCCAGAGCCGCAAAAGTGCCGATCGTGGTTGCCATTAACAAAGTTGACAAGATTGAGGCACAACCCGATCGCATCCGCCAAGAGCTAACAGAGTACTCTCTAGTTGCGGAAGAATGGGGCGGTGACACGATCATGGTTCCCGTCAGTGCAATTAAGCGCGAAAACCTTGACACCCTGCTAGAAATGATCCTACTGGTGGCTGAGGTTGAAGACTTGCAAGCCAATCCTAACCGTACCGCTAAGGGAACCGTCATTGAGGCACACTTGGACAAGGCGAAGGGACCAGTAGCAACGCTATTAGTCCAAAACGGTACTTTACGGGTGGGCGATGTATTTGTGGCAGGAGCCGCCTTTGGTAAAGTACGTGCCATGGTTGACGATCGCGGTGTGCGTGTGGACAAAGCATCGCCATCCTTTGCGGTGGAAGTCCTCGGACTCGGTGATGTCCCTGCGGCAGGTGATGAGTTTGAAGTCTATCTAGACGAAAAACAAGCAAGGGCGATCGCTGATCAACGCACGATGGATCAACGTCAAACTCGCTTGATTCAAGCAATGGCTTCCCGCCGAGTCACCCTTGGTACGCTTTCAGAGAAAGTCAAGGAAGGCGATCTCAAGGAGTTAAACATTATCCTCAAAGCCGATGTCCAAGGCTCACTCGAAGCAATTTTGGGTGCATTAGCCCAATTGCCACAGCGCGAAGTGCAACTTCGCATTCTCCTATCTGCCCCAGGAGAAATTACCGAAAACGACATTAGCCTCGCGGCAGCAAGCTCGGCAGTTGTCCTTGGGTTTAATACCACGATGGCTCCTGGCGCAAGACAGGCTGCTGATGAAATGGGTGTTGACTTCCGTGATTACAACGTTATTTACAAGCTGTTGGAAGATATCCAAGATGCGATGGAAGGCTTACTTGATCCTGAGATGGTTGAGGAATATCTCGGTCAAGCCGAAGTACGCGCCATCTTTACCATTGGTAAGGGTGCTGTCGCAGGTTGTTATGTTCAGAACGGCAAGCTAGTTCGTAATTGCAATGTCCGAATTAAACGCGGTAATGAAATTGTCCATACTGGTGTATTGGAATCTCTGCGAAGGGTTAAGGATGATGCCAAAGAGGTCGCCTCTGGATTTGAGTGCGGTATATCCTTGGGCAAATTCTCTACATGGAAAGAGAATGATGTTATCGAAGCCTTCCGCATGGTAACGAAGCGGCGAACTCTCGCTACGTCCTAAGTTAAAAAAGCGCCCTCATAGGGCGCTTTTTCTTTAGACTATTCACCATCAGATTTCCAAGCGATCGCCTTGCTGATCTGCGGATCGGGTAACTTGCGCGTAATTACGGCGGCGGCAAGAACTAAAGCCGTTGATACCCAGAGACATCCCACTAAACCTGCAAACTGATAAACTAATCCCGATAACACCGTCCCTGCTAAGCGTCCGCCTGAATTTGCCATGTAATAGAAGCCAACATTTAGAGCAACTTTGTCATCGTCAGTGAAGGCGAGAACGAGATAGGAATGTACCGATGAGTTAAAGGCAAAGACGACACCGAAAATTAGTAAGCCACTGATAATAACTAGATTAGGCGAGAGATTTAATTGTAGGGCGATCGCAATTAACACAGGAACAGCAATTAGGGAAGTTGTCCAAAATCGCACAGTTTGCGATCGCGGCGGTTGTCCAGAACCAAAGCGCTTGATCAATGTCGGTGCAAGGGATTGAATCAGACCATAGCCAATCACCCAACAGGCGAGAAATCCACCAACTTGATAAAACGACCAACCTAAAACACTTCGCAAAAATACAGGCAATCCCACTACAAACCACACGTCTCTAGAGCCAAAGAGAAAGAATCTGGCTGCTGATAGAAGATTGATTTCGGGACTTTTAGAAAAGAGTTGCTTAAATTTGACCTTGGCTTTGATTTTGCCCATTCCCTTGGGTAGGAATAAACCTGTGAACAAGAGCAGGAATAAACCTCCCGCCATAATCCATAGGGAATTAACAAATCCACATAATCCTAACAATGCACTACCAATAAAAAAGCCCACGCCTTTAAGTGCATTTTTAGAACCTGTGAGAATAGCAACCCATTTGAATAAAGCCGATTGAGCGTCTTGTGGTACGACAAGGCGAATTGCACTTTTGGTACTCATCTTCGTCAAGTCTTTAGCAATTCCTGAAAAAGCTTGGGCGATCATCACATAGAGAACTGCTAACCACTGCGCCCATTCAGGATTGAGGAAAGATAACATTATCAGCGAGAATATCTGTAAACCAATCCCTGTATAAAGCGTAACTTTTAGTCCTAATTGTGAGCCAATCCATCCGCCTAAAAAGTTGGTAACGACTCCAAAGACTTCATAGAATAGAAATAGCGAAGCAATTTGAATGGGGGTATAGCCAATATTGTTGAAATACAGCAATACCAATAGCCGCAATGCCCCATCAGTAATCGTAAACCCCCAATAGGTGAGGGTGACAAGCACATAGTTTTTGAAGTTCGCTTGGGATGCAGTTGAGGAGTTCATAGTTTGTTTTTAAATCGACACAGCCACTTTTCTCGCCAATTCCGCCATGCGACAGGAATAGCCCCACTCGTTGTCATACCAAGCAAGAATCTTGACCTGAGTGCCATCGACAACCATTGTCGAAAGGGCATCAATAATGGACGATCGCGGATCATCTTTGTAATCAATAGAAACTAAGGGACGTTCTTCATAACCTAAAATTCCGTTAAGCGCACCTTCAGAAGCAGCCTTTAATAATCCATTTACTTCGTCAATTGTGGTTTCTCTTTCTACTTCAAACACACAATCCGTAAGCGAAGCATTCAGTAAAGGCACACGCACGGCTAGTCCATTTAGCTTGCCCTTGAGTTCGGGATAGATCATGGCGATCGCGGTTGCCGATCCTGTGGTGGTGGGAATTAGGGACAAAGCGGAAGCTCTGGCGCGACGTAGGTCTTTGTGCGGTGCATCAACGAGGGTTTGCGTATTCGTATTGTCATGAATCGTGGTAATCACACCATGCTTAATTCCTAAACCTTCATGGATAACTTTTACCACAGGCGCAAGACAGTTAGTAGTACAAGATGCCGCCGTGAGAATATGATGCTGGGCGGGATCGTAAAGATGATCGTTAATACCCATGACAATATTTAGCGCTTCTTCCTTCACAGGAGCCGCAACGATGACTTTCTTTACGTCTTGGCTGAAATAGGGATTTAGGGTTTCGGGGGTGCGGAATTTGCCTGAACATTCCAATACGATATCAACGCCTAAGTCTTGCCAGTTGACCAATTCGGGCTTGGCATATTCGCTAAAACTGAGGGATTGCTGATCAATTTGGATGCGATCGCCTTCTAATCGCACATCCTGTTGCCAACGTCCATGTACCGAGTCAAACGTAAGTAAATGCGCGGCAGCTTCTGCGCCACCCTTGATTTCATTAATATGCACAAATTCTAATTCGGGAAAGCCCCAAGCAGCACGCAGCACCAATCTGCCAATTCTGCCAAAGCCATTAATACCAACGCGCACAGCCATAGATTATCTAAAGGTTAAGTATATTTTAAATATTGATTAAGACAAATATTTATGATAATCAATATATCTATCTTGGCTGTATTTGGGGGAGTCTGTCAACCCAAAAGTATGACAGCGATATATGACAGTCATTGCCGATCAAACAAATCCAAAAGAAGAAACAGAAATCTAGGTATAGCTGCAATACTAAAATAGTGAAGTTTTTTTGCTAAAGGGTTAATCGCGATAAAATGATAGACTGTGCATAATAGCCCCATCAATCTTCAGCTTGCGCCAACGCAAAAGGCATGATGCCCCATCCTATCTACTTAACGAAATCCGATCTCAAAACTGCTCGCAGTTGCTCCACCAAGCTGTATTACAAAAAGTTGGGATATCCTGCGGGCGATCGCGTTGATGGTTACACCAGAATTTTGGCTGACGGCAACTTCATTATCCATAAAATTGCTCATCTCTTTTACCCAGAAGGCATTTATATTGACGCACACCTCAATTCTGAAGAATCATTAATTGCCTCCGCCCAAACTACACTCAACTATCTACAACAGGAAAATGTGGTTTTATTTGAGCCAGTACTTTATGCAGACCATAAATTGGCAAGGGCAGATATCTTAGTTAAACAAGGCGATCGCCTTGAAATTATTGAAGTACGATCAAAACTATTTGATAGCAAAGCCCATCAAGATTTGATCAATTATCGTAATTCATCGCTATTTCGCAATAAAAGAACGGGCAAGGTAGGGGGCGAATGGAGAAGCATTATCGAAGATGTTGCCTATCAGGTGGGAATTCTCCAAGAGATGTTGAACTTGCATCTTCCTGAGCAAACATTTACAATCCATCCTTACTTATTAGCGCCCGATCGCCACAAAACCACCAATATTGATCACCTCGCTTCCTATTTTCAAATTCAACGTACTATCAATCATCGCAACTCCCTTTCCAAATTTAATGGTGCGATAGTTAACTTCACTGGTGACATTCAAGAGATTCGTAATGATCAGTTTTTGACAAAGGTGGATATTGATACAGAAGTGCAAGAACTAGTTGCAGGAACAATTGCAGAAGCACAAAAATATATTTCTTATCTCATGGAGCAGTCGCCAGAAATATTCGCACCCATCAGCAAAAAATGTAAGGGTTGCGAATATCGTGCCAGCGATCGTGATGATCGGGACGGATTTCGCGAATGTTGGGGCAAATTGGCTGATGAAGAGTTTCATATTCTCGATCTCTATCAAATGGGACGCATTGGCGGCAATGACACACCTCTAGTCAATGAACTAATCAAGCAGCAAAAGGTGAGTATGTTTGATGTTCCCTTAGAAGAACTAAATGACTATACCTATAGCTATCGGCAACTGATTCAGATCGAATACACCCAAAAAAATCACGAATGGATTTCTGAACATCTACCCAAAATCGTTAAACAAATTGAATATCCCCTGCATTTTATCGATTTTGAAACCTCACGCATGGCAATTCCATACCGCGCAGGAATGCAGCCCTATGAGCAGGTGGCTTTTCAATGGAGTTGCCACACACTCACAGCCCCTGATGCCATGCCAGTTCAATCTCAATGGCTTAATCTTGATCATACTTTCCCAAACTTCCAATTTGCCGAATCGCTAATGGCTCATCTTGAAAGCTTTGGCACAAATGATGGCACGATTATGACATGGGCAACCCATGAAAATAGCGTTTTGCGAGATATCTATTATCAAATGCAAAATTATGATTACCAAAATCCACAATTACAATCATGGTTGGCGAATACAGCGAAGTTGGGCAATCGCGGGCGATCGCGCTTAGTCGACATGAACGATCTGACCCTCAAACATTACTTCCATCCTTTAATGAAGGGGCGAACTTCTCTCAAATGCGTATTACCCGCGATCTGGAAGACTAATAACTATTTGCATTCCATTCCTTGGTTTCAAGAATACTATCAAGAAGTTGATGGACAAATTCTCAATCCCTACGATGTTCTACCTAAGTTACAGATTGGGGAATATGTCCATGTGGTCAATGAGGGGGCAGGGGCAATGCTAGCTTACCAAGATCTAATGTATGGTGAATCGCGGCGATCGCCTCAAACTCTAGAGAACCATTCACAGCGATCGCAATGGCAAGAACTGCTCTATCAGTATTGTCGTCTCGACACTATGGCAATGGTGATCATCTGGACACATTGGCGCAAACTGACTGCATAAATACTGACTGCATATTAAACCTAAAACCAGAGATTGTTCCGCCCGCGTAGCGGGCGGAACAATCTCTTCAGTTTTGAGTTTATTTATGCCTAGCTACTTAAAATAGGAGTAATTCACAAAGGCTAGAGTCTACGGCCATGATGGTTCACCATCTATTCTCGTGGAAACTAAGCGCAATTCGGGGGGGATGGCATCGGTTGAGTCATCAAATTCTAAAAGCGTTTCTCTTGTTGGCAAATACCCAGACTCAGCGAATGAAATCAGCATTCGCTGTAAGGCAATCCAGACCTCAGATTCATATTCCCAATCATAACGAGAGTTTGCTCGACCCGCAATCGATCGCAGCGCCCAAAAGTAACTATTACGCACGATTGCACCCTGTTTGTTGTATTTGGGTACATCCTCACGATGGATAAATAAAACTTCGTTATCAATTTTGACGCGCATGATGGCAATAGAATTTGATTTCTGAGCTAAATTCCCCTGCCCTCCAAAAGGGCAATTGTAGGAGTTGTTTGGAAATATTCATACATATTCATAGATATAGCGCTTTTCGCTGACTTAAAATCCGAAATTTCTTTAAAAGCGGCACTCCGTAATACTTTCAAGAATATTATTAGGCTTTGAGTAGGCGCAAAGCGTTGTAATGCAATAAATAGTAGTAAATGTTACCTCTAAATTAGGTATTATTATTTACTTACAGCAATTGCCGAGCAAACAATCCATAAGAAAATTTCTGAGCATCGCCGCGAAGCGCCGTTTTCAAAAATCACCTTAGTCTGGGTTTGAGCGCCAAACGCTGTAACAATAATTGTGGTCAAGGCAAATTGATAGCCTTCCCGCTTTCTTGGCTCACCATGCGTCTCCCTATGCAATGAACGACGATATCCGCGATCGCGAACAGCTAACACCCGCTAAAACTCCAGAGATACCTAAAGAGGCTGCTCAGTCTCCTCTAGTTTTGGTCGTAGACGATGATATGTTTATGCGAAAAATCTTAGTGAGATATCTAGAGCGCGATAACTATAGGGTCGTTGAGGCTGCGGATGGCATGGAAGCCCTCGAAGTATACAGCAAGAATTTACCCGATATGATCTTGCTAGATGCAATGATGCCAATCATGGACGGATTTGAATGCTGTGAAAGGTTGCATCAATTACCTCACGGCGATCATATACCCATTTTAATAATTACGGCTTTAGATGATCGTGAATCTGTCGACCACGCCTACGATGTTGGCGCATCAGACTATGTAACTAAGCCAATCCATTGGGCTGTACTGCGCCAAAGGGTTCGCCGCCTCCTAGAGCAAGCAAATCTAAGGCAGCAACTAGAGGCCGCCAACCGACAGTTAGAGGTCTTGGTGCAAGAGTTACATCGTCTTGTGTCTATTGATGGACTCACCCAAGTATCCAGCCGCCGTTGCTTTGATGAATATATTGAACAGGAATGTCGGCGATCGCTAAGGGAACAGCAGCCGATCTCATTGATCTTGTGTGATATTGACTTTTTTAAAAATTACAACGACAACTACGGACATCAAGCAGGAGATGAATGTTTAAAGCAAGTTGCACAGACTATTAGCCAAGCCACCAATCGTTCGGCGGACATGGTGGCTCGCTATGGTGGTGAAGAATTTGCGATCGTCTTACCCAATACCGATACAAAGGGGAGCATCAATGTGGCAATTCGAGTCAATCAGTTGGTACAGTCTTTGGCACTTCCCCATGCCTATTCTGCGGTTGCTCCTAATATCACCATTAGCTGCGGAGTCGCCACGATCTTGCCTACAGAAACCATCCAAGCCACAGATTTGATCAAAGCGGCAGACCTTGCACTGTACAATGCCAAAGCGAATGGGCGCAACTGCGTCAAGTTTAATGAGCAAACCCAGGTCGAAACTTAAAAATACGAAAATGTACAGTTTCTGCTTGCGTACAGATCATGCTAAGTTGACCACTATGCTTTAACCCAATTCACAAATCATTTATAAATCCTTTACAATTCTATGGAATGGCATATTACAGACGCGCAAAGCTTAGCGATTATTGATCAGGAGTTTGGTGAGCATTCATTTTCTCCTGCGGAGTATGAAATTGTGCGTCAGGTAATCTATGTAACTGCGGATTTTGATTACAAACATTTAGTGAGATTTTCAGAACAGGCTTTACAGGCAGGAGCCACCGCCCTTGCCACTCGTGCCACAATCATTGTGGATACACCTACTGTGCAGGCGGCGATTTTTGCCCAGATTTGCGATACTTTTGCGAATCCCATTTATTGTGGGGTGGAAGCGATCACACGTCCTCAAAAGGGTAAAACCCAAGCCGCTTGGGGGATTGAGACCCTAGCCAAACGCTATCCCGAAGCGATTTTTGTGATTGGTGAATCGCAACCAGCCCTAGCAACCCTAGTGGATTTAATTGAGAATGGTGATGCCAGACCCGCCCTAGTCATTGGCACACCTACGGGGTTTGTGGACATTGATGTATTGAAGTCGCGGTTAAATGATGCGTTAATTCCAAATATTCGGGTGGATGGGCGCAAGGGGAGTGCGATCGCGGCGGCAGCGATTTTTAACTCCCTAGTGCGGCTGTCATGGCAAGCCTATGGCAGTCAATAATGGTTGAAAGCATTGTCAGACAAGATGTCTGACCCACAAGCAAAGAATTTCTGTGGAATGGGCATCTCGCCCGTTGATTATTAAAGCTTGTTAGCAAGTTGTTAATAACTTGTTGGTAAATTGTTAGTAAATCAGGTTTTAAGACCAAATAATTCCTGTTAAATTTGTCTCATTGGTGATCATGCCTTCGGTAAAGGCATCGGCAAGCTTGGACTTGTTTAAGTTCGCCTTATAAAAATTGACGCGGCTGAGATCGGAACCCTGTAAATTTGCGCCAGTAAGATCGGCTTCGCTGAGGTCAGCATCACAGAGACTAGCGCCATAGAGGCTGGCATAGGAGAGATCTACTTCCAATAGCATCGCCCTATTTAGATTTGCACCATTGAGACTAGCGCGACTGAGATCGGCACGATGCAGAATACTTTCGATCAAGGTTGCGCCAAATAATCTTGCATCCCGCAAAATCGCTTCACTAAGATCAGCGCGATTTAGTTTTGTTTTGCCCATGTTCGCGCCTGTGAGTTTAGCGCGGGGCAGTTTTGCCTTATTTAAAATTGCGCCGTATAGATTTACTCCATAGAGCATCGCGTCACTCAGATTTGCCTCGCTGAGATCCGCCTCCCCCAAGTCTGCCCCACTAAAATTTGCACCCACGAGGGTAGATCGATAAAGCTTTGCCCCATTGAGATCAGCGCCATTGAGTTTTGCCCTACTCAAATTTGCGCCATAAAAACTAGATTCATTGAGATTGGCTCCACTCAGATTAGCGTCACTCAAGTCAATTCCATTCATATCACTTTTGCTAAGATTAATTCCCGCAAAATTCCGCCGACCTGCATGGTAACTATTAATTACTTCATTGACTTCCATTTTATTTTTAACAGATAAATCGTAATTACAGGGGGATAAATTTAATCGAGTTACGAAAAAGACTAAATTAAATATAAGCAAATACAGCAATTCGCTAACCCTAGAGTTAGTAAACTGCTGCATTACCAAGTTGCCAATCAGTGAATTTTACCAAGATTAATCATTGATTAATCATTAATAACTTATCGATAGATACCATTATTAAAGCGATCGTCTCCTTCATTGAAGATAGATTCTAATTCTGTAACAGTAAAGTTGTCAAAGTTAGCTAGGAGAGTTTCTTTTTGGCGATCACTCAATCCAGGAATGTCTAGTACATCTTCGACTTTCTTGTAAGGAGCATTCTGAATAATCTTTCTTGCCAATGTGGGGTATAAACCTGGATACATTTGAAATGCACGGACATTGGTATTATTTAAATCAATTTTTTTGCCAAATTCAACACCTAACTTTGCATCGGCTCTATTCTGCCTTTCAATAGCGATTAAATATGGTGTGTTAACGTTAAGAATGGATGCATTCGCAGTCGAAGGCATTCCCAAACAGCTAAACATTAGGCTAATCGTTATAAACAAACATACTAATTGTTTCATGATTTTTTACTTCTTAGGGGAAATAGATGGTCTCTAAAAACAATGCTTGGAATTTTAGCATCTGTCAAGAAAAAACGTCAATACATTCCTCTGCGTAAGGACTAAAAGCAGTTATTTAGAGTGATTTATACTCTAAATTATACTCTAAATTATTATCCTTGTTCGTTTAACTCAACTTCCATAGCTTCGAGAATCTCTTGTTCTTGGATAACAAAATCTTCTTCGCTAATATCACCCAAATCGAACTTTAATTGTAAAGTAGTAAGACGTTTTTGAAGATTTTCCTTTTGTTCTAATTCTGTGGTCGCTCGCTCTTCGATCTGTTCTGCAATCCAGAGCAGTCCATCAAGAGGTGAGGTAAGTAATTGCCATAACATATAAAATTTTCCTTTTGATTTGTGATTACTTGATTTGTGATTACTTGGTTTGTGATTACTTGGTTTGAAAAAGATAAAATGGCTTAGCTACTTTACAATTTTTAAACCTTCTTCAAACTAATGCTAAGTTCTGCCTATCGCTACGGAATTAAACCGATCCTGTTTTCGTTAGATCCTGAAGCTGCTCATCAATTGGCGATCGCCACCTGTCAGCAGGTTAGCGCATCTACGACACTGCAAGCGATCGCTAAGTCTATGTTCTACTATAGCGATGCGCGGCTGTCACAAAACCTCTGGAATTTAAAATTTGCGAATCCTGTGGGGTTGGCGGCGGGGTTTGATAAAAATGCTGAGGCGATCGGTGCATGGGAAAATTTTGGCTTTGGCTTTGCGGAGGTTGGTACGATTACGGCACAGGCACAGTCAGGCAATCCCCAACCAAGGCTGTTTCGCTTACCAAGCGATCGCGCTGTACTAAACCGTATGGGGTTTAACAATCGCGGTGCAGAGGCGATCGCTAATGATCTCCAGCAATATTTGCAAAATCATCAGCTTTCCATTCCCCTTGGCATTAATTTGGGTAAGTCCAAGATCACCGAACTTGCCGATGCTAGGTTTGACTATGCTGAAAGTCTGCGATCGCTCTATGAGTTTGGTGATTATTTTGTGGTTAATGTTAGCTCACCGAATACGCCTAATTTACGGGACTTGCAAGCGAAGGAGCAGTTATTGGGAATTTTGGCAGAATTACAGCCGATTAATATTGAAAATAAGCCAATTTTAGTCAAAATTGCCCCCGATCTCAATGATGCGGATATTATTGCAGTGGTCAAAGCCAGCCAATCCCATCATGTGGCAGGTATCATCGCCACGAATACCACTATTTCGCGGCAACAACTCACCACGACTCACTTAACAACAGGTAAATCCGTAAAGGATGAGGCAGGTGGTATCAGTGGGCAACCTGTGCGCGATCGCGCCACCGATGTGATTCGCCTGATTTGGCAAGCGACCGATGGCAAGTTGCCGATCGTTGGGGTGGGTGGCATTTTCAACGCTGAAGATGCTTGGCAAAAGATCACCGCAGGGGCAGCGATCGTGCAGGTTTATACAGGTTTAATTTATGAAGGACCAATGATGATCAAGCAAATTTTGCAGGGGCTAGTGGCAAAGCTTGATGCCTATAGTTTGGATAACATTCAGCAGGCGATCGGTTTAGATCACCAATGCTAGTCAACAATGCTAGTCATCAGGGCTAGTTTGTGCCGTCCGCTAAAGCGGATACTACAGGTTATTCCACCAATAGGGCTTCGGCAAGTTCATAATCTAACTTTTCGGCTGAGGCGATCGCCTCGGTCATGATTTGCCTTGGAGAAATGCCGCTATGGTAGGCGGCTAACCAGCGCTGTGCCTCATTGCCTTGGTCTAAAATCTTCTGTAGTGGTGATAGGAAACACCATACGCCGCTATCCTTGGCACGCGATCGCAGATCATCTAATAATTGCGTCACCCATTCCCGCGCCGTGATCTGTTCTCCTGTTTGCCAATGGGTTAATAGGGCATCAAGGCTATTCTTGGCGGCGGCGACTTCATTGGCATCGGCGATCGTCGCCAGTTCAAAGGCAGTAAATTTGGTTGCACTTGCCCCTAAAGGATCGTGCGCCGAACCAATGCCTGCCTCTAAAAACTGATGTAACCGCATCTCTAATAGTGCCGTAATCGCCAAAAGTGCCACAGGATCGATCACCAAATCTGAAATTCGTAATTCTAAACGATTGAGATTGTAGGGACGATTGTCACCATTGGGACGCACCGATGACCAGAGATGGCGCACATTCTGCATTGTGCCTAGGTGGAGTTGGTGTTCTGTCCATTTCACAAAATGGTGATGATCTTGGAATAATGGCACTAATTTAGGAGTCTTGGGAAACATCTGCCAACGGGTAGAATGGAATCCTGTAACTTCACCATTTAAGAAGGGGGAAGCGGCGCTGAGGGCAAGATATAGCGGTGCTTCGAGGCGAATCAACCGACAGGCGGCAATCAATAGTTCTAGGTCGGGAATGCCCACATTAATATGAATACTGGCTGTGACCACATCCGTACCATAGGTTTTTTCGATGTAAGTATGATAAGGATTGAGTGGGTCGGAGCGATGGAAGCGATCTGTGCCGCCGAGGGCAAGGGTACTACCAGGCATCAGCGTATAGTCACCGAGCGATCGCAGGTATTGGCGCAGCTTCTGCCTTGGCTCCACTAGCGCCGTTAATAGCGGCTCATATTTATAAAATGGTGGGGTGATATATTCCACATTGCGGCTGTCGGGTTCGCGCACAAACCCGTTTAAATTCGCCACAATGCGATCGCTAAAGCCCACCACATCCCCCGTTGGTGTAGAGGTATAGATTTCTACTTCAAAGCCTTTTGATAAAAGCACGGGAGGTTTCCTTTTGCTATAGTCACTATGATCAAGCCTACCTTGCAATGCGATCGCCACGATGGCAATTAACGCCTTTCTCTGACGGCATTGGCGAGAGCCGTTAAACTGTCAACCGTAGTCTCGAAGTCAATACAGCCATCGGTGATACTCTTACCATATTCTAGTTTTGCCAAATCCTTCAAAGGTTGCTTACCGCGATTGAGATGGCTTTCGAGCATGATGCCGACAATATATTCTGAACCATTCCGCACCTGCTCGGCGATATCTTGCAACACAAGGGGCTGATTTTTATAATCTTGACCGCTATTGTCATGACTGCAATCTACCATCATAAAGGGCAGTAAATTGCGATCGCGTAGACGATGGGCGATCGCCTCCACATGGGTTTGGTCATAGTTTGGACCTTGCTTGCCGCCGCGCAGCACAATATGTCCATCAGGGTTGCCTGTGGTCGTGACAATACTAGAGCGTCCCTCATTGCTGACCCCCAGAAACCGATGGGGCTGCCTTGCCGATAGCAATGCATTAATTGCCACATCAATGCTGCCATCTGTGCCATTTTTGAAACCCACAGGCATAGATAGCCCCGAAGACATTTCTCGATGGGTTTGGCTCTCGGTGGTTCTTGCGCCGATCGCCGTCCATGAGATCAAATCTGCTAAATATTGCGGCACAATTGGATCAAGTAATTCGGTAGCACTGGGCAAGCCCAATTTCGCCACATCCAGCAATAGCTCCCGCGCCATGCGAAGCCCAAAATTAATATCAAATGTGCCATTGAGGTGGGGATCATTGATTAACCCTTTCCAGCCGATGGTGGTACGAGGCTTCTCAAAATAAACCCGCATGACAATTTCGAGGGCATCACTCACCTGATCGCGAAATTTTGCCAATTTTGACGCATATTCCTTAGCCGCCTTCACATCATGGATCGAGCAGGGACCAACCACCACCAATAAACGGCGATCGCTGCCATTTAAGATATTACGAATGCGACTTCTGGCGCTGGATACAACCTTGGCGATCGCAGGTGTAATCGGTAACTCAGCTTTGATCTCTATGGGCGCAAGCAATGGACAGGTTTCCACAACGTGCAGATCGTTAGTCTTGATCTGCTCTAAATCTTCATCTAAATTGGCATCCAATACCATTGCTTGGCTGGAAATATTACTAGAAATATTGCTAGAAATTTTGTTAGAAATATTGGCGAGTTCAGTTGATGACACGCTAAGTAACTCCATAAATCATCTATAAATTAAGTATCTACTTATACTTTAGCGCCCCAATAGGATTAACGCATCATGCTGATGCTCTTTGTTACAAATTAAATTTCATCAGGATTGACTCTTAGAGATCTTAGGTATACAGCAAGTTTTTCGCTTTTATTACGTTCCTGCTCAGCGATCGCCTCATATTCACAATTTTCCAGATGCTGTCATGATGCAATCCTAGTCTTAATCTATTGCTAACTTAGCATGGGCAGATTGTACGAGAGTAGATTGCTTAGAGGTTTTGAGATGATGCTTTAGGCGATCGCAAGCAAATGTAATAACATCTGATATAACTTTGCGATAAGATAGGGAAAATCATGTATATCTTAGATATCAAAACCCATGCCACGTTATACAGGAATTTCTAGCGAAGCCTTTCGGCATCCCCTCGATCGCCAAGCCGAACAAGCCCTCCGCAGCGTCCCAGGGTTTGACTTGGTGGCGGGTAAGTTTGTGGAATTTATGTATGAGCGTCCCCAAACGATTTATCACATCGGCAATAGCATTCAGGTCAGCCATCGTCAATATGCCAGCATTCATCGCATCTTTCGGGAATGTGTTGCCGATCTCGATGTTCAGCCCGAACCTGTCCTATTTGTATCGCAAAATCCGATCGCCAATAGCTACGCCCTCGGCAAAGATCACCCCTACATCGTGATTAATTCAGGATTATTAGATTTATTATCGGAAGCCGAAATTCGCGCCGTCCTCGCCCATGAACTCGGTCACATCAAATGCGGTCACACCACCCTCATTCAAATGGCAATGTGGGTAATGAGTGTCGTCTCCACCCTTAGCGAAATGACCTTTGGTTTAGGAGGCATCGTTAGCAGTGGCTTAATTTATGCCTTTTTTGAATGGCGGCGCAAAGCCGAACTATCCAGCGATCGCGCCGCCTTGCTAGTCACCGATGAACTGGATACCGTCCTCTCCACAATGATGAAAATTGCAGGCGGCAGTTCTGTCTATGCCCATGAACTCAGTCTGCCCGAATTCATCCGCCAATCAGATTCCTATCAAGAACTCGACAAAGACAATCTCAATCAAATTTATAAATTCATGCTCTACAACGGCTTCGGGGCTGGCTCCATGCTCAGTCACCCTTTCCCCGTTGAGCGTGTTCATTACATCCGCGCATGGGCAGAATCAGAAGAATATCGCAGTATCAAATCTGGCAATTACAAGCGCGGCGACACCACTGGAGCCGTAGATGTTTCTAGCCCATCGGAGCCAAAGGAATCGGAAGCCGATCGCCTCAAACGCCAAATTGACGAACTACAAGAGCAAATCAATCGCCTCAAGCGCTAATCAAAATCCCATCAAAAGCACAAAACGGCTATGTCATTTTGTGCTTTTACAAAGTAAAATTCTAAACCGCCAGAAACTTCTGAATTACCTCGTTACTTAATTCTGAGGTTTGCCCAGAAGCCACAATGCCGCCCTTTTGCATCGCATAATACCAATCCGCTTGACGGACAAAATGTAAATGCTGCTCCACTAAGAGAATAGAAATGCCCGTACTCGCCACGATGTGCTTAACCGCAGCCTCAATTTCTAAAATGATTGAAGGTTGAATCCCTTCCGTTGGCTCATCCAGAATTAATAGCCTAGGCTGACCCATCAAAGCACGGGCGATCGCTAACTGTTGTTGTTGCCCTCCGCTAAGGTCGCCACCCATGCGACTGAGCATCGACTTAAGCACAGGAAACAGCTCATAGACCATATCCAATAGATTTTGCTTCACCGCAGGTGTGACAGGATGAGACTCTAGGCCTAACAACAAATTCTCTTTAACCGTCATCCTTGGCATCACCTCGCGCCCCTGCGGCACATAACCCACGCCCATCCTAGCGCGTTGATCGGGCGTAAGTTGCGTGATGTCTTTCCCAAAAAAAGAAACATCACCCACCCTCGGTTTTAGCAGTCCCATGATCGTCTTCAAGAGAGTCGTTTTACCAACCCCATTCCGCCCAATTAGACAGACCATTTTGCCCGAAGCCACACCCATATCCACATTGCGAAGAATATGACTCTCACCATAATAAACATTCAAATTATTCAACCGCAAAATCGGATCGTTAATTTCTTCCATAAGTTACCTCTATTTTAATTTCGCTGTTAGCCATTAGCTGTTAGCTGTTGGCTGTTAGCCATTAGCTGTTAACTGTTAGCTGTTAGCTCTCAAACTTGTCAATCACCAATCACCAATCACCAATTACTAAAAGCTAATCGCTAATCGCTAATCGCTAATCGCTATTCCTCATCCTGCTGTCCCAAATAAACTTCAATCACCCTCGGATCGTTCTGTACCTCTTCAAAGTCACCTTCGCAAAGTACAGAGCCTTGATGCAAAACTGTTACCTTACGAGCAATTTGGCGTACAAACTCCATATCATGCTCAATCACAATAATGGAATGGGATTCGGCTAGAGACATTAACAGTTCGCCTGTTTTTTCGGTTTCTTCATCAGTCAAACCCGCAACAGGTTCATCTACTAACAGCAAATCAGGCGACTGGGCGATCAGCATCCCGATCTCTAACCATTGTTTTTCGCCATGAGAGAGAAACTCGGCTTTCATTTCTGCTTTATGAACTAAGCCAATCGTTTTGAGCAAATCAAGGACGCGCTGTTTTTCTACCACCGATGGCGGCTGAAATAGGGTAGAAAAAACATTCTTATTAGGGTTACTGGCCAGCTCTAGATTTTCCCTAGGTGTGAGATTGAGATATACACGCGGGGTTTGGAACTTGCGCCCCACTCCCATTCTGGCAATTTTATGCTCAGACAGCGATCGCGTATTTCTGCCCTTAAATCTGACCTGCCCTTGGGTGGGCTTGACCTTACCCGTAATCACATCGAGGAATGTGGTTTTGCCAGCACCATTGGGACCAATGATTACCCGCAGTTCACCCTGCTCCATATCAAAATTAAGGTTATTGATGGCTTTAAATCCATCAAAGCTAACGGTCACATTTTCAATTTCTAGGATTTTCCCTTTCACTTTGCACCTCTGGATCTAATTCAAGACTGGGATAAGTCACAACAGGTCTACCCTTAACCATCCGATTCAACCATTCCATGCCAGTAGTGCGACACCAACCGACTAGACCATCGGGCAGTACCATGACCACTAGCAGGAACATTGCACCCTGAAAGAACAACCAAATTTCGGGGAACTGTTCGCTGAGAATACTTTTGGCAAAGTTGACTATGAGCGTGCCGATGAATGCACCAATCAAGGTGGCACGACCACCAACCGCAACCCAAATCACCATCTCAATGGAAAGAGCAATATCCATCGACTTGGGCGAAATAATGCCTGTCTGTGGGGTGAATAATGCGCCACCAATACCTGCAAGAACCGCAGAAATGGCAAATACTAATACTTTAAAACCTGTGGGATCGTAGCCAGAGAAACGAGCGCGGTTTTCGTCATCGCGGAGAGCAATCAGTAACCTGCCAAATCTGCCACTAGTGAGCCACCGACAGAGGGCATAGGCAAGCCCTAAGAACACAACAGTCAACATATAAAAAACGCGCTGGGTTTCGGGGGCGTTAATTTCGTAACCAAAGATGGTTTTAAAATCCGTTAGTCCATTGGTTCCATTGATATATTGCTGCTGACCGTTGAAGAAGTTAAAGAAAATAATCGTCATCGCTTGGGTGAGAATTGAGAAATACACACCACGAATGCGGTTACGGAATACTAGATATCCTAAAATTGCCCCCACTGCCGCAGGAATTAGCACGATCGCTAAAACCGTAAATTGAAATGAGAAAAACGGCTGCCAAAGGGCAGGTAACTGGTTAATGCCATAGAGGGGCATAAATTCGGGCAGTTTGAGCGTGGCATCGGCGGGAAATTGCAACTTGAGGTGCATGGCGAGCGCATAGCCACCCAAGCCAAAAAACACCCCATGTCCCAAACTTAATAGCCCCGTAAATCCCCAAATCAGATCTAGCCCCAGTGCCACGATCGCCAAAGCTAGAAAACGTCCTAACATGGTGATCCGAAAAGCTTGTCCTGTTGCGGTGAGGGTGTAGGGAATTACAAATACAAGGAGGATGGCGATCGCACCAACGATCGCGGCTTCAATTGCAAGCGATCGCCACGGGGTCGCTGCCAAAGTCTGTGGCTCAGGCTTGGGTTCAGGTTTGGCAACATCTTGAGAAACATCTTCGATCATGCTTTTCTATATCTCTGTATCTCTAAAGGTATTTCTAAACTGGCAAAAGCTATAGCTCAACGGAGCGCCCTTTTTGCGGGAACATCCCCGCAGGCTTGTATTGCAAGAACGCCACAATTAATACAAATAGCAGTACTTTTGCCATGCTCGTAGTTGCAAAAAACGTGAAAAAGTCAACAAGGGGCTTGATCCCAGCAAATATATTGGTAAAAGTGCCTGAGCCAACTAAGTAACTAGTTGTCCCGATTGCCAATGCCGCCGCAATACTGCCAATCAATTTACCAACACCGCCCACCACCACCACCATAAAGGTATCGACAATATAATTTTGTCCAGTATTGGGACCGACAGAACCCAAAAAGCTCACCGCACAACCTGCGATACCCGCTAGTCCCGAACCAATGGAAAAAGTCAGCGCATCTACGGTTTTAGTGGGGATGCCCAAGCAAGCACTCATTTGACGGTTTTGCATGACAGCGCGGATTCGTAAACCCCAAGGAGATTTTTCTAAAAACAGGTAAATGCCAATCACACAGGCGATCGTTAAGACAATAATAAACAAGCGCACATAGGGAAATTGCAAAGTCCCGATCGCTAGACCACCACGCAACCATTTAGGAGCAGTCACATCCACATTTTGCGCCCCAAACCAAGGCTTAGTCACCGCAATTTTGTAGATTTGTGCCATGAATACGCCCATACTGCCTGCGATCGCGAGGGTGAGGGGCAATAAAACGGCGATCGCCCAATTTTTAATTGCATCCCAGTTGGGTCGTCTTTGCAAAGCCCAAACACCACCAAAATAAAGAATGCTAAAAACTAATAATCCTGCCAAAATTACCCAGTTCACGCTGCGAACAAATTGCTGCATGATTAGACTTACGCCCCAAGTCGCCAATAGGGTTTCCAGTGGTCTACCATAGAGAAACCGAATCACACCCTTCTCTAAGAGAAAACCGATCGCTGCCGTGAATATGAATGCCGCAATCAGGGCTGCGAATATATAAAAATCTGACCAAGGCTCACCCAGTGATTTGAAAATATTCTGCACCACAAAAGTTGTGTAAGCGCCAAACATCATCAACTCGCCATGAGCCATATTAATCACGCCCATCAGACCAAACACGATCGCCAGCCCTAGGGCAGCCAATAGCAATACAGCACCTGTACTGACACCGTTAAACACGCCCTGTATGAGATTATCTATCATTAATCTGTTTTGGTAAAAAGGAAGATATATCAAAACTCAAGATTTTGAATAAAAGTTGCACCATGCACAACTTCTATCCAAAATCTTGATTTCATGCAATGAAAGGGGTTAAAAGAGCAATGCCCCTTTAACCCCTTTCGTCATGCAAAATTAAGCTTTCTTAAACTTACCGCCCTTAGACTTATCGGAATAGTCACAGTAATAGCCTTTGGTTTCCGCAACAAACTGATTCCAAGGCAATGGCTCAACAGTTGAAGGGGTTTCAAAGACGATCTTAAATTGACCATCCGCAGTCACCTCACCAATCCGCACATACTTAGACAAGTGATGGCTATTTTCCATCTTCACCTTGCCTTCAGGCGCATCAAACTCTTGACCAAGCGCTGCCATTCTCACGGCTTCAAGATCGTCGGCTTTGCCTGCCTTTTTGACAGCTTGCGCCCAGATGTTGACAGCGATGTAACCTGCTTCCATGGGATCATTGGTGACGCGATCGGCTCCATACTTCTTCTTGAAGGCTTCGACAAACTTCTTATTAGCAGGATTGTCAACGGTCATGAAGTAGTTCCATGCGGCGTAATGTCCCTTCAAGAATTCAGGTCCGATCGCCTTAACTTCTTCTTCTGCGATACTAACTGACATGGAAGGATACTTGTCAGCAGTCAATCCCGCGCCTTGCATCTGTTTGAAGAAAGCCACGTTACTATCACCATTGAGGGAGTTATAAATTACGCCGCCATTGGGAAGAGCTTGCTTGATCTTGGAAATGATTGGTGTAACCTCGGAGTTGCCCAAGGGTAGGTAATCTTCACCCACGACCTTGCCACCAGAAGCTTCCAATTGCGCCTTGATGATGGTGTTGGCAGTACGGGGGAATACATAGTCAGAACCAACAAGGAAGAACTCCTTGCCTTTGTTCTTGAGCAGCCAATCAACGGAAGGTTCGATCTGTTGGTTAGGAGCCGCACCCGTGTAGAAAATATTTTTGGAGCATTCTTGTCCTTCGTACTGTACGGGATAAAACAGCAAGTGATCTTTAGATTCAAATACTGGTAAAACAGCTTTACGGCTTGCCGATGTCCAACAGCCAAATACAGCGACGACCTTATCCTGCTCGATCAATTTTTTCGCTTTTTCGGCGAAGGTGGGCCAGTCAGAGTTGCCATCTTCCACGATTGGCTCAATCTTCTTGCCCAAAACGCCGCCAGCAGCGTTAATTTCTTCGATCGCCAAGAGGGTTGCATCTACTAAGCTCTTTTCGCTGATTGCCATCGTGCCACTGAGGGAGTGCAAGACTCCAACCTTGATCGTGTTACCAGTAGCGGCAGCAGTAGTGGCGGCGGCAGTAGGCGAAGCGGCGGTAGTGGCAGCAGCAGTTGTCGCTGCGGTGGTGGCGGTAGGGGTAGTCGTAGCAGGGGCGCAGGCTTTGATTAAGCTACTAACGCCTAGGGCAGCAGAGCCATAAACGATAAATTTGCGGCGATTCATTTGACTGCTCATTAAACTTTGATGCCTCCAATTTCTTGAGTTCTTTTGCAGAAAATTATATAAAAATCAGCCCTAGGATGGTGCAGCTATTAATGATGAGTATGTAAAGCTTTGACGAGGACTAACGCATAGTTAATTGATAATGTTAGATCATTCAACTAAGGCGAAATTCTTAAGCCTTTACTCGACTTTTTCGTGTTAATTAGTTGACGCTAGGGCTTATCAATCCTGATATAGTTGGCTTGTATCAGTTGTATCGCACAATACTTTTATTGCTGGCAATATTTGCTTTTACTCTGCATGGTTTGAGAATGCGAATATTTGCTATAAAACCAAGCTGAGAAGTAGAGAAATCAGGAAAGAGAAAATGCTGCAAGTCGCATTTACAGAAAAGGACAAAGAAGTACTCAAACATGAAAGATTTCATCATCCACATCCGCTTGTACAGCAAAACATGGAATTGCTGTGGCTGAAAAGTCAAAACCTACCGCATTGGCAAATCTACAAATTAGCTAGCATTAGTGAGAACACATTGTGAAAGTATTGTCAAGCTTATAAGGAATGCGGGGTTAGAAAACTTAAGGAAATCAAATTCAGGACACACAAGAGCGGGATAGCAGCACATCGCAGTAAGATAGAAGCACATTTTCGCTCGTCACCGCCTATAACGATCGCCGCTAAGGTTTCGGGCTGGCACGCACCATCCACAGCCCCTACAACAAAACATGAATTAGGCAGGTAAGGCTCCCCCATGGTTGCCCTGCTTGGCTAGCAGCAGGAGATTCATCATTTGCGTTCTGCGTAACATGAATTAAATATTTCGCTGGAAATTATTAATCACATCAATTAGCCAATTAACTTCTGTGGGGCGCATATTTCTAGTAGATAGCAGATAGTGATCTTCGCCAATAAATAATTTGACATTAGATTTAATGGAATTATCATCATTTTTATAACTACTTAACCAAATTAACCAACCAAAAAAATTATTATTTAGATGCTTTTGCATCATGATCCATTCAGGCTCAGCATAAAATGACTCCCTTGGACTCTGAGATTTCTTACTCCAATAGCATCTACCAAAAATAGATCTACTTAAAGTAATTCCTAAATCATTAATTTCTAAACTGGTTTTGGTTAGGGTATTAAGTAACTTTTGGAGCAGAAACAGCGAAACTATCGTAAAAATTACTTGCCATAGTAAACCTACCGAACCAAATAGCATAATCGCCCATAAATAGCCAGTCACATTACCAAATACTAAAGTGATTAAGCCCATCACTAATAGCAAAATGAACAGTGGTAAGGGGTGCGATGGTATTATGATTTTTAATTTTCCTGCTTCTTCCTCAAGTTGAATTTTGGTATATTCGGGAGGATAGATGCGCCGCGATCGCTGCGGCAGATGGGTTCTTAAAGGGGTCGGGCGGGGTGCAGGGGCGGCAATTAATTCCTTTTGGTGGAGTTTTTCGAGGGCGATTTTGGCAGTGGGATAGCGTTTTTTGACGTTAGGCTCAATTAGGTTCTGAATCCATTTCACTAAATGCAAGCTAGCGCTGGTGCGATCGCGAAACATAATCCGACAATCTTCATCTTGCGGTAAGTCCGCAGGGTTTACCCCTGTGAGCAAATAAATCATGGTCGCACCCAAGGCATAAAGATCGGAAGCAGCGACCGCCCGACCACCATACTGCTCCATCGGGGCATAGCCATAGGTTCCCACCACCGTAAAAGATTTACCCTCAATACTAGCGCGATCCTGGGCTGCGCCAAAATCAACGAGATAAATCTGCCCATCACTGTTGATGTCTCCTGACAAAATCAAATTGCTGGGTTTGACATCACGGTGTAATACTGGCGGGTTAAGTTCATGGAGATAACTGAGAATGCCTAAAATAGCGATCGCCATTTTCTGAACTTGAGTTTCACTAAATTTCTGACCATTACTAACGCAATCCTTGAGGGAAACACCCGCAATATATTCTTGCACCAAGCCAAACCAGAGATTCTGCCCATCGATCGCAAAATAATCACGATATTTAGGAATCCTTGGATGATCTAGCTGCTGTAAAATTTGCGCTTCCCGTTCAAACAGTTTCAGGTCATCCCATTGCACATTGCCGCCAAAGGCTAAAAACTTAACTACAACTAGCTCTTGCCCACGCTCTAAATCCTGTGCTAACCAAGTTTCGCGACCTGCATTCTGCCCCAAACGTTGCTCTAATTGATAACGCTTTTGAATTATTGCTTGGGGTTGCAGTGTAGTCATCGGTGTTAGTCAAATCTAAATTTGCTGTTATTGTTCCCCAAAAGATCAAAAGTATTGCTGGGCAAAAACTTCGATCTTTTGGGGCTTTAAGGACGCTTCACACTTAAAGATATTAGACAATTTCCCTTATTTGGGGCTGACCATCGACAAATTCGCCAACTAAAATCACATCGGCAACACCAACAAACAAGCCATTTTCCACGACTCCAGGAATATTGTTGAGGGTTTGCTCTAGGCTCGCCGCATCCGCGATCACCTCAAAGGTGACATCCAAAACCATATTGCCCTGATCGGTAATGACGGGACCATCCTTTTTGACACCCATCCGCAAATCGGGCTTGCCACCAAGCTTCTCCACGGCTCTGGTCACAGGGGCGATCGCCATGGGTAATACTTCCAAAGGCACGGCAAAGGTGGAACCAAGGCGATCGACTAATTTCGACTCATCCACCACCACAATAAATAATGAAGCAAGGGAGTCAACTACTTTCTCGCGGGTATGTGCCGCGCCGCCACCCTTGATCAAGGTCTTGGCTGGATCAACCTCATCCGCGCCATCGATCGCCACATCCACGCGATCGACATCATCCAAGCTACGGATGGGAATGCCATATTTTTTACCTAACACCGAAGCTTGGAAAGAGGTGGGAATCCCCACAATATCCGTTAGTTCGCCCGATGCAATTCTGCGTCCTAGTTCTTCGATGGCAAAGGCTGTCGTGGAGCCAGTACCCAAGCCCACCACCATGCCAGACTGCACCTTCTGAGCCGCCGCAATTCCCACTTCTTTTTTTAATTTCTTAATATCGTCAGCCGAAATAGTCATAGGTATTAGTTTTTTATAGTCTAATTAAATAAATGATGGCGCATTGCGCCACCACTTGTTTAAATCCTACAGTGATTAGGTCTTACTTACTTCGCAGGCTTTTTCTTTAAATTTTGCAAGCTCAGCATTCCCACGCCTCCAGTCACTAGAAACACTCCAAGCATTTGGATAGGGCTTAACTGATTGCCCAGCAGTATAAATGCCAAAAAGGTCGTAAACACAGGACCACTGGCACTGACGATCGATGCCTGTGCTGCCCCCATTAGCTTTGTACCAAAACTGGTGAGCAGATAGCCGCCAAGGGTGGTGAGTGCAACCAAGAAACACATAAATACTAAGTTGCCACTGAGGGCGATCTCCGATAGTGTAAAGGGCAATGTCCCCAAGCACAGCAGCAGAATAATTGCAAAATTGATCGATGTAAAGGAAACGGGGTTTAGCTGCTTGAAGCAGGCTTGGGAGGTAATGATATAGCCTGCAAAGGCAATTCCTGAGAGCATTGCCGCAATTACGCCCCACGTATCGGGCTTATTCACCCCAAAAATGTTGTAAGTGAGCATGATCCCCAAATAGATCACACCGATCACAATCCAGCGATCATTGCTAGGGCGATCGCCAAAGAGCAACCAAGCCATCAGCACCGTCACCGTTGGGAAAATAAAGAATAAGGTGACTGCTAATCCTGGATTCAAGATACCTAAAGCCACATAAATAAAGGCAAAAGAGGCAAATTGCAGGAGAGCGCTAAAGGCAACCCGCCAAAACAGTAAGCGGCGACTAGGCAGTAAAAGCTGCTGAAAATCGCGCACCACGTCAACTTTAAAAATCGCCTTTGCCACAAACCACATAATGGGTGCAGCAAACAACATTCTCAGCAGTAGCAAAATAAAGGAATTGGATACACTAGGCTTAATCAGACCACCGAAGGTAAACAGACCTAAAATATTAGATTTAGAAAAAATCACCCTCACCAAAATATTTTGGAAGGACAGTACCACTGATGCGCCTAAGACAAGGAGGAAACCAGACCACCAATCACTCAGTCCAGCTTTTTCGGCGGCTGGCATAGGCTCATCCACAGGTTCCATCGCTTCTGTGGGGTCATCAACAAAGGCGGTAGTACTGTCAGTATCGCTACCATAGCGATCGTATGGGCGATAGCGTCCACCATTACCGTTAAAATTAGGAACCTGCAACTGGCTATAATCACTGCTGCCATTGGGTCTATAGGTGGGGCTAGTGATACCAATATTAGTCCCTGCCCCAAAACTAGAGGTGGGCGGCGGTGGAATGGGGGGGGTATTTAGCCCCGTGCTGCCATAGCCCCCCCCCGATCGCCGCAAATATTCATCAATGCGCTCCACCAATGCCGTTAGCATCAGCTCGCCCTGTTGTCGCTGGCCATACATACGCTGCATTTGATCATCAAGATCGCGTTGATAAGTATCGACATCGCGCTGCAAAGATTGAAATGTGGAGCGAATGGCATTGTCAAGATTGAGCATCAGTTGCTCAAAGTTGGCAGAATGATCGTTAAGGGTTTTGGAGTTGGTGACAATCACATCATTTTTAAGATGATAAGTGATGGATTGAGCAAGTTGTTCAATCCATTGTTGGCGCTGGATCTCCTGTTGGCTCATCCCCTGTTGAGCTACGGTCAAGACTTCTAGCTCTTTGCGTTGAGACTGAAGTTTTTGAATATCATCGGTGAGGGCGTTTTTTTGAGCCTGTAAAATTAAAATCTCACGGCTGAGTTTTCCCAGAATATTGGCACGCAGATCCGATAAGTCTTTAGTGACTCCCGCGAGGGTCTGCTCATACGCGCTATTACTACGAATGTTGTTGCTCTCCATTTAAGAAATCACCTCGTGACCATGCCATAAAAACTCAAGCTGTGGACGGCTGATTTTGGCACTCACTATTTTATATAGTTTATGTAGCTCGCTAAGCTTGCTGTTTGGTTGCGAAATTTATAGCACTAATTTGACCGTTTGCTACATTTTTATTATTTATTTGCCTTTTGATTTTTTAACCAAATCATGAAAATTTTAGAAGCCCTGCAAATCAGCACTTCTAAAATTTTTAGAGAATTTTTCAAGATTAGCGCATTGACTCACGGTGAACCTTGACTAACCTAATCTCATCTTCGCCCATTAAATATTTATTCATCATATAAATCACATACTCAGGTTTGAGATTGCTGTCAGGCTTGCAACTGCCCATAAAGTGAATCGTGGGCAGTTCGGGATCAGGGTTGATTACGTTAATCGTGAATAGGCGATCGCGTAATTCAATCATTTGATCGCGCCCTGACTTAGACTTCTTCGGCATTTGAATCGAAGTTGCCGCCAGCACACAGTAACTTGCGCCTTCGAGCATATCCATAATATCCGCCGCATTGCGCTCCTTGGGCGTGACGAAAGCACAGGTGAGCGTATATTCGGCAACCTCTAGCATCGCATCTAAAGATGGGGCATTTACAGGCACTTCCGCGATCGCGTAGATCGGCAAGTCGGCATCAAGTTCCTGTTTGAAGCGTTCTTGAAACTCCTCAACAGGAATCACCTTGGTTAATTCAAAATCCACAAACTCCGCACTGCTGGTTTGACCCAAGGGCAGAGCCTTAGCAATGGAAATGCGGGGCAGTGGGTTAAACCCTTCTGTATGGGCAACGGGTAAGGCTGCTCGCCGCGCCGCTCTTTGGAAGAATCGATAGAGATCCAAGTGGGAAATTAAACTCATATCGCCCAGCTTGCCAAACTTCAAGCGAATACGCTGAACTCTGGGCGGAATGATCGGCTTTTCTAACGAAATTGGTGGTACTTCGGGTGGTGGAATCACCTCGTTATGTCCAAATTCAGGGCCGCATACCCCACAATGGGAGCAACCGCCAAAGGAGCAGTCAGGTACAACTTGCGCGGCGATCGCCCTTTCCCAATCTTCGATTAGCCATTGCTTATCAATACCCGTGTCAATATGATCCCAAGGCAGAGGATCGGTCATTTTCAACGATGGTGTATCCCAGACTAGACCAGCTTCGGCGATCGCCTGAGTCCATGCCCCGAAAGCTTTTTCTGCATTTTCAAACCATGAGTCAAACCCTGCGCCCAATTGCCATGCCCGATGCAACACCTTACCCAAGCGGCGATCGCCTCGCCCAATAAAGTCTTCCATCGCACTAATGCGAACTTCCGTGTAGTTGACCTTCACTCCACTCAAGCGGCGAAATTCCTTGCGAAGTAATTGCTGCTTCCGCACAAACTCGCCACTAGAAACCGTGAACCACTGAAAAGGCGTATGGGGCTTGGGTGTGAAGTTGGAAATGGTCAAGTTAAAGGAAATCTTCTTCCTGCCCTTTTGTGAACATTCATTTTGCAGCCATTCCACCGTATTGACGATGCCAATCACATCCTCATCGGTTTCTGTCGGCAAGCCAATCATGAAATAGAGCTTTACCTTATCCCAACCTTCAACATAGGCAGTTTTCACACCTTGCAATAGCTCTTCATCGGTCAAGCCCTTATTAATCACATCGCGCAAGCGCTGAGTCCCTGCCTCTGGAGCAAAGGTTAGTCCCTGCTGGCGACCATCACCACTGCGGAGCATATGGGCAATATTCTCATCAAAGCGATCGACCCTTTGACTAGGTAAAGAGAGCGTAACGTGTTCATCTTTGAATCGATTTTTAATCTGTACGCCCACCGATGGCAAAGCTAGATAATCGGAACAGGATAGAGAAAGCAATGAGAACTCGTTATAGCCAGTTTCCCTAATTGCTCTCTCAATGGTATCCACCACCTTCTCAGGTTCCACATCACGGGCGGGACGGGTCAACATCCCTGGTTGACAGAAGCGACAGCCGCGAGTGCATCCGCGTCTAATTTCGATGACTAGGCGGTCGTGAACGGTTTCCACTAGGGGAACTAAGCCAATGCTATGCTCTGGCATCGGGGTGGCAACACGGCGCAGGGCGCGGGGTGAGACATCCTGACGATTAGGAGTAACTGCACCTGTGCGCTCATCCATATCATAAAACTCTGGCACATAAACCCCATCGACCTCATTGGCAAGGGCTAGGAGGGTTTCGCAGCGAGCTTTACCCGCTAATTTACAGGTTTTGAGAACTTCCCCAATTTCAGGTAATAATTCTTCGCCATCACCAAGGGCAAAGAAATCAAAAAAGTCGGCATAGGGTTCGGGATTAGATGTGGCAGTTTGTCCCCCTGCAAAGATCAAAGGACATTCTGCAATACTCATTGCACTGCGTTCCTGCCATGTCATGGGAATATTGGCAAGATCGAACATCTCCAATACATTGGTTGCGCCTAGCTCGTAGCTGAGGCTAAATCCTAAAATATCAAATTCCCGCAGCGATCGCTTGGACTCGACCGCAAATAAATCTGTTTGAGTTTCGCGGAGTTTTGCGGATAAATCGGGCGCAGGCAAATAGGCGCGATCGCATAGCTGACCATCTTGAGAATTGATAATGCTATACAGGATGATATGTCCCAAGTTGGACGCGCCCACCTCATATATTTCAGGATAGGTGAGCGACCAGCGCACGATCGCTTGATCCCAAGGCTTATGCACTGCGCCAAACTCGTTACCAAGATAACGGGCAGGTTTCAGGATTTCGGAATTGAGTAACTGTTCTACGGGTACGGGCATAGAGTTTTTTGATGATTTGAGCTATGCCTATTTTACCTAAACCTGTTTTACATTTGCGCGATCGCGATTAGTTACAATCATCATTTGTAGCATATGAAGAGGTGCGACCTTCATATGCTACCTTCTCAAATTAGCGAAATCCTTGCCTAGCAAACCTTTTATTAAATTCATTCAAAAATTATTTTCTGAATTAGAGAAAGTCAGAATCTTTACACAGTAACGGGTTATCAAGTGGATGTCGCACCCAATGAGATCGTAATCGCGGCGGCATAGCTCAAAGGCAATTTTAGCGGGATCTTGAAGACGGGCTTCTTCAGGCAATGCAGCTAATTCTAAAGTTGCGAAGAGCGTTACGGGTTTCTAATAGCTTTGTTTGCATGATTTCGAGGGCAATGTTACTAATTCGCAGATTATCGGCTAGGGCTAATACCCATTGATGTAGGGATTTCATGCCAACATTGAAACTGGTGTCAATTAGGATTTGGCGATCGCTGCCTGTAACTCCATCAAACAAGCGTCCAATAAAGCCCCGATTTTGGCGAAAGCGGATCAGGTCATCATTTACTTGAATCCCATTAACCAAATCCACTAATACCTTATCGCTGATAACGGGGACTTGTTGCTCTAGGTCTTGTAATGATTGAGTTACAAAGTTTTGCATTGGGTTATTTATTTACAGATTTTATTGGAGACATATGTTTTAGGGAAGATTCTCAAGATCTAAACGAGCAAATATTCAACGTGGTGGTAATTGAGCAATCTCAAAAACTCTCTGAAGTCTTGTGGTATTTGGATCATAGCTATACATTATCTGTCGTAAATATTCCAAGGCAATTAGGCGATCACGGGGACTTTTATGAAGCCAATAGGTCTTATCTTCTGTATCTTCTTTGGTTAGACTGGTAACGCTAAAGACTTGATGATTAAATTGAAAGCTATCAAGTTTTTTGTTGTTCATTTTTGTAAATCTATAGAATAACTATTAGCTTGCCAACTGGTGATGATATCTTCTTTCTTGATTCCCGCTTCGATTAGTGTATTAACTAATCCTTCCTCAAAGTTGTCTTCTTCGATGATGACTTGGCGATCGCTGTTGTCTTTTTCGATAAGTCGCGCATGAAATACGACAAAATCCACCCATTTTTGTTTATCAAAGCCTGTGGCAAGAACAACAAATTGACCAGATTCTAGATCGCAGACTGGGTAAAGTTTAATTGGTTGTATGCTTGGTTGATGGATAGTAGCGTCATAGACTACTTTTTTGAGTATTTGTGAATAGTCTACAGGTTTAGACATTTCTCTCTCCTTGAAATAATATTAGAAAACCTTCTTGAGTAAAGTGTTTATCGTGGGTCAATATTTCTGTGATTTTGAGACGATCCATGATGATCATTGACATACAATCAGTGAGACTATAGCCTTTGTCAAGACGATTAGCATACAGATCTAGTCCTTCAATAAAAACTTCTCTAGTATGGGTTATGACTTGAATATTTTTATTTCTGAGAATTTCTCTAGTTCTTTGTGAAACGCCTAAGCGCATTTCTGAGCCAAACTGCGCGTAGTAGTTAAGCAACTCATTGAGTACTGCGTCAGAAGTTACTAGCTTTACTCCTTTTAGTTGCTGACTGAAACTGACAACTTGTTGATGCCATTGATCGCGCTGATTACATAAGGCAATCCAGTAGAAAGTATCGACAAAAATTTGTTTCATAATCTATGCAGATTGCTTTGGTGAACCGTATAGATAATGATCGTGATTAGCTGCTCCATCGGTAGGTAAGCGATCAAGAACTTCTGGAGGGATAGATTGGGCAAAGGTTGTAAAACTTTCCCAAATGGGAACTTCTGTATCTGTTTCCTGCGTTGATGAGTTTACTTGTGGTTCTAATAGATCTTTGTCTTTAGAAATTGATAGTAAATTAAGTAACTCTTGGGCTGTTGTGTCAAGGATACGAGCAAGAGTAAAGATAGATACTTGGGGCTGTGTGTCTAGTGTAATGATGCCGCTAGGTTGTTCACTTTGTAGCCATGCTAGAAAATGATCTGGGGTTGTGCCTAATACTTCGGCTGAGGTTTGTAAATCAAGGGTTAGTTTTGTCATGGGTTTAGAGTTTGATTAAAAATTTAAATTTTAAACACAAATTAATTTAAATTGAGATTTAGGGGAAAGGATGCTCTGGAGATTTTTCATAGTGATCCTTCAACTCTTTAATAATATTTTTGTCATAAGTTAGTAATCCAATTTCTCTCTCTCCGTTAACTCCCATAAAATCACTTGCAGATAAAAAGTTATAACTTGTAATTAGCGCCCATTTATCGTCACATATTAAAAATTTTTCATGAGTTCCTAATAGCTTGAATTGAATACACTGAAGTCTTTGTAAGCTATTAAAAGCATTGTAGCCACTTTTAGCCAACAATACTTGAGCAGACTTTTTTGCTGAATTTATATCATAGAGATTTCCCCATCCTATATGTATTGTAACATTGTTGTTCTGTAATGCTTGTTGAATGTGATGTAGCAGATCTGGATTAACTGCATTTTGACTAATCCAAGGACATACCATAATCAAAGTTTGCTTAGCTTCACTTAATGCGCTTAATAATTTAGATCGAATAGCAGGACGACCATAAATTAACTCATATCTATGAGGCTCAATTTGATTAAGTATTTTCTTTGTCTCATTAAAGTTATTGTTAGTATCATCTTCCAGTTTACTTATTTTATTAATTAAATTTTCTACTATTTCGGTTAAATTTGATAATTTTTCTATTCTAGAATTTAATGAATCAAAATTCTCTTGTCTTTGTTTCTGAAGGTTACCTTGATTAATATCCAAATTTCTTGATTTATCGTTCAAGTCTTCAACTTGTTTAGTTAAATCTGTAAGTTTTCTTATTATAGAATTTAGTGAATTAAAATTATTTTGAGTTTGATGATTAGAATTACCTATATTAATGGATATATTTTCTAATCCATTAGTTAAATCCTTAACTTGGTTAATTAAATCTGGAATAATTTCAATTTTTGCATATATAGAATCAAAATTATTTTGATTTTGATGATTAGAGTTACCTAGATTGATAGATACATCATCTAATTTCTCATGTAAAACATTTAATTTTTTGGATAAATCTGATATATCTTCTATACTAGAAAATAATGAAGCAAAGTTGTTTTGAGTCTGTTGCTGATGATTGCCCAAATTTATGAATATATCATTAAACTTGTCAGATAGATCCTCAACTTGATTAGTTAAGTTTGGAATCTTTTCTATTCTAGCGTTTAATGAATCAAAGTTATTTTGAACCTGCTTTTGATGATTCCCTAGATTTATGAATACAGTCTTCATTCTGTCATCTAAGCTTGTAACACGCTCATTTAGATTAGGAAGTTCTTCTAGTTGAGAGTTTAATGAATCAAAGTTATTTTGAACCTGCTCTTGATGATTTCCTAGATTTATGAATACTGTTCTCACTCTGTCATCTAAGTTTGCAATACGCTCATTTAGATTGGGAAGTTCTGCTAGTTGGGAGTTTAGCGAATCAAAGTTATTTTGTGTCTGTTTCTGATGATTGCCTAAGTTTATAGATACGTTGCCTAATTGTTTATCTAAGCTTGCAATACGCTCATTTAGATTGGGAAGTTCTTCTAGTTGAGAGCTTAGCGAATCAAAGTTATTTTGCGTCTGTTCGTGATGATTGCCTAAATTTATAGATACATCCTTTAATTTTTCATCTAGGACTGCTACTTGGGTGGTTAAGTTTGAGATGTCTGTCGTTGCTACACCAATTTTAGCCAAAACATTATTTATTACAGAAATCTTTACATTGCTTTGGGTTTGCTTTTTTATATCTTCGTTACGGTTAACAAGATTTAGGAATAGCGCAAAAGTTATAGGCATGGCAGCGTAAACAGCCTGACTGGAAAAAGCCCAGACAATTGCCCCAATTGCTGAAGCAGCGATCGCAATTCGTTCAAGATTTTCAGTAGGAATTTTTTTCAATGGCTTATTTACAGTGCAACAAATGCTAGACGATGTTTTTATTTTTCATCCCACATAACATAATGCTATTCTCAGTATAACCTTTGACTAGCATACTTCATCAAGTCCCGAACTTGTGTCAAAACATCAACTACAGATTTCTGAATTGCATGGATATCAGGCTTTAGAGCGTCATTAGACATAAATTGATCACCCCTTGTATGTTGATGTTTTGAGAATTATCTATGACTATAACTTGAAAATGCTTAAAAAATAACATGAAATGATAAAGATATTTATAGATCTTAATTATGCTTCGTGGTTACTCATCAACACCAAGCGATCGCCTGATCCCAAGGCTTATGCACTGCGCCAAACTCATTGCCAAGATAACGGGCAGGTTTCAGGATTTCGGAATTGAGTAACTGTTCTACGGGTACGGGCATGGTTTCACGAGTATGTGAGCTAACCCTATTTTACATTTAGCGCGATCGCGATTTCATTTCATCACGGGTAAACAGATGTTAGCGATCGCAAAACAAGTAAAATAAGAGCATTACGAACAATGTAGATTTTTATGGCATACAGTGACTTCACCTTTAGTAAAGTCAAAGAAGCTTTTCAGTTAACCATTGACGAAAAGACAAATCTTTTTGCAAATACAGCTAAAGTTGCACCTTCCCAAATCTTGACGACACTGCTACAAGAAAACCTATCCTTTGCGATCGCCGTTGGTACTGAAAAAGCAAGATCGGAATTTATCATTGCTCAGGTATTGGGGGAAGTGCGTCGCCAATTGAATTATAAAATTTCATTGTTTTCTGGTTCAGAGTTTACGGTCGATCGCGATCGCGGATTGACAGGGTTTTGCGATTTTTTATTGAGCAGTTCTGAAGAACAGTTAGAAATCACATCTCCTGTAGTGATTATTATTGAGGCAAAGCGAGAAGATATTTTTGGTGGTGTCGGTCAATGTATTGCGGCGATGGTGGCGGCGCAAATCTTTAACGAACAACATCATAACAAAATCCCAATTATTTATGGAGTTGTTACTAGTGGCACGAATTGGCGGTTTATTAAACTAGAAAAAAATTTAGTCCAGATTGATGCGATCGAATACTACATTAGCGAAGTGGATAAGATTTTAGGAATATTATTAGAACCATTGCGATCGGTTTCTCAGCTTGTAAGTGTTTAAATTGCTGTAAGCAGTAATTTTAGTTAAAAACTAACATTCTCATAAAGATCATGGTTTACCTACAATAGTTTGCTGATGGATGTTTACAGGTAGTCATAAATCTCTGGCACACTGAGCGATCGCGTAGAGTTTCCAGTCCGCACATAGAGTTCAACTCCTTTTTCTGACTTGAGAAATGCAGCTTGTTTGGCTTTGCGGACATACACGCCGCAAATATCTTAATCGTTGATATGGATTTAAGATCGTTGATAGCTTTTGGGGTAATCTTTAGTTGTAAAAGAAATTTTTCAAACTGTTGATATTGGGGGTTTTCAGCCGTAAGTTTACGCATGGCGCGGCGAGTTTTAGACTCAATTACGGCGAGTTGATTGTTTACTTCATCAGAAATATCGTGAGCAGTCTTAGAAACAATTTCTATTAGCTGTTTGTAGTTACTATGGGAAACCTGTGCGATCGCTGCTTTTTCATTGGCTCTCTGACTAGCGATGCCCTGTTGTAACTTTTCAAGGTCATTGACAATTTCCTTAACAAGAGGGTGTTCTCCTTCCATTCTCTTAAGCAAGCGATAGGATATTGATCGCAGTACTGCTATTTCGTTACCAATTTTGTGATACATGGCACGATAGAGCATTTCGATATCATCAATTTGCTCTTCATCGGCTCCAAATAGTTCGTAAGAAGTTTCTTCATCAGCGTTAAGGGCGATCGCTTTCATAGCTTCAGCATAGCGAGATGGGTTTTCTTCAATTAGATTAATTGCTGATTGATTATTGATATTGTATGCTATGGCAATGCAACTATTGTAAGCTGAGAGGCGATAATAATTGTTCAAACTGGTAAGATATAATCGAATAGGTTTACGGATTAAAATCATAGAAAATTTATGATTGCAACAGACACCAAAAAAAAAGCAAATAATGAAAACGAGATAATAGAAACGGATGATGACACCTTAGAAGAAGATCAAGGTGAAGAAGGGCTATATCCTTACGATCCTACTGAAGCAGATATTGATATTCGTGAAGACCCTCAAACTGTTTTCGAGTTGATGCGAAAATATGATCATGGCAAGCTAATTATTGAGCCTGATTTTCAGCGCAATCTGGTTTGGGAAAGAACGCAACAAAGTAAGTTTATTGAATCAGTTATTTTAAATTTCCCCATACCTCCCTTTTATGTCAATCAAACAAGAGAGGGAAAATATATAGTTGTTGATGGACTACAACGCACTAGCACTTTGTATGAATTTGTAAATAATGGATTTAAGCTTCAGGGATTAGAGGCACTTAAAAAATTAAATGGGTATAGTTTCTCTGATTTGAAAAATCTATCGGGAGACTATCAAACAAAAATTGAGGATAAGAAACTTAACCTTTATGTAATTAGACCATCGGTTCCTTCTAAGGTTGTTTATGATATTTTCAATAGGATTAATACAGGTGGAACTAATCTACAACGTCAAGAAGTACGAAATTGTATATTTTTAGGTAAATCCACACAGTTACTTAAAGAGTTAGCTGAGTCAGATGAGTTTAAAGTTGCGATTAATCAAGGTATTTCACCCAAGAGAATGAAAGATAGGGAAGCAGTTTTAAGATATCTGGCTTTTAGGATTTTTGACTATGAAAAAGATTATCAAGGTGATATGAGTAATTTTCTAGAAACTGCAATGAAAAAGATAAATACAATGAAGTCATCAGAAATTGAGTCTTTAAAAGATGATTTTCAAAGAGTTATGAATATTACTTATGAGTTCTTTGGTAAGAGAAACTTTCGTTTGCCTACGAATCAAACTAGAGGGAAAATCAGCATTGCAATTTTTGAGTCAGTAGCTTATTTCTTCTCTATTAAAGAAGATTTGTTTTTAAAACAACATAAAACACAAATCATCGATAACTTTGAAAGGCTTATCAAAAATGCAGATTATTTAGACTCTGTAAAAAATGCTACTAGTAGTAAGGCTAAAGTTATTAGTAGATTCAACCTAGCTCAGGAAATTCTAGGAGATATAAAATGATAACTCAAATAGAAATAGAAAATTTCAAGTGTTTTAAAAATAGAGTGTCTTTCCCTTTAGGGAAGTTAACCTTATTAACAGGTATTAATGGCAGAGGTAAATCAACTTTACTTCAATCATTGTTACTGATGAGACAATCTATCGAGCATGATGAAAGTACTAGTAAAATCCTTTTGAATGGTAGTTGTGTTAATTTAAATAATTTTGACGATGTTCGGAATAAAGATACGATAAAAGATAAACCAATAATATTCAAATATTATTATAAATCTGTAAACTTAGGAAATGGATATTTTGAATATTGTTTTATTGAAAATGATGATGAAATGACATTATATATTCCACAGTTAACTTTTTATTCCGAAGCAAAATTTAGATTTGAAAAATTGATTTTTAATACATTATTTGATAATAAAATAGTTTTTCGATGTGAACGTCAAGAAAATTTTTTATATAGAAAAGATTTTAATTTAACTATTTTTACAAACTTATTAAATTTAGTTCCTAGTAAATTTAATTTCACTCATATAAACGAAGTACTTGAAACGCTAGTGTCACCTTTTGAATCTGTTTTAAATTTTAATTTTATTCATTACATCTCTGCCGATCGCATTGGACCAAAAGACTTTTATCTTAAATCAACTCTAGATAAATTCCCCAATGTTGGGGCAAGAGGTGAATTTACAGCTAATTTACTCTATAAAAAACAAGATGATTTAGTTGATGATAGACTCTGCTTAGGTGAAGATGCGAAAACCCTTATTACACAGACAGAAGCATGGCTAAGTAAAATCTTCGGTGGTGCAAAACTTGAAATACCTAGTTCAAAAAGCAGTGTTCTAGAATTACTATTTAATACAAGTGCATCAAAGGATCGGTTTAAACCTGCAAATGTAGGCTTTGGATTTCATAGCGTTCTACCAATTATCGTTTCAGGATTAATCGCCAAAGAAGGTGAAATATTAATCGTGGAAAATCCCGAAATACATCTACATCCAAGAGCGCAATCTGAGTTAACTAAATTCCTCGCTAAAGTTAGTAGTTGTGGAGTACAGGTTTTAGTTGAGTCCCACAGCGATCATATTTTAAATGGTTTACGCATAGCAGTACTTGACAAAATAATTGATTCAGAAGATCTAAGTATTCTATATTTTCAAAACGATTTAGAAAGTCCAGTTGTGCAAATACCCGTACAATCAGATGGTGGTATCGAAGAATGGCCAGATGACTTCTTTGATCAGACATCCAAAGATTTTGAAAGACTTTTTGGTATTTAAATATGGAAATATTTACCAATGAAGTTTCATTGGAAGGACAATATACTAGCGAATCGGAATTTGTTAGTGCAATCAAAGATTTTATTGAAATATTTAAACTATTAAATAAAAAGACAAATAATAAACAAGTTTACAAAGAAGATAGTAAGTTATTTGTTAACTATAATGCTATTAGAGAATCAAATTTTAGTGCTAGCCTCAATATAATCAAAGACAAATCTTTAAAGCAAGCCTTTGTAGAAATAGTATTTAACAAGCAAAATCCTAAAGAGTGGCGAAAAGAGCAGTTACACTGCCCTAACGATTTATTTGATTACTTGAATAATGAAACATCCAAAAATGTAAATGATACATCTTTAGCGGAGATTTCAGAAAGATCTCTAAGGAATAAAGACTCAATTTATTTAGTCATAAATTTTAAAAATTCAACTTTTAATTTATTGCATCCAGATATTAAAGATTGCTGCATAATTCCAATCATAAAAAATAATGACGAAACACAACTCATTAAATTAGATGGAATTGACAGCTATTTAGCACTACAAAATTGGCTAGAAGTAAAATTAAGCTTAAGCAGAATAGAATATGATCTTTTGTCAAAATACCCACCTAAAGACCAACAAACAATATTGAGAGATACTCAGAGATTTCAAAAAACACAAAATATTTATGATGGAAGAACTATATATCGTGAAATTCTAAATGATCGGTATTGGTATGTAGATAATCTTCATTTTGGTCAGGCATCGCATATTGAGGTTTTTAACGCCCAAGGAAACCATATTGGTGAATCTGATTTAGAGGGAAATATTGATGAGACAAAAAAAGATTTAAATAAAAAGATCTTCTGAGGATATAGCGATCACTAGGCTATCTATTCTTAACACTACCTGCCCTCCTTCATCTAATCACAATAATATTTCACAATTATAGTGATATAAATTTCAGGACAGGTGCGCGGCTAACAGGCGATTAGTTATAATCAGCATCATGGTCAATTTTTAGGAGGCGATCGCATATGGTTTTAGCAGCTACTAAGCGATATACCGCAACAGAATATCTAGCCCTAGAGGACAAAGCCGAATTTAAAAGTGAGTTTATTAACGGAGAAATTATCCCAATGGCAGGAGCTTCCGCAAATCACAATAAAATCGCCTTAAATTTATGTCGGTTATTACCGCTAGTAATCGGTAATCAAACCTATGAAATATTCATGAGCGATATGCGTCTATGGCTTCCTGAATATAGTCGTTATACCTATCCTGATGTGATGGTTGTCGCTGGCGAGCCAATTTTTGTTGATCAAAAGCAGATGGAAGTTACTAATCCCTGCTTGATTGTGGAGATTCTATCTGGCTCCACTCAAGCCCACGATCATGATAGTAAATTCCGTCAATATCGCTCTATTCCTAGCTTTCAAGAATATATTTTGGTTTATCAAAATGGCTATGAAGTTGATCACTATGTGAAGGAATCAGATGATCGATGGATTTTGACAACCTATAGGGGAGAATCTGCTGTGATCAAACTTTCTTCAATCCAGTTAGAAATTAGTTTGCGAGATTTGTATAGGCGTGTGACGTTTGATTGATTGTGTACGCTCAAAATACTCTTCTTCCCACATCACATAGCTGTTACGCGAACCGCAATTTTTGCGCCGCTCCACACCTAAAGCTCAAAAACCCATCAGGAATAACAGGAACTCTAGGATTTACGCCAGTAGTGTGATAGATACCCATATCCACCCCAAAGTACCAATCATCAAGATTTTTCCAAATATATTCTAGTAGGAATAACAGTAAATTTGGGACAAAATTCTGATCTTCGTTATCCACAGGCGTATCATCAGAATCTGGTAATTCGTCACTGGTGGGTAGATGTTTGAGATCGATTTGTAGCATCGGAATCACCGCAAAAGTATCTTAGCTATCTAACGGATATTATAGGAGACTTTTCTCTAAAATTTGACATCTTCATAAAGCTCGGCAAATTTCCCTTCAAAATTGATGCTCGACAATTGGAATTTATCTTGCTCTCCAGAGTATGACTTTAACAGCCAAAGTCCATCTTGATTGCGGCAGAAACAGTCAAGGCGCTGGCGTTTGGTGTTGACTAGGACATATTCTTCTAGAGTTTCTATTTGTTGATAATCAGCAAATTTGTCACCACGGTCGAATCCTTCGGTAGATTTGGATAGAACTTCGATAATTAGTTTTGGATATCTCTTTTGATTTTGTGATTCGGTATCTCTAGGATCGCAAGTTACCATAACATCTGGATAATAAAAACGGTTCAATGAATCGATTCTCGCTTTCATGTCAGAAATATAAACACGACAGCCTGATCCTCGTAAATGATTACGAATCATCATAAAAGCATTACTTGCGATCGTCACATGAGGATCGTTTGCGCCAGCCATTGCATAAACATATCCATCGATATATTCATGTTTGATTTCGCTTTGCTCTTCCATTTCGAGATATTGGTCGGGAGTTATGTAATCAAATTTTGGTGTTGCAATCATGATTTATTTACAATAGTTGGCTGATAGGTGTTTACAGATAATCATAAATCTCTGGGACGCTGAGCGATCGCGTTGAATTTCCAGTCCGCACATAGAGTTCTAATCCTCTTTCTGATTTGAGAAATGCGGCTTGACTGGCTTTGCGGACATACACGCCGCAGATATCTTGATCGTTGATTTTAGTAAAACGGATTTTTAGATAGGGGAGAAACTTGATTCCTATTTTGTTTTTGATTAGTTCTACCAGATGACGTTCAAAGTTATCGAGGGTGCGATTACGCGGATCTTTAAAGGACTGAATATCTTTCTCTAATCCAAACAGGTTTCCATTATCTTCAACACCAATGATTACTGTCCCACCTTCAGAGTTCAGGAATGCAGCAATACTCTTGAGGACACTATCTTGCAATTTTTCATTTTTGGTGTTTTCGCGGACATCCCATTGCAGAGAGCTTTTAAACTCTAGGGTATCACTTTCGCCTAGTTGAATTAGTTCCTCGATAGAACGTAGATCGCCAATTTTTTTAATCGTGGTGGTAAATCGTCTGAGTTTGCGTTCTTCTAGTTTTGTGAATAGTTCTGTTTCACTATCCGCAAAGTCGATGACAACTTGATTGGCGATCGCAATGTATTGTCCCCAATATTTGGCTTCAAGATCCTGCTGATTTTCTGCAAACCATTGTTGATTGGAGAGATTGCCCCAGCGATTGAGATAGGCGATCGCCTCTTGAATGGAATCATTGAGGGTATCAAAGGCGTTACCTGTGGGCGGATTTTTGGATATGTAGTCCCAAGCCTTTGATTTCCATGCGCGATAGCAGTCTTCTAAGGACTCATTGGCGGTAAAAATAATCACGACTGAGGATAGGTTGCGCTGTTGCACCCAATCGAGAATCGTAAAACCTGCATCAGCCTCATCGTACATTCGCATATCCGAAACTATGATATCAAAAGGATCTGCCAGTTTTTCTAATGCCTCTGCGGTGGTGGTGGCGGTGACTATTTCCTCATAGCCAAAGTCTTCGCGTAGCCACATTAGCAACTCATTCAAGTTATCGGCTCGGTCTTCGATTACTAGGAGATGGGCGTTTTGAGTTTGCATGATTCTCTGTTTTTTGAATGATTTTACAATGCTTTGCTAGAAGACATTTGACTATAAATATGGCAAATATATCTGAAATCTTACCCCTTTACCTGCTTCGCCGACTTCTCGGATTTGTCCACCCATTTTTTTGATGGTTTTACGGGCGATGAATAGTCCTAAGCCACTACCCTTGTCTTCGGGGGATGTGGTTTTTAGGGGTTGGAAGATCCAATCTTTTTTATCGTTTGGTACGCCTTGACCGTTATCTTTAAATTCGATGTATAAAAATTTGCGATCGCCAGGGATGGTCGGACTGCCTACGTCCATAGGATTGTCCATATCGCTAGAATACATACGGATCGATAAATTAGGGTTGCCGTGATTATGCTTGAGTGAATTTTCCACAAGTTCATTGAGAATGCTTTTAATTTTCTCTTCATCACCATTAAATTCTGCGTCTGGATTACGAATGTCAAGACGAATCCGCACACCATCGATGCGCGGTTGGCTTGTCCAGTTGGCTGGCTCCCATTTTTCAAATAATTGATGCACTAAAAAGCGATTTCTCCGAATGGTTTTGCCTTCATTAATGGATTTAAGATCGTTGATAGCTTTTTGGGTAATCTTTAGCTGTAAAAGAAATTTGTCAAACTGCTGATATTGGGGATTTTCATCCGTAAGTTTACGCATGGCGCGGCGAGTTTTAGACTCAATTACGGCGAGTTGATTGTTTACTTCATCAGAGATGTCATGGGCAGTTTTAGAAACAATTTCTATTAGCTGTTTGTAGTTACTGTGGGATATACCTGCGATCGCTGCTTTTTCATTGGCTCTCTGACTAGCGATGCCCTGTTGCAACTTTTCAAGGTCATTGACAATTTCCTTAACAAGAGGGTGTTCTCCTTCCATTCTCTTAAGCAATCGATAGGAAATTGACCGCAGTACTGCTATTTCGTTGCCAATTTTGTGATACATGGCACGATAGAGCATTTCGATATCATCAATTTGCTCTTCATCGGCTCCAAATAGTTCGTAAGAAGTTTCTTCATCAGCATTAAGGGCGATCGCTTTCATAGCTTCAGCATAGCGAGGTGAGTCTTCTTGGATTTTGAGTAATAGGTTAATTGCTTCTTGACTATTGGGATTTGTTGCTAAAAGGCTACGGGCAGCATAGAGAATGGTTTTATCTTGTTCGTCTGAGTTAGCGATCGCTTCTTCAAAAAATTGTTTTCCTAAGTCAATTTGAGCTAATCGATAATACAATCGCCCAAGATTTAATCTAATAATGTTGGCGTGATAAGTCTTTTGTGTGGCTAATTCAATTGCCAAAAGTTGTGTAAGAGCTTCCTTAATATTGCCTTCTGCTTCAAGTTGTTTGGCATACTGCAATCGAGCATAGGAATCATTTGGGCAAAGTTCGATTAGTCGCCACCATGAACAGGATTGAACTAGGGCATTTGCATAGCTGTTTAATGTGCGGACATCACTTCTATCTAATTGTAAGCATTGTTCAAAGAAATCAGAAGCGCGTTGATATTGTCCTTGCAGTACTAAGGCATTTGCATAGCTAACCAATGTACGGATATTACTTTTATCTAATTTTAATGAAAGCTCAAATAATTCATTAGCATTTTGATACTCTCCTTGTTTGACTAGAGCATTTGCATAGCTGTTTAATGTAAGAATATCATTTTTATCTAATTGTAAGCATTGTTCAAATAATTCATTCGCCTGTTGATATTCTCCTTGTTCTACTAATGTATTTGCAAAACTAGTTAATACACGAAAATTATTTGGCTCTAATTTTAAGCATTGTTTAAACAACTCAGAAGCACGTTGAAATAGTCTTTGCTGCACTAATGAATTGGCATAGCTGGTTAATGTGCGGACATCATTTCTATCCAGTTGTAGGCATTGTTCAAACAATTCATTAGCATACTGATATTCTCCTTGCTCTACTAACGCATTTGCGTAGCTGTTTAGTGTAGGAATATTATTTGGCTCTAATTGCAATGAACATTCAAATAATTCACTAGCCTGTTGATACTCTCCCTGTTGTACTAACGAACTTGCATAGCTGTTTAGCGTGCGAAAATTATTTGGCTCTAATTGCAATGAATATTCAAACAATTCACTAGCCCGTTGATACTCTTCTTGTTTTACTAACGCATTTGCGTAACTGTTTAGTGTGCGAAAATTATTTGGTTCTAGCTTTAAGCATTGTTCAAATAATTCAGAAGCACGTTGATATTTACATTGCTCTACTAATGCGTTTGCATAGCTATTTAGTGTAGGGATATTATTTGGCTCCAATTGCAATGAATATTCAAACAATTCGCTAGCCCTTTGATACTCTCCCTGTTGAGCTAACGAAATTGCATAGCTATTTAGTGTGCGAAAATTATTTGGTTCTAACACTAAGCATTGTTCAAACAATTCACTAGCACGATGATACTGTTCCTGTTGTGCTAACAAAATTGCATAGCTATTTAGTGTAGGAATATTATTTGGCTCCAATTCTAAACATCGCTCGAACAATTTAGAAGCTCTTTGATATTCTTCTTGTTGAGCTAAAGCATTTGCATAGCTGTTTAAAATGTAAACATTATTTTTTTCTAATTGTAAACATTGTTTAAATAATTCACAAGCACCTTGATATTCTCCTTGTTGCACTAATGCATTTGCATAACTAGTTAAGGTAGGAGTATTATTTTTATCTAACTGTAATGAATGCTCAAACAATTCATTTGCACGTTGATATTCTCCTTGTTGCACTAATGCATTTGCATAACTAGTTAAGGTAGGAACATTATTTTTACTTAATCGTAAGCATTGTTCAAATAGCTCATTCGCTTTTTGATAAGCGCCAGCCATTGCTGCTGCCCTACCATATGCTGAAGTAATGCTTAAATTATTTGGTTCAAGTTCTAAGCCATGTTCAAAAAGTTCAAACACTCTTGTAAAGTTTCTCTGATGATTTAAAACTTTAATGTAACTAAAAATATTTTTAATGCTGTCTGGCTCTAATTTTAAGCACCTTTCAAATAATTCACTTGCTTTACTATATTGGTTAGTATCTCTCATTGCCTTAGCATAATCTGCAATAATTTCAGCATTATTCGGATAAATCACTAGAGCTTGATCAAATAATGCGATCGCCTCTTCTAACTTCCCTGCCTTAGCTAAATCTCTAGCTTTTCTACTCAGTTCAGTTGCCTTCGCTAACTCACCAGAATTAACTACTTCACTAGAAGTATCTATCTCATTTGTACCTTGCAAAGTAAAACCACTCATAACAAAACCATGCTTATCCTTAACTCATATTCCAAAGCGATATCGCCTACAAACGAACTAAGTACGAAATTTATTTTCAAGAAATATCACGTTACTACCCAAATATAACAAACATTTCAGAAAACTCAATGCCCTTAATCTAGCGGCACATCTTTCGGCTTTTCCCCAGTGGTGAGATAGCGCTGTCTTAATCAAACCACAATAATACTCCACGGTTAAAGCGATATAAATTACAGGACAGGTCAGCGACTAACAGGCGATCGCCATTTTGATCACAACGCTTTACTCGTCATCAATACCAAGCGATCGCAACTTTGCCAATAACGACTCCACCTGTTTGTGAGCGGCATCAGCCCGTTTTCGCCCAATCATAGCCCTTTGTTGTGCAATGTCAGCTTGAACCTATAATTCAGCTAAATCTTACACAGATCATCCTCTGGCGGATGCAGCCCTGTTTGAGTCCAAAGAAATCTTGTGCTTCTGCAATATTGCAATTAATTACTAATATCTATATAGCCTTCAGGACATTTAGGTGTAGCAGTCAGTTGAAACTTGGCGGGAGTTTTGGTCGGGGTTTTACTCTCGCAGAGAAGATTGAAAGTTGTGGGTTCCGATAAATTACCTTTTAAATTTGCAGTGTAAACCAAGCCTATATAGGACTTCAAGTTATTTTTTTTGGGAAGGCTAATCTGTTGGACTGCCTTTTTAGGATCGAGAACGATAATTTGATATTTGTAATTTTCAGACTCATCCCGAATGCCAATTGATAAGGCGGCAATCGTACTAGCAAATTTACCAGTTTCCAAAAAAACAGCTTGCTGAGCGCGATTCATCGTGCCAACATAGGTCTTAGCCTCACGCTCCGCTTTATTTTTTGCAGGGCTTTGAGGGGGAATAAATTCAAGTTTTGGGGCTAAATTTGTGTCACTGGAAACTTTGGTTAAAGAAAGCAAATCAGGCATGAAGAATTTGCCCACAATTTCGGGATTGTAAGAATTTTGCAAAATCGCTGGAATGAATAGCTGCTGAATTATTAACTTACCTTTAGGGTCAATAGTAAAAGAAGTTCTCGCGCCAAAGCTGCCTTGGTAAATATCTAGATAGACTTTTCCATTGATATTATTGATTTGATATTCTGCTCGAATGGCGGTCTGTTTTGTTCTGTTAATCAAATAGAGTTTGCCATCGGGGGCAAATAGAAAAATCAAAGAATCGTCATCACTTGCATCACCATCACGGAAAGGAGCAGTTATTTCCCATTGTCCAAGTAATTGCTGTGATTCTGGCGATGTTCCTGAAGATGTTCCTGAAGGTTCGCTAGCGATCGCCTGTAAGTCTTGTAAGCTTAGGTGAGGATTAGTTACTGGAATTAAATAATTAATTCCCAAGGCGATCGCTAAGGTAGCAGATAAATTAACAAGCGATCGCTGAATTTTTTTTGATAAAGAATATTTCATGGATTTAGATTTTTGGGCAGAGCGCAAAGCGATGTAATATTCGCCAATATAATAAATCATGACAATAAATCATGACAAGCTTAACTAATAGATAGATAATTAGATAGATAATTATGGTGCAGTCACTATTGGCAACTATATCGACTTTCAACTTGGCAATCAGTCAATCCAATTTACCTTTTTCCATATATCAAGCGATGGATATTGGGGAATATTGGCTTGTTGACTATTGGGTAGTTCAGTTATTTTGAGTAGCAATTACAGCGTCCTAATTTTAGGCATAGCCGCCCTCCTCGATCGCCTAATTGGTGATCCGATCAATTGGCTGCATCCTGTGCAGGTAATGGGATGGCTGATTGCTAAATTTACAGAAATAGTCACGGTTAATGATGCAGTTAATTCACGGCGATCGCCGCGTTTTGCCCCGCAGATCATGAGAGCCTTGGGAATCGTTTTGGGATTAGGTTTAATAATTGGTTCAGGGCTTATGACTTGGTTGCTATTGGCGATCGCGGCACAGGTGCATTCAGGCTTAGGAATAGCGATCGCTAGTATGTTATTAGCTGCTTGCTTTGCAGGGAGAAGTCTCCGCGATGCTGCCGAATCGGTTTTAACAGTATTGGCAACGGGAGATTTAGAACAGGCGCAACAACAACTTAGTTACTATGTGGGAAGAGATACCGCCAACCTATCAGAATCAGAAATTTTACGCGCCATTTTGGAAACTGTCACCGAAAATGCGATCGATGGCGTGACCTCGCCCCTGTTTTATGCGATCGTGGGTTCGCTAATTTGGGACTATGGCGGTGTGGTCGGGGCGATCGCCTACAAAGCCGCCAGTACCCTCGATTCGATGGTGGGCTATCGGGAAACGCCGTACAGCGATTTAGGATGGTTTAGTGCTAAGACCGATGATGTTTTGACTTGGCTGCCCTGTCGCCTCACGGTTCTTACCCTTGCCCTTGTTTCTGGTCAACCCCTCACAGTTTGGCGGATCTGCCAACGGGACGCAAAGCAAGATCCTAGTCCTAATTCTGGGTGGAGTGAATGCGTCTATGCTGCCATTTTACAAGTACAGCTAGGCGGCGAAAATTACTATCGCGGTGTGGTTAAGTCCAAACCATTGCTTGGTAATCCCATTGAGGCGATCGCCCCTGCCAAAGTTCAACAGGCACTCAGCCTAACTCGGCTATGCTTTTTAATATGGTTAGGCTTATTCCTATTGTTATTCTTCTTGTTGCCAAATCTTTGGCAATGGTTCCATCATAACTGGGCGTAACCTGCGGCGCTAGGTTGTCACCGATAGCGATTTGCAAAGCACTGTATGATCAAGGGGAATTAGAATCTAAAAAATACAATGCAAGATCAAGAAACAAGCTGGCAGTCACTATTTCTAGTAGCAATATTAGGAATCTTGGCAGTGCTTAGCTTCAACTCATTTGTAATCGTTAACCCAGGTGAAGCGGGGGTATTAAGCGTTCTCGGCAAAGCCAAGGATGGCGTACTTCTTGAAGGCGTGCATTTTAAGCCACCAGTGATCTCACAGGTAGATGTTTATGATTTGACGGTGCAGAAATTTGAAGTGCCTGCCCAAAGCTCTACCAAGGATCTGCAACAATTGACTGCAAGTTTTGCCATTAACTTTCGCCTTGACCCCATCGAAGTGGTGACGATCCGCCGTAGCCAAGGGACTTTGCAAAACATCGTTGCCAAAATCATTGCACCGCAAACCCAAGAATCCTTTAAGGTGGCCGCCGCTAGACGCACCGTTGAGGAGGCAATTACCAAACGGGACGAATTAAAACAAGATTTTGATGAGGCACTAAGCCAACGATTGAGCAAATATGGCATCATCGTTTTAGATACAAGCGTGGTGGATTTGAATTTCTCGACAGAATTTTCTAAGGCTGTAGAAGAGAAGCAAATTGCCGAACAACGCGCTCAAAGGGCTGTCTATATTGCCAGAGAAGCAGAACAAGAGGCTGAAGCAACAATCAATCGGGCTAAAGGTCAAGCGGAAGCGCAAAGGCTCTTGCGCGAAACCTTAACCTCTGAACTGTTGCAAAAACAGGCGATCGAAAAATGGGATGGCAAGTTTCCGCAGGTGCTAGGCGGTAATGGTGCTGTGCCTTTTCTCAATCTAAATGTGCAGCCGCAGTAAATAAAAATTGGGACACCTATGGTGTCCTAGTTTTTGATTAAATCAACAAGCAAATCAAAGCCAATGAATACGATGCAGCCGTCTTCTTTAGAAAATAAGCGCCGTAATCCTCTGCAACAGTTACAGCAAAATGCCGAATTCACAACCATTGCTGCCGAGGATTCGATCCCTTTGCGGGTGATGGTGCAGATTTTTGTATTTATCAGTATTGGCGCGATGGATGCGGTGGCGAGTTCGGGCAATAGTGCTTGGGCAATTCCCCTGAGTGCGATCGCCGCCGTATGGGCATATTACGCTAGGCGCAAGCGCAATGTGGTGGTGAAATTTTTCATCGCGATCGCCATGATAGCGATGTTGGTGGTATTTCTGAACGATCTCGTTCGCAATACCGATGAAACAAGGCTATTACTGGCAAGATTATTAATTCAGTTGCAAGTGCTGCATAGCTTTGACTTACCGCGCCGTAAGGATTTGGGCTATTCCATTGTGATCGGGCTGATCTTGATGGCTTTGGCTGCCACCTTGAGCCAGACGATGATATTTGCCCTGTGGTTAATGGCTTTTCTATTGGTAGGTTTGCCGATTCTGCTCCTTGACCATCGCTCACGGCTAGGACTGCCCACAATTAGCTTTCAGCCCCAAAAGATGGGCATATCGATTTTGCCACTTTCAGGTCTATTAGCGATCGTCTTGGTGCTAGGTTTAACGATTTTTGCTTTTTTACCCCGTTTACCAGGCTTCCAATTACGGAACTTTCCTGTGAGTGTTAACTTGGCGGTAGAGCGGCAAATTCCCCGTGGGGGCATCCTGTCGCGGCAACAGCAAAATCAGCAAAATCAACAAAATCAGCAAAATGGCAATATCATCGGCACGAATGGCACGGGTGATGCCAATGGCAATAATCCCATTGATTCGCTGCCGCCCCTGTTTGCCCCTGAGATTGATACGGCTTCGACTGGCAAGCAAATTAGCGCTCAACGTCAACCTGAACTGATGATGCGGGTGCGATCGCAGGCAGAATTATTTTGGCGGGTGATGTCCTATGACGAATTTACGGGCAAGGGCTGGCGGATCTCACGCAATAACCCCGAACAGATTCGCACGATTCGGCGTAGTCCTTTTAACTATGAGTTTTTCTTGCCCTTTCCCCCCTATGGGCTGAGCTTATTGCGCCGCGATCGGGCGATTACAGCCCAAGAAGTAATTCAAACCTACACCATCACCTCACCCAACTTTCCCAATCTTGTCCCCGCCGCTTCGGAACCCAGTCGCATCTTTTTCCCCAGTGAGGAGTTGGACGTGGATCAAGAAGGAATGATCCGATCGCCTGCGCCTATTCCGCCAGATTTTACCTATACCGTAATTTCTAATGTGATGGAGCGCAACCCCAAGTTATTGCGCCAAGTCCCCAATGAATACCCCAAGTCAATTACCAAATATTATTTGCAATTGCCGCCGAACCTGTCGCCATCGGTACGCGATACCGCCGTCAGTTTCTTAGGAAATGCCAAGGATAGTCAAGGCAATCCTGTTAATTTTGACAATATATATGACGTGGTGGTGCAGGTTGCCCAAGGGGTCAAGGGTAGCTATGCAGTCAAATCCTTAAACTTTGATCCTGCCAAGGGGGATTTGGTATCGCAGTTTGTGGCGCAGGGTGGCGGCGAAGAAAGTCATTTTGTGTCCACCTTAGCGGTAATGTTGCGATCGCTAGGTATTCCCACCCGCTATGTGGTGGGCTTTGCCCCTGGCAAGTTTAATCCCTTCACAGGGCTGTACGAAGTTCAAAATATTGATACTCAGTCCTTAGTGGAAGTGTTTTTCCCATCCTATGGCTGGATCAGCTTCGATCCTGTACCCGGTCGCCCCCTTGTGCCGCCATCCATTGAAAATAATCGCACCTTCGGGGTAATTCAAACCTTTTGGAGTTGGCTCACCAGTATCTTGCCTAGCCCCGTCAACAACTTTTTTGCGGGTCTATTTGAGAATATTGTGAAATTCTTGAGTGGGATTGTCAGTTGGCTAATCGAGATGGGTTGGGCTGGCTTAGCATTAGGGGTAGCGATCGTCTTTGGCATCGGTATCGGTGGTTGGGCGCTCTGGCAGGCGCTGATCACTTGGTGGGAATATCAGCGTTTGCAAAGAATGCCATTGCCACAGCGTAGTTATCAGCTTATGCTGCAATGGCTCAAGGAGCAGGGCAAGCCCAAATCCCCCTATCAAACGCCCCAAGAATATGCGGTCAGCCTCAGCGATCGCGTCTCTGCCACCCAATCCGCCGCGATCGCCAAGATCACGCAGATCTATCAAGACTGGCGCTATGGCAATCGGGCGATCGATTACGAGCTATCGCAGGAGCTAAAACAACTGCTCAGTCAACTAAGGGCAAAAATTTAGACTTACCGTAATTTGTAGCGCTGTAAGCGCTGCAAATTACAAAACTTTGTGATTTTATTACAAAGTCTTGGTGCATTGACCGCTTTTGGTACACTAGATGGCGAATATATTAAATTTTTTATTTTAATTATGAGTGTAGTAAGTCAAGTTTTAGAAAGAGCCGACGAAGAACTCCGTTATCCGACTATTGCGGAATTGCAAAGTGTGCAGAACTTCCTTGCCACTGGCGCTCAAAGAATAAGGATCGCCACCACCTTGGCAGAGAGTGAAGATAAAATCGTCAAAAAAGCAACCGAAGATCTATTTAGAATTCATCCTGAATACATTTCCCCAGGCGGTAATGCCTATGGTCAGAAACAACGCGCTCAATGTGTGCGTGACTTTACTTGGTATGTGCGCCTGACAACCTATGGCGTTTTGGCAGGTGACAAAGACCCCATCGAAAAGATCGGCATCATCGGTGTACGTGAAATGTACAACTCCTTGGGTGTGCCTCTAGTGGGTATGGCAGATGGTATCCGTTGTCTCAAAAATGCGGCGATCGCCCTCTTGAGCAAAGAAGATGCCGCCACGGCAGAGCCTTACTTCGACTACATTATTCAAGCAATGTCTTAACAATGATAAAGGCGGCGCATCGCGCCGCCTTTATCGTTTATTATTGCGCCAATCGCTGGGATGCTAAATACTTATCGGGAGCCGATGGGTCAAAGGTGACACCATCAAAAAATGTTTCAACTCCCCTAGAAGTGGTGTTGGGAATAATTGTGTCAGGCACACCGATCGCCCTTGCAGCTTGCCGCCACAGATCCTCACGATTGACCGCATCGATGGTTTCCTTAGTTTCAAACTTTTCGGGTAGCCTATGCCATCGGCGATATTCGGTGAGAAACCACAGATCATGGCTTTTGTATGGATAGGAAACGGAGATGCCATTGCTTGACCAATATTTGAGAGCTAGACTAGGCGTGTTTTTTGGGGATCTTGGGGATTGCTCGCGCTGACGGCGATCGCGATTGACAAAGAAACGATTTTTTAAAAGTTGGGCAGATATTTTCAATGGTGCATTTACCAAATCAGCGCTATCGGTCAAATTAAAAGCAAGCATAGTGTTGAGTTGGTTCCAATTGGCAGGATCATCGCACCAGATTTGCGCTTCCATAATTGCTTGCATCAAAGCTTGAGTGGCGATCGGGAATTTATCAACCCAATCGGCACGCATGGCAATCAATTCCCCAGGATAATTTTGCCAAATATCGGCAATGGTGATCGCTGGTTCTGCCAAGTTTGCCGATGCCAATTGCCAAGTTTGCCAACTATTGAGACAGAGCAAATCTGCTTGGTTTTGTCGCACCTGCTCTTGGATTTGTACTGGTGGAATTGCCATAATTTCCATATGGCGATCGGGAATAATCGTCATCGCTGATAACCAATAGCGCAGCCATAGATCATAGTTATCACCAGCCTCGGCGATCGCACTTTTAATCGGACTGCCCAAAAATCTTGCCACATCTTGAAAGGGCGCAAAGGCGGCTCTCTGTAACTGCACGGCAAAGGGCTTCATTCTTTGAGAAACTGAGATATAGCCGCCATTGGTATGCAGACGCATCAATATATACATCGCCGTTTTGCGCGTATAGCGATTAATTACGCCTTCATTGAGCAGTTCTGGCAGAGGACTACATAAATGGCTACCATCTAGACCGCCCGTATTTGTTCCTAGTTCTGTACCTAGCTCTAGGCGATCGCAAATACTTTGCCATGAGGTAAGCGGCACTAACTGCACATCGGTTAAACCATATTTGGCAAAGATATTCTGTTTTTGGGCAACTAGAAGTGGTGCAATTTCAAGGGAGGGAATGAAACCGATGCGTACCGATGGCACTTCGGCTTGGCTAGAAATGGCTCTTGGTGATAGCTGCCAAGGTTGGCTAACTGGAGGCTTGGTATTGCAATTTTGCAGTAGCGCTCCCCCAGCCGCTAAGCCCAACAGATTTAAAAATTTCCGACGCGATCGCCGTGACTCGTAGCTCATACCGCATCACTGTTTTGGCTGTGATTGCTATCATGATACCAAATTAAAAAATGGCATAGCCATTTTTTAATCGGAAACCCCTTTTACCACTCCCCATTATGTCGAAACTAACCAGACGCGAATTTATGGCGATCGGCAGTCTGACGGCTGGCTTTGCGATCGCTGTGCAACCCATTTCGGCAAAGACTGTCACCACTGATCCAAGAGGTTTAACCTTTGGCGAGGTCAAAATCTCTACCTCCAAGGGTTTGATTCCCGCCTTTCGTGCCATGCCAAATGCTGGCAAAAACTTTCCTGTGATTTTGGTGATTCAAGAGATTTTTGGCGTTCATGCCTATATTCAGGATGTTTGCATGAGGCTTGCCAAATTAGGATACTTAGCGATCGCCCCTGAAATGTTCTATCGCCAAGGCGATGTTTCTCAATTGACCGATATTACCGAAATTCGCAAAGTGGTGAGCAAAGTGCCTGATGCTCAGGTGATGTCTGACCTTGATGCCACCGTTGCATGGGCGGCGAAGTTCTCTAAAGGCAATATTGATAAGTTAGGAATTACAGGCTTTTGTTGGGGCGGCAGGATCACATGGCTCTATGCAGCCCATAATCCCAAAGTTAAGGCAGGGGTGGCTTGGTATGGCAGGTTAGTGGGTGAGTCAACACCGCTCACACCTAAACATCCTGTGGATATTGCCAGTAGCTTGCGTGTGCCTGTACTTGGTCTCTATGGCGGTAAGGATACGGGCATTCCCTTGGATACGGTGGAACAAATGCGCGATCGCCTCAAGGGATGTTCGCAAAATTCTGAAATCATCGTCTATCCTGAAGCTCCCCATGCGTTCCATGCTGACTATCGCCCTTCCTATCGCCAAGCCGATGCTGAGGATGCTTGGCAAAAAATGCAAGACTGGTTTAAGAAGAACGGAGTGTAAACGAAAAAGAGCGCTATGCGCTCTTCTTTATTTACCAAATCAAGGCTAGATCCAACACAAATTCGGGCAGAACTTCTTCACCTGAGAGAAAATCAGGAGATTGCAAAATTTCTACAGGTTGACCAATGCGATATATTTCCACCTGTCTATCTCTTCGGTTAATCAACCAGCCTAGCCTTGCGCCATTGTCTTGGTATTCCTGCATTTTTGCCTGTGTCAGCGATAGGCTATCGCTAGGGGACATTAGCTCAATTACAAAGTCTGGACAGATCGGCGCAAATTTTGATTGTTGCTCAGGCGTAAGCGCTTCCCATCTTTCCTTCTTAATCCATGAGACATCAGGCGATCGCATGGCTCCATTAGGCAATATAAATCCTGCCGAAGAGCCAAAGGCAACGCCAAGATTTTTTCTTTGATTCCAATTCCACAGGGAACTGCCTAAACCTAAGTTACGCATTCCTGTATCGCTACCTTCGGGAGCCATGATCGTAATATCTCCTTGAGCGCCACGCTCGAATCTTAAATCACGGTTTTGTTGACAGAGTTGAAATAGTTTTTCGTCTGTGAGTTCAATAATTGGCTCAAGGCTAATGGTGAGGGCGTTCATATTGTTTACCCCAAGATTTGCGAGTGTAATCTATTTTAAGCGGCAATATGAGAAATTTTTATCTATGATGATGGTAATGAATTTTTTCAAGTAATCTCACCGTGAGCATGGGTTTATGGCTTTTGCAGATGGCTGGCTGATTGATGGCACAAATTACCAATACAGAATCGTCAAGGTAATTGGTGAGGGTGGTTTTGGGATTACCTATTTGGCGAAACGCAATGATGGCTCAGATGTGGTGGTCAAAACCCTCAATGACAAAATGCAAAATGAGCGTGATTTTAATGACTTGCAAGCCAAGTTTATGAAGGAGGCGTTTTTTCTGAAGGGCTGCAAGCATCCGCATATTGTGAAAATTTTGGATATTTGCCAAAGTGTGAATCTTTGGTGCATGGTGATGGATGCGATCGATGGTGAGACTCTGTGGGAAAGAGTCGAAAAAAAGGGGGCTTTGCCTGAGTCGGAGGCTTTGGGTTATATTCAGCAAATTGGTAGTGCGTTGGAATATATGCACAATCTTGATGAGCCACTTTTACACCGCGATCTCAATCCGAAAAACATCATGATTCGGCGGCAAACAAAAGATGCAGTGTTGATTGATTTTGGTTTAGCGCGGGAGTTTGTGCAGGATAAGACGGGTAAGCATACGGCAATGGCTTTTCCAGGATTTGCGCCGATTGAGCAGTATGACTATAATGCTAAGCGTGGGGCGTATACGGATGTCTATGGGTTGGCGGCGGCGCTCTATTTTGCGTTGACTGCGGAATGTCCTACGCCTTCTTTTAATATCGTAGCAGGGGTAGCACTAGTTCCACCGAGACGGATTCAGCCAAATATTGATGGTCGGGTGGAGAAGGCGATTTTGCATGGGATGAAGTTGAAGGCAAGCGATCGCCCACAATCAGTACAAAAATGGATTGATGAACTAATTCCACCACCTCCCAAACTGCCAAAACCACCTAAGGCGACCGTCAGACAAACATCAACATCTTCTATCATCAAAAATTCTACTTGGATTGCTTTGGGTTTGAGTTTTACGATTTACGCTGCAACTGGAATCGCTCTTGCTATTGCTCAAGCAAAATCAGCAGTTTGGTTACTTCTAGTTGAGTCAATTGTGATGATTTCTCTCTCTCCTTTGGTTGGTGACTGGCTCAATGGATTAGAAAAGCAAGGCAAACTAAAGGGATTTTGGAAGAAATTTTTAGTTGTATTTGCGATCGCAGGCATCAATGCCATACTTTCAACTTTGGCGCTTAATCAAGTAGCGATCGCCTATGATAAGAATTTTTCTTTTCAAGAGTTATTAATCATTGGGGCTGTGGCTTGGGGGGGGGGTGGGTTTGGGACTTTGGCTGCGACTTGGAGTTGGGCTTGGGCTATGGCTTGGGCTGTGGCTTGGGGGATGTTAGCTGGTACTGGGACTTGGGCTGTAGCTGCGGCTGTGTCCACATCTGTGGCTATGAATTGGGCTGTGACTGTGGCTGTGGCTGTAGCTGCGGTTGTGGCTGGGTCTAGTGAAGAACTACTTGAATCTGTCGGGAAGTGGAAAGCAACAATGATCCTTTTTGCGACTGGATTGGCGGCTTTGGGCGTTGGTTTGCTGGTCAAAGTTCTCTTTGTGCGGTGAATAAGTGAGAACACGGATTAGACGGATTTAGGGATGACGCGGATTTTTAGATATGCCCAGATCTCCGACTTTTTTTGTGAAGTTGCAAATCCCCTTCGCTTGCATAGAAAAAATCGTAGATCTCAACCCACCCTTGTGTTTTAAGTGTGAATCTACACAGCTACTCAAAATCCGTGAAATCCAATAATCCGTTTAATCCGCGATTCCGACCTTTTATTTCCCAGTCAAAGATCTCGATAAACTTCACGGCGATGACGCACATAATGAATCAAAATACATTTAGTCAGCAAATCTACCTCATAAACTATGCGATAATCCCCAACTCGAATGCGGTAGAGTCCTTCGGTTCCCTTTAATTTAAGCGATTGAACAGGCAAAGGCTCATTAGCTAACTCCTCAATACGAGCCAAGAGACGATCGCAATTTTCTGAAGATAGCTTACGCAGATCCTTCTCAACCGATGGCTGAAAATTAATTTGATAGGGTTCCATTGAGACTTAGCCTTTTTTTCATATCAGCTAAACTTATAGACTGTTGCGATCGCCTTTCAGCAACAACCGCCAAATCGTGAATATCTTCCAACATCTGCTCATATAGCGCAATATCCAAAATCACGGCTGTTTTATTACCGTTAGCATCCACAATGTACTGCTCTTGACCTTTCTCTAATGTGACTTTAGACATATATCAACCGATTAGAATGTATCTTAATCTTTAGGCTAACATAAACATCAATGACCACACAACAGGGCGATCGCTATTAACGCTCACCGCTTTGCGCTCAAACCCAAACATCGGTAATTGCTGAAGTTTCTATCTTCCCGTAACCCCTGCGGTACAATAAGACGAAGTAAATCATCGTAATTAAAACCTAAAGCTAGAAACTGAGATTCCCACTTATCGTATTACTTATCTTATTTTTTTATGATTGAGCATGATGTGTTAATTGTTGGTGGTGGTCTCGCAGGCTCTAGAGCCGCCCTTGCAGTTGCCCAAAACTATCCCCATTTGAGCGTTGGACTGATTTCTAAGGTGCATCCGATCCGATCGCATTCGGTGGCGGCACAAGGGGGCATGGCAGCATCCCTCGGCAATGTTGACAATGATGATTGGCTTACCCATGCCTTCGATACGGTCAAGGGTTCCGATTACCTTGCCGACCAGAATGCTGTGCGGGTGCTAACCCAATCTGCGCCCGAAGTGATTATTGATTTAGAACATTTGGGAGTACTATTTTCCCGTGCTGAAGATGGCAAAATTGCCCAAAGACCCTTTGGGGGACATACCTATAGCCGTGCTTGCTATGCTGCCGATAAAACTGGACACGCGATTCTCCATGAATTGATCATGAATCTCCGCAGGTTAGGCGGCAAGATCTATCAGGAATGGTATGTGATGCAGCTAATTTATGAAGATGGTATGGATTCCCATAGTCAACAAGTGAAGGGTGTTGTTGCCTATTGTTTGGAAACATCAGCGATCGAAGTATTTCGGGCAAAGGCAGTATTGCTTGCTACGGGCGGCTATGGACGCGCCTTTAATACTACTTCCAATGACTTTGCATCGACAGGTGATGGACTGGGGCTGACGGTGAATGTGGGCTTACCTTTGCAGGATATGGAATTTGTGCAGTTCCATCCCACAGGCTTATATCCTGTGGGCGTATTGATTTCGGAAGCAGTGCGGGGGGAAGGTGCTTATTTAATCAATGATGCTGGCGATCGCTTTATGGCAAACTACACCATCAGCAAAAACCGCATGGAACTATCGCCCCGTGATATTACATCGCGCAATATTGCCTGTGAGATTAGGGAAGGAAGGGGCATTAATGGCGGCAAGTATGTACATCTGGATGTGCGACATCTGGGCAGAGAGAAGATTTTAAGTCGCATTCCCTTTGCCCGTGAGGAAGGCTTGCGACTGGCGGGGGTAGATTGCATCGATCATCCTTTGCCTGTGCGTCCAACGGTGCATTATTCCATGGGAGGCATTCCCACCAATATTGATTGCCAAGTGATTGGTATCGATAGTCAGCCGATCGCTGGTTTTTTTGCGGCGGGTGAATGTGCCTGTGTGTCAGTGCATGGCGCAAATCGCTTAGGTGCAAACTCCCTATTGGAATGTGTGGTTTTTGGCAAACGCGCAGGGGAGCAGATGGGAGCCTATGTCCGCGATCGCCCCATGCCCAAACTCGATCCTAGTCCTTATATTGCCGATGCCACCGCAAGGATCAAGCATATTTTGGCAAAAACTGGCAATTCAAGGATCGCCGAGATAAGGCAGCAATTGCAGGACATCATGACCGAGCATTGCGGTATTTTTCGAGATGATCAAAGATTAAGAAATGGTTTAGAAAAATTGCAAGCAATTCGCGATCGCTACGAAAATGATCTTTTAATCGATGATCATGGTGCAGTTTTTAATATGGAGCTGATGCAGGCGATCGAATTGGGCAATTTATTTACCGTTGGCGAAATCATTATGTCCAGTGCGCGTTCGCGCCAAGAGAGTCGGGGCGCACATTCTCGCGAAGACTATCCACAACGCGATGATGCCAAATATCTCAAACATACCCTTGGGTATCGCCAAGATGGTACAGTGAAAACTAGCGATCGCCCCGTTGATATGAGTTTAAAAGCCATTGACAGCGATCGGTTTACGCCCCAAGAGCGAAAATATTAATCAACTATCAATCAACTCAATCAACAAAAGAATTACTACGTACTACTCTTGTTGATAAATGTCCTTCACTCCTAAAAAATACCGTGGCGATCGACGAATATATCCAGAGACTAAATCAAGGCGTAGCATCTTGGAACCAATGGCGAGAAGCCAATCCCAACCTGCGTGGACTTGACCTGAGCGAAATCCATTTAGATAATCTTGAACTCTCAGGCATTGACTTGAGTATGGTCAATTTACGTGGGGCGAAAATTACTAATGTAAACCTATCCTCTGCAAATTTGCGCGGAGTTGATCTGAGTATCGCCAGTTTCCAAGATAGTAACCTTACTAATGCCAACCTTAGTGCTGCATACCTCAGTATGGTTGACCTAAGCGCCACAAATATTAATCATGCCAACCTCACTGGTGCAGATTTGCGCGGCTCTAATCTCCGCCAAGCCAATCTTGACCATGCTGATCTATCCGCCGCTAAGCTAAATATGTCGAATATGGCGGCGGCAAGTATGATCGGCGCGATCGCGATCGGCGCAAATCTTAGCCGCGCTGACCTCAAGGAAGCGAACCTTGCAGGCAGTGACTTTAGCCGCGCTAATATGAGTGAAACTGACCTATCCTATAGCAATCTCAATGTATCGACCCTAGTGGGCGCGGATCTGATTGGGGCAACTTTGATCGAGATCGATCTCAGTGAGTCAAATATGAGTCGTATCAATTTAATTGGCGCAAATCTCTATCGGGCAAATCTCTGTGGCTGTGACCTAATAGGCGCGGATCTGCGTGGGACAAATTGCCGTGATGCCTATTTCATCGGAGCCGATTTTAGTCGGGCTGACCTCAGCCGAGCGGAGTTTATGGGTGCAAATCTCAGCAAATCAAATTTTACAGGCGCAAATACAGAAACCGCCGATTTTCAAGATGCAATTTTGCCTGATGTTTGGTAAATTTTACCTCGCCTTGTGCTATCGATTTGCATTCCTCATGGCATTGTGCAAATTTTGCCCCATGACAATATTGGCTTAGTTTTACAAACAATCCATCCATAAACAATCCATCCATAATAGATATGGAAATAAATAGATATGGAAATAGCCAGCAAAAACTATGCGCTTCATAAATCCTAAAACCGACTATGCTTTCAAAAAAATCTTTGGTTCCGAACAAAGTCATGACATTTTGATCAGCTTTCTCAATGCCATGCTCTACGAAGGCAATGACACGATTATTGAGATTGAAATTCTCAATCCGCATCTCACCCCACGCATTCGAGGCTACAAAGATACTTATCTGGATATCAAAGCTACAATCAGCGATCGAGATCGCCAAAATAGCACTGTAATTATCGAGATGCAAGTGTTAAATGTAGAAGGATTTGAGAAACGTATCCTGTATAACGCCGCCAAAACCTATACTAATCAACTAGCAATTGGTGATGAGTACAGCGATCTCCAACCCGTGATTGCCCTTACCATTGCCGACTTTGAGATGTTTCCCGAACTCGATCAACTGATATCACGGTTCATTCTTAAAGAAAAAACCTATCTCACCGATTACCCGATCTATGATATCGAACTAGTATTCATCGAACTACCCAAATTTCAAAAACAACTTGTAGAACTGGAAACCCTTGCAGACAAATGGCTATATTTCTTGAAAACTGCCAGAAAACTTGAATCTGTACCGCCGAGTATGGAATCTGTGCCTGAGATAAAACAAGCCTTTGCGATCGCCAACCAAGCCAACCTCAGTTCCGAAGAAATAGATGAACTAGAACATCAAGAAATCTTCATTCAAGATCAACGTAATGTCGTCAAAAAAGCTCTAAATCAAGGTATTGAACTAGGCATTGAGCAGGGCATTGAGCAAGGAAAGCTAGAGACTCAACTAGCGATCGCTCAACAACTGCTTGATGTTTTAGACGATGCTGCCATCAGTCGCACTACAGGATTAAGTATTGAGCAAATAGCCAGACTTAGAAGCCTATAACCTTGCTTCTCAAAATAAGCCGTATATTTTACAATTCATTTGTCCAGTATGCTTTCTGTGCTGAATTACAAAAATCTGAGGATAAACTCATGGCAAACTTCATTAAGTCTAAAATCCAACAGTCTCTAAGTTTTCTGCTGATGCTAGTCATCGCATTTTCAGCATTCAGTGGGGTTCTCTTCGTTAATCCTAGTCCCTCCTATGCGTTTAAAGAATCTGATGTTAATCGAGCGCTCAACCGAGATATGAATCTTGTCGGGGCGGATTTAAGCAGGGCGAATTTACGCGGGGCGCGTTTAGCGGCGGCGAATTTAATCGGGGCAAATTTAAGCAAGGCGGATTTCAGCAATGCGGATTTCAGCGGGGCGGATTTAAGCGGGGCGAATTTAAGCGGGGCGGATTTTTTAAACGATGCTTATTTAATCGATGCGATCGCCGATAGCAGGACTAATTTTCCCGACGGTTTTGATGCAAATGGCGCAGGAGTAATCTTCCGCAACTAATAAACTTCATTACCCAAACATCAAAAAACCTCACCTTGTCTAAGATAGGGTGAGGTTTTCTACATTTGCCATTTTACTCTTCAGTTTCTGGCGCGATTGCTTCAGTAATAACCTCAGTAGCAGCGATCGCCACATCACCACTTTGGACTTCCACATCCTCTTGCTCCTCTTCCAACGCAGGCGGAACTAAGGTCGCACCCACGATCGAGTCAGAAGCATCAATTTTTTGCAAACGCACGCCGCGTGCCGTGCGTGACTGACAGGCGATCGCATCGGTAGATTGCCGCATGACGATACCGCGACTGGTGACGATCATTAGTTCGTTCTTCTCATCAACCAAACAGAGGGAAGCTAGTTGATCCTGACCAGATTTGAACTTAGTGACCCGCAAACCTTTCCCAGCTCGTTTTTGAATACGGAACTGGCTGACAGGGACGCGCTTACCATAGCCACCTCTGGTGACAACTAGCACCCAAGGTCCTTGATATTTCTCGTTAGTGGTTTCGGTATCTGTTTCTAAGTTCTCATCCTCATTGATCGGTGTGGTCAAATCTAGATCTTCTTCTGCACCTTCAACTTCTTCAATTTCCGCTAAACCAGCAGGGAGAATATCCATGCTCACGATTAGATCATCACCCGTCAGGCGCATCGATCGCACGCCGCGAGTGTCCCGTCCCATGGGGCGCAACTGCTCATGGTCAGTACGGAAGCGGATCGACATTCCTTGGCGCGAACCGACAATAATAGTGTTATCGGCTTTGGCACGGCGCACCCAGCGTAAAAGATCACCTTCTTCGAGGGAGATCGCAATTAGACCGTTAGAACGAATATTCGCGAAAGCAGGTAATTTAGTTTTTTTGATATAGCCGCCAGCCGTGAGCATGACTAAATATTCATCTTCGCTAAATTCGCTAATCGGCAATACGGTGGTAATCTTCTCATCGGCAGCGATCGGTAATAGCTGCACCACCGCCGTACCACGCGCCGCCCGACCCGATTCAGGAACTTCGTAAGCCTTGACTCCATAGACCTTACCGCGATCGGTGAAGAAGAGAACTTTATCATGGCTGCGACAGGCAAAGAAATGGGCGATCGCATCATCATCTTTGACATTGGCGCTTGCCTTGCCCCTTGTGGCACGATTTTGGGCTGTAAAGGTATCCACTGGCATCCGTTTGATGTAGCCATGTTGCGTCACCATCACGATCGTCTCGCGATTGGCAATTAAATCGGCAGTGTCAATATCGCCTTCGTTGGGCAGAATGCGGGTGCGGCGTGGGGTGGCAAATTCGGCTTTGACCGCCTCTAGCTCTTCACGGGTAATTGTGAGAATGCGATCGCGATTAGCAAGAATATGTTCTAGATCCGCAATCTTAGCAACTAGCTGATTATGTTCATCATGGATTTTATCGGCATCCTGAGCCGTCAAGCGGCGCAATTGCATCGCCAAAATCGCATCGGCTTGAGCTTCCGAAAGTCCATAGCTTTCGATCAGTCCCGCCTTGGCAGTCGCACTATCATCAGCTCCGCGAATCAGAGCAATTACGGCATCAAGATGGTTGAGGGCAATCAATAAACCTTGTAATAAATGATCGCGCTCCCGTGCCTTCTTCAATTCGTACTGAGTACGGCGCGTAATTACTTCATAACGGAAGTCAAGGAATACTTGCAGAGCATGGCGCAGCGTCAGGGTAATTGGTTCGCCATCAACTAGAGCTAAGAGATTGCAACTAAAGTTTGCCTGTAGAGGTGTGGCTTTGTAAAGATTGTTTAGCACCACCTTGGGATAGGCATCGCGTTTAAGTTCAATTACTAAACGCATTCCATCGCGATCGCTTTCATCTCGAATATCAGAAATGCCATCAAGTTTCTTCTCATTGACCATTTCCGCAATCTTTTCGATCAGCGAAGCCTTATTGGTTTGGTAAGGCATTTCCGTAATAATAATCGCCTCACGATCCTGCCGCCCTGAAGCCGAAATTGTTTCAAAACTAGCCACCGCCCGCATCGTAATCGAGCCACGACCTGTGGTATAGGTTTCACGAATACCGTCACTGCCCAATACCAAAGCCCCCGTGGGAAAGTCTGGACCTGGAATATAGCGTATCAATTCTAAATCGCTAAGGCTAGGATCGGCAATTAGCGCCACTAAGCCATCCACCAATTCACCTAAATTATGGGGCGGAATATTAGTCGCCATCCCCACGGCAATCCCTGCGGAGCCATTGAGCAATAACTGCGGAATCCGCGCTGGCATTACTAGGGGTTCTTGCTGTGAGCCGTCATAGTTATCGCCAAAGTTGACCGTATCTCGCTCGATATCTTGAATTAGCCCCACTTGGGCAATGCGGGTCAAACGACATTCGGTATATCGCATCGCCGCAGGGGGATCGTTATCCACGGAGCCGAAGTTGCCATGACCATCGACCATGCGATCGCGCATCGAAAAGTCCTGCGCCATCCGTACCAATGCCTCATACACGGCGGTGTCACCGTGGGGGTGATATTTACCGATCACATCCCCAACCACACGGGCGCATTTCCTAAAGGGGCGATCGGCACTCAAGCCCAACTCGTGCATGGCGTAGAGAATGCGGCGGTGTACGGGTTTGAGTCCGTCACGGGCATCGGGTAGGGCGCGACCCACGATCACGCTCATGGCATATTCCAGATACGATCGCGACATTTCGCCGCGCAGGTCTGTGGGGATAATGCGATCTTCTAAGATTTCAGTCATATGCTAATCAAATTCTCCTTGCATGGCTTGGTAATGCTTGACCAATTGGCGATCGGCAGTTATTACTAAGTGTCTTACTATTATAAGGCTTTGCGGGTTTGCTGAGGATGACAAGACTTGATTTGTGGCGGTATATTGGCAATCTGGCTCGAAGTAGCTACTAGATAAAAATTGCGGGTGATACCTGAAACCTTTTCGATAGAGACTTTAGCTGCTTTACGGTTAGCTCCTGTTGACCATTGATTATTGCTAAAATTGTTTCTGGAGTACCAACCTCTGGTAAATCTGTTAATTCTAATTGGTGTTCTTCCATCAAAAACTGCATCATCTCAACCCCATTACTATCTGGTATTGAATAATTCTTTTCCTCGTATGTATGAATCACAATCCCTAAAGTATCTAATAACTCATAAAGAGGATTCTGCTCATCTGTACCTACTTCGTCAATCAGGGCATTTAATCTCTCAATAGCGCGATCGTAATCACATTCGTTCCGAATTGAAAAAAGTGGACGAATAACTCCCCAAGACATCCGCACATCTTCTGTAAGTAAGCTCATTTTTTCCATCCTCCTTTGTCATATTCTAGATGAGTTAATACGTGCCGAATATAAATTTTGTCGCGATTAAAATGGACTGAAGCAATTAAGCGGTACTTATTGCCGCCAATATTAAAGACTGTTAAATCACCTACTTGATCAGCGCTCGGAAAAACAGAGCGTAAACTAGCAAAATTACTAAAACTCTGGCTATCTAAAATCTTAAACCATCTGGTCAATGGAATTTCGCTATCAGGATGCTTTTCCCAGAACTGACGTAAAATTTTCTTGCTAATTACGTGCATATTATCGCATAATATTTTCGCCTAAATTGTATCCCACGTTCCGCTCTTATTTTACTGAAAAAATATTTAAAAAGAAAATGCTTATGCAGCAAGTGTTTTGAGCCTTAACCTTGAAAAAATCACTATTTTAATATTGTCCTATTTTAGTATTGTCAATAAGGACACACTAATAGGATTTATTATCATTAATTTCTTTTGAAATCGCTGAAACACTGATTGTCTCGTTGTAAATATTTTTAGGCTTCCATTACGAGCGGAATGTGAGTTGTATTACTATTTTGCCATTAAACGACCAGTTTCTGAACTCCAATGAATTCAGTAAAAGTTTCTTCTGTAAGTTCTTCAAGACACATTTCAATGACTTCTCGCATATTTAGCATTAGTTCATCAATGGTGTCTCCTTGGCTATAACAAGCACGAAGTTGAGGGACTTCACCAATGTATATGCCATCTTCATCTCTTTCAATAACTACATAAAACTCTTTCCCTTTCATTATTGTGTTTTTCCTATAGTTCTGATTATGGCAATAGTTCTAAATAATCGATGCCTTGAGGTCTAATGATAAAGTAGTTCATCTACTCGTTCAGAGAGATTGTAGATGCCGCTTTTACCCATACCAACGCATTTAGGCAGTTTCTTTTTCTTGTTCACAACATAGAGTTGGATTGCTTCTTGAATAATTTCTGAAGGTGTTTTTCCTCCTTGTGCTGATAGTTGCTCAAGGACTTGTTCCGTTTCTTGGGGAAGATATATAACTGTGGGTTTCATATTATCAGAGATAGTTTAGGTTCTTATTGAGGTTTAAAGACATCAAGATGTTCTAACAGTGTGATTCCTTTTGCAGTTGTTTTCACATTGGAAAAAATATTAAAATCTTTGTGTTCTCCAAATGCACTGAACTTATCATTGTAGGTGGCATAAACTATTGGATCTGTAAATTGACAACTACAATCTTTAAGCTTGCTTTCAAGATCATTTGCTCTAATAAAGTAAATAATCCAAGTAATCAAGTATCTGTTATTCATTTCCTCTGACTTTAGTGTAACGAGAAATTCTTCAAGGTGGTCAACTATCAAATCTATATGCTTTAAGCCAAAAGGAGATTTTATAATAGATTCAATAATAGCTAGGATTTTTGGGAATGATTTTGTCCTTAGTTCTGCGAGCATAAGTAACAGACTGATTGTCTTAACTAGAGATCTATTGTCTAGCTTTTTAAGCCGTATCTTATAGTTTTTAGTTACAATATCTGCCAAAAATCTATCTATAACTCCACAACCAGAATTGTTTTTGTCAATTTCTATAACAGACAAATATACTTCTTTAAATCGTTTAAAATCATAGAATGCTTTGGGTTGTGGATTAGCACTATGGTACTCTGATACCCAGTTTCTAAAAAGACCGCTTGGCAGACGATAAATTGTAGTTTTTCCATCGTTTAATTCAAGACGATAACTTTTTAAAGCTGCTTGAAGAGCTTTGATAACTGATCGTCCGCTAGACTCACTTTTAGCAAGAATGCGATAATCATCCTTAAATCTGACTACAAGTACATCTTGATTTATTGATTTGGATAGCTCTCTGTCTACTCCTGATAGAACTATTTCAGAAATTATATCTGATACAACAGGTCCTATTGGAATGCCATTAGTACAACCATCATTAGCGCTTTGAAAAAGCTTGTCTAAGCGATTTCCAATGAAATTATAATCATTTCTATTTTTTGCTTGTCTAATAATAGATTTTTCATGTAAAGCCCAAGGAATACTATGAGTATAAATTGATGGATAAAAGTTTTTTATATCTGTCTTAATAAGATATTTATATCGAAAAGCAATAGCCGCCACATCATTTTCAGCCATCTCAATAAACTCATAGATCATTCTTCCACTTCTAAGTTCACCAATTTCTCCGACCGTCTTATGATTTAGAGGAATAGGAAAACTATAAGAGCAAACCTGATTATCTTTATGGAAAAGACAATCTGTTACTTCACTCCAATTATCAGAAATTGTAAACGCAATATCTGAATGAATTTTTGGATCGATTATTCCAAACGTTCTATCCGTCAGTTCAGTTTTTGGAAAGTGAACTTGTTGAAATTCAGAGATTTCTGGTTGAAATTTTGTCTTTTTATGAGTAAAATAAACTGTTCCAAAAGCTGGATACTTAGTTACTGTAAAACATGGTGGCAAGACATAGGATTCAGGGAAATAGCCTTTAGTCACTAACCATTCATATATATCTGATTTGGATAGTGACTTAGCAAGTTCACTTGTTTTTTGAAAGTGTTCTTTAGGACTGAGGGGCATATTACCTCAAATAAATCTATCAATAACTAGGCGAACTAAGCAGCCACACTAATCATACTTTTTCGCTAAGACTAGCAACAGCTTACGAAAAATTTCATAGTTAAAGCTATCTCCCCCATGACATATTTTTAAAGCGATCGCGACATTTCGCCGCGCAGGTCTGTGGGGATAATCCGATCTTCTAAGATTTCAGTCATATGCTAATCAAATTCTCCTTGCATGGCTTGGTAACGCTTGACCAATTGGCGATCGGCAGTTATTACTAAGTGTCTTACTATTATAAGGCTTTGCGGGTTTGCTGAGGATGACAAGACTTGATCTTGATGCTGTTGCTGGTGCGATCGCTAAGGTGACTGTTAATTTATGAGCAGATTCAGTCTAAACTTCAAAGTTAGCGTTTAGAGGGATTTAGGTTATACTGGGAGCGATGATTAGTAAGGTTTGTAATCATTGGAGGACTTAAGATGCTTGCTGATAAAACTTTGTGGGTTTCACCTGAAGCATTTCGGAACAGGTTAAAGAATTACCCTAATTGGGAAAAGTCTTCTCAGTCTATTTTAGCTGTGAAGTTTTTAGAAAAAAGAAGACAAAGACTGGCTCAAATGTCTGAAGTGGATATCCAAAATGCGGAGATTGCTTTTGAGCGCTTTAAGGTAAGCATTAATAGCGATCGCCCTGATGATGCAAAGCTTTATCTATGATCGTCTTTCTAGATTCTGGTGTGATTGGATTACTTTCCAATCCTAATAAGCGCGATCAAGTTCTTGCCTGTGAAAATTGGCTGTATGGTTTGTTGGCTAAGGGTGTCTATGTTGTCAGTTCAGATATTTGCGATTATGAGGTAAGACGCAATCTGGTACTTGAGTCGATGCGTTTTGAGAAGCGATCGCAACCATTAGCAGCTTTAGATGAGTTGCATGAGTTTGTTGAATTTTTGCCAATTACGCCACAGGTTTTGCTTGCTGCTTCTGATATTTGGGCAAAGTCGCGTTTACAGGGGCAAGCGATGGCAAATGTTATGAGTGTTGATGTTGATGCGATTATTTGCGCTCATTGGGAGTTGTTGAAGGAAGAGTTTCCTAGTCGTTATGTGGTGGTGGCTACGACTAATGTTCGGCATTTATCGCGCTTTACAGAAGCATTTGAGTGGGAGTCCATACAGTTATAAAAGTGTTAAATGAGTTATTTGCTAAGAGTGTTAGCAATAACTCTAATCATTCTTTCCAGAGTCGCTCATCTACTCGTTCAAAGAGATCGGAGATGCCACTTTTACCCATAGTGTCCTACCTATCATGAAACTTTGCGGATTTGCAAAGAGTATTGAGTATGCAGTACTAAGCCAATAAATCAATTAACTGCTCTTTTGTGAGATCGGCATCTCGCAAGATTTTGAGAAGCAAGCCCTTACCGAGAGTTTTACCTGAATGAACAGGAATTGTAACGACTCTCCCATCTTCATGCTTCATTCTCACATGACTACCCTTTTGCCTCACGCTTTCAAAGCCTATTTTTGTCAAGGCAGCAATCAGTTCCTTGCTGGCGAGATCTGGTAATTTTGCCATTTAGACCACCAGCTTCTGAACTCCAATGAATTCAGTAAAAGTTTCTTCCGCAAGTTCTTCAAGACACATTTCAATGACTTCTCGCATATTTAGCATTAGCTCGTCAATGGTGTCGCCTTGGCTATAACAAGCACGAAGTTGTGGCACTTCACCAATGTATATGCCATCTTCATCTCTTTCGATGACTACATAAAACTCTTTACCTTTCATCATTTTATTCCTCTATTTTGTATATTAGTAATTGCAACTTTTAAGCAAAACCTTATTTTAGTTAGCTATTTTTTATTCATATTCAACTATTGGGTTTGATTAGTTTCATTTATTTGCCGAAGTGTCTTGCGATCACTCTAATCATTCTTTCTAGAGTAGTGAACTACTCTTTCAGGAAGATCGAAGATACCGCGTAAGAATTCTCCAAATGAAGATCTAAGGAAATCAATTTGATTTAGGGATTTTTAATGTTAACTGTATTGGTTCACTACCAAAAGTTTTAGCCATAGCTTGCTTTAATTCACTAATATTTTCACATGATTTAGCCATTCCAATTACTTGCCAAATATGCTGAACTAGTTTTTGTAACCCATACTGACTTGATAGCCATTGATGATAGTTGTTACCATGTCTTGGTTTTGGTGCATTTTCTCTCAGCCACTGAGCGACATCAGGCTCTAAGTACTCATAAATTAGCTCCATGACTAGTTTTCCCCAATATTTTGGACGTTTATGAATACTTTTACTCCAACCAGTAAGACGACCAAACTCCATCCATAATTCATCAGGAAAAGTTTTTTCCCATTTTCTCATTTCTTCTTCAAGATAAGCTTTTAGCTTGACCTCTAGAGCATTTTTTTCTCTAACTTCCTGATATCCAGTAGCTTCGTCAATTAGTGCGTCTAGACCAACTTTAGCTACTGAGGCAAGAAACATACTAGCTCTTATAGCTATTTCCTTTTGCTTCTCAGTCATTTCTGGATAATCAGCATCTTCTGGTCTATGATAATTAGCCTCTAAAGCAGTAACAAAAGCTCTACAAATATCTATAAAAACATCAGCAGGCATTCCTTTAGCTGTATTTCCGAGTCGTTCTGTGTCAATAGATCTAAATGCAATAAATTGACTAGTTACAAAATCAAAGTCTAGAAAAGGCTTTAGAGATCTTACTCCAATAGTTCTTTCCAGATCTCCTGCTCCTTTAACACTTGTTAGCATTTCATTGGCTGTCATTCTTCCAATCACTCTTACTCCATTATCCAAGACATAACAAGATATTGGGTTGCCAAATAGATCTAAAGAACCAGAGTAAGCGGCAATAGGAAGAAGCTGAGATTCATCAGATTCTTTGTTCAATGAATGTTCGTCATTTTCGTTAACTTCTATGTTTTTATCCCATCTTGCTCTGGCGGCTTTACGTGCAATTTCTGTTCTTTCTTCCGCAGATAATTTTTTAGCTCTGGCTTCACCTCCTTTAGATGCGCCCAATTCACTGAGTCTCTTAGCGTACTCTCTTGTCTTGTCTACCATGATGTTCAAAATTAGTGTATTATGCTTGCTAATATGATACATGCACGGGCAAGCATAGTCAACTAAATATTATTACAACTCGAAAATCCATATGATAAATGCAATCTATTCTTTTGAATTATTCATATCTATTCTGATAATCACTAACAAATTGCGAGAAATTTTACATTTACAGTTAACAAGATCGCCCCCATGACATATTTTTAAAGCGATCGCATCGCCTTGCATTGCTTGCTTTACTAATCCAAGTTAAACCATGCTATCATTGATATCACTAATTGATTGCAAAGATGGCTAATATTACGATCAGAAATTTAGATGATGCGCTCAAAGCAAAACTGCGGATTAGAGCAGCGCGGTTAGGGCGCTCTATGGAAGAAGAAGTGCGGGTGATTCTCAAGAATGTTCTTGCCCAAGAAGATAATCCCCAGAGTCTTGGTGAATCTATTCATCAGCGCTTTGCAAATTTAGGTGGATTTGATTTGCCTTCAATTGAGAGAGAACCGATTCGCGATCCCAACTTATTCGAGCCATTATTTGAGGATTCATGATTATTCTCGATACCAATGTGCTTTCCGAGTTTATGAGAGCAGTTCCCAATCCTACAGTTATGGATTGGATCGCGCAGCAAATTTCATCAGAAGTCCTTGTCACCACAATTACACAGGCGGAGATGTATTACGGATTGGCTCTATTGCCCATGGGAAAACGCCGTAGTGATATGGAGAGAGCAGTGCAGCAAATGTTTGAGCAGGATTTTTTAGAACGGATTTTGAGTTTTGATAGTGCAGCAGCTCTGGAATATGCAAAGTTAGCTTCATTGCGGCGACAGATTGGTAAACCGATCGCCCAAGCTGATGCCCAAATAGCGGCGATCGCTCTTTCTAAAAATGCTGTACTAGCAACTCGTAATATTGCAGATTTTTGTGATTGTCATCTAACTCTGGTCAATCCTTGGGAATGTTAAAGATGACAATATGCAGTTGATTGATATGGAGATGCTATACCTCATGACATATTTTTAAAGCGATCGCGACATCTCGCCGCGCAGGTCTGTAGAGCTATCAAATTCTCCTTGCATGGCTTGGTAACGCCTGACCAATTGGCGATCGGCAATTATTACTAAGTGTCTACTATTAGAAGGCTTTGCGGGTTTGAGGAATCCGATCCTGAGCCTGAGTTGTTGGCTTTGGCGCTTGATGATGTGGCGGTGGCATTAGGTGATGAAGGCGATCGCCAATGGGTGAAAGATTTTGGGGCAAGTGATAAAAGTCAAGCGGTGTATGAGTTAGCGGCTTGGTTAGATAGGTTGGGGCTAAAGCTAACTGTGGATGTGCAGTATTTTGAATGATGTCTAGATTGCGGTGAATCGTGCCTGTTTCATCGCCTTGGAGGTCGGGATAGGCAATTTTGAGATTGGGAATGGTGGAACTGAGGATGTTGTGACTGCCGACATAGGCAAATTGACAAAGTATTTGCTATGTCCGCCTGTGAGTTTGAGGTGGAGGCGATCGCTGTAGCGTTTTTGGAGTTGGAAGAGTTTAGACATAGGTTTATTTTCTGGCTTTGCGTTTGCTGTCGAAGTTTCAATAGGTGGTGAGGATTTGCAGGGTTTGCAGGTCTGGTAAACAGATGACTTGCAAGCCTCTGAGGGTGTCGGTGAATTTGGCGTAGGGACTGGTTTTGAGTTGGCGATCGCTTAGTGTGTAGATGATCGCGCCATGCCGATCGCTGCGTTGTTGTCCGTAGGCGATGGCAACGCGGATCATGTCGTTGCTGATGGCGCGTTGTTGTTGGCGGCGTTGGAGGTGGTTGAGGTCTTTGGGTTTGCGGATGGGAGTTAGGGCGATCGCTTGATCGAGGATTTCATCGGTTGCGGCGATCTGTTGGATTTGTTTGTGGGTGTTCATAACTAAGTTGAGTTCGATGTGCTTAACTTAGCGTTTGTAATTGTGGAAGTGAAGGACATTTGAGGGAAGATAATATCTGTCTTAAATGTCGTTATCTGTCCCATGTAATATTTTGGACAGGTTGGAGCAAGGGTTATACTGTTGTTGTGCGGTGGTGATAAAAGCTCTCAGGAGCGTGACATTCAAACGGCTAAGTCTTATTGGAGGGACTATGCAAAGCGTCAAGGTCAAGGTTAAAACTCACGAAGATTTTTTAATTGAGTCTCTCAAAGATCCTGAAGAATCGGCGGCTTATGTGTCTGCTGTTTTGGAGGAGGAAAAACCTGAGCCTGAGTTGTTGCCTTTATGTTTAGGTCATGTTGCGGCGGCACTGGGTGGTGAAGGCGATCGCCAATGGGTAAAAGATTTTGGCACAAGTGATAAGAGTCAAGTGGTGTATGAGTTGGCAGCTTGGTTGGATAGTTTGGGACTAAAATTGACTGTGACGGTTAAACCGAGTTAGCTAAATTTCCTGTAAGATGTTTGTAGTATATTTTTCGGGTGATTCACATGGAAGCTGTTGCTGAAAATCTCTATACTGTCCAAAAAATTGAGGCAATTTTGCAAAGGTTGTCACCTGAGAGGTTGCGGGTTGCGGCGGATTTTTTGGCTTATCTTGATGAAAGAGAAAGCAACGATGCAACGGAGGAGTTGTTGAGTATTCCTAATTTTTTGGAAGACTATCAAGAGGCGATGCAGGATATCGAAAATGGCGATGTTGTTCCTTTCAAGAGTATTCGCCGCCGAGTGTGAAAAGTCACTGAGTGAGGATATAAGCATTTTTTGTTATGATAAAAAACGTCTAGGATAGGAATCTGGGAAATTAGGTAAATGGCATCTTCAACATCAATTGTTCAGGGAACCAATAGCAAGCCAGTCTCAAGCCGTGCTTTAGTAAACTTCTTTTCTTCTCTAAAAAATGGAGATGGAGAATTATTTATTGGTTATCCAATTATAGCCAGTCCTGACGGTAGTTTCCCTGTTGATGCTGTATGGGTGTCACCTAGTAAAGGAATAGTTATTTTCGACTTAATTGAAGGTTTAGATCCTTCAGGCTTTGAGGAACGTCAAGATGATTTGGCTAACAAACTCGAATCTCGTCTCAAAAACTACAAAGAACTAATGAATCGCCGAGATCTTGTGGTAAAGATTCACACAATTTCTTTTGCTCCAGGATTAGCTTCAACAGATTACTCGTTTGAGTCTGAATATGTTCTTGTAAATTCAGATTCTCTTTCTACAGCATTAGAAGAATTTAGTTGGGATAAAGGCGATCTTACATATTACAGATCAACGCTTTCTGCATTGCAGAATATATCCACGATTCGCAGAAGCAAAGCCCGCAGATCTATCACTAAGCCAGATTCCCGTGGTGCTAAGTTAAAGAAACTGGAGGATTCGATCTCGACACTAGACAATTTACAAAACAAAGCAGTTATTGAAACTGTTGAAGGTGTTCAACGTATACGAGGACTTGCAGGCTCAGGAAAAACAATTGTACTGGCTTTAAAAGCGGCATATCTGCACTCTCAACATCCAGAGTGGCAGATAGCAGTTACTTTCAATACAAGATCTGTAAAGGGGCAACTAAAGAGACTAATTGACACGTTTTTAATACAAACTGGTAAAGAGCCTGACTGGGAACAAATAAAAGTACTAAATGCATGGGGAGCGCCTGGTGGTGGAGAACGGGACGGAATTTATCATCAGTTTTGTCGTTCTGTAGATGCTCCATATTTTGATTTCCCTTCTGCTAAAAGAAATTTTAAAAGCGACAATGTATTTGATGCTGTATGTCAAAATGTGCTAACACACTCTCACAAAGCCAAGAAATTATACGACGTAATTCTTGTTGATGAGGCGCAAGATTTCCCTCCCTCTTTTTTGAGACTATGTTATGAAATTCTTGATGACAAAAAGAGACTGGTTTATGCTTATGACGAATTACAGAATCTTTCGGGAACTTCAGTAGCAGCTCCTGAGGAGATATTTGGTACAAACCCTGATGGAACGCCTCGTGTTACCTTCTCGGCTCCAACACCTGATAAGCCCAGAAGTGACATCATTCTCGAAAAATGCTACCGCAATTCTCGTCCTGTATTGGTCACTGCTCATGCACTAGGATTTGGAATTTATCGTCAGCCCCCTGTAAATCGAAAAACAGGACTGGTACAAATGTTTGGAGAGTCTGGGCTATGGCGAGAAATCGGGTATGAGGTCAAAGAAGGTAACTTACAAGATGACTCTAACGTAGTTCTACAGCGAGCGCCTGATGCAAGTCCAGTATTTTTGGAGGAGCATTCACCAACCAGTGATTTAGTTCAGTTTATTATTTTTAAAAATGAAGAAGAACAGAATAACTGGGTTGTCAATGAAATAAAGAAAAACTTACAGCAAGAAGAACTGTCTTACGATGATATTGTTGTCATTAATCCCGATCCATTGACTACTAGAGAAAAGGTTGGGTCAATCCGCAAAAAATTGTTAGAAAGTGAAATAAATTCACATCTAGCTGGAGTAGATACCGATCCAGATATATTCTTTAAATCTGATATACCATCGATTACATTTACAGGAATCTATCGCGCTAAGGGTAATGAAGCAGGGATGGTCTATATTATCAATGCTCAAGACTGTCATTCAACTTCTGCAAATCTTGCAACCTTGCGGAATCGATTGTTTACGGCAATTACAAGAAGCAAAGCATGGGTTAGGGTTCTTGGAATTGGTGCAGGTATGCAGAGTTTAATAAATGAATATAAGATTCTGAACGGCAAAAATTATGAGTTGCATTTCCGATACCCAACACAGTCCGAACGAGAACAGATGAGTATTGTTCATCGTGATATATCCCCCTCCGAACGCAGTCAACGTAATAGTAAGGGCAAGAAAGTTGCAGAAGTTATTGAAGCTCTTGAAGCTATAAAATCAGTAGAACTAGATGAAGAAAATATTGCTGCTATTGAAGCTGCCTTCAAAAAATCTTTAGGAATAGAGATTAATGCTTAGCCCGCAAGAGGTCTGTACACATATTAAGCAGCTAATTGGCTACTTGGTTGAAGTTGGCTTATCAAGTGACCAGAACTATCCCTTTGTGAGAAAGGGGAACAATAATATAGTAGAGGTTACTTTTCCACAATCGGAGTATTTATCAATTGCACTCAAAAATTATAGTTATGCAGAAATTTATGAAAATCTTGCCTCTGAACGGGCTTATATTACAAAGTTGCCAGATGGAGCCTTAGTCACAATGCGTTACTTGTATAATGCTAAAGGATTAGAGCGTCATTCTCTTGGCTTTTATCCATCACCCAACCTAGAAGAGTTTCAGAATTCTCCCGATATATATCTAGAAGATATTGTGTATGCTGATGTCATTGCACGAAATATTGTGCCATTCCCGATTCGTTTTGATTTTGACTGTCGAGAAGATGTTTTTGTCCCAGTAGATCATCCAAAATCCCATTTGACCTTGGGGCAGTACCAAAATTGTAGAATACCGATAGCTGCTCCTTTAACACCTTACTGTTTCATTTCTTTTTTGCTGAGAAATTTCTACAATACAGCATTTAAGAAGTATTCAGAGCAACTACCATTCTTTTCCGAAGAGTTTGAAAATTCAATCCATCCAGAAGAGTTGAAAATTGCACATTTTCAGGTTCCTGTAAAGAGATTATCTTCTCCAAATACGAAGTAGTTTAGCGATCGCCCTTTATGGCAAAAGTACTAATGAGGCGATTCATCAACTCTGCCAAAACCTAACAGATTCAATCCCAATACGCCTATTCACAGGAGGACAAACCACGCAAGAACTCATCGCTAAAATTAATGCTTGGCTATCTGAAATGTAAATCAACTCAGGATCAACAAAATGGAGGAATTACTATTTGAAATACTTACACCGCTTAACTTCACAGTACGAGTCACCCAAGCCTACTGGGACATCATCACCACCATCAAACATCCGATCATACTCAACTGTGAAGCCGAAGTCTGCCAAACCCTCGCACAACCCGATGAAATTCGCCGTAGTAAAAGCGATCGCGATGTTTATCTATTCTATCGAGCCAGAAATCAAAAACGCTGGGTCTGTGCCGTCACAAGACGACTCAACGGTGAAGGCTTTCTGATTACCACCTATCCCACCGAAGCAATCAAAGAAGGAGAAAAACTATGGCAGAAGTAAAAGTCTACTATGACAAACTAGGAAACACCCTCACCGTCTGGTTTGGCGATCCTAACCAAGAATATATCTGTGAAGAAACAGGCGATGAAGTAATCCTGATGAAAAATAAATCTGGAGTAGTAATTGGCTTTGAGAAACTCAATTACAGCCTCCAAGAATCATCAAACCTAAGATTTTCCTTTGAAACATTAGCAGCTTAAATCACACAATGACCACATCACTCATCTCACCAATTACCACATTACCGAAAAATCTCCCCCTTGATGGCGCGATCGCTATAACACTACAAGACGGAGTAATGATCTTTCGCGCATCGCAAAATATACAAAAACGCATTGAGAACCTACTCGACAAACGAGAAGAAACGCCACTCACTGAAACAGAAGAACAAGAACTAGACGATTTTGCAGCGATCGATGACTATCTCAGCTTTGTCAATCGGATGATTCGCAATAACTTCCTACTCGAAAGCATCACCAAAACTCAGCCAGAAATCCAACATGGCGCGTAACATAACCGAAACTACCAAAGCTCAAGTACGCGATCGCGCAAACGGGCTATGCGAATATTGTCATGCTGTAGAGAAATGACAATTCGTTCAATTCACCATCGATCATGTCCTGCCAAAATCTCAAGGCGGCACAGATAATCTCGATAACCTTGCCCTTGATTGCTTTCATTGCAATCGCCAGAAGTATACAAGAAATACTGCGATCGATCCCGAAACAGAAATAGAAACTTCTCTATTTAATCCCCGTAGCGATCGCTGGCAAGATCATTTTGTCTGGTCTAACGATAAACTGAAATTATTAGGCACTACCCCAACAGGACGCGCCACTGTGAAAGCTTTAGACTGTAACCGCGATCGCTTAATTAGCATTCGGATTGCAGATATAGCCATAGACCGACAACCGCCAATTGACGATCCGATTGAGTAGCAAAATAACCATGAAAGACTATCACATCAACATTTTCTACAGCGAAGAAGACGAGGCATATATTGCCGATATTCCTAACTTGAAATATTGCTCAGCGATCGGTGAAACTCCACAACAAGCACTCCATGAAGTAATGCTCGCTAAAACCGCATGGCTAGAAGCTGCAAAAGCAGAAAACAAAACAATTCCAAAACCTCGTTATCGCCCCGTAATTTATCAAATTGTGGCTTAAAAAAATTTATAACCAAAAAAAGCGGCGCATTGCGCCGCTTTTTCGTTTTCTAACCGTATGCCTTCACCATCAACTCCTTCAGATCCACAATCAAAGGATAGCGAGGATTTGCACCAGTGCATTGATCATCAAAGGCTTGTTCCGCCATCGTCTCCAAATGGGACATAAAGAACTCCTCACTCGTACCCTGCTCAATTAGCACATCCTTAATCGTGGCAGGAATATCCACCTGACGCTTGAGGTCTTCCACCGCCGCAATTAATAGCTCCACCTTCTCATCATCAGTCTCGCCGCCGAGATTTAGATAATTAGCAATTTGGGCATAGCGCCACTTGCTATTGGGATATTTGTTTTGCGAGAAAGTCGTTTGCTTAAAGGGAACATCGGTGGCGTTGTAACGGATCACATGGGTGATCATCAGCGCATTGGCGAGTCCGTGGGCGATGTGGCAAGTGCCGCCCAACTGGTGGGCGATCGAGTGACACAAGCCTACAAAGGCAAATCTTGTCACTCTGATCGAACTTTACAAGAGCTATAATTTTTATCAGTATGAATTATGAAAGCAATGCTATTCAAACCGCATAGTAAGACATTTGCCACTTCTTTAGGTTTTGGCTACTTGACAGCAATGACAGCTATTGATGCTCTAGATGCCCAGCCATCTAAAACAAAGGGTAATGTCGATTGGATTTTGGTGATTGATACATCAGCGTCTATGGTTGGTGAAGGTGGCACTAAAAATATCTTTGCCCAAGTTAAGCAGACCGTCTCGGATTTTGTTAATAAGTCTCAAATTGGTGACTCTATAACTATATTTACTTTTGACAAAGATACAACGCTAAGAAGCAATCTAAATATTAATAGTCAATCTGAGCAGCAATCAGCCAACCAAATTATCCAACAACTTCAGGCTACTGGACAGAATACACACATTGGGAAAGCTTTACAGGATGCCTTAAATTATTCGATCAAGCTAGAATCTCGCCATAATAATGCAAATAGAAACACTAGCATTATTCTTTTTACAGATGGTATTGAAGATACTACGGGAATAACTAATCCTGTTTCTATTCCCAGTAACTTGGCATTAATTAATAATTTAAACCGCAAGCCTTTTGTTTTTTTGGTTTCTTTAGGCGAAAAAGTACATGAGAGTCAGTTAGATCAATTTGCTAATAACCCAGCATTGAATAATCGCGGTTTGGTATTGCGATCACCAGGGGCGGCTAATTTACTGCAAGCAGGAAACCGTATTCGGCAAGCTGCAAGGGATGCTGTGCCGCCGCCACCTAAAGTAATTGCCCAACCGCAGATTGCCCAAACTAACATTGATTTTGGGCAAATCATTCCAGGTGGTGAGACAGTGCCGCAAATTTTACAGGTTCGTAATAATGTACCTGCAAAGATTGCAATCCAATTAGAAAGCGATGGTAGCAAGGATATCTCTCTGCTTGAGCCTAATGCACCTATTTCAGTGATCCCAAACACTGATAATGACTTGCCAATTCGCCTAAAAATTAGTGATAATGCGATCGCTGGCACAAGAGCGCTAAAATTCACACTCATTCCTGAAATCGATCAGCCAAATATCGAGCCGCGCAATACAACCTTTGCTGGCAATGTGACTATAAATTCACGCTTAAATCTGAGTAACCTAGTCATAGATTTTGATAAGGTCGAACGGGGGCAACTAACCCAGATTAGGAGGATTACAATTCAGGGTAACGATAAAATTACGATTAAGCCAATTGTTGAACCGAGCTATTCAAATCAAGTTTCATTAACTGAAAATTTGCGATCGCTTGATTTGTCGCCCAATAGCCCAGTTGAATTTCCTGTTCAACTTAAGCTTGATGACTCTCTAAAGTCTGGTTCTCAAAAGATCAAAATTATGATGATCGAAGGTAAGAGCGATCAAACGCTTGCCAGTCTGACCGCGAAAGTTGAGGTGCTTGATCCTCTATGGTTTAGGCTTTTGCCAATTATTTTACCTTTGTTGATCTTTTTGGCTATGTTAGGTGGGGTTTGGTATTTGCTCAATAGACCTAACGATTTAGATGGATATTTAGAATTAGAAGATCATGATCAGAGCATCGATCTTGCTAGATTACGCACTAAAAAATTTGATCTGGCAAAGGAGTTAAGAAACTGTTTAGAGCCTGAAATCATATCTGATGAGACAAAAGTTGAGTTGATTGCTGTTAAAATCGAAGGCAAGACCCAAATTTTAATATATCCTAAAAGTGATAATGTCGAGGTAAATGGGTTAGGGGTTTTTAATCAGGAAATTCTTTATGATGGTGATGTCATAACTATTGATGGTCAAGTTAAGGCTACTTTCCATGCCATTGATCATCCTCGACCAAACATCTCTGAATCTGAAGATGAGCAAATCTAATATGATTGTTTTGTCAAAGTCTGATAAACTAATTAAGGTAATTTATAATTAAACTGAATAGTTGATTAGCTCTAGCAAAGCTACTTAGACGACTTCGTGGGGGCTGCTCAGCTTAACCAATATACTTACTTAGTTTACTTTCTGAGGTAAAAATCTTGTCCACTCCAAATCGTCCTCTAACCGTATTTCGTCCGACTGTTGTGATTGGCTTGGGTGGTACAGGGTATGGCGTATTACTGAAACTTAAGCAGAGACTTGTGGAAATATACGGCAAGGTTCCTCCTGTGATTAAGTTGCTATCGATTGATACAACCGAAAATGAACAGAATAGGGAAAGTACAGCACAAGGAGTCGCCGTATCCCTAGATCCTAGCGAACTTTACCAAATATCGATCACTAATCCTAGTAACATCGTCAGAAACAGAAATATCCAAGAATGGTGGCCGCCGCAAGTTAACGCTAATTTAGGTATTGAGAGGGGTGCAGGTCAAGTACGAGCAAGAGGACGTTTGGGGCTATTTGCTAAGAGTGCGGACATTTTTGGATTGATCCATCATGCGATCGCTAATGTTAGAGATCTGAGAAATAGTCGCCAATCTTTTCAAGATGAGTTATTGGTTTCTAATACTGGGGGAGTCGAAGTATTTATTGTCGGTAGTATTGCGGGTGGAACTGGTAGCGGGACTTTTCTTGATGTCGCTTTTATGGCACGGAATGGCGATCCACAAATTTCAATCACAGGAATCTTAGCCTTACCCCGTGTATTTGCTAACAAACCTATCACTGAAATGGTGAAATCAAATGCCTACGGAGCGCTTAAAGAAATTGAGCATTTCTGGCAACCTCAAACCACAGAAATTGATTACGGATTACGTCAATTAACGATAGAGAGATCGCCTTTTGATTTATTGTTTTTGATTGATGGGATTAACGAAGCGGGCCGTATGATCGGCGAACCTAAAGACCTACAAAATCTAATAGCCGATGGATTATATGTGCAGGTCGCATCGCAAATCGGAGTAGACAATAATAACTCCAATGACAATATTAAGGGAATGCTATCTGAGCGTAAAGTTTGCAAAAATCGTTTTTGGGTAAACTATTGCAGCTTTGGTGTCGCTTCTCTGACTCTACCAACTAAGGATGTGCAGAGACTTCAGTGGCAAGATAGCTGCAACCTAATAGAGCAGCATCTGTTGGGGCAATCACAACAGTCTATCGATTCGGAAGATGAAATAGAATCTTTAATGCAAAGTTTTGGTTTGCAAGATCGAACTGTGATCGATGCCTTGAGTGAAAAAGAAACTGGCGGACAATTAAGTTTTCCCTTCTCAATGGCTGGCTTTGCCTATACCTCTGGCGCAGATCGGCGCATCAAGGAAAAGCTGACCCAACATATGAGCAGCATGGAAACATCTGTAGTCAGTAGGATTAGAGTCAACTATACCACTTTATCAAAGCGTATTATTCAATCAGTTGAAAATTGGTGGCAAGAAAATGTCAATCGGGAGAATGGGCTAGACTATTGTCAGAAAGCGTTGGAAATCCTAACGTTGAGGTTAGAAGAATCTCAACGTAGCTATCAGTCGAAAGCGAGAGATTTTGAACGTCAGCAGAAAGGAGTGCGCCTAGAAGATCGAGAAGCGAAAATCCGCGAAGCAGCCAGTGCTATCTTGAGCAAAGAGAACAAAGTCACAGCAGCTTGTCAGGAATACGCCAGATTGGTTACACAAATGAGCCAATATTATCTCAATTACAAGAGATATGACAAAGCAGCTGAGTTAATGGGAGAGGTTTTGTCTCTGATTAATAAATTTTTGGCTCGACAAACAGAAGTTAAGAGCGCTCTTAATCAACTAGTAAGAAATTTTCAACAGAAAGTTGCTACCAGTAGCGCCTCAGTAGACAATCCCAATCTTTTTGTTCACACATTGCAACGCTTTAATATTGCCGATGTTAAGCCACAAATAGTCTATGAAGACTTTTTGATTTGGCAGAAGGAACAAAACTGCCGTGTATCCGATTGGGGGAGCTTAACTGTGGGAGAGTTGCAAGAAAAGATCACTGCTTTTATTGCTGAGAGATATGGTGTGTTGACAGATCTTTCTGTAGAAGAGGCTTTGCGACAGAGTACTCCTGACCAAGCTGGCGAGGACTTAAAACAGCTTTGGGATTTAGCCTGTCCATTGTGGCGATATGACGAGGCAAAAATTCCGATTGAAGATGCAGGGACAATTCATGAGACTTGTTACTATGGAACCGCAGATGCGAATACTTCGATTCTCAATGATCCGATTATTCAGCAGCAATTGCCCAGTCGTGGGAATAAACCCAGTATTGTCTCCACAGGTGATTCCACCCGAATCACCTTATTTCGAGTCAGAATTGGTGTGCCTTTGTTTGCTCTGCAAGGAATCGAAGAGATGAAACAACATTACGATGATCCTGGACGTGCTTTTAAGCATTTACACAAGGATTGGGCATCTTTTTCAGATCTAATACCAACAGATGATGATGATGATGCTATGGAATGTTTTGCCCTAGCCTTAGCATTAGGAATTATTCAAAAGCGAGGTAAATCTTTTCAAACCTCGGCAAGGCTGACAGGTTCTAGAGTAGTGCGAGATATCAAACTGGCTGATGATCGGGTGGGTGCTTACAACGAGTTTAAGCATAGGAAAAACAAAGAGCTTCTTGAATTAGTCAAAGCGCAAGTCTATGATCGTCTAGCGCAAATGGACAAAGATGGTGGGCAAGATAAAGTTTGCCAGTTTCTTAATGATTATGCTAATGATCTGAGTGCAAAACTAGAGGAACAGTTGCAGAAGAGAGTAAAGATAGACTCAACTTTGCAACAACAAGTTGAAGCCGAGATTCATGCAATTGAGAACCATTTAGACCATTTAGATACATTGTAATTTTGAGAGAATAAGCTATGAACTTTATTCCCGCGATCGTGATCGCCGTTGATCCCTATAGCACTAGACTTTTGGCTGCGGTGCGGAACAAACTTCAGCAGCGATATCCCCAAATTGCAGCTTTGGTTCAGTTTCGGGCATTAGTTGCTAGTGAGGGTAAGCTATCTGAAGATTTGGATGCTTACGCCTGTCAAGACTTTGACTTAATTAGCGATCGCCTCAATAAATCTCTAGCTGGCAGTGAATTAATGGCGAGTTTGGAGCAATCGTCAATAGCTTTACTCAGAAGTGGTAGTGATCCTAATGTGCTTTCTGCTGCCGAACAAGCGGGAATTAATGTATCACCAAAAAGGCGTATTTACTGCTTTGCCACGACTGCCTACCCAACTTGTCGTGATACTTTGCCTGTTTACGCTGACTTACTAAGATTTCTACTAAACAGGTTGTTTGCGGGGCAGTCAAACAGCTTAGAGCTAGTTGCTTTACTACCTTCGCTATTTGAGAACGAAACCGAACAAGCTTGTGCTGATACCTATGGATTTTTTAAAGTCATCGATCATCATCTATCTGAAAGTCGCCGTCTAAATAATCCCATGCGCTTTGATAACCATTGGCTAATTGATCGCACCAATAGCGAAAGAATTCAAATGCCATCTTTCCAAAATGGTTTAGATGCGTATTCTGAAATCATATCTACATTTCTAATTCGTGAGCCAGACGCTTTAGGGATCGCGGTTGGCGATACTGTCATTAATGAAAAAGTGGCGGCTTTTAGCAGCTTTGGCTGTAGTGAAGTGATATTCCCAGTTAATGAAATTATTAGACGGCTCTATTTAACTCTTTCAAGGGATATTCTAGATACAGCATTTTTAGCTGAGTTTGAAAAAACTCGCGAAAATTATCGCCGTCTGCTTTTAGATACTAAGGCTTTTGTGTTGCAGCAATCCTTTAGCGAAGCCTTTGATGAAATTGAACAACCAAGAGGTAAGCGGATTTGGCAAGATTTTTCGCCAACTATCTCTGAACCCAGTTTGGGGCTTACGCAAAACTTCGTTGACAACCTCAAGAATCAAAAGCAAATATTTCGTGACCAAAGACTATTGGGATTTAAACGAGTTGCAGAAGAGTCTAGTTCTTTAGCCAAGACTAAAATCAATCAACTATTAGAAAATTCAGTTACACAGCAGTCTGATTCTATTGATTCTGGATTAGATAGAGTATCGCAATTTTTAAAGCTTTTAGTGGACTTCTCAATTACAGGTAATACAGATATTTTAGGTGAAGAACCGCAGAATCTCATTGTCAATAAACGTAAATTAAGCCTCAGTTTGGATAGCAATTTAGGCATCACAATCAGCCGAGAAGAGTCAGAGAAATGTTTGCAGCGTATTGCTGAGTTAAGAGTCGAGCTTGCTGCCTTAGAAGACGCTGAAAAAAACCTGCTTTTTATAGATCCCACTGCCAAAAGTATTACAGAAAACTGGCAGTCTCAGAATGATTTTGGTGAAATTCCCGATCCAGAAATTAATCAAGCAAATGATCAGGAAGGAAATGAACAACAGGAAGTACCAGACATTAGCCTGTCACAAAAGATTTTGCTAAAGAGAGCCGAATTCTTGGAAATATGGCAAAAATTACAAATTGCGATCAGGTCAGAGGACTATGCCGCAGAACGAAATCGTCAGAATGCGATCGCGGATAAAGAAGAAAAACTCAGGCAGGAAATTGATCGGGCTGAGAAGGATTTATATACCAAAGAAAAAGATTGGGAAAGATGTCGCGATCGCCTAGATGATGCTTTAGAGCGTAAGCGTACCTTTCTGATGTTGTATTTGGTATTCTATTTAGGTGGGATCGTTTTAGTTACAGGATTGTTAGCGATCACTGCTGCCATTTTTGGTTTCTTGGGCGCGATCGGTGGCTTGATATGGCTTATTTCAGGAATTGCTTTAGCGGTTTGGTTGGTAGCATTTATTAAAAATCTGATCGCAGTTAGTGAGGAAGTAAAACAAGCCACCACCCAATTGAAAAACAGTCAACGTAGTTTTAAAGCCGCAGCCACAACATTACGGCGCAATCATAACGAGCAACTCAAATTTGAGTTTGACCTCTACTTACAACGAATTCGCGCTGATGTTGCTGATACAGCAATTGCTTCGGCACAGAGATTAGAGGCTAGTCTTACGCGGACATTGGATTGGTTGCATCAACTGCGTTATCACTTTGAGCAGAAAATTCAAAGTATTGATATTCCTGAGTCAGTTATTCGCAGTAGTATTATCTCCATCCAAGACATTGACTCAGTTTACACAAGCCTATTTCCTGACATAAATCGCACTGCTAGTTTATTTACAGAAAATGAAATTCAGCGATCGCAGGTTTTAGCAATAACCCGTAATCTATTTGAGGTAAAAATAGAGGCTTACACGAAAGAAAAGTTTGAACATCTTTCTAGGTACTCCCTAATGGATGTTTTAAATGGAAATTCTGAATTCCCACTGTCGAATAATTCTGATGTAATCTTGAAAAAGTTTTACAGGGTTTCGCAACCTCTAGTGCAACTATTCCATACAAGTATGGATAGTATTGCTACCAACGCTCAAGATTTGACATTATGGAGAAATAATGATGGCAGTGATGAAATATTGAACTCCTTACGGCAGCTTCGCCAAAATATTACTGTTTATGAAAGTGATGATCGCCATAGCTTGACTCTGTTGGGTAGGCAGATGGGCTTCCCTTTGTATTTCTTAAGCAGCATCGAATTTTATCGACTTTGCTATGACAAAGTTGGCGATCGCATAGACATCGAAAACCGTAGTTTAGATGACATTATGCCAACTCAAGAATTTCATGAAGCTTGGGAAATATTACTATTAGCGATCGCGCTTAAAGTCGTTACCTATGACAAAAAGCAATATCTTTTCAATAACAAAATGTTAGGAACAACTCGCAGAGCGATCGCTGAAATATTAACTAGAGAATATGCACAACAGCAAATATACGATCAACTCATGGAGTTTACAGAAAATGCAAGGTTATGCTCCGATGCAGAAACTATCTATGAGAGTTTAGCCAAACTAGAGCAGCGTCAAGATTGGGAAGTATTAGAAAGCTCTGAGCGAAATCTCATTGACAATATGTTATGCGAATACAATCCACTAAACAATCCACTAAACTAAAAATATCATTTTCTCAAACGAAAGAAGCGGCACAATGCGCCGCTTCTTTAATTTCTAGCCGTATGCCTTCACCATCAACTCCTTCAGATCCACAATTAAAGGATAGCGAGGATTTGCACCAGTGCATTGATCATCAAATGCCTGTTCCGCCATCGTCTCCAAATGGGACATAAAGAACTCCTCACTCGTACCCTGCTCAATTAGCACATCCTTAATCGTGGCAGGAATATCCACCTGACGCTTGAGGTCTTCCACCGCCGCAATTAATAGCTCCACCTTCTCATCATCAGTCTCGCCGCCGAGATTTAGATAATTAGCAATTTGGGCATAGCGCCACTTACTATTGGGATATTTGTTTTGCGAGAAAGTCGCTTGCTTAAAGGGAACATCGGTGGCGTTGTAACGGATCACATGGGTGATCATCAGGGCATTGGCAAGACCATGGGCGATGTGGCAAGTACCGCCCAACTGGTGGGCGATCGAGTGGCAAACACCTAAGAAAGCATTGGCAAAAGCCATCCCTGCGATCGTGGCGGCATAATGCACCTTCTCCCGCGCTTTGGGATCTTTCGCGCCATTTTTATAGGCACTGGGTAAATACTTGAATAAAAGCCTAATTGCCTCCAGCGCCAAGCCATTGGTATATTCCGAAGCAAGGACGGAGACATAGGCTTCGATCGCATGGGTGAGGGCATCGATACCGCCGTAAGCAGTGAGCCGCTTGGGAATATGCATCGTCAATTCGGGATCAACGATCGCAATGGTGGGAGTCAGCGCATAGTCAGCAAGGGGATATTTGATATGAGTTTTCTCATCGGTGACAACCGCAAAGGGCGTAACTTCGGAACCAGTGCCTGAAGTGGTGGGAACCGATACCATAATTGCCTTTGCGCCCAAAGGAGGGAGCTCGTAAACACGCTTACGAATATCCATAAAGCGCATGGCAATTCCTTCAAATTCAATATCGGGATGCTCGTACATCAACCACATGATTTTGGCAGCATCCATGGGCGAACCACCACCAAAGGCGATGATCACATCGGGATGGAAGCTATTGCAAATGTCTAAACCTTTGCGAACCGTTGCTAGGGATGGATCAGGCTCGACATCGTAAAAGGTGTAATGGGCGATGCCAATTTCTTCGAGGCTGTCAGTAACTTCTTTGGTCAAGCCCAGTTCATAGAGAGGGCGATCGGTGACAATCAGAGCGCGTTTGCGATCCTTGAGGTCGCGCAGTGCCACAGGCAAACATCCCGCTTTGAAATAGATTTTTGGGGGAATACGGAACCACAGCATATTTTCGCGGCGTTCGGCGGCGGTTTTAATATTCAATAGGTGCTGCGGCGTGACGTTGGCGGAGATGGAGTTACCACCCCAAGAGCCGCAACCAAGGGTTAACGAAGGATCAAGGCGGAAGTTATAGAGATCACCGATCGCCCCCTGTGAGGATGGTGTATTGATTAAAATCCGCGAGGTTTCTAACTTGCTCTCAAAATAACGAATATTGGTTTGATTGCTAGGGGCGGTATAGAGGGATGAGGTATGTCCATGTCCGCCAAAAAGCACCAAGGCTTCGGCTTTGTCAACAGCATTCAAAAAGTCCTTAGCGCGATACATCGCCAAGATCGGCGAAAGCTTCTCATAGGCAAAGGGTTCGCTCTTATCGATCGCCTCCACTTCACCAATCAACACCCGCGTATTGTCGGGGATCGTGAATCCTGCCACTTCCGCAATCACCGATACCGACTGCCCCACGATCGCCGCATTCAAACGTCCATCGGTGAGGATCACATTCCGAATTTGATCCCGTTCCTCAGCATTGAGAAAATACGCACCGCGCTTAATAAATTCTTCACGCACCGCATCGTAAATTTCGTCAACCACCACCACCGACTGCTCGGAAGCGCAAATCGTGCCATTGTCAAAGGTCTTACTGAGAATAATCGAGCTTACCGCCATCTGAATATGGGCAGTTTCATCAATAATGGCAGGGGTATTGCCAGCGCCCACACCGATGGAAGGATGTCCCGAAGAATAGGCAGCCTTGACCATGCCAGGACCACCCGTTGCCAAGATCAATTTGATCGATGGGTGCTGCATCAGCGCTTGAGACAGTGGCACGGTCGGCTCATCAATCCAACCGATAATATCCGCAGGCGCACCCGCCGCGATCGCCGCATTCAAGACAATTTCCGCCGCCTGTCTGGTACAGTCCTTCGTGCGTGGATGGGGCGAAAAGATGATCCCGTTGCGGGTTTTCAAAGCAATCAGCGCCTTAAAAATTGTCGTGGAAGTGGGGTTAGTTACAGGTACGATCCCCGCCAAAATGCCCACGGGTTCAGCGATGCGTTCATAGCCAAAGTGCTTGTCTGACTCAATTACACCGCAGGTTTTATCATTCTTATACTTGTTGTAAATCATTTCCGAAGCAAAGTGATTTTTAATCGCCTTGTCTTCAATCACCCCCATTCCCGACTCTTTCACCGCCGCCTTTGCCAAGGGAATCCGCGCCGCATTTGCCGCCAGCGCTGCCTTCTTGAAAATATAATCAACCTGTTCCTGTGAGAAAGTGGCAAACTCGGCTTGAGCCTTCTTCACTCGCCCAATCAACAGTTCCAATTCTTCAACATTCGTAACCTTATTTGCAACTAGCATAATCACTCCTGATTCAATTCTTTGATTTGATTTGCTTGCATATATCCTTGATCGATATCACTCTGCAAACATCTTAGCTAGAGTAGCAAGCACTATTTCTTGTTCATCTTGACTAATTCGACCTAATTTTTTAATTAAACGAACCTTATCAACGGTACGAATTTGATCAAGAATTATTTGACCATTCTTCCCTTGAAATTGACAAACAAGGCGAGTGGGATATTCTTTCCCTTTGGTAGTCATTGGCGCAATGATCACTGTAGAAATGTAGAGATTCATATCGTCAGGGGAAATGACTAAGCAAGGTCGAGTCTTCTTAATTTCACTACCAACAGTGGGATCAAGATTAACCAAGAACACATCAAACCTTTCAACTACCATTCCCACGCAACCTGATCCCATGCAGTTTCCGTAACTTCATCTAAAAGTAGATCATCACCATTACGAGCCATCGCTGCAAAAGCTTGATCCCAGCCTGCACGAGGGTGAGGAACTTTACAGATAGTCAGACAATCTCCTTGGATTGCGATTTCAACCTCTGTATCAATACCACTCTGCTCCAAAAGCAATTTTGGTATCCGAATACCCTGAGAGTTGCCAATTTTGACGATTTTGGTTCTGATTGATGCGCTCATATTAGGATGGCGATTTAGATATTGTAGGCGTAATTACATTGTAATTACAAAACGTCGGATCGTCAAGACTAGCTAAACACCAACTGCGCCGATCGCATTGATCCCGCGTTGTTTGAAAATGGCGATCGCCTGAGCAACAAGCTCTGGAGATGCGGGGGGGGTATCGCGCAACGTATAGGGCAAACCCAATTGTTCCCATTTATATTCTCCCATTTTATGAAATGGTAATACCTCCAACCGTTCCACATTTTCTAGCGTTGCGACAAAATCAGCAAGTTGCTGGATATTTTCGAGATCATCGGTGAGGTGCGGCACTAGCACAAAGCGAATCCAAGCGGGTTTGTTGATATCACTGAGATATCGCGCCATCGCCAGCGTGGTCTCGATGGAGACATGGGTAACTTGATAAAATAGTTCGGGTTTATAGGATTTAATATCTAACAGAACTAAATCCGTTTCTTCGAGAACTGATTTAGCGACATCGATCGCACAGTAACCAGAGGTATCAAGGGCAGTGTGCAAGCCCATTTCATGGCAACGCCGAAAGATTTCCTTCGTAAATTCGGGCTGCATCAATGGTTCGCCGCCACTGACTGTTACACCACCTTTACGAATGAAGGATTTGCATTTTTTGATCTCAGAAATTAAATAGTCAACGGTGACTTCTTTACCATCATGGGTATTGCGGCAGTCGGGATTGTGACAATAGAGACAGCGCAAAGGGCAGCCCTGAGTAAAGACAATAAATCTAATTCCAGGTCCATCGACCGTGCCGAAGGTTTCAATTGAGTGAATGCGTCCAATTTGAGAAATCATTGCAATCTCTACAATCTTTCCTTTTTTATTTTACTACGAAATTCAGAATATATCTAGAGGAGTACTCGCAGTTCCTTGGCGATCGCCTCTAAATATTCATCGATGAATTCCTGCCAAGCAACGATGATAATTTGATTATGGGTGAGATCCTCTGGATTAATGGCATTGGCATCAAAACTGATTAATTTGCCCTCAAGGTCACAGCAGACTAAACCCGCAGAATGGGCGATCGCCAAGGGGGCAGCCGTATCCCAAATTTTGACACGGCGATTGAGGTAAATGTAAGCACTGGCGCGTCCCTGTAACACTTCCATTACTTTGAGACCAAAACTACCAAGGCTATAAAACTCCGCATGGGGAACGGCTGTCTTGATTGCCGCACCATAGGCGAGATCGTCTTTTTTGCTAACGATGAGGCGATCGCGACTAGCAGCAATGGGTTTAGTCGGATGAAAGCGTTCAGGGATATTGCCATTGGTAATCGTAAATATGCCATCGATCGCCGTGCCACCAAAATATTGCAGGTCACTTTTGGGAGCATAAACCCATCCTAATACTGGTTGCGATCCCGCCAAAACGCCAACCATGACGGAATAAAATTCGCGCCCATGAATAAAATCATCAGTCCCATCAATGGGATCAATTAGCCAAAAGATAGGATTTTCATATTTACCCAACGGGGATCGCTGCTCCCAAAGCTGTTGTGATCGCTGACTTTCTTCACTAATCACAATATGCTCAGGAAACCATGCTTGAAACTGCTCACTGAGTAATCGATCCAGTTCGCGATCGACATTGGTGACAAAATCATCAAAGCCCTTCTCATCAACTTGAAAGCCTTGCGCCCGCAGATATACAGCTTTTTGCCCAGCCTCACGGATAAACTGACAAATAGAATTTTGGCTTGATGCACTCAGGGAGAAATTCATAGCAAATTCAATGATTAGTTTTGACGGCGGGAAAAAATGCGAAAATATAGCGATCGCATAAATTCTTTAATGGGGTAAAGAATAAAAGTAAGTGGGTTAATTGTGACAATGATATTACGGAAGCCCCTTTGAGCAAGAAAAGCGATCGCCCAAGCAACGAAGCTTGCGGACATGATCCCATAGGGGTTAAGCTCACTTTTAAAAGGTCCTAAAATCAACTTGCGAATCGTGCAGGGGGCATCAAGGCGGCGCAAAGTGACCAGATCGCCGATCGCTCTTTTGGACATTTCGTATAGGGGGCTTAGGGCAGGATTCACCTCTGCCTCGGAGGTATTCACCCAAATTTCTTTAGTGGCAATATGTTTCGACTCGGTGACAGTTTCTAAGAATAAATCCATCCAACGCGCCACGGAAAAGGTATTCACCTCATAGGACTGATAAATCGATTGAGAATCCCTTGCAGCGCGAACATTCACACCATGATTGAGAATTAAAATATCCACTTTTTGCAAGCGATCGCGTAATTCTGACTCCTTGCCCATTTGCCAACAGATTACTTCAATTTCTTTCTTTTTGGTGCTGCCCTCTGTGTCGCCCAAATTAAAGACCGCATTGGGCGAAGAGGTCAAGGCAATCATCTTTGCGCCGCGCTTGCTGAGTTGGGCAATGAGGGCGCGACCCATTGAGCCCGAAGCGCCAGTAATGGCAATGTTTTTGCCCTTGAGGGATAGTGCTGTACCCAAAATCTGATCCACCAATGTGAAAGTACTACAAAAATAAGCTTCGCCCCGATCGAAATGATGTCGCCAATGGTAAGTCCGATTGACCGTCCATTGCGAAGGTAACTGCACCAATGCGCCTTCTTTGTGGGTGATGTCTGTGGCAAGCAGCCAGCCTTGAGATCGCGCCAATGCCATGATCAAAAATCCTAACGCATAGATGCAACCAAATGCCATCGCCCATAGTCCATAGCCATAACCGATCCCCGCGATCGCCGCCGATGCTGACACCATAAAAATAGCTTCTGGCACATCGTTAAACAATTCAGCTTGGCGGTAAATCTCCATGCTCACCTTGCTCAAATCAGCGCGATAGGCTTTGTGATGCAAGTTATGCCAAGGTTGCAAAGGTTTCCAGTAATGTCCTGCAATGTGATAACAATCGCGCAAAATCTCGGCAATCAACACTGAAGCGATCGCTGCCAAGGTTTGTCCACCATAGGCGTTGATATTAGAGGCGATCGCCTCTATATATTCCCTAGAAATCACCTGCATGATCGGCTGACCAAGAGCCTGCGCGATCAATTGTAAATCATTTGTAATCACTTGCAATATTTCTAAACACCACGGTTAGATATTGTAGCGGATTAGACTTTATGCTGCAAAAATCCCACGAGACTTTGCAAAAATGAGTTACTAATTTCAGGGCGATCGCTATTATTTATCGACTGATTGACTTCAGCATGATCAGATTCCGCGCTCGGCATCCCCATATCAATATCAGGCACTTCCTCCACCAGCCCCACCACAATCAGCCGAAAGGCGATTTGTTGCAGCTTGGCGATCGAAATCCCTAACTTTTCAGCTATTTTTTTAAGATTAGTCGTGCCATTTGCATATTGCCACACTTGATTTTCGAGATTTTCGAGGCGTAACTGTGGCTCTCCTACAATTAGCTTAAATAGGGTTGAGTTTGCCTCTGGCAGCTTACTTTGCAGTGCTTTCCAATCCTTGAGACTACGCAGCCCCATCAGGGTCGTTTCTGTTGCGGGAAGACTAAGCCCTGTCATTTCCGACTTGGGTAATTCTGCCTTTGCCTCAAAACGAAACTGCCCTGTTTCAATCTGAAACAAAGCGCAAACCTGACGCAATACTTGAATGCTAAACAATAGCTTGAGTTGATCGGGTTGCAATATTCCCAAAGCTTTGAGATTTAAACCAAGGGGGACATTCTCGGATATTAATCTTTCGACATCAGGGCGCAGGCGATCGCTTATCCAGCCACGTTGCTCAATCAACTGCACTAGCCCACGATTGTCGAGGCGATCGCCTGCGGCAACTACCCGACCGCCATGCAGCCAGATATATCGCAAAAAGGGTTTGCCAGTCCGCAGATCCTGTGGATCTCGAATGGTTAGAATTCCAGTTTTTTGACCTTGATCTAGAAACTGGAAGATCTCTGGGAGAGAAAACTCGGATAAAGAGCCTGTGATTGCCATAACTGTAACAAAGCTTAAATATTCAAAATCAATTGAGTAGGTCAGCACAAAAACTCTAAAAGCCCAGATCACCGACCCTATAGAAGACTGTCAAGATTGATCGGTAATTGCCAATAAAAAGTCGGTCAGTGATCTTAAACAACTTTGAAACTATGAAGCTTCTTTAGACATATAGTATTGCACGAGAGTCACAATAGCCTGAACCACAGTGTTGCGATCCTCAGCATTTAGCACCACCACAGGCGGCTGATTATGTTCTTCAACAAAACCCAAGGCTAATTTAATATTTTCACTTGACCAAGCCCCCTCACAGTCCATATGCGTAATCCCAATAATATAAGGAATTTGCACCCTCCGATTCATAAAGCTCAAAATGCGTCTAGCATAACGAAATTCATGAGGGCGGTGGGCTGCAACCAGCAATACAAATGCATGGGCCTTGCGAATTAAAATATCCCACATAAAGTCAAATCGCTGTTGTCCTGGTGTGCCATAGATATGCAGAGCCATATTTGGACCAAAGGTAAGTCTTCCGAAATCCATCGCTACCGTTGTTTTGTGCTTGATCTCTGCGGTTTCATCAGTGGCGCGGCGATCGGTATCAACTACTTCAATTTCACTCACAGTCCGAATAAAGGTTGATTTTCCTGCACCAACTGTTCCCGCGACCACTAGGCGCATGATTTCCATAAAGTTGTAATCCTTTCTTTTAAAACACTATTAGCTTGAGAGCGAGAGCAAAGCCTAGTTGACTGGCATATCTTGCTCGTATTTTGATCACATCTTGATCATGCCTTAGTCATCTCTTGCTAAAAAGCGGGCAGGATGCCCGCGCTACTCCCTATCTCTTAATGGCAAACCGCTCCTAGCCAAGAGCAATTTTGAGATCCCCAACCACGCGCTTAATTTCTAGCATCAGCACCCCTTGCTTTGCTGCCTTGCTCGCTAACACCAGCAGCACTGCCTCTTCGCCACAACTAGTCAAGATGCCATAGCCCTTGTCTCCTTCTACATACAGGCGATCAATCTCACCCCTGGCAAGTTCATTACCGATGCGCTCACCAAGGGAGAGCATGGCGGCAGACATAGCCGATACCCGTTCTTCGTCCATGCCACTGGGCAGGGTGGAGGCAAGAGGCAATCCATCAGGAGAGACAAGGGCTGCACCTTGGACATCACTGGTGCTAGTAACCAGATTTTGCAAAATAGATTCTAGCTTGGCAACATTAATACTCATGACTTCACTCCAAATAATCTAGATACTTTGATTTGTTTGACTTTGATTCCGCTATATGCAGACACAAAATCGGCGATGCAGTGATTCAATGATGCATAGATTACTTAATCACATCAAACTGAATCACATCATAGGCATTTCCAGTCAAAACAGAAGCAACTTGCTTGCCACGCAGTCGCAAATTGAAAACAGACTCTAAGCAACCTTGTACTGCACCAAGCGTAAAGGTTAGCTTACGACCCGAACCTTGCGGCTCACCAGCAGAGCAGACCGTCTCCCGACAATATACAGAAATTGATTCGTCGGTGCGTTCGATTTTATCAACAATGCAAAGCCGAGTTCCATTCTTGCCCAGAGCTTCTTGCAACAAGGTTACGAGTTCTTCCGAAGAGGCATTACTACCTTTAATATTCAGTTGCTCAGCAATTTGGCGACCACGATTGCGGCCAGCCGCGATCATAGTGATAGCAGCAGCCTTCTCGCCCAAAGCTTCTTCGGCACCAATAATCAGCGATTTAAAACAGACGATACTGCTGAAGTCCCCTAATTCTGCCCGCATTTGATTGGCTGTACCCATAGTAATAACCATAACGGCTCCTAATAATGTCTGATTTCCAGATTCAATTAGCTATTTATTTTTAGATTGTTATCAAATATCTCTTGACTGAAAGCATTAGTAAGCAATCTAAAACTAATTGCTTTATTTCATGCTAGAAGCCCCTGTGGCGATCATGCGTTTGAATAGCCCTTCAGTCCATCCCGTTTCTCGCAAAACTGCTTGTGAGGATACTTCCACATAAGCTTGCTCAATGAAAGCAAGGTCAATCATGCAAATTCTTCCTAAAGCGTCCCGAAGATCGCCATCAAGCCCAGCAGACTTTAGTTGTTTACCCACTTCGTTAACAACGGTTGCCATTGCGGGGACAACGTGCTGAGGTCCAATGCCAATTTGGACATGAACTAGACCAATACGCCAGCGCCTTGCGGCATAGGCACTCCCCCAACCATCCATGCCTGTAAACATTTCGCCAAACCACTCAATGAAGGTTTCATTTAAGCGGTGCATCCTGCCCTCTTTGGCATTTAGGATCGCGCTCATCTCTGCATCACGAGCTAAGTAACTGTAGAAGACTTCCGCCATTGCTAATGCGATCGATTCCCCCCATGCCGCATTAGCCTTAAGTAAGCTTCTGTCTGATTCAGAAAAGTCGATGCGTTGGATCATTGTTGCCATAAAAGACTGCGGATCAAGAGACATAAATCCTCCAGATTATGTATCAGATAGAAATTGAGATTTGTTGAGATATTTGATTATCTGTTCTAAGTTTAGATCTGATCGACCTTTGTAATTCAATTTCTATAGGAAACTTTATATATTCTATATAGACTTCAGCCAATCAGCTATGAAGCGTAAATTTTAAGCCGCGATCGCAAAGAGAGATTGCAATGTGTCTGTGGAGATTGCTTCCCAAGCTTCAATTTTTAGTTCCTTCAGGACTTCCTGTCCTTTGGGATCAAGGTGCATTTTTGAAGGATAGATGATATAGCCTGAGCGCGATCCCCAGTTTTAGGATGGAGGTACAATGCGTGAAACGCTTGATGTTCTGTAGAGCTAGCGATCGCTGTAACCATCTCCTTAGTTTGGGGAGATAGTTCATCGTAGGTATCTTTGTAAACAAATCCTAAGCTTGCCTCGTTCTTTGCGACAGCATGGATCACACCTAACCAAGAGTCTTTATTGACTAGCTCACTCGGCATGATATTTTGGCGATGGAGAATTGAGGTCGCTAATTTAGTAACCATGCTGTTGACGGTCGCTACTTTAGCGCCTTGATAGGAAAGTAATGAAGGGTTGTTAAGATTAGGACTAGCGATAAATACTACTTCATCATAAAGATTGGTAGAACGAACGATGGGAATAAACTGATGTTTTTGGGCAAGACTTACGCCATCCGCAGGGTTAGCATATACTAGGTCGGCTGTGGATAGGCGATCGTGGAATTCTTTGAAGTCTAGAGCAATAGCAAGGTGGACAGTAAAGTCAAGGTTAAAGTTGAGATATTGCACAAAACGAAACCATTTTTCAGGATTTTTGGCTGTATCATGGGGGCAAATCATCAAATTTAGTTTAATCATAGCCACTCAACTAGTATGTATTCAGTCTATTGAGGTTTTCTGTAGTACGGAGAATTTCTTATAAGGATCACGGAGCGCGTCTTGCCAAAAATTCTCTGGGTTTTAAGTAAGCAAAAAGCGCTGCAATGCTTTGCAATCAAAATCAAATCCAGCATAAATTTGAAATAAATTTGAATGCGGCGTGAAGTAGCAATTTAAATTTATGCTTTTAAATTTATGCTTTTAAATTTATGCTTTTAAATTTATGGTCATGGCACATTTGATCGGTAATTGCTGTAATACTATTTAACCTATAGCTAAATTGTAGACCCAATAGAATGTATATTGCTTTAAACGAAATATAAGTTTATTAACCGATTTTGCATGGAACTCCCACCTACCCCTCTCTCCCGCCAAATTAAGGTACACATCGGTTTTAAGTATTGATTTTAAGAGGCTTACGAAAGCAATGAATGTTGAGACGATGAAAAAACAAGGTGTTCAGGAAATTGTCAAGAGGTTTGAAACGGCTCTATTGGGTTTTATTGAAGATGCTCAAAATCGGGGAGTTGAGATTAATCGTTCTGATTTTGAACAGCTTGTGGTGAGGGCAGCTAGCGTTTATGCGAAGAATTATGTTAAAGCCCATGGATTTATTCAAATATTTGGTAGTCGTAAGTTATCAACGATCGCCTCTATTTATACCCCTCAGAGGTTTCAAGCTCATACAGCAATTCGGAATTTTGAATCGGTGGATGAGTTGGAGGAGGCTTTTTCGCAGGACTTGCAAAGGAGTAATCATAGTAAAGGGAACAATCTTGTCGGGATAAATATTGCTAATGAAGAATCCTATCTGATGGTATTGGGATATCCCGCCAATGGCAAGACCACTTTTTTGAAGTATATCGGGTGGGAAGCTTTGCGTTATCCCAATGGCAAATATAAACATGATCTGTTGCCTGTGTTTGTGCCTATGTGGAAGTTTTGTCGTTTGGATTGTAGTAGGGATACTTTGTTGGGAGCGATCGCTGAGGAATTTGAACGTGCTGGCTTCCTAAATCCAATGGATATAACTCAGTGGTTGCTCAGTCAAGGTAAGTTATTAATTCTCATTGACGGGCTAAATGAAAGTGCTTTACCGCAGAAATATATTTCTAAACATCTGCAAACCTTCGTTAAGAAATATCCTCTTAATCGCTATATAGTTTCTAGCCGCTTGGTTTCCTATCAGAATAGTTTAGGACAGTTCTTAGAGGTAGATTTGCATCCTTGGAGCGATTTATTGATTCAAGAATATATTCACAAATGGTTTGCTCTCAGAGATGCTCAAGATGGTCAAAATCCTCAAGCTGATCATGTGTCTGAGGAGGCGCAGCGCTGTTGGGAGATTTTGCAGCATAATCGGGTTGCAAGGGATTTGGCAAATTCGCCCCTATGTCTATCGCTGCTATGTTTGCTGTGCGATCGCCGCTATAGTTTTCCGAGCCATGTTAGTGGCTTATACCAACAAGCTATTCATTTAGTTCTCGAAGAGCAGGTACTTAAATGTCAATCTCTTGATCATCCCGATCGCAATATTATTAATACTGATATTCTGGAAATATTTCTAATAGAGGTTGCCTATACCAGCTTTGAACTAAATCAGACGGTGCTAAGTTTAGAGGAGGTAATGGAGCGCTTACGCATCGTTTTGACAAATTGTAAGCCTAGCCTCCAGAACTTAGATGTGGACTTTGCGCTGAGAGTGTTGCAACAGGTGGGAGTATGTCAGATTCGGAATGTATTGGATTCGCCCATAGGTGTGTCTAGCCTCGTTTTTAGTCATATTACTTTTCAAGAATATTTTACGGCTCGCTATGTGTACTATCACCAAAAAACAGCCCAGATTGTTCCCATCTATCTAAGCGATCGACGTTGGCAACAGGTTTTCTTGATCCTGGCAGGGATGATGTTAGGCAACCCCGAAACTCTCTTACTAGCGATCGAGGCTCAAGCCGCTAACTATATCAATACGGCTAAACTGCGCGATATTTTAGATTGGGTTGACCAAGTTTCAACCCATACCTCCAATAACTTCAAAAGCGTGACCAAAAGAATCGCAACCTTATTTATTGCAAGACCGCGCTTTACCGCACAGCTTGCCTCTGCACTGATTTTGACTAGGATGCTCAGTGTGGCTAATGAGTTGCACAAGACTTTAGAGACTAACATCTCGTTTGAGCAGATCTTTGCCGCAGATTTATCTCTTAGTCTTGCCCAAGCTTTAGACTTTGATAGTAAAACTGAACTAAATTTAGCGACTCAGCTTTGTCAGCATCTAGAACAAGCGCTCTCCCCGCTCTGTTTTGATCGTCAATATATTGATTTTGTGTCCCTCAGTAATAATTTGAAGTTTTTAGAATTCCAAGTTCCTAGCCATGATCAGCCCTATGAGGTTCATGAGGCATTCCGTAATGAAATCAGTAAGATTTGGTTGAAGTCGTTACATTTGCCTGTGGAGCTAAATCAAATTTCCTATCAAGAGGTAGAATCTTTGGAAAGTTATCTCTATGCCAATCTGCTAATGGTGCAGTGTAAGGATATGGCGATCGCTGTATCTACAAAAACATGGCAAGAAATCGAATCAAGAATGTTACAGCGCTTTGCGCTTAATTGAGTTCTGGAGCAATAGGGGAAGCGGTGCTTCGCGCTGTCAACACAGCACAAAGCAATACAAGGTTAAACACTTCTCAAACAGGCTTTTAGTTTTTGACCAATTGCTCCTCAATTAACCCCGTCAGGTTATCTGTCCAATGGGTTGCCAGATCTAAAGTCTCTGCCTCCACCATTACCCGCATTAATGGCTCAGTGCCAGAGGCTCGTACTAAGATTCTGCCCCGATCGCCTAGATCCTGTTCCGCTAGGGCGATCGCTTGGACAATGGCATCACAGGCTTGCCAATTGCGGCGCAGTTCCCGATCTTCGACCCGTACATTTTTGAGCAGTTGCGGATAGGGGTGAAAGCTTTGATCCATGAGTTCGGCTAGGGGTGCTTTTTGCTTGACCAGCGCCGCTAGATGGATGGCTGCCAACAATCCATCGCCACTGATGGCATAGTGGCGGCACAGCACATGACCCGACTGTTCGCCGCCTAGCATTGCCCCCGATCGCACCATTTCCGCATGGACATATTGATCGCCAACGGCAGTCCGCACAAATTTACCGCCCAATTTTTGCCATGCCCTCTCAAAACCAAGATTTGCCATTACCGTTGTGACGATCGCGCTCTGCGGCAGTTGGTGGTTATCCAGTAATTCTTGACCCCATAGATACAAAATATAATCGCCATCCACCACCCGCCCATTGCTATCAACCGCCAATACGCGATCGGCATCGCCATCAAAGGCAAAGCCCATATCGGCGTTATGGAGTTTTACCGCAGCTCGCAATGGTTCTAGATGCGTGGAGCCGCAGTTGACATTGATGCGATCGCCGTCTGGTTCTTGGTGCAAGCAAATTACTTCCGCGCCCAAATTCTGAAATACTTCTAAGGATACGCGGATGGCGGAACCATGGGCGAGATCGAGGACAATTTTTAAGCCCGTCAAATCTATAGCGATCGATGACTGCAAGGATTGTTGGTATTCAGCAATTAAATCAGCTTTCTCGTGATATTTGCCCCATATTGGCGCATGAACGCTGTGGTTCCCATCGGTGCGAGATTCTAGCAAAGCTTCGATCGCCGCCTGTGTATCACTGCATAGCTTCGTGCCGTGGCGATCGAAAAACTTAATGCCATTGTCTTCAGGGGGATTATGACTGGCGGAAATCATTACACCACCAAAAATTTCGGGTGAATTGGCAGCCAGAAACGCCACGGCAGGGGTGGGGCATAGCCCAATATGCCACACATCCCAACCTGCGGCGGTCAAACCTGCGGCGATCGCCGATGAGAGCATATCCCCTGATCGGCGCGAGTCCTGACCGATGGCAATTACCTTAGCGCGATCGTCCGATGCCGCTAACTGTTCTTTCAAAATTCTGCCTGCGCTAATGCCCACTTCAAGGGCTAGGGGTGCGGTCAAAAAGTTGCCAACATGACCACGAATACCATCTGTACCAAACAATTTCATAAATATACCTTCTCACACCATAGAGAATATTTGCCAGACTCCATCGCTTTAGCGAGCAGTCTTTAGAGTCACGGCTCAGCCGTGCTTTAAAAAATTCTAGGACTTATGCAAAAACTACTTTAGCCCCTCGCGGCATTGTCTGCTTTGTACACACAAGTTATCAGCTATATCGTGAGTTACTAATGCTCCCCCTCAATCCCCCTTTTTAAGGAGGAAGAAGAAAATCTCCCCCCTTAAAAAGGGGGGCTGGGGGGGGATCTAAACCTTAGAACGTAGCCAGAGAGACTTTTGCATTAGCCCTAAATTAATGACTGGCTGCTTTACCAGCAGATGCTTTCAAGTCGCTATTAAAGAACATGGGAATAAATTTTTCCACAAAAGTTGCTGGATCTTTCTCCCAAGCTTTCTTGAAAATGTCAATCCTTGTCTTCTGCAATTCGGCGGAAAATAGAGTTTGAGGCAGTTGATCCAAGAGATATTGCGGACGTTCCCACAGTGGCAAGGTATCGGCAATCTTTAACAGGTTTTCGAGGCGGCGCACCTCTGCACCTGCCAACACATCCATGCCAGACTCAAAGGCAGCTTGCTCGATCGCCACATATTTACGCTTAGCTGCCTCAACCTTGGCATGATGAGCCTCACTTTTTTTAGCAATTTCTGCCAGCTTGCGATTGCCCCAGCGCACATGACCAGCCTCTTCGGGGAGGATTTTCTCAATGGTTTCGCGAATCTTGATGTTTTCAGCAGTCTGCTCCACCTTCTTGAGACAGCGAATATGGGCGGCAAAATATTCACAGCCCCGCTTTTCCGAAACATTGATTGCCGCTAAGAAATCAATCACCAGGTCTTCGGTATCGGTAGAGGGTTGGTACTTACTCAGGCGGTTCAATTCGTCAATATACAAATTGCCAGATGGCGTATTGATCTCTTCTCCAAGTTCATAGAGCAAATCCGTTAACCAAGCAGCATGGCGGGCTTCATCGGCAACGTGATGGGATAGATCTTGAATCAAATCACGGGGCTTGCCATCAAGAAATTCAATTAGTCCAGTCAAATCTTTACAACTGCGCTGTTCGCTAAAGCGATAGCGGTTGAGGGTATCCATATGTGCTTTACGCTGACGCACGACATTATCGAGAATGTCTTCAGCACTGAGTTGACCACGAAATTTATGGGGATAGGCAACAGTCATTTTTTAAAACCTAGATAATATAAACACAATTAAATTCTAGACTGACTTGTAAAGAAGTGTGAAGACAACGCCCATATCTACGCCCTACGATTGGCTCGATCGCGCTCTAGCCTCAATCCACAAAGCCAATTGGTATCGCTCTACGCAAACCGTCAGCAGCAAGGCGGCAACCACTGCCATTGTCGATGGTCGGGAAATGTTGATGTTTGCCAGCAATAATTATCTCGGTTTAGCGGGCGATCGCCGCTTGATCGATGCCGCCATAGCTGCCACAGAAATCTATGGCACGGGTGCAACAGGATCGCGCTTGGTGTCTGGGCATTTGGCTTTACATGGGCAGTTAGAAACCGCGATCGCCGATCTCAAAAATACAGAAGCGGCTCTAGTATTTAGCTCTGGATATTTGGCAAATTTGGGGACAATTGCGGCGATCGCAGGAGCGCGGGATTTGATTTTAGGCGATGAATATAATCATTCCTGTTTGAAAAAAGGCAGCTTGCTCAGTGGTGCGACGGCGATCGACTACCGACATTTAGATCTAACGGATCTCACTGCCAAATTGCAGGAAAATCGCGCAAAATATCGGCGCTGCCTCATCATCACCGACAGCGTATTTAGCATGGATGGCGACCTTGCATCCTTGCGGGAGATTATGGATTTGGCACAGACCCACGACTGCATGGTACTGGTGGATGAAGCCCATGGCACGGGTGTATTTGGCGATCGCGGCGGCGGTTTGACCCAAGCGCTAGGCATTCAGCAAGATTTAATTCAGGTGGGGACTCTCAGCAAGGCTTTGGGCAGTTTGGGCGGCTATGTGGCAGGTTCGGCAAAACTGATCGATTATCTACGCAATCGCGCCGCCACTTGGATCTATACAACTGCCCTCTCCCCTGCGGATACAGGAGCCGCGATCGCCGCCATTGAGATCATCCGCACTGAGCCGCAACTACGCGATCGCCTTTGGCAAAATGTGGAATTTTTTAAACAGGGCTTACAAAATTTAGGCATACAGGCGATCGCTGACGATTCACCAATCTTGGCGATCGAGGTGGGCGATATTCCCCAAACTTTGCAAGTCGCCGCAAACCTACGCAAAAATGGCATTTTTGCCCCTGCAATCCGTCCGCCCACCGTCCCTACACCGCGCATCCGCATCACCCTCATGGCAAGCCACACCCAAGCCCAAATCCAGTTTTTGCTGCAATGTTTACAAGCAGTATAGTTACAGCCTATTAAGGCATTAATGTAGTACAGAATAATTTTTGAAAGCGGCGCTTCGCGCCGCTTTCAAAAATTATTCTGGGTTTTAGGATTACTTGGCTTGATAGGTAAGTGTTTGTTCAACATTAGTTGTTATGCTTTCGCGTAATGTGTTAAGGAAATTGACACATTACGCGAAACGGAATAGTATTTGAATATGATTCAATCTTTCCGATGCAAACATACGCGATCGCTGTTTGAGGGAGGTGATCCATCCCGTTTTCGTGCTTTCAAAGATAGTGCAATTCGGAAGTTGACTCAGTTGGATGCCGCCCAAACCTTAGAATTCCTGCGCTCTCCACCAGGCAACCAACTTGAAGCGTTAAAAGGCGACAGAAAAGGACAATATAGTATTCGGATTAATTCCCAGTTTCGATTATGTTTTGTCTGGACAAATAATGCTCCTACTGATGTTGAAATTGTTGATTATCACTCATAAATAAATAACTATGACTAATCGCCCAATTAATCAAATGCGTCCCGTTCACCCAGGCGAGATTTTGCGAGAAGATTTTCTTGTTCCTCTTAATATGAGTGTCAATGCTTTAGCTTTAGCTTTAAATGTTCCTCCATCTCGTATTCACGAAATTGTTAAGGAACGTCGTTCTATTAGTGCTGATACTGCGGAAAGATTAGCGCGTTTTTTTGGTGGCGATGCGGCTTCTTGGCTAAATCTTCAAGCGATTTATGATCTAAAAACACTGCCTAACCGTGATGATATTATTCAACGAATTCAGCCGCGTATTTCAGAACAAATTGCTTGATTTTATCGTATCATTACTATACAGTTTATCCCTCAAGCCCAGAAGACCCAGACTAGGATTACTTGGCTTGATAGGTAAGTGTTTGTTCAACATTGGTTGTTATGCTTTCGCACAATGCGTCAATTGGTAAATCATTGGCATCATGTCCAAAGGGATTTTCGATTTCATTGCCAATTTGTTCTACGCCTAAAAGGATAAAGCTTACTAAGCCAACCGCGATCGCCGATAGCCAATCAAGTTCTATCGCCAGACGGAATGGCAAACCGATACAGTAAATTAGTATTAATCGTTTTAGATAAACACAATAGGCGAGAGGTAATGGAGTGCGGAGAATCCGTTCGCAGCCAGTTAAGCCTTCAATCAAAGCATTAATCGAGTCATTCATTGAGATAAAATAATTACTGTCAATCCGATCGCTTTGAAATTGTTTGTGCAGATAATCACTTAACCAAAGTGATAATTCTAAGGGCATATGTTTGACATTTCGCAATTTAGCCAGATCCTCTGTTGACAAGATTTCATCAAGGTCGCTTTCGATCGCTTCGCTGCGAAGATGGCGTTTTGTGGCGATCGCGAAGGCATTGAGATATTTAATTGCTTGCTCTTTTTGCTGCTGGATTTCACCTTCTGAGGTGGCGATCGCAATTTGCATTATTCTCGATAGATTACGGATATTTACTACCAAGGTTCCCCATGCTTTGCGTCCTTCCCAGTAGCGATCGTAGGCGGTATTTGTGCGAAATACTAGGAGCAAACCTAAGACTAAATTAAAGACGACATTATTGGTCAGATCTCCTAATACTTTGAGAGATACCTGTGGTTCGTAATGATGAAATATAGAGACTGCTACGGCAAATCCTGTAAAAATTAGAACTCTGGGTAAGATGATCGGTGCGACTGAGCCTTTTACCTTAAAAGCAAACTCAAACCATTGCAAAGTCATAGGGGAATTTTAAAATCTAAGTTAATATCATAAAATATAATCTTCCCAAGCACGTTCTGAGAAAAGTATCTTCACTCGATTAGCTCCCGCATAGTACCGCCGCCAGATTCTAATTCGGCGATCGCCTCAAAAATTCGCTTAGCATTATTACGACTCTTTAAGAGTTAAGCTGTCTCGGTGAGAGATTCGTAATCTTCAAGAGATAGAAGTACTGCCGATGGTTGTTGATGGCGTGTAATGATCAGAGGGTCATGATGATCGCATACTTGATCGATCATTTTTGCCAAGTTGCTCTGTGCATCAACATAAGAAATTGCGTTCATAAAGTTGTCGATCTGCTATTGCTTGCTAGATTGTTAACGATTATAGCTTTTACCTAAATCAGCGATCGCTATCTCATTCCATAAACAGCGATCGCCTCTCAAAAAACAAATCAACCTGCGATCGCTATTTGCCAAAAGTAAAACCGCGATCGCCTAATTTATTTTTATCTACCTATTTAACAGCGATGTGTGTAAAAATTGTGTTACTGCAAAAGCATTAGAGCGAGTTAAGGCAGGGCAAAATAATGAAGGTTCAGATTCCTTTACAGGTAAATCGCAAAGTTTTTAGGTCTGCATTGAGTTTTTCGGTGCGGAAACGTCTTATGCGTGGTTTTGGAAATTCTAGGCTTGCTAGAGAGTCATTACAGTCTCAAAGCTTTGAGAAAGCCTTTTATGACAATCAAGTATTAGTGCTGTCTGAAAATGACGCGCAAAAGTTTGTGGAAATGATGGTTAATCCTCCTAAACCATCGAGTGCTTTAATTGCCCTGTTAAAAGGCGGATCACTTTAATAGTTCATGAGCTATGTAATTAAGCCTTTGACTGAGAGTGGATTCACTAAAAGCAGTTTAAGAAAGTTATCGTTTGATTGTGGTAATGCTGCTGATGAGCAGGAGTTAGCGATTTATTTCAAGCGATATGCTTTAACAAATGATCAGTCAGGATGTGCAAAAACTTTTGTAGCGATCACTGATGATTTGCAAGTTTTAGGTTATTACACTCTCAGTGCCAGCTTGATCGATCTCCCAGAATTATTTCGCAAAGAGGCTAAGCTACCTGATTACCCCAGCCCTGTAGTTTTAATCGGCAAGTTGGCAGTATGTAAAAGTTGTCAGGGTAAAGGCATAGGTCAAGCTTTGATGCGAGATGCTTTTTTGAGAATCCTTGAGACTGCTAAAAATATTGGTGTTTGCGGGATTCGTATCGATCCTAGTAACCAGATTAAGCAGGGTTACTATATTCAGAAATGTGGGTTTATTCCCTTTGATGAAACTTTGTCTGTTTATCTGCCTATCGAAACCGTCAGAGAGGCTTTACGGTAATTAGTTTTTAGTCACTGCGATCGCCTATCCATCCCACATAAATAGCGATCGCTTCTCAAATAATCAAATTACAAGGCGATCGCTATTTGCCAAAAGTAAAACCGCGATCGCTTTAAATGATGTTAAACAAATGCTCAGTTTATGAGATTTTAGCTAAATTGCTATTTGAATAAGTGCAGTAAAGGCGATCGCTAAACGATCCAATTTTCTAAACCTAGACCAGAAATATTGATGAAATCCTTTGTGTTATTCGTAACTACTCGATCATGACGCGATCGGGCTATAGCAGCAATCATGGTATCTAGTTCGCCTGTGGGTTTACCGATTTGTCTAAGTTCTGCTTGGATTTTGCCAAATTCTTCGGCAGCTAATAGATCGAAACTGACAATTGACATATCTTGGAGAAAAAGCTCAAGTGATGCAAGGTTCTGTTCTATTCGCTGTGAGCAGTAAACTCCCTTATAAAGTTCAGCAACATTAATCGTGGAAATATAGCATTCATCAGCATAGGCATTAAAAGATGAAATAACTTGGGGATTGCCTTTTAGTAGTGCAATACAGATGTTGGTGTCAAGTAAGTACATGGATAATTAGAAATCAAAGGAGTCGATTTTTCTGCCATAGTCACGATGGCGTTGTGTGTCAATATCCGCAAATATTAGATCAATGTCTTGCTGGTTACGCCATGCGCCGAATATACGATTTAGTCTTGCTAGTTTTGCGCTTTTATCTTTAGGTTTGTCTGCTTCAATTTCCAGAAATACTGTTCCATCAGGAATATTAACTATATCTAGCAGTTGAATCGTTTGCCCTGATTTAATGCCTTGAATTTGTAATTTCATAGTTTTACCCTACCAGTAACTTATTGCTAGATTAACATAACTGTCTGAAATGGTTTGGGGCGATCGCCTATTCATCCCACATAAACAGCGATCGCCTCTCAAATAATCAAATCACAAGGCGATCGCTATTTGCTAAAAGTAAAAACGCGATGATCACTTTAAATGATGTGAAACAATTACTTGGTTTATGAGATTTTAGCTAAATAGCTATTTGAATAAGTGCGGCAAAGGCGATCGCACATATGGGATTAATCGAAGTTTAACTATGTTGGACTTTGTAAATAAAAAAAGCACCTCACCCAAATTCGGGCGGGTTGCTTTTTGTGGGTATTTTGTTACTGCTTAACGTCTTCAAGAAATACCTTTTGGGCTTCTAATACTGGGAGTTTTGCATTCAGCCAAATCACAGTTAGCACTCCTTGTTGTTCAAATCCCCTAGTAATAAAACTACTATCCCCTTTCACTTTGTTTTCCTCAATCGCCGCCTTTACATCTTTCTTTTCTGCGATAGAAGGGTATATAGAAATCAGGTTTTTAAATTCTTTGTCCTGACACCGCCACATTGCCAAAACATCTGATTCTGATGAGTGTTTAATACCACATTGCCAGTAGCTGACACCAGCGATATGACCATCTAGTGCTTTCTCAAACAGTGGTAATACTTCTGGCTTTGCTTTGCCAGAACTCTTATATTTTTCTAGAGCAGTTTTGATGGCAATGACTTTATCGGTATATTTACTGAAGTTAATACCTACACTTGTACTAGCGTCAATTTCTGTAAATGCGTTGAAAACTTCTTGTGCATCAGATATTGGGTATTTAGGCTGACTAGGTTTACTAGCGCAAGAAATCATGACAGAGCTAGCGATCGCAACAAATCCAAGTGCAAAATATCTATGTTTCATAAAAAAATCTATAAATACCTTTCCTTTTTATCATGAAGTTAGGTTGGCTGTCTATGAATTATTTTGGTTACGCGAAAATTTTTCATAATGACTGGCGATCGCTTCAGGTGACGGACTAGCATAATCTCTTGGAGATTTTAATGGTTTGCCGTTTAGCTCTTTGTAACAGGTATTAAGTAGGCTAGATGAAACAACAACTTTGCTAGTATCTGGATCAATCGAAATCAGGTAAAGATCAAACAGGGTATGGATATCAGCACGAAGTAGCAAACCATTGGTAACGTGATTTGTGTCAGCGCCAAGATAGGAAAATATATGCGCTGCTTCTAGCGCTGATTCTGCATCACAGTCAGTAATCGCACATTTCCCACCATAGGCTTTTAATAAGTCAGAACGAAATTTTGGCTGTCCTTGACGCTGAACGATCGCTCTGTTAGTGCGCTCTCTAGCATCTGTTAAATTTTCTGGATTAAAATCTAATTTAGACTCAATATTTTCTCTGTCGATTGCAATTTCTTCTAAGCTTTCTACAGGTAAATTAATTAATTGATCCGTATATTCATCTAGCCCTTCAGTCTCATCTTGATTTTCGGAGATCCACTCGTTAAATTTATTAAGCATTTCAGCAAGGCGAGGTTCTCTACCATCTCCAATCGATATAAATAGATCTAATAATGGGTATAGACAAACAAATGCTAGTTTAAGATTCCATAATTCATTTTCAAAATTAGCAGGAAAAAAGTAAGCACCAGTGCAAAAATAGAGGCTGTGTATATCTTTACCATCGGGGAGACCGAAGCGCTTTGTATCAATTAGTTTATAAAAATCATCAGAATTTTCAGCAATATTTGAATTGTAATAAATTTCAAAATCTGAAAAAAGTGTATTGATCATCTCAATATTGGACTGCATTTCTTGCCTAACTTTAGAGACAAAGCTTGGCTCAACTGATGTTGAAAAAGGTTGGAAGACGACCCTAATACACCCCTGTGATAAGACATCAAAAGTAAGATAGGCAGGATGAATATATATTTGCTTCCCACTAGCGTTTTTTATTGCAAGAGGTTGATCTTTTTTTGAACTTCTACGTTTGCCAGATAAACCCACATGGACGAGTCCATGTAACTTGTTTGTAGCTGCATTAGTTCTATTGCTTGGTGTATAAACATCGGTCATTCTTTCATAAGGAACAACCCCATAAATTCCTTTTATAAGTTCTACGCTGTCTTTTACAAGTAGCTCTAATCGAGGGAAGAAATGGTTCTGAAGTGCAGCAATGCGTTCTTTAACATCAGGGATTTTGAACACCTCTATATCTTGTTTATCAAATTCTATTTCGTTGACAGTGCTTGGATGGATGATAGCCATTAGATTTTTCCTTTTGTGTTTTTTGTGGTTTATTGCGATCACCCTTTACTTTCACAGAGATTAAAGAAGCGATCGCGCTATACGACATCTTGCCAAATACCCATCTGCTGCCAATCAACAGGAAAACCCATAGCAACTAATCTCTCTGGCTGCTCAGAAAGTAACTTGAGAAGATGCGATCGCAAATATGATCATTCCCCTTGACTGAAGCAATCGCACCTGCTCTTCAAACGTCTTAGCAGGCTTAGGAAAATCGCGTGCCATTAATTAATACAAAAAGTATCTCTATATACTAAGGAACCCGCACAGTTTCAGGGTACTTTCGCATAGCCTTGGCGGGTTTTGTTATTTTGATCATCACACTTTAAAGCTCAATTGTCAATATCAATTTGACGCTCGTAATAAATTAGCGATCGCCTTTTACTTGCACAGAGATTAAAGAGGCGATCGCTCTTATTGGCATATAGTATATTTACACTTATTACACTTACTTCAAAAAATCAACCCATCTCAACATCAGCAATCTTCAAATATTTAGATATTGAACGACCTACCAGATTCTGTCTTTGCACCTGAGCCAGACACCATACCCATATAACGCCTAGTCGGTCTAGACGGAGAAGAAATCATGTTACCTGACTCCATATATCAAGCCCTTCGGCAAGTCATTTAATGGAAAATGATTTAGCTGAAGACTTTCAAGATTTACAAGATTTGCGAGCCGCTAAACAAGAGGAATACAATCAACCTGCGATCGCCTTAAATGATGTTAAACAGTTGCTTGGTTTATGAGATTTTAGTTCAATCGCTATTTGAACTAAGTGCAGTAAAGGCGATCGCTTATAGTTTATAGTTAATTTTGAGATTATAATAAGTTGAGATGAGTGATCGCAGGAGCGAACCCAATGACTCAAGCAATTGCAGAAAAAGTATCACTTTATGACCAAGATTTGAATCTGTGGCTGGAAAGAGCGATCACGCAGTTAAAGACAGGTGATTTAAAATCTCTCGATATTGAGAATCTGATAGAGGAGTTAGAAGGTTTGGCGGGTAGAGACAGAAGAGAGGTGATTAACAGGCTAAAAAGGTTAATCGAACATATCCTGAAGCGTCGCCATGTTGATTTGCCTGATTGTTTTAGGGGGTGGGAAGTGACGATCGCGAACCAGCGAGATCACCTTAAACAACTGCTCAAACAGTCCCCAAGCCTGAAGCAGCATTTCTTGCTATGTTTTGATGAAGCTTTCGACAGTGCGCTAAACCTAGTTCAGATTGGTTATCCTGATATAGACTTTCCTACTACATGGCAATTTAGTCGCAATATTGAGGATGTTCTGAAGGTTAATTTTTGGGAAGAACTATAACATCTAGAGATCGCCACTCAAATAATCACATCACGAGGCGATCGCCTATTCATCCCACATAAACAGCGATCGCCTCTCAAAAAAATCAATTAAAGAGCGATCGCCCTGTTATTTCGTCTATGATAAAAATGTAGATTGAGATTTAATAAATAATTTATGTTAAATTTACAGCTAGAAGAGCTAAAACCTTTGCTTAAGGAAGCCTTGCATGAGTTGTTAATGCAAGAACGTAGCTGGATTCTAGATTTATTTTATGAGGCGATGGAAGATGTAGCGATGGCAAAGGCGATCGCTGAGGGGAAAGATAGTGAGAATGTGGGAAGAGATGAAATATTTGAATTGTTTGAGCGTTAAGTATGCAGGTTGAATTTCGTAAGACTTTTAAGCAAGATTTAAAAAATCTTAAAGATGGCAAAGTCCTGAAACGCATTCAAAAAGTTGTTGAAGAGGTGGAATTAGCAAACGCTTTGCCAGAAATACGCAATATTAAATTGCTTCAGGGACATGAAGATTTTTATCGAATTCGTGTAGGTGATTATCGTATTGGGTTATTTGTAGAAGGAGAAACTGTAGCTTTTGTTCGGATTTTGCACCGTAAGGAAGTTTATCGTTATTTCCCATAAGCTAAGTTTAGACAATCGTCAGCGATCGCTTCTCAAATAATCACATCACAAGGCGATCGCCTATTCATCCCACATAAACAGCGATCGCCTCTCAAATAACTACATCACAAGGCGATCGCTATTTGCTAAAAGTAAAACCGCGATGATCGCTTTAAATGATGTTAAACAAATGCTTGGTTTATGAGATTTTAGTTAAATCGCTATTTGAATAAGTGCAGTAAAGGCGATCGCAGATATGGGATTAATCGAGGTCTAACTATCGTTTAGATCAGAATCATGTCATGCCAATAGCTAAAAAAGCAAAACTAGCTGTAGAAAAATATAACTAAGTTATGTGTAGGATGTCAGCTAGTGAATCTTGAGAAATATGAATTGGACAGTAAATTGGGAGCAACGGGTTACAGAAATCAGAAAAAGTTATAACTTACCATTCGGGCAAAACATCTTGACTCCGAAAAATGTTGGTATTGCAAGATGTTCGATCAATGGGGAAACTTTTGAGATTTTTGCTATTAGTGGGAAAAAAGATATTTATAAGGGTGCTGTTGGATTGCCGAAAGACCCACCAATATTTAAGCTTTTAGATCCACCACCTATGCACGATCGCAAATACGACACCGAATATAACAATACTTCGGACATAAAAAAAGGGGAACAAAAAAGCTATTCATCGGATAAGGTGCAAGTAATGAATCAAAGCACCAAATGAATAGCATTAATGACATATTACCGAAAGTAGCAACCAAGGCACAACAGAAATTTCTGTCAATCCTG
>NZ_JACJPY010000010.1 GCF_014696345.1 Pseudanabaena cinerea FACHB-1277
TATTGAAACTAGCTCCCAATAAGTTAACCTACTATCAACGAGGTAAGAGGGCTATGCAGCTTGTCACGGCTACGTTTTAGATGTCTTTGTCACCCCCTCAGTGCCAAGATACTCATAGTTGATAGGAGATCTAGGTTAGCGCGGACGATCTGCTCGATCGCTGCGAAATAGGGTAAAGCGGTAGGAAGTTCTAAAATTGTTACAGACATTCCTAACAGAAAAGTTTTTGCCAAGTTTAATTTTTGCGGTGCTTTTACTGGTTCAGCTTGAGTAGGAATTCGGAGAGTAACGCCTACTATCAATAGAATTATGCCAGTCAGAAATTGAATTATATAAAATAAAGATGTGGACAAAGAGAATCCAGAGTTTGCAATTACGGTCTGAATTAATCTATCTAAGCCTAATACAGCCAATAATCCCGATGTCCAATAGGCGAAAAATATGCCAATTACAAAGGCGATTGATCGCGGAACTGGTTTTGTCGTTCCTAGCAAATAGACTTGTAAAGCGATCGCCGATGGATTAAGGCTATCGAGCGCCGCGATCGCTATTAGCGATGGAAGTAAGGCTGACATAAAGTTCAAGCATCAAGTTCAAAAAATGATTAGAAAATATCAGCAGGATCGGCGGTTTGGAGTTTTCGCATGGCGATCGCCCCTGAAGTTACGCACATGATTACAGTCATCACAAATACGGAAGTGGCACGTTCTACTGTCATTTTGATCGGTAGCATGGTGGCAGTGTAGGTCACTTGATAGAGTCCCACAGAAAGTAAGAAACTGGGCAGAAATCCCAAACAGGCTAATAGAATTGCTTCCTGAAAGAGAATGCTCAAGAGAAAGCGATCGCTGTAGCCCATCGCCTTGAGAGTGGCATATTCCGCAAGGTGATCGGAGACATCGGAATAGAGAATTTGATAGACAATCACAATACCGACAATAAAGCCCATCGCCACGCCCAAACCAAAGATGAAGCCAATACTAGTTCCCGTTTCCCAATAACTTTTTTCGACACCTGCCCATTCTTCGGTAGTCAGCACGCGCATATCATCAGATAATAGACTAGCAAGTTCCCTTTTGACTTGCTGCACGTCGGCTCCTTCTTTAAGATGAATTAATCCCATCTCAATGCGATCGCTGCGTCGGTCTGGAAATAAACGTAAAAAAGTCGCGTCACTGGTGATGATATTGCCATCGGCAGCAAAGGAAGAACCAACTTCAAATAGTCCACTTACCTGTACTAATTTATTATTTAGTTGAGCTTCTAATTCACCCTTTTGCATAAACATATTCGCCACATCGCCATATTCAGGACGACCAGCGCGATCGAAGAGAACGCGATCGAGTTGTTGAATCTGGGGAATTTGCTGAGCAGGATCGGGTAGCCTGACGCTAGGATTACCCGCATCGACTCCCCAGATAAGAATGGCGCGATTTTGGCGAGTTTCAGGATTGCGCCATTGACCAGCAACGGAAATGTAGAGGGGAGAAACAGATTTAACTTGAGGATGGGCAAGGGTTTGATAAAGGCGATCGCGTTGAAAATTAGGAGTGGAGATGAGAGTTTGAAATTGTGTACTAGCGATCGCTAAATCCGCCTGAATCAGTTCGCGATAGGGCTTCATCGCTGAATCATAGAGCGCTCCTTCAAAACCCATCTGCACGAACATCAAGATATCGGCAAAGGCAATACCTGATAGCGCCACAATAAAGCGAACTTTATTACGAGTCAGTTGGAGCCAAGCAAGGGGAGTTTTTCGCAGCAATTTACGAAGCATAGATCCTCCTGATATTAAACTTGAGGCGATCGCATCATCATCCATAGTGGTGGTGCATCGTTGAGAACTCGCAGTTCCTCTCGCACCACAAATCCATGTCGTTGATAGAACTTGACAGCGCGATCGGTGGAAGTAAAGAGATAACAAATCTCCCCTTGGCGATCGGCTTGCTGCAAGACGGGTTGCAACAGCAAACCGCCAATTCCTTGACCTTGAGCCTTTGGCGATACACCCAATCCTTCTAGATACCAATGGGGTGTCGGGCAGTCATGCAAGCGATAGGCTTCCGTTTTTGTCAGTGTGTTGAGAACTCGTTTTGTGGAAAGGAATCCATTCTTTAGGAAAATCTCCAAAATCAGGGGTAGCGATCCTAGCAATGAAGCGGACTTGGCGTTAGGTGGCAACCAAGCCGCGATTCCTAAAATGGGAGAGTTGCCAACTGAATCAGAAATATCATCATTGCCTTGATAGCCGCAATAGACGTGACCTAATGGAAAGTTATGATTTATTGTCTTACTCCAAGCTTTTTCGAGAATTCCTAAGCGATCGCGTTCGTTGGGAATGAGATAGCAGGACAGGGGATCACCGAAAAATGTATCCGCCATCATTTTGGTAGCATTGGAGATTTGTGATTCTGGAAGGGAGATAATTTGTGGTTCTTCTTTGCTAATAACCATTGTATCATGATCAATATTCATAAATGGAACTCCTGATTAGTTAATTTAGAGAAGTAGGTTGAATCTTGCCTTGAACTTGTAAATTTGTGAGCGCTGCAACAAGGCGGCTATCTTCAGGATTCAGGCGTACTGTGACCTCGATAATGCGGCGATCGAGATTCTCGCCTGGTTGGTTGCCAGCAATTCGTTGGCGTTCCACCTGTAAGCCAATTTGCGAAACAATGCCCCGCACTTCGCCTTGAAAGGCTTGCCCCGTAATCGTTGCCGCTTGCCCAACCCGCACCCGCTCAATCTCCGTTTGATAGACTTCCAATACCGCAACCATGCGATCAGTTGCTCCCAATTCAACGATGCCCTCACTGCCCACCTTTTCGCCTAGTTTGGTATGGATTTTGAGAATCTGTCCATCCCTAGGGGCGCGGATATAGGCTTGGGCGAGGTTGGTTTCCGCAAGTTTGAGAGCCGCGATCGCACTGTCTACTTCTCTAGCTTTGGTGGCAATATCCACAGGGCGCACTTCAGCGATGCGATCGCGTGTACTACTTGCTTCAAGGATTTGGGCTTGGAGCGTATTAGCAAGGCGATCGCGGGTACTCAGAGCTTCTTGTAATTGGGCGCGGGTTGTCTCCGCCGCAAGACGTTTCGCATCCAAAACTGAAGCAGAGACTGCACCTTGGGCATAGAGTTGTTGAAAACGTGCCAACTCTGCCTCCGCAGTACGAACCTCTGATTGCCAACGGGAAATCGTCGCCGATTGAGAAGCTTCACCACCGCGTAAATCCGCTTGCAGTCTCAATATCGATGCTTCTTGGGCTTGAATTTCCGACTGTTTTGCACCAGCCTGAACCCTTGCAAGTTCCGCTTGAGCAATTTCCACCTGAGCCTTAGCTTTAGTCACTTCATCGGCAAAGCGATCGCTAGCATCTAGTACCGCGATAATTTGACCCGCTTTCACCCGATCGCCAACTTGGACGCGCAATTCCTTTAAGCGATCGCCATCTAGGGCAACGGGAGCCGCCAAACGCATGACTTCTCCTTCTGGTTCCAATCGACCCAGCGCCGTTATGGGTAGGGGCGCACTGGCGATCGCGGCAGAATTATTGGCAATATCGGGCTTGCTAGAAGATATAACGCTATAAATAGAAAGCCCTGTAGCTAGAGTCGCAAGGACAATTCCCCCAAGCCAAAGATGGCGGGAGTTAAAGAAAGATTGAGATGTCATATTTTACTAATCCATTTCAAAAAGGTTTGGAGATCCCCCTCAATTCCCCTTATACCAATTTAAAAAAGTGTTGTCATACTTTTTAAATTGAAAACCAAACCCAGTAAGGTTTTTAATCAAGAAATGGCGTAGCCATTTCTTGATTTGGTATTAAAAAGGGGGAAGAAGATAATTCTCATTCATCGGCGTAGGTCATTCGTATTAGCTCCTCAACTATCCGCGATCGCTCCTGATCTGAAACACAGTTAGTCCCCAGCAAGATGTTTAGAGACAACCCATCCATTGCTAAGAGAATGATTCCTGCTTTTACTGGTGCAATTCCACAATTAAATGCGTCTTGCTGCCATTTTTGATAGACATCTCGAAGCGGTTGCAGCAGTCGGCTATCCTTCGATACCGCCGCTAACAATCCTGACTGAATGGCTGCATTCTCGCGATCAAATAGGTCTTGAGCGCGGATGTAAGCCCTCAACCATGCGCCTTTGATGGTGCGATCGCCTTGGCGAGTCAGTTCTATTTCTAGTAACTGCTCGAACTGCGCGATCAGGTTTGCCACCATGCCTATGAGCAGAGCCTCTTTATTAGGAAAGTGATAGAGCAGGCCGCCCTTACTTACGCCTGCCTCTTTCGCAACCGCATCAAGGGTCAAAGCATCAGCCCCAAACCGCAAAACCACTTCACCCGCCGCATTGAGCAGCGATTCTTTGGTTGTTGATTGCGATCGCTTGCCTACCTCTAACGCTTCTGCCATTTACTTCTACCTGAATACTAAAAATTTAAGACAATTGACTTGTCTTAAAAATAACTATACCGTCCAGACGGTTTAGTGTCAATAGGCAAATTACTAACTCCACCTAAGCAGTAAACGTAGGGTGCGTTAGCGCCAGCGTAACGCACAAATTTTTAACATTAGATGAGGTGCTTTACATTCCATTAACGCACCCTACCAGATCGGCGATCGTGCTTGTGTTTGCTTGCAGCGAATAAGTTTTATATTAGGCGATAATCGCTTAAATCATTTGGTCAGCGATCGCCATATAACTAAGTGATGAGGTTATATCGTGATGAACAAGGCACTAGAGCAATGATCACTGTAGAAACAATTGTAAATGAATTAAATTCATTGCCAGAGCCTCTATTAGCGGAGGTACTCAGCTTTATTCGGGGTGCTAAAAATAAATTTGTGCAACCATCTCAACAATTAGGGTTTCAGCGTGTTGCTGGGTTGCATGAGGGACAAATCTGGATGAGTGATGATTTTAATGAGCCTTTATCAGATGAGTTTTGGTCAGTAATCGCTATTCTGATCAAACAAAAAGTCTGAGTCAATGTAGCCCCTACCTAACAGGTAATTTACGGATGCGAATACTTTCATCTTGAATTGTAATTGCAGAACCTTCTTGTAAGGCTTCTTCTATTTGAGGCAATACATCTAACAGTTTTTGGGTCACGATGTCGGGTTTTGCTGATGAAAGGCGCAAGGTGATTAAGCTGGGCTGACTGTATCTGCTAAGTGCTACTAGCATTGAGAAGTCTAGATCTTGAGTCAATACAACCCAGTTGTCAGTTCTGGCAAATTCTAAGATATTGATGTCTGGGGCGTTGGCAGGTAAGACTTCTGAGCTACGCATAATTTCATAGCCTTGTTTTTGTAAGTCTGCAACTGTTTTGGGTGAGATATGGACATCTGCAAGTAAACGGATATTTTTCACGCGAGAACACCGTGAGTTTGATCTGAGACTGCCCAAGCTGCATAGTTGAGGACTTGTCTAATGTCTTCAAGTTCTAGTTCAGGATAGGCTTCTAGGATTTCTGGGACGGATAGGTTGCTGGCTAAGAGTTTGAGGACAAAGGCTACAGTAATCCTCAATCCTCTGACGGTTGGCTGTCCGAGACAGACATCGGGTTTAATGACAATTCGATCTAATCCTATAGTTTTCATTTTTGTTTCCTAATGATTAGCTTTCTAGTGGTTACTGATATATTTAAAAGATTTGGAATGGAAAAATAAGTTTAATACTAAAAAAAGATTTTATCGCAGACTAAAATCTGCAACTATGTTTGGTCGTGAAGCCAGAATCTTTGAGAGATGACTTTCTGCCCACATCTCTATTCTCAAAGCTGAATCAGAGCGATTATAATTTTCAACAAAACTGACCGCATCTGCTGTAAAACTGCCTGATGTAGCAATTATTAGAACATCTACCCTTTCAGGTTCCCAAAGTTTTATTTGGTCTTTCAATATGCTAATGTCTGTTAAGGAAATGCCTTTATCTCTCCAATGTTTGCATTGTAAAATAACCCTGTTTCGTATTGTACCACTTAACCCATCTTGACTAATTCTATAAGCAGAAATATCACGTCCACGATCTGGTGCATTAACATTAGTCAGTAATTGAGGATTTTCATAATTTTGTTCTGATGCAACTAGTGTAAAGATCAAACGTTCAAAATCCCCAGGACTAAGTTTTTCCCAGTTTAATTTTGTTAAAACACCTCCTGATGGATTTGATGCAACCAAATCACCTAAATCATAAGTTTTTACTGGAATTGGCTCATGAGTTATTAAGAGAGACTTTGTAAGTCCTTCTTTAACTGAAGGATAATCTGAATTAATAATATCTCTAAGGTCATTCGTCTCCTTGAAAGAAAGGTGACGGTGTAAATCGCTCCATCTAGGAGGACGAGGAACACTACTACCAAGCAATATATCTATCTGCTTTATTTTGTCAGAAAGCATTTGCCAATTTGGATGATCAATTTTTTTGTACCCAAAATCTTCGTCTTCTATAGGAAAAGCCTTTCTCAGTTCATTGAGAAGATTTTCAATTTCATTAAAAGACTGAAATACTATTTTTTGAATAAGATGCTTCCTTTTTAGATTGAACTTAAATCTATACTCTCTCAATTCTTTGCCAGGTTGTTCAATAGAACGATCTACTGCAATTTGAGCAGCTAGTTCTCCAACATCAATCGCATCTGAACGAGACAATGCTATTTCATCAAGACCCAGAGGTAGTGTATGTGGCTTCCAACCATCAATATATGGCAAGCCTAAAAGGAACTGTTCATATGAACGACATGCATCTTCATAAACAGGATTTACAGCAAAAGAAACACTTTTAGGAGTATGTTTTTGCAGCAAAACCCACAATTTTTCAAGCTTAGCAAGATTCGCTTCTGATGCTTCAAATTGGCGTAACGCTTCATCTAAATGACTCATAAACAACGAGCCTCTAAAAATTCTTCTGATTCAAAGCTAGGATCATTAAAAGCGATCGTAAATTTAATGCTGGAGTTAGAAGCCATAAGGGACTCAACGAGTTATTTATTTTTTTCGCTAATCGAAGCAAATTATATCATTAAGCAACCTTTAATTTTTCATGCTGACAAACCTTGTATTTACCCCGCTCTTAGCAACTGTCCTGCATATGATCGTCTGAAAGTTTTATTAAACCTGCCTTTTCCCATTCATCTATGAGCATTTCACCAAATTGTAATTGCGTATGGATTTGGCTGGTGACTGCAATTAAAAGAATATCTAGCTTTTGTTGGTCATAGGCATTTGAGCTAATACAATACTTCGGACAGTTTTAAAGATTGAGCCAAAAAAGCTATTCATCGGATAAGGTGCAAGTAGTGAACCAAAGCACCAAATGAATAGCATTAGCGACATAATACCGAAAGTAGCAAGCAAAGTACAACAGAGATTTCTGACCATCCTGTTTTCGACAATCATAGTAAATGTAGGGTGCGTTAGCGCCAGCGTAACGCACAAGTTTTCAACATTAGATGAGGTGCTTTACATTCCATTAACGCACCCTACCAGATCGGCGATCGCACTGCTTTCACAACTCATGAGTGTTCCTGTAAACTTTCGGCTTTGAGATCTCGATCCATTAAGCCTTCGACTGCTTGCTGCAAGGTGATCTCGCCCCGCAGTAAGCGATGCACATAACGCGATACAGGTACGCTAATTTGGGCGCGATCGCAGATTTCCATTAAGACATGGGCTGTATTTACACCCTCGGCAGTGCCGACTGTACTGGCGATCGCCGCCTCCAAGCTTTTACCCTGCGCGATCGCATAGCCTACTTGATAGTTGCGACTGAGGCTGCTATTGCAGGTTGCTAAGAGATCCCCTAGTCCAGACAAGCCCCAAAAAGTCTCAGGTTGCGCCCCAAAAAATACCCCCACGCGAATAATCTCAATCAGGGATCTGGTAATTAAGGCAGATTTGGCATTAGTTCCCAAATTTAAGCCATCGCAAGCACCAACGGCGATCGCAATCACATTTTTGAGCGTGCCGCCCAGTTCCACACCGATGGGATCGGGATTGGTATAGACCCGAAAGTTACGTGAAGCAAAGATATTCTGCACCAATTGGGCGGCGTGAGGATGCTCACTTGCTACGACTGTGGCGGTTGGTTGTCCTGCCATAATCTCTTTAGATAGGTTGGGACCCGACAACACCACCAATGGATAGACTGGTAAGAGCGATCGCCAAATTTGCGAAGGAGTGGCAAGGGTGGCAGGCTCTAAGCCTTTGGTGGCGCTGACTAAAATGACATCGGGGCGCAGGTTTGCGGTTTGTAACTGGGTGGCGATCGCCCTGACTCCCTTAATTGACACCGCCGAAATAATTACATCACTATCCGCAACCATTGCCGATAAAGGAACTTCACTTTGGCGCGACCAGATCTGCACCTGATGATGGTTTTGGTTTAACAAAAAAGCGATCGCCGATCCCCAAGCGCCAGCGCCAATCACCGTAATATTTTGCGGCACATATTCGCTTGGGCGATCTGGATTGGATAGTAAATTCATATTTGCCGATTTTTAATGGGGAGAATTTTCTTCTTCCCCCTTTACAAGGGGGATTGAGGGGGATCTTATTTAATGCCGAAACTTAGCAGGATCTTGATCGCGGCGGTGGCGGGTGGGAATCGGTTCGCCTTGGCGATCGCCGACTAATGCCGCCGTTGATTCTAGGGCAGAACGTAGACGCTTAGCGGCGTAAATTGACATATCGCGGGGAACACTAATGCGATCGCGCAAATACCTCAAGGCTATGTCCGTGTCCTTAGGCGGAGGGCAAGCTGCACCTGTCATCATCTGCGTTAAGGCACAACGCATTGCCAGATCAATCATTTCGGGTTCCGCAGGATTTGCTTTGATAATATTTTCGCGATGCTTAAGGACGCGGTGCAAAGCCTCTTGACGGGAATTAGCGGGTTCAGGATAACCCACATCGGGCAGCCCAAACCAATCGCCATGATCCACCCTTGCCTGATTAATTCGCATTTGCGGTTCCCCATTTTCATAGCAACCGCCCATTTGAGGGGGCAAATCATGGGCATGGGTGTGGAAATCGCTTTGAGTGCCGCGATAGGTGGGGCGAGTTTCCATGGCTTCAAACCAAGCTGCCATGCGTGGGTGCGATTCTCTCAGGGAATAGCCTTTGTAATAATAGAGACTGGCATTCATCCGTTCCACATAGGGCGTAAAAATGACATCGGCTGTACCAAATTCTTCTAAAAAGTAAGGGCTAGGCGTATTCGCTAAGGTGGATTCTACCGATCGCATCACTTCGATAAACTGCGATCGCAAACGCTGCTCCTGTTGAATGGAAACCATCGGGCGACAGAGCCATTCGCACCATGCCCGAAACAGAGTTCTTTCCAACCTTCTAATGGGCATTACCTTTGCCTCAGTCATGCTGTGCTGCAAAGCGCCATAGACCTTTTCGAGGGCAATGAGAATGTCATCACTTTCCGTAATGATTTTGCCATCAAGGGCGATCGCAGGTAGCATTCCTGAAGGGACAACGCGCTTGTACCATGCTTCCTTTTCGCCATAGCAAAACATTGTCACCTTCTCAATGCGATAGGGAATTTGTTTTTCTTCGAGCCAGAGCCAAATCTTTTGACAATAGGGACACCAAGCATGATAATCGCGGTAGAGTGTGACCCTGACTTCCGTTTCTGAATGCCCAAATAGCCGCAATCTCGCTTGAGAATTAGTTGCACCATTGACAGGATCAATTTGGAAATCAGTAAGCGCTGCTAATTCTGTCCATGTTAAGGGGGCTGTAGTCATGCTCTAAATATCCTAAGATCTGGATCGATTAACTTAATTCAATAACTGGGATTTTACCGCAAAGCCACAGGATCATCGCGTCATTATGCCTAAACCTAAAACCAAAATTCTGCTCAACCCCAAAGCCCATGCTCAAGTTACCCTTAGCGAATATGTCACCGCGATCGCTTGGTCGCCTCAAGACAAGAGCTTAGCGGCAGCCACCGCTTCGGGCGAAGTGGCGATGATTAACACCGCGATCGCCTCTAGCAATTTGCAGACTCTCCAAGAACCCACAGAACTAGCTGTGAATTGCTTAGCATTTTCGGCGGATGGGCGCTGGCTGGCAGCAGGGGGACAGAGTGGCAAAATTCAGGTTTGGGACTTAGCAGCTAACCCAAGGGCGATCGCCGCCACGATCGATGTGGGCAATACATGGATTGAACATATCCAATGGCATCCCACCCGTCCCGAATTTGCCTTTGGCTTAGGTAAATATGTCCAAGTTTGGAGCGCGGCAACCCTTGATATTGTCACCACTTTGCATTTTGAACAATCAACGGTTTTAGCGATCGCTTGGCATCCCAGTGGCGATTATTTAACCATTGGCGGCGATCGGGGCGTTAAAAATTGGTCCTGCGCGGACTGGTATGAAGATCCAATTATTTTTGAGTTTCCCACCGCCGCCGCCAAGATTTTATGGAACAGTTCAGGCAATTACTTAGTTTGCAGCACCCTCGATAATTTGGTGGTGGTCTTGCAATGGCTAGGTACGGACTTCGACCCTTCGCCTTGGCGAATGCAGGGGTTTCCTGGGAAAATCCGCAGCTTTGACTGGTCAACCCATCCATCCCCCCTACTTGCTTCTGCTAGCGGCGCAGATGTCGTCATTTGGGAGCGCCACGCCGACCTGAATGTGGGTTGGGAAGGCGAGGTGATCAAGGGACATAACAATATGGTTGGTCATGTTGCCTTCGACAGCACATCTAATTATCTTGCCTCTGCCGATGCCAATGGGCGCGTGGCGATCTGGCACAATAATGGGGAATGGCTACAGGCTTTAGAAACCCCCATGAGCGAAATCACTGCGCTGCAATGGCAGGGCAGAAAATTAGCCGCCGCCAATGGCGATGGCGATGTGATGATTTGGACAGAATCATCGCAGGGTAAAGGCTTTCGCTAAAAATTTTAAAATACCTACCAAATAACGAAAATTTATGAATGTTAGTGAGCCAAATTCCGAATCAAATTCCGAATTAAATTCTGAGCCAAACTCTGAACTAAACCCTGAGCAAATGGCGGCGATCGCCTCAGATAATGCCGACAATGGCGATAGTGTGATCATGCCTACAGTGCCGCAACCAACTCCGTTACAAAGCCTAGGTATATTTTTAGATCGGCTCTATGGGACATTGTTTTTACCTAGGGATACCTTTGCCAATATCAAGGCTAAGCCTTCATTTTGGCAAGGAGCAAGCGTCATTGCTTTAGTTAATATTCTGGAAATAACTCGCCTTGAGCAATTGAGTGTATTTAGAGCCATTGTCGCGATCGCTAGCAGTCTAATTGGTTGGCTATATTTTACGTTTCTGCTCAAACAGTTAGCAGGGGTATTTCAAAAAAATGTCAAAATGTCTGAACTGCTGACCCTAACTGGATTTGCTAGTCTGCCTTGGCTATTTATGGCTCCTGCTCTCAGTTTGCCGCCCAGATTTCGCACCATCAGCGCGATCGCTGTGATCCTCTGGTTTATCTTTTGGCAGGTGTGGAGTGCCTCTATCGCCCTTAATATCAAAAGTTGGAAAACCCTAGCAATCATTCCTCTAGCGATCGCTGGTGGCGTAGTTGCTTTGATTTGGCTGAGCAATGCGATCGGATTAATTGTTAGTATTTTGTAAAAGCGGCATCTGCTAAAATTATTAACCTGTCATCTGAGTCGACAGGGAAAATGCAGTAGGAGATGTACACTCTCATTAGTCGATAATTTTACTAGATATAAAATTTGATGATCGCCAATAAGCTCGAACCTAAGCAAGCATTAAATAAGTCCTATAAGTCCTATTTAAAACTTAAGCCTGATGCTGAGAATATTCGGGATTTTAAGGCTGAGTTGGCGCGGTTGCTAGAGCTTTGTGATGAGAAAAAGGATGAGGAATTTAACAAAAATCTGTTGAGTGATTTTTTAAAAAAGAGTTTCTATGACGATCGCTACTTCATTAATACCAAAGATATGAGCGATCTGGTCATTCATAATGACAAGGGGGCAGATAGTAAGGTTGGGGTAATTTTTGAGACAAAGAAGCCCACAAAAATTAGTAGTGCAGAGATGCCGAGGGTTGATGCTCTCAATCACAAGGCTTTTCAGCAGTTGGTTTTATATTTTTTGCGGGAAAGGGTGACGCATCGCAATTTTGCAGTAAAGCATTTGATCGTTACAAATATTTATGAGTGGTTTATTTTTGATGCGAAACTGTTTGAGGAGTTGTTTGTTAGAAATCACGATTTAGTTAAGGAATTTGAAGAATTTGAAGCTAAGCGCCTGAGTGGTACTAAGACAGATTTTTTCTATAAGCAGATTGCGGAACCTGCGATCGCTTCTGTAATTGATCAGATTAAGTTTACGCATTTTGATCTGCGCGATCTTGAGAATCTAGATTTAATCGATCTTTACAAGATTTTTTCGCCTGAGCATTTGTTGAAATTGCCCTTTGCTAATGACAGCAATAGTTTAAATAAGCCTTTTTATAATGAGTTGCTGTATATCATTGGCTTGACGGAAGAGAAGGATAAGGGCAAGAAGTTAATTAGACGGATGAAGGAAGGCGATCGCCAAGATGGTTCGCTAATTGAGAATGCGATTAGTCGTTTGGAGAGTTTGGGTAAGCTGTCGCGTTTGTCTAAGCCTGAAGAGTTTGGGGATAATGATGAGGAGCGACTTTTTAATGTGGCGTTGCGGTTGTCGATTAATTGGATTAATCGCATTTTGTTTTTGAAGTTATTGGAGGCGCAGTTAATTAAATATCATCAAGGCGATCGCGAATATGCTTTTCTCAATTTAGAAAAAGTACAGAATTATGATGATCTTGATAGTTTGTTTTTTGATGTGTTGGCAAAGGAACAGGATAAGCGCGAGGCAAAGGTTAAGGCTGTTTTTGCAAATGTGCCTTATTTGAATAGTTCGCTATTTGAGCCAACGGAAACGGAGCAGGAAACGATTGTGATCGGCAACCTCAAGGATCGGGATTTGCCAATTTTTGGTGCGACTGTTCTTACGGATAGCAAAGGTAATAAGCGATCGGGTAAGTTGAATGCGTTGGCTTATTTGTTTGAATTTTTGGGAGCTTATAGATTTGATCGCGATGAGTTTGAAGACTCGCAAGATGATAGTGAGAAGTTAATTAATGCGGCGGTGTTGGGGTTGATCTTTGAGAAGATTAATGGCTATAAGGATGGGTCTTTTTATACGCCGAGTTTCATTACGATGTATATGTGCCGCGAGACGATACGGCGGGCAGTGGTGCAGAAGTTTAATGAGGTAAAAGGATGGAATTGCGAGACGATCAAGGATTTGTATGGAAGAATTGAAGATAAAAAGGAGGCGAATACTATTATCAATAGTCTCAAGATTTGCGATCCTGCGGTGGGTTCGGGGCATTTCTTGGTTTCAGCTTTGAATGAAATTATTGCGATTAAGAGCGAGTTGCGGGTTTTATTAGATAAAAAGGGATGGTCGTTAAGGGATTATTATGTAAGGGTTGTGAATGATAAGTTGGTTGTCCGTGATGATGAAGAAAATTTATTTGTATACAAGCCTAAAAATTACGAGAGAACGAGGGTGCAGGAAGCACTTTTTCATGAGAAGCAGACAATTATTGAGAGTTGTTTGTTTGGGGTGGATATTAATCCCAATTCGGTGACGATTTGCCGTTTGCGGTTGTGGATTGAGCTTTTGAAGCACGCTTACTATAGACCAGATGGCAATTTGGAAACTTTGCCAAATATCGACATTAATATCAAGTGTGGAAATTCTTTGATTAGTCGGTTTGGGTTGGATGTGGATGTGAAGCAGGTTTTGCAGAAGCAGAAGTTTAGTATTGAGCAGTATCGTGATGCGGTGCAGACTTATCGCAGTGCGGAAAGTAAGGCGCAAAAGCGAGAAATGGAAGGTTTAATCGCGAAGATTAAGGCTGGTTTTAGTTCGAGTTTGTTGGCGGGTGATCCGAAGAAGGTGAAGTTACGGCAGTTACAGGCGGAGCTTTATGGTGTGGAAAATCAGATGTTGTTGTTGGAGGAGAGTAAGGCAGAGATTAAGGCTAGGGAGAAGCGGGTTAATAAGTTAAATAATGAGATTGATAAGTTAAGTGCAGAGATTGAGGATATTGAAAGTGGTCGGCTATATGAGAATGCTTTGGAATGGCGGTTTGAGTTTCCTGAAGTTTTGAATAAGGATGGTGATTTTGTTGGGTTTGATATAGTAATTGGTAATCCGCCATATATCAGACAAGAAGAAATTAAGGAACAAAAACCACATTTACAGGCTAATTTTACAACCTATTCGGGAACTGCTGATTTATATGTATTTTTTGTTGAAAAAGGATTTGAAATCTTAAAAAATAAAGGTCAATTTTCTTACATCATGCCTAATAAGTGGATGCAAGCAGGTTATGGAAAAGAATTAAGAAAATACTTTTTAGGAACTCAATTACAAGCGATTATTGATTTTGGTGATTTACAAGTATTTGAAGAAGCAACTACTTATCCTTGTATTCTCAACGCTTCAAAACAAATGAGCAATACTAATTTTATTTCTGCTGCGGTGAAGACACTTAATTATAGCAACGGATTTGGAGCGTATATAGAAAGCATCTCTAATGCAATAACATCCGAATCGTTAAATAAGGAAACTTGGATGATTTCCTCTAGTGATGATCAGGAATTACTTTTAAGAATAAAAAAGATATGTATTCCATTAGTTGAATATACAGAGATTAAAAACCCCTTAGAATTTCTCTTTGATAACCCTATTGGTAATGAAGCTCACTATGGCGTAAAAACAGGATTAACTGAAGCTTTTCTTGTTAATGATGAACAAAAAGATCGAATGCTAGAGAAAGATTCTAAAAGTTCAGAATTATTAAAACCTTTACTGCGTGGTAGAACTATTAAAAAATGGTATGCAGAACAGGATAACCTATGGTTAATTGGAACTTTTCCTGCATTAGATATAGATATTGATGACTACCCAGCAATTAGAGATCACTTACTTAGTTTTGGGAAAGAAAGACTTGAACAATCTGGTAAAAAAGGAAGTCGCAAAAAAACAAGTGGTAAATGGTTTGAGACTCAAGATAATATTGCTTATTGGCAAGAGTTTGAAAAACCTAAGATAATGTATCAAGTTTTTCAAGTAAATCCCTGTTTTATTTATGACGATCAAGGGCTTTACTGTAATAACTCTATGTGGTTTATTTCAAAAGATGACAAAGTTCTTTTAGCAATTCTTAACTCAACTATGGGTTGGTGGCTAATTTCAAAATATTGCACCGCTATTCAAAATGGTTATCAATTAATTTGGAAATATTTTGGACAAATCCCAATTCCAAAAGCAACCCAAAAACAAGCAAAACTAATCACCTCAATCGTTGATGAAATTCTCACTGCTAAAAGAGGCGATCGCCATGCTGATACGACAAAAGAAGAAAAGGCGATCGATGATTTGGTTTATCAACTTTATGGGTTGACAGAAGAAGAGATTAAAATAGTAGAAGGAGAGAGGTAACAAGGAAAAATTAGAAAGAAAAAAGTAGAATCAATTTATAAATACCCAATTCAAAAAACTATGACACTTAAAGAACTAGAACCTCAACTACTCGCACTCTCACCCACAGAAAAATCTCAAGCAATTCAACTAATGCTGAACAGCCTACTAAATAGTTGGCACGGAATTGAGAAAACCTTAAACGTATGTGGCGGCGATGCTTGTATTCGTAGCACCAGAATCCCCGTTTGGCTATTAGTCAGCTATCAACAACAAGGGCTTAGCGACGCAAAAATATTAGAAGCATATCCAACCCTAAACGCCGTTGATCTAGCAAATGCTTGGATATATGCCGAAAGCCATCCCCAAGAAATTGCCACAGCAATCCTTGAAAACGAGGCAGATTAGGCAATGGTCAAACTCTATGCAGATGAGCAATTTCCATTGCCTGTCATCAAAATTTTGCGGACATTAGAATATGACATTCTGACTGTACAAGAGGCAGGAAAAGCAGAACAAAAAATCCCCGATCCTGAAGTCCTGCACTATGCCATTAGTCTCAATCGAGCCGTTTTAACTATGAATCGCCGAGATTTCATTCGTTTACACGCACAAACACCCCAACATAAAGGCATCGTGATTTGTAGAAGCAGCACCAATTGGGAAAAAATCGCCCAAGCTATACATAATCATCTCTCTCAACTTGAAACTATAGAAAAACAACTCATTAGAATCAAATTACCATCGTTGTAAAAATTCTCACTGCTAAAAAAGGCGATCGCCATGCTGATACAAGCGAATTAGAAAAGGAATGCGATCGCTTAGTTTACAAACTCTATCAACTCACCTATGACGAAGTAAAAATCATTGATCCAGAATTTGAACTAACAGAACAAGAATACACAGCAATTAAAATAGAGTAGAGCCTGTGATATAGATAAAAAAATCCCAAAAACAAAAAACAATAGGAGTAATCATCATGTCAGACAAAGAACAACTAATTAATGAACTCGATCAAGCCCCAGACTTTCTAGTGCGTGAAGTCTTAAACTTCTTACTGTTCATCAAAACCCGAACCAACGAAATCTCCAAACAAGAGCCTATTCAAAAAGCTAAAGAATCGAATATTCCAGATTTTTTGAGCTTTATCGATCAAGTCAATTCTGAAACACCAACAGAAACAAATATTCCCAAAGACCTTGCCAAAAACCTAGATCATTATCTTTACGGCACACCCAAAGAACAAGCATGAAGAAAGTATTTGCAGACACAGGCTATTGGATCGCCTTGCTCAACCCCGAAGATGACCTACATCAAAAAGCCCGACAAATATCAGTTACCTTAATCTCAACTCCTATAGTTACCAGTGAAATGGTATTTACGGAACTACTCAATGCCTTCTCTGGCAAAGGTAAATCCTATCGACAAAAAGCCGTTAGATTTATCAAACACGCCTTTACAAATCCTGAAATCGAAGTGTTTTTGCAGACTGATGCACTATTTCAAAATGCTCTTGAGCTATACGATCAACGTCCCGATCAAGCTTGGAGTCACACAGATTGCACATCATTTCAAATCATGCGGCAACAAAACATATTAGAAGCGATCGCCTATGACAAACATTTTGAGCAAGCAGGATTTATAGCTTTGCTGAGATAAACCTAATGAGCGATCGCCATACTGATACGAGCGAATTAGAAAAAGCGATCGACGATTTGGTTTATCAACTTTACGGGTTGACAGAAGAAGAGATTAAAATAGTAGAAGGAGAGAGGTGACAAGGAAAAAGGAAAAAGATAAGTGTTGATTTTTGTGAAAATGTTCAGCTTATATAAGGAAATAGATTATGAAAAAAAGCATACTAACTGATGTAATCACCATTGACAACGAAATCCAACATAGTAAACCCGTACTAAAAGGAACTCGTCTTCCGATCTCCATAATTATCGGCTCCCTCGCTGGGGGCATGACCTATGACGAAGTAATTCAAGAATATGCAGTTACCCGCGAACAGATTCTTGCCTCACTTGCTTACTTTTCCGAGCTTTTAAACTATGAAACAGTCTATTCAATGGAGAAAGTAAGTTGAAATTACGTTTTCTAATCGATGAAGATTGCCCATTAAGTATTGAGAGTAGTCATAGATACAAATATTTGGATTCGCATCCTGTTAAAAGGGCGCGTTACACTCCCAGTCTTAGAAGCATTTAATCAAGATAAATTCCAATTAGTCATGAGCCAAAATCTTTTGATGAACTACATGAAGTATGGAACCGACCACGATTAAGCAAATATATCGACCGAAACCAAGCCATACGCCTAGAGCAACAGTTAAAAAATCGCGCTATCTGGATTGAACCGAAAACAATCCCCCCTTATTGTCGTGATCCCAAAGATTTACCCGTATTAGCTACCGCCATTGACGGCAAAGCAAAAATCATTGTATCGGTCGATGACGACTTACGCACCGATGAAACATTGAGAGAAGCAATGGCATTATATTCCATCGAATTATTAGGAGTTAATTCTTTTCTGAAATATTTAGAGGAATCTGAAGAATAAGCCTCATCTGCTAAAAGAGGCGATCGCTATGCTGATACGAGCAAATTGGAAAAGAAGTGCGATCGCCCTATATCTAAAACCAAAAGAAGCTGGCGATATTAAAGCCAATCATTAGATTGATTAATAGCCCTAACACGATCGCCCCACCAATCAAGTTAGTTTTTACAGAAGTTGGCAAATAGGCAGGCTTGAGCCAAAATCGTAATTTTTGGGCAATGACGGGCATCACCACGATGCTTAATATCGTTGAAGTGACCAGATTGTTAACTAGCATTGAGTTGGCTAGTGACCATGACTGCATAATTCCCAACTTCGTGAATAGAAAAGACTGCAACATCACAATCGGATAAAGCCCCAATACTACCGCCAGAATTTGCTTCCAGCGTGGGGGACCTAAACCTGCATATTCACTATTGCCAAACTGTAAAGAGAACCAACCTTCTAGTCCTGTGGTAAAGGATTTAAAACGATAGGCAGAAAATACATCCTGACCCGAAGCTAATAACCGTTGCCGCTCACCAGACTCAATCCATTGACTTAAATGCATGGGTGAATCAAAGTGAATGATGTTGTAACACTTGATGACGCGATCGCGACATGGCAAAGGCTCCGATAGATCGCAGCGCAAAAAACCTGCGTAACCCTGCGCCAACTCCACTAATTCCCCTTGCCATTGCTTAAAAATCAGTTCATTCTCTTTAGGGACAATATGTTCAGTCACTAAACTAGAATAGAAAATATCTGCGGATTGGCGATCGGGTGAGTCTTTGGGAAAGAGATTGGGCAAAGATTTAGGCATGAATTTTTCACTAAACTTATTGCAAAACTAGCTGATCGACATTCCATAATGCCCCTGCCACCCCCGTGCTACCAGCAAGAGATTTAGGTTGAGCATTTTGGACGCGATCGCGCACTGCCACCAAATAAAGCGGAATCGTCAAATGAATGAGCGGCAATTGTTCCTGTACTAATTGTTGATATTCGGCATAAATAACCTTACGCTTAGCTTCATCAATTTCCTGCGCTCCTTTTACCATGATTTCATGAATCTTTTTCTCCCAATCGGCAACCTCGCGCCCTGGGAAAGGTGGTTCATCGCCAACGGGTCCCTTATTAAACATATGAGAATCGCCATCGGGAGCCCAAAGATTAATCGCGCTATTGGGTTCGGCTCCGCCTGTAAAGCCGAGAATAGTGGCATCCCATTGTTTAGAATTATCCAATTTGTCGGTAATGATCCGAAAGTCAACGGGATTTAAATCGACAGTGATACCAATGGCATCAAGATCCTTTTTAATCAAGGCAGCTAAAGCCACCCGCGCCCCCGCAGGAACCATCATCGTAAATCTTACAGGATTGCCTTGAGCGTCTAATAGTCTGGGCTTACTCTCCGTATTGTATTTGTATCCCGCCTGTTGCAAAATCTGTTTCGACTTTTCAGGTTGATAGTCATAGACCTTCAGTCCTTGTTCGGGAGAGAAGTAATAGGGGCTAGGAATGGAAACGGGAGAGTTTTGGGTTTGTGCCAATCCCCGTGAGAGGTTGTTGATCATTGCTTCGCGATTGAGGGCATAGGCGATCGCCCGACGGAAGTTGACATCATTAAACCATTTTGATTTTATCGGTTCCACAAAGGGTTCATTGGTTTTAGGATTGCGCCCTTTATTGAGGTTGAACATGATGAAAGACTGCCCTGTAGCAGGTCCTGCGTTATAGATGGTAAAGCGATCGCGCTTCTCAAAACGCTTCATTAATTGGAAGTCTTCACCGCGCAACCGATACATATCCAAACCCTGCGATCGGAAGTTGAGCAGCGCCGTGTCTGGAGACTCCACTATCTGCATGACTAGCTGCTTGATTTTGGGGTGATCTTTTTTCCAATAGTAAGGATTGGGTTTATAAATAATGCGCTGAGAGGGACGATATTCTTGAATTAAATATGCGCCACTGCCCACAAGCTGATTGACGGGAGTGCCTAATGTCCAAGTTTCCAGAAATTTGAGTTTCTTATCCTTTTGCTGTGGATCTTCTTGAATAGTCGGCTCAAAAATATGCTTAGGTAAAATACTCAATCCGCCAATGCTACGCAGAGCAGGGGCAAATGGTTCGCTCATGAGAAAGGAAATGCGGCGATCGTCTAGCTTTTCGAGCTTTGGTAAGGTTTGCGCCTGTCCGATCCTTAAAATATCGCGATTACCTGTGGGAATCTTCTCGTTAAAGATTACCTTTTCATAGGTAAAGAGAACATCATCAACGGTGAGGGGCTGACCATCCGACCATTTCAAATCGGGGCGCAGGGTAAAAATCAATTGCTTGCCATCTTGCTGAAACTCCCATTTTTCGGCGAGTTCAGGTTCAAACATTTTTGTAAGCGGATTTTCGGCTATTAGCCCTGAAAGCGTGAAGCCGATCGCAATACCGCTATAGGCATCACCAATTAATACGGGATTAAAGGTTTTGATATCGCTATCCAAAGGAATTACTAGCCGATTTTTGGCAGCTTCAGGTTTAACCGCACAGCCCCATAGCATTAACGAACAAATGCTAATCAGGATTAATAATACTAATGCTTTCCAGCGTTTGACCTTGACCCGTCTTTGGATGCTTTTTCTCACGATCGCCATTTCCTACAATTAAACGATAGGATTGGCAGCACAAATTGCCACCTCATCCTATTTTACTAATAAAACCACAGCATGGACAGCGATCGCTTCCTTTTGACCGATCGCATCCATCCCTTCATTGGTGGTTGCTTTGACACTAACACAGTCAATGGTTAGGTTCAAGGCAGCAGCAAGGCGATCGCGCATCGCTACAATATGAGGTTTTAGTTTAGGCGCTTCAGCGATTACCATTGCATCAAGATTATTCACCCGCCAACCCTGCTCACCGATTAATTTCTGCACCTGTTGCAATAACACAATACTGTCGGCTCCTGCCCATTGTGGATCGTTAGGGGGGAAATAATGCCCAATATCGCCTAGGGCAAGCGCTCCCAACATGGCATCCATAATCGCATGGGTGAGTACATCGGCATCGCTATGTCCCAATAGCCCTTTTTCGTAAGGGATTTCGACACCACCTAAAATGAGGCGGCGATCGCGCACTAGTCGATGCAGATCATAACCATTGCCAATACGGATATTCATAGATTGTTTTGAGATTGTTTTGAGATTGCTTTGGGATTGTTTTGGATAGTGATGCAAAGTAATGGTAAAGCTGTAAAGTGGAATAGTCAACGCTAGTTGATCGATCAATTAAGGAACTGCGGCAGGAGCCTCAACGGGGCGAATAATTGGCGGGGCTGTAGTGGTTTCGGGTTGAAAAATGGCAGCGATCGCCTGTTGCAGAGTTTGCGCCATCACAATGCGATTTTCGTAAGCCACGACCACGCGCACAAGGGTTGGCAATTTATTTTGCGTGGATTCCAGATAAATTGGTTCCACATATAACAAAGACTGCTCAATGGGAATGATGAGCAGATTGCCTTGAATTGCCCTTGAACCTTGGCGATTCCAGAGGGAAATTTGTTGCGAAATGATCGGATCTTGATTGATTCTTGCTTCAATTTGTTCAGGACCATAGACCAAAATTTGCTTGGGAAAGGTATAGAGTAATAATTTGCCATAATTCTCGCCATCCGATCGCGCCGCTAACCATGCCACGAGATTAGGGCGTTCATTGGGAGTAAAGGGAAGTAAGAGAATAAACTCTTCAAAGGAAACATTGGGAAGACTGGTAATGAGATAGTAGGGCTTAACTAATAGGGATTTATCATCATAGACCTCATTGGGAATTTGCCATAGATCCTCACGGTTATAGAATACCTGCGGATCGGTCATGTGATAGATCATCAAACGCTCTGACTGAATCTTGAATTGGTCAACGGGATAGCGCAAATGCTGTTGCAGTTCGCTAGGCATCGCGCTTAAGGGTTGAAATAGAGCAGGAAATATTCTCGACCATGTGTTAATAATCGGATCTCGGACATCGGCGATGTAGAAGTTAACATTGCCGTGATAGGCATCCACAATCACCTTCACCGAATTGCGAATATAGTTCAATCCCTCATTGCCAATGTCAGAATAGGGATAGCGATCGCTAGTAGTATAGGCATCAATAATCCAGAAGAGTTTACTGGGATCATTGACATCATTTTGAGCATTAGCCGCCACTAAATAGGGATCGCTGTCATATTGCAAAAAGGGGGCGATCGCCTTGACCCGACTGAGAATATTGCGGCGAAATAAGAGCTTGGTATCAGGGAGAAACTCTGGTGTCACCGCCATGCGCCAATCATGGAGATAGACCGCAAACATTAGCCTTTGCCAAAACGAACTAAGCCGCACACCGCCCCGACCATCATAAATGTTGTAAACATTATCATTGTCGCTGGGGTAATCTAGCTCTTTAACCTTTGTCCCCGTCATCACATAGGTATTCGTATTCTCGCCATAGTACAGGCGTGGCTTGCCAATGGGAATACTATCGCGGATATCTTGACTGGAGGTTGTGAGGGGTGTGCCTGCGGTAATGCCAATGTCTTTGATGAAGTATTCGGGCAGACCACCAGCCCCCACCCGATTGACAGGGCTAAGGGTGAAGCCATAACCATGGGTATAAATTAAATGCTTGTTTACCCAAGTTTGTGCCTCTGATGGCACGGCGCTATAGTCCAATTCACGGGCAGCGATAATCGTTTGCTGTTGATTGGAACTTTGTCGATTGGCGGTCTTACCAAAACCAATGCGATAGCGATCGATATCTGCATCAGGAAAACTGTAATAGAGACGAATTTGTTGCAGTTGCCGATTGGTGGCGAGCAGTGGTTGCTGATCCCAGAGGCGAATATTGCGAATTGTTAGCTCATTGTTTTGAATTGATTTTTCCGTGAGTTTCCCTTCAGGATTAAATACCTGAGCATCAATGACATCTAGCCCAAAGGCAGCGCGGGTGAGGGCAATGGTGCGCTCAATATAGGGACGTTCCCGCTCTAGTTCATTAGGCTGCACGATCAATGATTGGACGGCATTGGGCAGGAAAATACCTAAGCCGATCGCCATGATTAAATAAATAATTACGGCGATCGCCACGGGCTTACGACTGGCGGCTTGACGGGGCAGTTTCCAAGTTCTTGCCAATAAAAAACCAGCGATCGCCAAAGCTAAAACACTCAGCCCCGTATAGACTGGCAACTGCACCACAATATCGGTATAGCTGGCTCCATAGGAAATGCCCCTTGGTGAATAGAGCAGTTCGTAGCGATTGAGCCAATAGCTAAAACTGACCACTAGCATAAATACGCCGCCCAAGCCGTAGAGGTGGCGCTGTTGCTGACGGGAAATGCCCCTAAATTTGCCATCACTCAGGCTATTGCCCGAAAGCAGATAGGTGAGCAGGACTGCCAAAAATCCATAGAGGCTAATCCCTGTGATCGCAAACTCCAATACCTCAAGGGCAGGCAAATTAAAAATATAGGCGCTGATATCTCGAGCAAAAACTGGCTCCGTACTTCCAAAGCTAGTGGGCTGTAAACTCGGCAAAATCCTAATCCATTGCCGCGATAACACCCATGCTGTACTACCACTCAACCATATCGCGATCCCCCGCAATAGCCAACGCGGATAAATTATCATGGCGATCGCCGCCACAATCACCACAATACTCACATTGCGCTCTTGCGTAATTGTCATCACTAGTTGCCACAATGACAATGGGCGAAATAATGTCGGCGAATCGGACAAGGTTCGCACCTGCGCGATCGCCACCTGCCCATAATGCAACACCAGCAAGCAAATCAATAGACTAAGACCGAGGCTCAAAGGCAGTAACCACCGCAATCTCAAGGCACTGGGTATATACTGCGAACCATGCTGCTCATATAGAGAGTCATGACTGCCCCCATATTTTAATCTTTGGGCAATTTGCAAATTCTTAAATAGATAGAATAGGGCGATCGCTAAAGTAACTATGCCCAACCCCAACTGTACTACGACCCGCAATAAATAAATTGGCAAATAGCCCAACTCTTGAAACCAGAGGATTTCACCACCTAAGCGCGAGATTCCCTCAATTGCAATAACGCTAACAGCTAATCCAATTCCCAAATTTCTATAGGTTTGTGGCGATATCGCATTGAAATTAGGAAGCTTGAATTTCATGGCTGCTGCTTAGGGAAGTGGTTTGCCATATTATAGGGCTTACACAACAGCAAAAACACAACAGCAAAAAGTAGGAGCAATTCATGAATTGTCCCTACTTTTTAATTAGCTAGGCATATCAACTTTCGCAAATTGGCATAATCACATTACCTTAGAACTGGACTCCCACCCCTGCCTGCACAGAAGCGCCAGCAGAACCATTATTTTGTCCATTAAAAGGAATTACAGCATTGCTGTAAAGTAAGACTCTGCGATTGAGGCTAACTTCAACGCCTGGTTGAATTGCAAAGGAATTGCGATCGCCTGTTAGAGAGCTTTCGCCACCAACCTTAAAGGAACCACCAGCACCTAAATAAACATTGGTGCGATCGCCAACGGGTAGATCATAGGAGACAGTTGGCACAACGGAGGCTCCACCATTGCCAAAGATTACGGAACTACGGGCAGAGAGCGGAACTCCCTCAAACTTATAACGACCCGCCAAGTTTGCACCAATTACAGAAGGATTCGTCGCAAAGCTTTGAAGAGAGATACCTGCGCCCACATAGCTACCAGGTAATCGAGGGGTCTCTGCCGCAGCGATCGCACTGAAGGAAGTGACTACAGAGGCGGCGATAACTGCACCGAGAGAAAGCTTGGTAGAGAAATTAATTAGAGATTGCATGGAATTCACTCCTTTAATGGATTTGTTGCTTAACATGACTCATTTGACTGGAGAGAATTGGCATTGTTCCCATTAGGTTGCACCATAAAAAAAGGTCTAAGAAGCTTATAAATCAAGCACCTTAGACCTTTTAATTGATTTCTATCTCTTTAAACTCATGCTAACGGGTGAGAAGATTGTTAAGTTGATTTTTGGCGAAGCCAAAAATTAGCTTAACGTTGCAACTTCCCGTAATTGCAAATCGCAACTGCGCCATACTTGACCATCGATCGCCGTTTGTTCGATCAGACTTGCCAACCGCAGGGTCTTGAGTGCCTGTGCGCCACCCACCGAAGGCTGAGCGCGATCGCGTACACAGGCGACAAAATGCTCTAGCTCTGCGTGCAGTGGTTCAATATTACTGGTATGCACCTTCTCGATAAAACCATCTTGGCGATATAAAACTTGACCATAATCCGTTGTCCAGTTGGCGGTTGTCTGGCGATGGATCAAGATTTCATTATTTAAAAAATTGGACTCCGTGAGGGAGTTAGTGCAGTGCGCTGTAATTTTGCGCTTTTTGCGATGGGTAACTTTGCTGGCGGTCAGGGTGGCAATTATGCCACATTCAAACCCAATCGTTGCGGTCACATAGTCGAGATATTTAGATTCGGGTGAGACGCAATTGCCATGTGCCGATACCCGTACAATTGTTGATGGTACAAGCTCTAGCACCAGATCGATATCATGGATCATCAGATCAAATACCACCGAGACATCATTTGCCCTTTGGGAATAGGGACTCATGCGATCCGCTTCGATCGCCAAAATCGTCTCATGCTTTAAAACCTTGCTCAATTCTTGGAAGGCAGGGTTAAAGCGCTCAATATGACCCACCTGCAAAATGCAATTTTGATCGGCGGCAAGTTGCACTAAAGATTCAGCCTCGGCGATCGTCGCAGCGATCGGCTTTTCGATCAAAACATGAATGCCTGCCTTGAGACAGGTCGTGCCGACATCGTAATGCAGACGGGTTGGCACAGCGATACAGACCGCATCAACCTTGGGCAGCATTTCTCGATAGTCTTCAAAAAAAAGGACTCGATGCTTACTAGCAGTGTCGCGCCCCCTCTCAACATTCACATCTGAGACTCCCACAAGTTCGGCATCCTTGAGCAGGCTCAAAACTCTGGCATGATGCTGCCCCATATTGCCTATACCGATGACACCAACCCGAATGGGATCGTGGAAATTGCGACTGGGGCTCATATTCCTCACACACGCTCAGTAAATCGCTAAATAAATGCGCTCAATTTGTCAAAAATCCTAGCATGGATATAGATCTGTTACTAGTTTTGTTACAACACAAACTAGACAAAGGGCGGCGCAATGCGCTGCCCTTTGTTGATCAGCCTGTATTTCGCATCCCTGCGGCAATACCATTGATGGTCAACAATGCGCCGCGTAATAATTCGTTTTTAGAATAGCGCGATCGCAGGTCAACGGTGTCGGCACGATGCTGGCGCAAGCGCTTGAGCAGTGAAGCTTGAATAAAGCCAAGGGGGACAATCGAGCCGTTGCGGAGTTGCACAGAGCGTTGCAAGTCGCGATCACTATCAAGGATATGCTTATTGCCAGTAATCATCTGCATGACATGGCGGGTACGCTGAAACTCTTCTAGAATTTCAGCAAAAATACTGATGAACTCCTGCTCATAGCCCTCCTTTGTCAGTTCGCGCATATAGTGGTGAGCGATCTGTAAATCGGCTTTAGCAAGGGTCATTTCCACCCGTGAGATCACGGTTTTAAAGAAAGGCCATTTGCTATAAAAATATTGCAACAGCGACAAATGCCCCTCTGGATTTTGTTGGAGAAATTCTTCTAGAGCCGCGCCGATGCCATACCAAGATGGCAACAAAAATCGGCTTTGTGTCCAGCTAAATACCCAAGGTATAGCGCGTAAACTACCAAGGTCGCGTTTACCAGCCCGCCGCGCAGGACGTGAGCTAATCTGTAGCTGACTAATTTCTTCGATGGGTGTAACTTGATGAAAAAACTCGACTAAGCTAGGCTTTTCATAAATGAGGTCGCGATAAACTTGGCGCGATCGCACCGAAATTTCTTCCATCGTATCTAGCCAACAGTCAAGGGTATCAGTGCTGCTTGGTAACAGCGATGCTTGAATTACGGCAGTGGCGATGGTTTCCAGATTATAAAGCGCAATTTCGGGCAGCGAATACTTAGAGGCTAAGACCTCACCCTGTTCTGTAATTTTGATCCTGCCTTCAATGCTGCGCCCTGGCTGTGCCAAAATCGCCTCATAGGTCGGACCACCGCCGCGCCCGACTGAGCCACCCCGCCCGTGAAACATCCGTAAATCCACATTGTATTTTTGGCAAACATCCTGCAATGCTCTCTGAGCCTTATAAATCTCCCAATTACTACTCAAGAAACCTGAGTCTTTGTTGCTATCGGAATAGCCTAGCATCACCTCTTGTAGATGATCATGATTTTCGAGATAAGCGCGGTAAAGCGGTAGTTCAAACAGCTCTGTCATAATGGGCGGGGCGCTTTGCAAATCTTCCACCGTTTCAAATAGAGGCGCAATACTAAGCGAACCCTTACCTGTTGCTGGGTTATAGAGTCCTGCTTCCTTGGCTAAGAGCAGTACCTCTAGAATATCGCTGACGCTGCGGTTCATGCTGATCACATAGTTGTGACAAATCGCCGTTGAAAATTCCTGCTGTACCTTGGCAACCATCCGAAAAGTTTCAATAATTTCGTTGGTTTTGGCACTGAAATTGAGTTGAGCAGGGATCATCGGACGACGAGTTTTTAGCTCTGTGGTCAGCCATATTACTTTTTCAGGTTCTGATAGTTCATCATAGGGGCGCTCTAATAGTTGCAGCGTATCAGCTATTTCGGCGATCGTATTGCTATGTTGGGTGCTTTCTTGCCGAATATCGAGATGCGCCAAATGGAATCCATAGACATCAACTTGACGAATTAAGTTTTCGAGAGGCTTAGGATTAAGATTTGTCTCGATCAGGCTGGACTGGATTAATTTTAATTCTGTTAAAAAGTCCGCAACATCGGTATAAAGACGATGCTCTTGACCTTTGGTGGACAAGTCCATTTCTGAGGCTTGCCAACCACTATGGCGCAGTTTTTGGTTGCGATCGCGGGTACGCACTAGCCGTTCGCGCACATATGCCAATTTGAGACGGTAAGGTTCTTGACGAAATTTAATCGAGTTTTTTTCGTAAATTTCGGGCAGATGAATCTGATCGTCACCAAGGGAGTCGAGCAAGTCTTGAGAAACGTCACTGAGACTTTGAGAGAGCGACAGCATGCGGCTGAGATGCTCAACGGACTTGATGTATTTATTGAGGACGAGATTGCGCTGATAGCAAGCAGTTTGCCAAGTGACTTCGGGGGTGACATAGGGGTTGCCATCGCGATCGCTGCCCACCCATGAGCCAAATTTGCAGAAGTTGTAGCTGGGTAACTGCATTTTGGGGAAGGTGATGGCGATCGCTGAGGCAAGGCGATCATACAAAATAGGGATCGCATCAAACAAAACCTCTTCAAAATAATGCAGCGTATAGTCTGCCTCATCAAGTACCGTTGGCTTAATTTGGTTGAGTTCATCGGTGCGCCACCAGAGCCGAATTTCTTCAGCAATTTGTTCTTGCAAAGCCGCAGATTCCCAGTCCAGGGCGATCGTTTGTGGTGCAACATCATCACCGCGGAAACCGATCAACCGATCAAGTTCCTTGAGCATTTTGGCAATCATCCTCTGTTTTTCACGGATCGTATGACGGACGATCTCGGTGGGATGGGCGGTGAATACAAGGCGAATATCAAGATTGTCAAGAACCTTCTGGATCTGACGGGTTGGCACATTCAGCTTTTTGAGGACAGGAAACAGCCAGCGAAACGTGCCATTGGCATATTCAGGTTCGCTATTAACACTACTTAGGGGGCTGACACGCTGAATGCTGGTTTGCTCCTGCTCGTGGTCCTGTTCGACAATATTGATCAACTGAAAAAACAAGGCAAAAGCTCTGGCGGCAGTGGTAGCTTGGTGTAAGTCTAGGCTTTCGACCAGCTTTAGCACTTCTTCGGCAGGATATTCAGGGGCTTGACCTTCAGGGGAGCACATGGCGCGGAGTTGCCGCAATAGATCCACTAGGTCTTGACCACTTTCCCTCAATAAAACTGATTCCCACAGATCCACAACTAACTTAAGCCGAAATCGCAGACGAGAATTGGCGGCACGCAGATCGCTCTCGATATTTACCATTTGGACTAATGACGCTGACAGTGCTGCTGGGGAACTCATCCAACTTTCTCCAAAATTTTCTTGCTAATCCCAAATCTTCTCATTATAAGGTTATCTAGTCTTTTGCTAAGTTATCAATTGATACAATTAATAGTTGTTTTTGACAAAAGACCTATAACTTTTTGTAGGATGCCATCGTAGGATTTATATAGTTTCTATACCATATCAGCTAGACGATCGCCTTACATTGATTGCCACAGAATTAAAAATTTCCTAGGGACGCTACACCTTCAAGCAACCTGTTAAGAATTTATTAAAAATGCCTACAATCCTGCAATATTTCTTTACAAATTGTTGATAATAGTAAGCATATGTCTGCCCAAAAATAGCCTGTCAGCTCAATCCATACAAGTATCACAATACTTGTATGAATTAAAACTAAAATCAAGTAGATTTTTGGCTTAATCTAGCTTGATTTAGATTAATAAAGTGCGATCGCCATTTTTGGGGCTGATGTCGCGTGATGACGCGATACAGCACTTGGCACTAAGTCAAAATTTTTCTGTGCTACTCAAAGCTTCCATAGACTGTAATTGATTTAATTCTTAATTTGATGACCTTTAACCTATGTTTGATGTCTTAATTGTTGGTGCGGGAATGGTGGGGGCAAGTCTAGCCTGTGCGCTAGGTGCTAAGAATGGTGTGCTTGATCGTAATTTGCGCGTGGGCATCATTGAGAGCAACCCTAATTTTGGACATGGCGAATTTACCGCCGATGGTCGAGCTAGCGCGATCGCCTATGGCTCAAGCCAAATCTGGCAAAATATCGGTGTGTGGGCAGGAATGCAGCGCCGAGGTGTGACCCCCATGCATAGGATTAAGGTGTCAGAGGGGGATCTGCCCTATCAGGTGCAATTGTGTCGCGAGGATGCTGGTAAGGAGGCGCTAGGCTATATTGTCGAAAACTCTGTTACTTTAGCGGCATTGTGGGAGTTTGCAAAGGAATGTCCCAATATCGAATTGCTATGCCCTGCCCAAGTTGTGGATCTTGACTATGCTAGCGATCGCTCAGGGGTGATGCGCGTGAAAATCAGTTCGACGATCGGTGAGCAGTATTTGGAGACAAGGCTATTGGTGGCGGCGGATGGTGGGCGATCGCAGGTGCGGCAATTGGCAAATATCGAAATCGATGCATTAAATTACGAGCAAACCTGCATTGTCACCACCATTCAAAGCGATCGCCCCCATGAAAACTTTGCCCATGAGCGCTTTCAGCCCAGTGGTCCCTTTGCGGTACTGCCCTTGGGTAGCGATCGCGCCTGTGTAGTTTGGACTGCCACCAAAGCGGAAACACCGCAGCTACTTGCCCTTGACGACACTGCCTTTCTCCAAGAGTTAGCCCAACGTTTTGGTAAGCCCTTGATGGAGCAACTAGGCAATATCCGCGTAATTTCCCATAGCCGCGCCAACTATACTCCCCGATGGATGCACACCAAAACCTATATCCAACCCCGCCTAGCTCTCATTGGCGATGCCGCCCACACCACCCACCCGATCGCAGGACAAGGTATGAACTTAGGCATTCGTGATGTGAATGCACTTGCCCATGTGCTGAAGACCGCCCATCAAAACCATGAGGATATTGGCTCATTAGCAGTTTTGAAAAGGTATGAGTCCAAGCGCAAATGGGATAACCTCGGCGTGATTTTGTTAACGGATATTTCTAATCGGCTGTTTTCCAACCATAATTGGTTCTTTAAAACTGTGCGGCGCTTAGGCTTGCTGATTTTGCAAATTTCTTTGTTTAAGCGTTTATTAATGCACTTTATGATGGGAATGCACCAAATCTAAATTCTTCTATCTAAATTCTTCCAAGAGCTTGTCCATGAGTGCCACTTCCCAGCTTTTACCCGTTCAAAATATTACTCCCCAAAGCTTTCAGCCCTATGGACAGCTAATCTTGCCCTCCAACGACGGCAAGCTTTTTGATCAGGATGATGCTCAGCTATGTTTAGAAGGGATACCACGTTTTTATATCATGCGATTAGCCAAGACTGGGATCAGGTTTCAAAGTTTGGCACGTCATCAAAAATGCACACAATGTCTTGGCTCCGTGGGTGGTCAAGATTGGTTCATGGCAGTTGCCCCTGCATCTGGAAGTGAACTCGATGGCGATCGCCTTGATCTAGACCAACTTGCTGCTTTCAGAATTTCTGGCAGTTGCTTGATCAAGCTCAACTTAGGCACATGGCACGCTGGCCCCCTATTTATGGCGGATAGTATGGACTTTTATAACTTAGAACTTCACGACACTAATATTCATGACTATGGGGTTTACAACTTACGCAAGCTGCACAATACAAGCTTTGAGCTAGATCTAAATTAGTTCTTCAGTAACTACTCGCCGCAAAATTTCGGTGACGGTGGCAGCCATACGCGAATCAATTTCTAGGGCTTCACGGGCAGGATTTTGTAAATCTAGAACAGCTCTTAAGGTCATGTTGACCGAGCGAAATTTGGGCGTGGGAACATCTTGATTTGTAGCAAGGTGATCGACAAACTGGATGCAGGCAGTATAGGTCAATTCGCTGCGTTTACGTTGATCGCTATAGCCAAAGCCCATTTTAGAGATGACAACGGGATCACTCATGAAATAGGTCAGACCCAAGGCAGCGATCGCCACATCGACATATCTGGCGGTGTCATGAGCCATTGCATTGATCAGGGCGCTGAGACTATGCCACTGGGCAGATGCGAGGCGATCACTAGGAGGAATATGGCGATGCCATGCAATTTGGGAGACAAGGCGGGTGAGGTCGTAGGCGGAGATCAGGTTATCGCCACGATGGGGTTCTTTGACCCCTGTGACCAAGGTTTTGCCAGTAATGTCCTTGAGATACGGCTGCTCAATATAGGGAACTTCACCATAGCGCCCCATAAACGATAGTTGTTGATTACCTGTGATCTGTTTGAGCCAGTTTTCGAGATTTTGTGGGGTTGTGAATTGCTTAAACATTGCCGCTAAGCCGTTGGAACTAATGTCCTTGGTTTCGTAATAGCCACAAATGCGCTGGGCCAATTCCGAAAAGGTGCGCGGACTTTTTCGATTATTCGGATCGGCAATCTGACAAACGGCGATCGGTTGCTTAAAATCTGCTTGATTGGCTTGGCAGATGGTGTATAGCAGGGGAATAATTTTGGTGGAACTCCAAAACTGCACATTGTGTAAGGCATTGCGTCCGATCCATCGAGCAAACATCTGCCCATTGACCACCGAGCCTACACAAATACAGGCTTCATAGATGCTGGGATCAAGAAATTCTAAACCGATATCTTCAATGTTAGGAATTTCACCAAGTTTGGGATAGGGGCGAAACCTTACCCTGATTTGCGAACCCGATAGCATCGCCACTTCACCATAGGAAACGACATTGACCCCATCGGGCAGCTTTGCTAAACGCTCTGGATAGCTGGGCACATGGCTCAAAAGTGGTGATTGGGCAAAGTTGCGGTTGGGTAGATCCTTAATCGAGCCCACAATAGAGCCATTAAGTCCCCGATCTAAAAAGCCTAAGTGATTGGAGTCTGCTTGTCCCATGTTCACAAAAATGCGTTGGGAGTTAGTAAATTTCTGAAAGAGGCGATCGCCACTGCCAAGTAATTCCAATAAATGTCTAACCACGGATGGCATTTGCAAAAGTCGATTGGTGAGATCCTGCGATCGGGCATCAAGGATCGTATCAATACTAAGGGCGTTGGCAAACTGGACAAAGGCTGCCTCTGTCAATTTGCCATAGACGTTATCGACTTTGCCATCGTATAAACCCAATTGCTGCAAATAAGTTTGCGCTTGGGATAGCTCACTCAGTGCAAATTTCGCTTCGATCACCGCCATTTATATACTCTTCCCAAAAGCCCTATAAAAAAAATGCCACTTATACGTGTCCTTAATTTTATCGGTATAACGGGCGATCGCTATGTTCTGTCAGCTACGATTCTGGAAATTTTAACCAAACCTTAAATACAACCATATTCAAAAAACATGGAACACACTACATATTGTCTCCATACAGCCTGTTGCGGACTCACTTTATTTTTGCCTTTTATAAAAATATAGCTTATGTAAAATCTTATTATTCATCAAGACCCGCCAAGGCTATGCGAAAGTATCCTCAAACTGGTGGGTTACTATTTTTTATGGGTATAGATGTATTGCTACGACTATTTGGCAAAATTGCCGACCCCTAGATATAACTCGGCAACTTCGGGATCGTTTAATAGATCTGCACCCTTGCCTGTAAACTCATCCTTACCAAGGTGCATCACATAGCCGCGATCGGCGATCGCCAGCGCTTTGCGTGCATTCTGCTCCACCAAAATTATTGAAGTCCCTGACTGGTTAATCGTCTGGATCAAGTTAAAAATATCCTGTACCAAAATTGGCGACAATGCCGCCGATGGCTCATCTAAAATTAACAGCTTCGGCTCTAGCATCATTGCCCTTCCCATTGCCAACATTTGGCGCTCACCGCCCGATAGAGTTCCCGCCCTTTGGTGACGGCGCTTTGCTAAAGCGGGGAATATGTCATAGATTTTATCCTTGAGCGCTTGGATATTGCCTTTGCGAATGTATGCCCCCATTTCTAGATTTTCGGCGATGATCAAGGATGGGAAGACATTGGCTATTTGCGGCACATAACTAATGCCTAAGCGCACAATTTCTTCAGGTTTCAGTCCGATTAGAGGGCGATCGCCAAATAATATCTCGCCCGATCGCACAGGCACTAAGCCAAATATGGTTTTGGCAAATGTCGATTTACCCGCACCGTTAGAGCCAATCACCGTCACAATCTCCCCTGCATAAACCGCAAGATTTGCGCCCTGAAGAATATCCACCCCTTCAACATAGCCAGCGACAATATCACGGGCTTCGAGAATTAGTTTTGCAGAAATCTGCCGATCGGCTTGGGGTTGAGATGAGTTGGCGTTCATGGATGAGCAAGGAGACTAGGTTTTAAAAAAATGCAGAAAACGATAAGACTGCATAATTATAGATGTAATTTATTTTTTGAATGGCAATCATGAGCAATTCTCTCAAACGCACTCCTTTATACGATCTCCATGTGGCTGCGGGGGCGCGGTTAGTGGAATTTGGCGGATGGGAAATGCCTGTGCAGTACAAGGGGCTAGTGGCTGAGCATCAAGCGGTACGATCGCAGGTGGGGATGTTTGATGTGTCGCATATGGGTAAACTGGCGATCGCTGGTGCTGACGTTTTGGAGACTCTGCAACAACTTGTCCCTTCTAATTTAGGGCGGTTAAAGGCTGGACAGGCGCAATATACAGTACTCCTCAATGAAGAAGGCGGCATCATCGATGATGTAATTTTTTATCGCCATGACAACGATGCTGCTAATCAAGAGAATTGGTCAGTAATTATCAATGCGGCTACGACAGCTAAGGATATCGCTTGGTTGCAGCCATTTTTGGGCGATCGCCTCATCGATCATTCAACTTCCCAAACCCTAATCGCAGTCCAAGGCAAAACCGCGATCGCCACTTTGCAAGCGATCGTTAATATTGATCTGTCGCCATTACCCAAATTTGGACATACTAGGGCTGAGATTTTCGGCAAGTCCTGCTTTATTGCGCGTACAGGCTATACAGGCGAAGATGGCTGTGAAATCATGAGCGACATTGAGACGGGGCAGGCGCTCTGGCAAAAGTTAACCGACTTGGGGATGGCTGCTTGTGGGCTAGGTTGCCGCGACACCCTGCGCCTTGAGGCAGGAATGCACCTCTATGGACAGGACATGAATGATCGCATCACTCCCCTCGAAGCCGATCTCGGTTGGCTAGTGCATCTCAAGGAAAAGGGGGATTTTATAGGGCGGTCAGTTTTGGAAAACCAGAAAAAAAATGGACTGTCCCGTAAGCTGGTGGGGCTAGAACTAGCGGGGCGCAACATTGCCCGCCATGATTATCCCATTGTTTACGAAGGGGCAGAGGTGGGTATTGTCACCAGTGGCACGATGTCACCTAGTTTAGGCAAAGCGATCGCCTTTGGCTATGTGCCGCCCCATCTCGCCAAAATTGGGCAGACGGTACAGGTACAAATTCGCAATAAAGAATTTCCCGCCCAAGTAACCAAGCGCTGCTTTCTGTAATGACATTACCAATTTACGTTGGCGGCAGCCCCAATCGCGATGGGATGCAGCCAACGGAATAAAACTACAGTAATCGCCACCCCAATATAGGCGGGGCGCACAAATTCTGAGAATACTAATTGCTGACGACCTTGGGCGATCGCCACAAAGGGCAGGATCGAGGTGCGGGCTTTAACCGCCAGAAATGCATCACCATAGCGCTTAAACAAACGGCGATCGCCATGCCACACAGCAAACAAATGGTAAATCACCAAAGCGATCGCGGTTGTCACGGTAAAGGAAGTACCCAACCATAGGGCATGGGCGATCCCCCATAGGCATTGACCGATCATTTGGGGATGGCGACAAATGCGGGTGATGCCAGTTTCAAACAAATGCACTTCAGGCTTTTTAATAGCTGCTACTTCCGTGAGGTTGAACGTAGCAGGATAAAGAAATAAAAATGAAATTGCGGATAGAACTAATACAAATTCATTGACTCCTGATATTCCCTGCACATTCCATAGCTGCACCCCATCGTAGCGATGATTAAAAAAGTAAATCAGCAGCACCACGGCGAGCGGGATACTAACCAATGCAAAAATCACCCGATATAGTCGCGCTCCAATTTTGGCTTCTGCCGCCATTCGCAAAGAGGCTAAACCGCTATGGGCGATCGCAAAGGTTAAAATCAAGCCCATCATTACAAAATGGCTATTGTAGTTGGAGAAAAAGTCACGAAAAGAGGGCATAGTTGCTGAATTCCGAGAGTTGATTGATAATCACAAAGATAAAAAGTGCAATTGTGATATTGTATCATTAAGTAAAGACTTATATCTGCAACTTCAAAAGGCGATCGCAATCAATATTTAAACTTTATCTAAACGAGATTGTATATGATAAATAGCAACAAAAATAACAATAAGAATAATTTTAAAGTTTGCTCTCTTTTTTCTGGTTGTGGTGGCTTAGATCTGGGCTTTAAGGGAGGGTTTACACACAATAACAATCAACTTAAATCACTACCTTTTGATATTGTATTTGCCAATGATGTAGACAAAGATGCTGTTAATATCTACATGGAAAACATCAAGTATTTTGGTAATCATAAAATCTTGCTAGATGATATTAGGAATGTAGATCCTCAAGATGTAGGTGATTTTGACGTTCTTCTGGCAGGGTTTCCTTGTCAACCTTTCTCCAATGCAGGTAATCGCAAAGGGGTTTATGATTCCAGAGGCACATTATTTGAAGAAGTATTTCGCTTCATATCCTCAAAGCCCCCAGAAATAATCATCATGGAAAATGTGAAAGGTATTTTATCTACCAAAATGCAAAATGGCAACAAGGTATGTACTGAAATTATTGATAGATTAAAAAGTGTTACTACGAGATGGGGAGAACAAGTTTCCTATAACGTTTCCGAGCCAATGTTAATCAATTCAAGTCATCTTGGTGTACCTCAAAATAGAGAAAGAGTTATTATAATCGCCATTAAATCTATCTACGGCTGCACACCATCGAAGTCAGATTTATTTAAATTCTCAATTAAATTTAGCCAATCAGATCTATTAGTAAAAAATATACTAGACTATCCAACCAATATGCCCAATGTGGATGATGTTTGGGCATTAGCTCCACAGCAAGAAAAGTTAGTCCCACATATAAAAAGATCTTGGAAAGATATCCCTTATGATCTATTGCCAGAACGATTGAAACGTATCAGAAATAATATGAAAGAATATCGCTCACCTAATTTCTTTCGCAGATTTAATGTGAATGAAATTAATGGGACTATTACAGCCTCTGCTCAACCTGAAAACTGTGGAATACTCCACCCCTATGAAAATCGCAGATACAATGTTAGAGAAATTGCTAGGATTCAAAGCTTTCCAGATGACTTTACATTTAATAATGCAAGTATTTCTCAGAAGTATAAAGTGATAGGCAATGCAGTACCACCTGTTCTTGCATATACAATAGCCTCCTATTGTTCAGCAATGTTAAATAATCAGCTTACAAGTAGCACAAATCAGATTCAAGACTCTAAACAGCTATCCATATTTAATTTTTTACATGAGTTACAAATTGCTTAAACTTTAAGGTTATTACTGTGAAATATGTGTATTTGTCTTCTCAATATCCAATTACAGATGAAATAGAGATAAACGATGTTGGAATAATACTAAGCGAGGAGTTGGATCAACAAGGTCGATTAGAAGTAAATTTTTTACGAATTGGTAAAGCATTTTGGCTAGAAAGTCATTACTTCTCGTACTTTGTGATTGAGGAAACTGGCGATAGATTTGAATTTAAGATATGCGATCGATGTTTCAAATTACTGCCTACAGACATACATTTTTCGGGTAATAGACTCAAAAAAGATAATATTATTACAAACCGCCCTTCTTGTAAGTTATGCCGAAAAAAGAAGGATGGAGTACAAGTATCTAGAGCAGAGAAGAAAGAATGGGAAGCTAAACGTCCACAGGACTACACTTCGTTCATATGCCCTATTTGTCGAAAAAACTTAATTGTTGGGATTAGCAAAATAGTTTTGGATCATGACCACTCAAACGGAAAAGTTAGGGGATGGCTTTGTGAAAGCTGCAATACTGGTATTGGACGCTTTGATGATGATCCTGAGATTGTATATAAAGCCGTTGAATGGCTCAAGAAAGGGCGCAAATAAAAAGTCACAAATCTAGAAATTCATTTTTGAAAAGACCCAATGCAAAATCAAAAGGCTATCGTGTTAGGAGTATCTGGGGCATCAGGCATGATCTATGCTGTACGATCGCTGAAGTTTTTGCTCAATAATCATTACAATGTCGATCTCGTGGCTTCTAAGGCGGCGATGATGGTTTGGCAATCGGAAAATGATGTTGCTATGCCAAGTAACCCGCGATCGCAGGCACAATTTTGGCGCGATCGCTGTGAAAGCGAAACAGGTCAACTCACTTGCCATCAATGGGCAGATGTGGGCGCAACCATCGCCAGTGGCTCCTTTCGGACTCTGGGAATGTTGATAATTCCCTGTAGTATGGCAACGGTTGCCAAGATTGCCCATGGGCTTAGCTCTGATTTATTAGAACGCGCTGCGGATGTACATCTCAAGGAAGGGCGGCGTTTAGTAATTGTGCCAAGGGAAACCCCCTTTAGTCTGATCCATTTACGCAATTTGACCGCCCTTGCTGAAGCAGGGGCGCGAATTGTGCCAGCGATTCCCGCTTGGTATCATAATCCTCAAACCATAGAGGATCTAGTTGATTTTGTGATTGCCCGCGCCCTTGATCAATTAGATATTGATGCCGATTTAATTCAACGCTGGCAAGGGCGAAAATCAATAGAATAGTTGGCGCAAAGCGCTGTAATACTAGAGGAAAAAATTATGACGCGATCGCCAGATAAGCCCAAAGCTAAAACCAAATCCGACAATCAGCTAATTATCCAATTGCTAATTTTAGGATTAGTAATTACGCTCATAGCATTGTTAGTTGTGCAGAATCTTCAGCCTTTAGTCGAGATCTTTTTCTTAGGACAGAAGACCCTGCCGATTCCCTTGAGCGTGACGATGCTAAGCGCTTTTGTGATCGGTGGCTTAATTGCCTATGTGGTCAATGCGATCGCCGATTGGCAACTAAACAAAATCATGCGCCGTGCCGCCGCTAGTGAAAATCGCCCCAGCAGCGCTACAAATGCTCAGAGTCAGCCCACAAATAAGTCTACAGAACCTCAGAATCCTGCTGTTTCCCATCAGCAAGATAATAGTCAAGACTTTATAGAAGATGATGAATATTACGAAGATGATGAGTACGATGATGAGGACGAATATTATGAAGATAATGACCTTGACGATCTAGAAGTCCTTGATGATGATCCTGACACAATCCCCTATGGCGATCGCCTCAAGTACAAAAGCAAGCGATCGCCTCATAGCGATCGTCCACCATTAGAAGCAAAATATATCAAATAAACAGCATCAAATAGTTGATAGGAAAAGCTACTGCAAATGGATGTTTTACTAGCACAATTAAGCAAAATATTTACCATAGAAATTTTAGATATTGGTGGCGTAAAATTTTCCATCGCGACGATTATATCCCTAGTTATTTCAATTATTCTTGCCTTTTTTATCTCTAAAGTTGTTAGTGAGATTATCCAACATTCAATCCTAGAAAGACTCAAGCTTAATCGCGGACTACAGGCAGCAGTAACTGTATTTATCAAATACTTTTTGATTACCATTAGCAGCATTATTATTCTCCAAACCGCAGGGGTTAACCTCAGTTCCCTAGCAGTGATTGCAGGGGTAATTGGCATCGGTATTGGCTTTGGTTTACAAAATATTGCTAGCAATTTTATTAGTGGTTTAGTCTTGCTCTTTGAGCAAACGATCAAGGTTGGCGATTATATTGAAATTGGTAATCTCAAAGGCGTAATCGAAAAAATTGCCATTCGCTCCACGATTCTTCGCACCGATGATGATCTATTTGTAATTGTGCCTAATCAGCGTTTTTTAGAAAATGATACTGTCAACTGGAGTTATGGCGGTCATACCTGCCGTATTCACATTCCCATTGGCGTTAGTTACGATACCGATGTTTTGGTTTTGACAGAAGCTCTACTCACTGCTGCCCGCAATGAGCCGCGTGTCCTTACCAATCCTGCTCCAGAAGTTTGGTTTGACAAATTTGGTGAGCATTCTCTCAATTTTGAGCTTTTAGTGTGGATTGATGAACCCGATGCTAATGAACCAATTCGCAGTTCTTTAAACTTCAGAATTGCCTACGAACTACGTCAACAAAATATTAAAATTCCCTATCCTACCCGTGAAATTATCTTTCAAAACCCTGAAGCGATCCAACAACTTATTAATCAAAAATCTTATCAATACAATTTAGCAACACCCAATCCATCTACCACATTTAGCCCCGAATCTAGCCCTATTACTAAGAATACTAACTATGTAAATAATCGCAGTTTACATGACTTATTACGCAGGGTTTCTTATTTTGAAAGATGTACTGAGGTTGAATTATTTGCCTTAGTCGCCAGAGGCTATCGTAAACATTTTCGAGAAAATGAGATCATCTTCCATGAGGAAGCACCTAGCGAAAACTTCTTTATTATTTTGTCAGGCAGTGTTGAAGTCTTTTCTGAGAAGAATAATCAAGTTATTGCGACTTTGGGAGAGGGCGAATTTTTTGGTGAAATTTCTTTGCTTACAGGTACTCCCCGCACCGCCACTGTGCGATCGCTTGCTGCGGATACTTTGCTATTTGTGGTAGAGAAGCAACAGTTACAGAAGCTTTTAAATGAGCATCGTGAATTAGGCGAACAAATTGCCATCAAGTTATCAGAAAGGCAACAGATATTAATTAGTTTAGGATTGTTGAATGAGGAAGAATTGCAAAAAGCGCAGTATGTAGCTCTCTCATGGGTGCGCGATCGCCTCAATAATCTATTTGGCATTAGTTTGGGCAGAGGATAACATCCAAATTAAAGCGCTACTCTAATTTGGATGCTGAGATTATGGGCGGGTAACGACCGCTTCAACTTGAGCAATTTTCTTAACTTCAGCCGTAACAGCATCAACCTGTTCATTAATAGCTGTAATTGCCCAACGCAATGGCTCACCTTCTGCGGCTAAGGTTTGCTCGATCGCCTGCTCAAGATTTTGGGCGATCGCCTCTTGGTTGGCATTGATTTCGACTTCAGCAGTGATGAAATGGGTGGTCATGGTTTTTAGTTATTTTTTTAATTATTTTTTTTAATTATTTTAAAGTTAACTGCGGTTCAAGTTTTGCATTGTAAAGCAAAAGAGGTGGCACTTTGCGCCACCTCTTTTTATTAAACTACTTTAATTTCAATGCTTGAAACTAAATAGAAGTCGTAGCTTGCAATCTAGCGCGAGCCGTCCGCAAAGCTTGCTCAGCCTGAATCTTACCTTGCTTATCTTCAGCCTTAATACCAGCCAAAGTTTGCTCAGCCTCTTCCAACTTCTTGCGAGCATCATCAGGATTAATCGCACTGCCCAACTCGCCACTACGAACTAAAACTGTGACTTCGTTTTCTTCGACTTCAGCGAAACCACCTGTTAGAGCGATCGCAGCCCAAGCCTTATCTTTACGAAAGCGCAGTACACCAGTTTCGAGTGCCGAAATCAGAGGAGCGTGATCGGTCAAAATACCAAGCTGCCCCGTAGCACTAGGCAAAATCACTTCCTCCGCGACAGTATCCAGAATTGTTTGATCTGGAGCAATTACTTTTACAGTTAGGGTCATTTTAAAATTAACAATTAATTTTTAGCTATTAGTTAGGGAGGCTGTTAGCTGCTAGCTGTTAGCTACTAGCCGTTAGCTGTTAGCTTTTTCAGGAGCTAAACGCTAACAGCTAAACGCTAATAGCTAAACATCTACTTAGACTTGAGCTTTTCTGCCTTAGCGATCGCTTCTTCGATGTTGCCAACGAGGTAAAAAGCTTGCTCAGGTAGCTCATCGAGTTCACCCTTGAGGATCATGTCAAAACCCTTGATGCTTTCTTCGAGGGTGACATATTTACCAGGAGAGCCAGTAAATACTTCGGCAACAAAGAAGGGCTGAGACAAGAAGCGCTCAATCTTACGGGCGCGGGCAACTGCCAACTTGTCTTCTTCGGAAAGTTCGTCTAGACCCAAGATGGCGATGATATCTTGCAGTTCTTTGTAGCGCTGAAGAATTGCTTGGACACCACGGGCGACACGGTAATGCTCATCGCTGACCACACCTGGCTGCAACATGGTTGAAGAAGAATCGAGAGGGTCAACCGCAGGGTAAATACCCTTAGAAGCCAAGCCACGGGACAATACGGTGGTTGCGTCAAGGTGGGCAAAAGTGGTAGCAGGTGCGGGGTCAGTCAAGTCATCCGCAGGTACATAAACTGCTTGTACGGAGGTGATTGAGCCTTCGGTGGTGGAGGTAATGCGCTCTTGCAAAGCACCCATGTCGGTGGCAAGAGTTGGTTGATAACCTACAGCCGATGGCATCCGACCTAGCAGTGCAGATACTTCCGAACCAGCTTGGGTAAAGCGGAAGATATTGTCGATGAACAGCAATACATCTTGCTTGGAAACATCACGGAAATATTCCGCCATAGTCAAAGCGGTCAAGCCCACACGCATACGCGCTCCAGGTGGCTCATTCATTTGACCGTAAACGAGCGCGAGGTACTGAAGTACACCCGACTCCTTCATTTCGTTGTAAAGGTCATTACCTTCACGGGTGCGTTCACCCACACCACCAAATACGGATACACCAGAGTGCTTTTTGGCGATGTTGTTAATTAGTTCTTGGATCAATACGGTTTTGCCAACACCAGCACCGCCGAATAGTCCAATTTTGCCACCACGACGATAGGGAGCAAGCAGGTCAATGACCTTAATGCCCGTCTCAAAGGTGCTGGGTTTGGTTTCGAGGGATGTAAATGCAGGGGACGGACGGTGAATGGGGAATTTTTCTTCGGTGCTGACAGGACCTAGTTCATCAATAGGTTCGCCTAATACGTTGAAGATACGACCAAGGGTGTTGGGACCAACGGGAACACTAATCGGTGCGCCTGTATCAGTGACATCCATACCTCTAACGATGCCGTCAGTGGTACTCATTGCCACAGCACGAACTTGGTTATCGCCTAATAATTGTTGGACTTCGCAGGTGACATTAATGACTTGTCCTGCGGAGTTGGTGCCAGTTACGACAACGGCGTTATAAATTTCGGGGATTTTGCCACTGGGGAATTCGGCATCGACCACAGGACCGATGATCTTGGTGATGCGCCCGACGGATACTTTCTCTGCGGTTGTTACCATGCTTGCTGTTTACTCCAGCCTCTTAAATTAGATTCTAAAAAATTTGCGATGAATTGACGTGCAAGACAAGAAAAGCGGTTAAGCCATAAAAGCTTAACTTTTTGTTTAACTAAAAGTTTAACTTTTTGCGATCGCACATCAAGCTAACCATGACTCAAAATATCATTTAATGGGTATCAAGCGATCGCGGGTTTACCGAAATCTGATTTGGCTAGAGTGGATTACACCTGTTTGCCTTGACCTTCTAAGAAATTTGAGTTGTCACTATGACTTCACTGCGTACAAATATCAAGATGCTATTATGCGCTTGTTAATTCCCTTGAGAGAGAAACTATGACAAGTTTTGATTGGAAAAAGCTGCAAAATGGGTCAGATATTCGTGGTGTGGCGATCGCAGGGGTTCCCAATGAAGATGTAAATTTAACAGCCACGATCGCGCTGACCCTAGGACAGGCCTTTGCAACTTGGTTATCACAACAGCAAAATAAACCAACTGCGGCATTAATTATTAGTGTCGGGCGCGATAGTCGGTTGTCGGGATCTGAATTAATGCAAGCTGTGATGGAAGGAATTAGTTCTCTGGGCTGTCAAGTATATGATTTTGCGATCGCCTCGACCCCAGCAATGTTTATGAGTACGATTACCGATGGCTTTAACTGTGATGGCGCGATCATGCTTACTGCCAGTCATTTGCCCTTCAATCGCAATGGCTTAAAGTTTTTTACCGCACAGGGTGGTTTAGAAAAAAAAGATATTACCGATATTCTGGCATTGGCAGCAAGAAATGAATTTGACACCACTAATGCTGTTGGCAAAATTACTGCACATGATTTTATTTCTATTTATGCTCAGCAATTTGTCGATAAGATCCGTGCTGCCGTTAGCCATCCCGATCACTACGAGCAACCCCTGAAGGGCTTAAAAATTATTGTGGATGCAGGCAATGGCGCGGGTGGATTTTATGCTAATAAGGTCTTGGAGCCTTTGGGAGCAGATACTACTGGCAGTCAATTTCTCGATCCCGATGGCACTTTTCCCAATCATGTTCCCAATCCTGAAGATAAAGTCGCAATGGCTTCTATTTGTGAGGCTGTCATTAGGCATCAGGCAGATTTCGGGATTATTTTTGATACGGATGTCGATCGCAGTGCGGCGGTGGATCAATTTGGTAAAGAGCTTAATCGTAACCGTCTAATTGCCTTAATTTCGGCGATCATTCTTAAGGAGCATCCCCAATCAACGATTGTCACCGACTCTATTACTTCCGATGGCTTGGCTAAGTTTATTACCGCAGATTTGGGCGGGACACATCATCGCTTTAAGCGCGGTTACAAGAACGTCATTAATGAGGCAATCCGTCTCAATCAATCTGGACAAGAATCTTGGCTGGCGATCGAAACTTCTGGGCATGGGGCTTTGCGCGAAAATTATTTTCTAGATGATGGGGCTTATTTGGTCAGTAAGCTATTGATCGAGTTGGCTAAATCGAAATTGGTGGGTAAATCGCTGACGGATCTAATTGCGAATTTGCAAGAGCCGATGGAAAGTCAAGAGTTACGGATCAAGATTAAGGGCGAAGATTTTCATGCTATTGGCGATCGCGTCATCCAGCAATTAAAAGACTTTGCCGCCATTCAAGCCGATTGGCAGATCGTTGCCAATAATTATGAAGGGGTGCGCGTAGCCTGTACGGATGCGGCTGAGGATGGCTGGTTTTTATTAAGGATGTCGCTCCATGATCCTGTGATGCCTCTAAATATTGAGTCCAATGTTCAAGATGGGGTTGCGAAGATCACGCAAAGATTATTGGATTTTGTCAAAACCTTTGATGATCTGGCGGTCTAAGTTCATCATTACAAATAGGCAGCAGGATCGATCGGTTCGCCATTGGCACGTAACTCGAAATGTAAATGAGGTCCCGTTGAGAAGCCTGTAGAACCAACTGCGGCGATCGGTTGCCCCTGCTGCACAGCATCGCCATCACGGACATACAACTCGCTACAGTGAGCATAGAGCGTGGTGATGCCATTGCCATGATCGATGATGACCGAGTTGCCATAGCCACCATACCAATCGGCATAAATTACGCGCCCACTCTGACTAGCATAGATTAGACTGCCGTAGTCTGCCCCAAAGTCTATGCCTGCATGGAAGCGCTCTGTACCAAGGATGGGATGTATACGCCAGCCAAAGGAGCTAGTAACTTCGCCGATGGTGGGGTACATCAGTTGCCCTGAACCAGGGGGCAAGATTAAACCTGAGTAAGGCTGAACTTTGGCAATAATAATTTGAGACAAGCGGCGGGAGTCCTCGGCAAGGCGATCTTCGGCGAGGGCAAGGGCTTGGCGATCGCTTTTGAGACGATCGATCGCATTTTGCTGAGCCACCACTTCAGCCTCAATATTTGACTTTTGATATTTGAGCTTTTGGGTTAACAAGTCTAGTTCATTTTTTTGGGTCGCAATTTGTTGACGTTGCTTATCTATCTGTGTCGATCGCTGGGTTAGTTCCGCTAGTAATAGGCGATCGCTGTTATAGATCCGCTCAATTTGACGGCGGCGATCGGCAAATTGATTGAGATCTTTACTACTGAGCAATGTCACCCACCATCTTTGCAACTGTTGCCTTTGTAAATAGCGCAACCTTGCCGAGGTCGCATCCTGCCTTTTATTGAGGTCATATTCTAGCTCTTGCAGTCTCAACCCCAGTTTTTGCAACTGTTCCCTAGCAAGGCGAATCTTCTTTTCATTGTCTTTGATTTGCGTATCGGTCACACGTACATTGCGCCTGAGCGCTTCCAATCGATCTTGGGCTGGTTTGGAGAGCGCGTTAATTTGTGCCTGCTGTTTTTGAATAATTTGACGCTGTTGGTCGACATAGTTTTGATAATTTTTTAGCTCGTCCACAGACTGCGCCTGAACTGGCATCGCAAAAAAGCAGCCGATCGCGATCGCAATCATCAGCGAACAAATTGGGATTAACCACTTAGGTCGAGTCATGGGGCTATTCTTGAGGCAATTTCAAGGCGATTTCAAGGCGATTTCAAGGCAACTTATTCTACAGCGCTTTGCACTCAAACCCGCACCAAAAAGAGCTAGAAAGCGCTGCAAAGCAACGCTTTCAAATTTTTTAATGCAAGAATTAATGCAAGAAATGACGCACACCCGTGAATACCATGACTAAGCCTAGTTCATCGGCGGCTTTGATCGAATCGGCATCACGCAGACTGCCGCCAGGTTGGGCGATCGCGACAATACCTGCGGCGGCGGCAGTTCGCACTGTGTCATCAAAAGGAAAGAAGCCATCACTGGCAAGACAGGCTCCTTGAGTATTTTCACCTGCTTGCTCGATCGCAATCTTAGTGGAGCCAACCCGATTCATTTGTCCAGCGCCGATGCCAAGGGTGGTGAAATTTTTGGTGATAGTGATCGCATTGGATTTGACATGGCGGCATACTTTCCAAGTAAAGGCAAGTTCTTTTAACTGTGCAGGGGTGGGTTGCTTTTGAGTAACAATCTGCCATTTTTCAGGGTTTACGGCTTCATCATCTGCCCTTTGCACCAACATTCCCCCCGCGATCGTCTTTACAGTTTCCGCAGAGCCATGTTTGAGATCCGACAGCACTAGGACTCGTAGATTTTGCTTCTTACCTAAAATCGCGGCAACACTCGGCACACAGGCAGGTGCAACCACACATTCCAAAAAGGTTTTGGTTAGGAGTTTGGCAGTTTCTTCATCAATGGCACGATTTAGCGCCACAATGCCACCAAAAGCCGATGTGGAATCAGCATCAAAGGCTTTTTGATAGGCTTCGGCAATGGTGGGGGCGATCGCCACGCCGCAGGGGTTGTTGTGCTTGACGATTACCGCACAGGGTAGATCATCAGCAAATTCAGCAATAATTCTTCTTGCAGATTCTAGATCCAATAAATTGTTATAGCTCAGTTCCTTCCCTTGCAATAATTGTGCGGCTGACCAACCCTTAGGGGTTGCGCCCACCTGATACCAAGTTGCAGGTTGGTGGGGGTTTTCGCCATAGCGGAGGGGTTTGGGATTGTTGCAGAGTAAGGTGTAGGAAGAGGATAGATTGCTGGTTAATGGCTCAGACGGTTCCGCATCGGCAACAGTGCTAGGAATAGGGGCGGAAATAGTTTGTTGATTGAGATAGTTGGCGATTGCGAGGTCGTAGGCTTGAGTATGTTGGAAGGCAGCGATCGCCAATTTTTGTCGAAATTCTAAGGTGGTTGCCCCATCATGCGCTTGCAATTCTGCCAAAAAATCGGCATATTGGCTAGGGCTAGACAATACAGCAACGTGCTGATAATTTTTGGCAGAAGCCCGAATTAGGGTGGGACCACCAATATCAATATTTTCGATCGCATCGGCAAGGGTGACATCAGATTTGGCGATCGTCGCTTCAAAGGGATAGAGATTCACCACCACAATCCTAATGGGTTGAATCGCATTGTCTTCAAGATCCTGCTGATGCTCAGGCAGTTCTAGTCTTGCCAAGATGCCCCCATGAATGCGTGGGTGCAAAGTTTTTACCCGACCTCCCAAAATTTCAGGAGCGCCCGTATAATCAGAAACCTTGGTAACATCTAATTCGGCTGCCTTGAGCGCCTTGGCAGTACCGCCACTACTAATCAACTGATAGTTATAGACGGTCGAGAGTTCACGCGCAAGTTCAAGTAAACCAGCTTTGTCGGATACACTCAAAAGGGCAAGGGGTTTCATGGCGTTTGGTTCTTACACAATTTTCAAATTATCCTACAGCCTAGTGTGCGTTAACATAGCGCAACATATCGATTAACCTTCCAAACTTAATGGCAATTGTACATACATACCCCGAACTGAGCAAAGGGCGACTGGTCAGCCGCTACAAGCGTTTCTTTGCAGATATTGAATTAGAAAATGGGACATTAATTACTGCCCACTGTGCTAATACGGGGCCAATGACGGGGGTATGTGAGATTGGTAGCCCTGTACTGGTGTCTTATCACCCAAGTCCTAAACGCAAACTTGCCTATAGCTGGGAAGCAATCTATCTTGACAATCAATGGATCGGTATTAATACCAGTTTGCCCAATCGCATTATTGGCAATATGCTTGAGCGCCATCTCATTCCAGAGCTAGAGCCTTATACCACTGTCAAAGGTGAGGTGTCCTATGGTCTGGAGAAGAGTCGCATTGATTTTTTATTGACCGATGCTGCAACCGATCGCCAAATCTATGTGGAGGTCAAAAACACCACTTGGGCGATCGCGAATTTAGCTTTATTTCCTGACACCGTGACCACACGCGGGCAGAAGCACTTACGGGAGTTAATGGCTGTCATGGACAATTCTCATCAACCAACTGAGGCAGCTTTGATATTTTTTATCAATCGTGGTGACTGCGATCGCTTTGCTTCGGGGGATCAAGCCGATCCAGAATATGGCAATTTACTAAAAACCGCGATCGCCAAAGGCGTGAAAGTATTACCCTGTCGTTTTGCGATCGACCCGCCGCAAGTAATTTATCTGGGGCTAGCAAGCCTCTAAAAAACCTTAAAAGTGCTGCACAGCAACACCTTTAAGGTTAATCGAGACATCCTCAAGAGTTTTGTCAAGTCTTTATATAGTTCCAAACGAAGTGACAATTTTCCAAAAAGTGTATGGCACGCCAACACTTAGAACGACGTAAATTGCTAGTTCTGCCATAGTTTCCTGATTTGTTATACAGCGATCGCCTATAGACGCGATCATTAATTCACAGCATTATTATCTTACAGTTTTTGAAATTGATATAACTATATCCAGTAGGTTGATATAAGTATTTATTATCAAATAAATGTCTCAAATATGCCGACTTGTGCTAGTCTGTCTGCCTGAAGGATTTAATCCAATCCTGATGGTTTGAGCTATCCCTCACGCAAGGAAGTGATATTTGTGAAAAACTTATTTAACCTAGCTACCACTTTACTAAGCTCTGCGGCACTCGCATCTTTCGCCGCGATCGCTACACCTGCCGTCCAAGCCCAACCAGCCTATGGTAGCTATTTAGGAGCAGGTGCGAGTTTCGGTTTTACCAGTGGCAACACTAACATGGGCGAAAATTCGCGCACCTCGGCACTTGTATCTGCTCGCTATAAATTTTTGGAATTTCCGATCTCCTTGAGAACCCAAATTTTGATTGGCAGTAGCACGGCGGTTGTGCCAACAGTCTCTTTTGACGTGCCACTAAACTTTGATACTGATATTTACATCGGAGCAGGTGTTTCCCTCGCAAATACCATTGATACAACCCCTGTGGGCAACAAAAATGCCTTTGTGATTCAACCTGGTATTGATTACACATTACCTAACAGTAATCTAGTTCTATTTGGTAATGTCATTTTCGCCTTTGATGCCTATCGCAATTCCGCAGGCACATCGGCGACTTCTTTACAGACTGGTCTGGGCATTAGGTTTTAATAGGGAGGGAATTTATTTGCCAGCTCACTTCCATCTCGCCACTCATCATTGGCAATCCATAGAGTGCGGGGTTCCCCGTTTGCATTAGCTAAAATGTCTAAGCCAATTCTTTATTCATTTCGCCGATGTCCCTATGCGATTCGGGCGCGGCTTGCCCTTGCCTATGCCGCAATTGATTATGAATTGCGAGAAATTTCCTTAAAAAATAAGCCGCAGGCGATGTTAGATATTTCGCCCAAGGGTACTACGCCTGTATTGCAAATATGGGATGGGTTTCCATCCCATCAGTCTTGTACGGTGCTAGAAGAAAGCCTAGATATTATGTATTGGGCATTGCAGCAAAATGATCCTGCGGGTTGGCTGAACCTATCCAAGGATGATTTGCCGATCGCCCAACAATTAATTGTCACAAATGACGATCAATTTAAGAAAGCCCTCGATCGCTACAAATATGCCAATCGTTTTCCAGAGCGATCGCCGCTAGATTATCGCCAAGATGCCGAGAATTTTTTGCAAATTTTAGAGCTGCGCCTAGCAGCAATGGATTTTTTATTTGGCGATCACCCCACTATTGCGGATATGGCAATTTTTCCATTTATCCGTCAGTTTGCCTATGTTGACTTTGACTGGTTTCAGACTAGCGCCTATGTACATTTGCAAAAATGGTTGGCTGGGCATGAAGCCAGTAATTTATTCGAGTGCGTCATGATCAAAGTACCGCTATGGCAAGCCGTAAGCTAAATTTTTTTGAGTGTGAAAGATCGGCGATGCATTTCGCTGTAACCAATTTGGGCGATCGCCTCTCGGTGTTTTGCCGTGCCGTAGCCCTTATTGGTGGCAAGGTCGTAACCCCTATAGACTTCCGCAAGCTCCACCATGCGTCGATCGCGCCATACCTTGGCGACAATGCTAGCAGCAGCAATGGAAAGGCAGAGTGCATCCCCCTTGATTACCGTGGTTTGCGGGATCGGCGCGATCAATTGAAACCTTAATTTTTGATTGCCATCCACTAAACAATGCTGCGGTTGCGGCTTTAATTGGGCGATCGCCCGTTCCATCGCCAATAAACTCGCCGCTAAGATATTCATCGCATCAATTTCGCTAACTGAGGCTATACCAATTTCGCAAGCGATCGCCAATGCGCGGATCGCCTGATCAAGATTTTCACGGCGGCTTGCTGATAACTTTTTGCTATCGGTTACGCCCAGATTCTCTAGCATAGCCAGTTGATCGAGGGGCAGAATTACGGCGGCGGCGACCACCTCACCAAATAATGCGCCCCTGCCCACTTCATCAACCCCTGCTACAGGAAAACACTGGATTTCTAGCGCTCTAATTTCGGCTTGGTTCATCTTGATCTTAAAAAAACTGTGGCAATTGCGAATGGAAGCAGCACTATTGCTATTAAAAGTTGGTACAATACTAAACTATTATTTTAGATAAAGATTTTCATACATTACTTAATTTAGAGGACTGTTATGGCAGGCACTACTGGAGAAAGACCATTTTCCGACATTATTACTAGCGTGCGTTATTGGCTCATCCATAGCCTGACGATCCCAGCCTTATTCTTGGCAGGTTGGCTATTTGTCAGCACAGGCTTAGCCTATGACGTATTTGGCACACCACGCCCCAATGAGTACTACGTCCAAGACAATCAGGCTGCACCGATTGTCACCGATCGCTACAATCCTGCCAAAGATATCCCCTCTATGGGCAAATAATTCTCTTTGTCTTTTAAATCAACGCATTAACCACACAATATTTAACGCATATGGCAAGCAATAACCCTAACGAACCCATTCAATATCCAGTATTTACCTTCCGTTGGTTGGCAGTACATGGTTTAGGAGTCCCCACTGTATTCTTCATCGGCGCGATCGCCGCGATGCAATTTATTAGCCGCTAGTCAATTCGCTTACTGTGGCTGAATGTTGCAATAATTAGTTTGCAATAATTGATTTGCTAATGAATTGTTTGATCTATCTAAAAAAATTACCTAAAGATCTAATTAACTATGGCTCCTAAGAATCCTAACAGCCAACCCGTAGAGTTAAACCGTACCTCTCTATATTTGGGTCTGTTATTAATTTTCGTAACTGTTTTGCTATTTTCTAGCTATTTCTTCAACTAGTTTTTTGCTTTTACTCCTGTTCATTTTTATTATTTTTGAGGCTTAATTCATGCTTAAAAACGGACGTATTCCTCTTTGGCTAGTCGCTACCGTGGCTGGTACTGGTGTATTGGTTGTAGTTGGCTTGTTTTTCTATGGCTCTTATGTTGGCTTAGGGTCTGCAAGCTAGAAATTTATTCTTAAAAAAGGGAGGTGCTTTGCGCCTCCCTTTTTTATTGGCTATTTATTGCTTTTTTAGCATGATGACTTCTTGATTGGTTAATAGGCGATACTGTCCCGATCGCAGTTGATCGAGATGAATATCAGCGATTGCCAGTCGATGCAGCTTGCTCACAGGATGCCCCAGTTGCTCGGCAATACGGCGAATTTGACGATTGCGCCCCTCTGATATGGTGATTTGTAAATGGGTGCAGTCTTGTTCAACTTTAAGCAAATTCTCAATCACATTAATAATTGCGGGTTTGGTGATTTTGCCATCGAGCATTACCCCTGTCCGCCACAAATTTAAAATGCGATCACTAGGAATGCCACGCACCCAGACGCTATAGGTTTTGGGGACATGGTGGCGCGGGTGCATCATCTGATTTGCAAATTCGCCATCATTGGTGAGGATCAATGCACCACTGCTGTGATAGTCCAGTCTGCCCACGGGATAAAGGTGTTGATATTGGGGGGGCAGAATATCGATGACGGTCTTCCTGCCTTGGGGATCATCGCAGGTACAGACAATGCCTAGAGGTTTATGCAGTAATAGATAAATAAACTTTGGGGCGGCGATCGCTAAAATTTTGCCATCAACGGCAATGCGATCGCTGCTGGGATCAGCCCTAGTCCCCAATTCTATGATCTTAATTCCATTCACCTGTACACGACCTGCCAAAATCATCTGTTCGGCTTCGCGACGTGAAGCGATGCCATAGCGAGAAAGAATTTTTTGTAAGCGATCGAGCATTGATGAAAGGGATGAAAGGGATGAGAAAGCATAAATGGCATAAATGGCATTTATGAATATACAGCGCTCAGATCCAAACCAAGCAACATGATTGAAAACGGCCATTGACAAATAAGGCTAGATCATGAGTTGTTCCTATAGCTCAATGCATTTATTGCATAATCTGGTTGCATTTATTAAATAAAGGTTAAAAGTATGTATCTTGTGATACGAATTACTGTCAAAACGTTAAGTAACGTAAACCTATACAAAGTTATATTTTCCCTTACAACAAAATTCTAAGTTGGGAATTTGAACTTGGTGACTAATCCAAGTGGCGATCGCCAAATGCGATCACTAGAAATGAGAATTAATTCCCAAGGTTGAGCCAAGGATAAATTGCATGGCAAACAAAATTGAAACCCTAAAAGCTGCAAAGGATGGCTTAGCTGTTAAGGCTGAAATCCAACGCTTTGCTGAAATTGGCTGGGAAGCGATCGATGATGACGATTTGCAGCATCGCTTGAAATGGCTAGGCGTGTTCTTTCGCAAAAGTACCCCCGGACGCTTCATGGTGAGAATGCGAATTCCCAATGGTTTGCTCAATAGCGATCAAATGCGGGTACTTGCTGGGGTCGTGGAAAAATGCGGTGAACAACATGGGGTTGCCGATATCACTACCCGTCAAAACATTCAGATCCGCAGCTTTCCCATTGAAGATGTTCCCGAAATGTTCGAGAAATTCCGTTCAGTGGGCTTAACTAGTGTGCAGTCAGCGATGGATAATATTCGCAATATCACAGGTTCACCTGTGGCGGGGATTGATGCCAATGAGCTATACGATACCCGTGAACTGGCGATTCAAGTGCAAAATTTGCTGACTAATAATGGTGAAGGTAATCCCGCTTTTACAAATTTACCGCGCAAGTTTAATATTGCGATCGCTGGTTGTCGGGACAATTCCACCCATGCCGAAATCAATGATTTAGCCTTTGTGCCAGCTTTTAAAGACGAGAACAAAGAAACCTTTGGCTTTAACGTTCTCGTGGGTGGCTTCTTCTCTGCCAAACGGATTGCCGCCGCAATTCCTCTTAATGTATGGGTTGCTCCCGAAGATGTGGTTGCCCTTTGTGAAGCCTTACTAATCGTATTTCGCGATAATGGTTTGCGCGAAAAGCGGGACAAAGCCCGTTTAATGTTCTTAATCGATGAATGGGGAATTGAGAAATTCCGCGAGGAAGTAGAAAAGCAAATGGGTAAGCCCCTTGCCTCTGCTGCCACTAAGGACGAAATCGCATGGGAAAAGCGCGATCACATCGGTGTACATCCGCAAAAGCAAACAGGTTTGAACTATGTGGGCTTGCAGATTCCTGTCGGTCGGATGTATGCCTCTGATATGTATGAATTTGCTCGTCTCGCTGACAAATATGGTAATGGCGATCTGCGGCTCACCGTTGAGCAGAACCTGATCATTACCAATATCCCCGATGCACTTGTACCTGAACTTCTCCAAGAACCTTTATTAGAAAAGTTCCCAGCTTTTCCCGATAACCTCATGCGCGGTCTGGTTTCCTGCACGGGCAACCAGTTCTGTCCTGTGGCGATCGTGGAAACCAAAAATCGCTCCCTTGCCCTCACCAAGCAACTCAGCGCCGCCTACGACTTACCAAAGACAGTAAGGATTCACTGGAGTGGTTGCCCCAATTCTTGCGCCCAGCCACAGGTTGCCGACATTGGCTTTACGGGTTGTAAAGCGCGTAAGGAAGGCAAAGTCGTGGATGGCGTGGACATTTACATGGGTGGCACGGTGGGCAAAGATGCTCATCTTGGCACTTGTGTAATGGAAAAGGTTCCCTGTGAGGACCTGTACGAGGTCGTCGGCAAATTGCTTGTCGAGCGCTTCGGTGCTATTCCCAAACAGAATGGCACAGTGCTAACTCACTCCGCCGAGTTAGTTGCTGTGGGCTAAATCCATTCTTTCTAGCATCCTGCTAGGCAAAACAAATATTTAAAACACCAAAACAAACCAAAAAATCAGGAAATCAAACATGGGTATGTTCTCTCGCCGTAAATTTTTAACCACTGCTGGACTCTCAACCGTTGGCGCGATCGCCCTCAATGCCTGTACTAGCGAAACCCCGACTGCAACTACAACAACCCCTGCCGCCACCAGTGCCGCAACTACGGCTGCCACCACTGCTGCTGCCCCTGTCAATGCCGCCGATGCGCCCGAAACTACCAAGGCAAAGCTAGGATTCATCGCTCTTACTGATGCTTCGCCTCTAATCATTGCCTTAGAGAAAGGCTACTTCAAGAAATACGGCATGACTGATGTGGAAGTACTCAAGCAAGCTTCTTGGGGAACCACTCGCGACAATATTGTGCTTGGCTCGGATGCAGGTGGTATTGATGGCGCTCACATTCTCACACCCATGCCTTATTTGATTGCTGAAGGCAAGATTACCAACGGCAATAAAGTGCCAATGTATATCTTGGCAAGGTTGAATACCAATGGACAGGGGATCTCAGTTGCCAATAATTTTAAAGATGACAAAATTGGTTTGAAGAGTGACGTACTCAAAGAAACCTTTGCTAAGCAGAAAGCCGCAGGGAAAGACCTTAAATGTGCGATGACTTTCCCAGGGGGAACCCATGATTTGTGGATTCGTTATTGGCTATCAGCGAATGGCGTTGATCCAGACAAAGATGTTTCCACAATTGTAGTTCCACCAGCACAAATGGTTGCCAACATGAAGGCTGGCAATATGGAAGCATTCTGTGTGGGTGAGCCTTGGAATGCGCGTCTAGTTGCTCAAAATTCAGGCTATTCCGCCCTAATCACAGGCGAACTTTGGAAGGATCACCCTGAAAAAGCATTCTCATTGCGTGCTGATTGGGTGGACAAGAATCCTAAAGCGGCGATGGCTTTGCTCAAGGGTGTTCTTGAGGCACAAGTATGGTGTGAAGATCCTGCCAATAAAGAAGAGATGTGTAAAATCGTTGGTGCAGATAAATGGCTAAAAGTCCCTGCGATCGAAATTTTGGGCAGACAGCAAGGCAAGGTCGATTACGGCGATGGACGCACCCTTGACAATCCCGATCTATCGATGAAGTTCTGGAAAGACAATGCTTCCTATCCCTTCAAGAGTCATGATCTCTGGTTCCTGACCGAAGATATCCGTTGGGGATATTTTGATGCAACCCTTGACACCAAAGCGCTAGTCGATAAGGTGAACCGTGAGGATCTATGGAAGGAAGCAGCTAAGGCAATCGGCAAGGAGGCTGATATTCCTAAGAGTACTTCTCGTGGTATTGAGACTTTCTTCGATGGCGTGAAGTTCGATCCTGAAAATCCTAAAGCCTATTTAGACAGTCTCAAGTTCAAGAAGGTTTAGAAACTCTCAGATTTGCTTTCGGCGGTCAAAGGCTCGAAGAGATCCCCCCCAGCCCCCCTTGTGAAGGGAGGAGAACTTTCTTACTCCCCCTTTGTAAGGGGGATTGAGGGGGATCAAAACCTGAAAAGGCTCGAAGAGATCCCTCCAGCCCCCCTTGTGAAGGGAGGAGAGCTTTCTTACTCCCCCTTTGTAAGGGGGATTGAGGGGGATCAAAACTTTAAGACACCGATAGAGAGTCAATCAACAAGGGGCTTAAGCCCCTTGTCATCATTGCAAATAGTCATCTTTAACGTTTTAGGAGATATCTACATAATGGCGACAAGTAGTTTAAGTTCTCGATTTAGTCCCAATAAAATTGCTGAATGGTTTCAACAACAGGCAAAATTTATTATCCCTCCTGTAATTGCCTTGGTATTCTTGCTAGGCATTTGGCAGATTCTCTGCTCTGGCACAAAGCCACCACTGCCAGCCCCAGCCACAGTTTGGAAAGAGACTCAAGAATATATTTGGCATCCATTTTTTGATCGCGCCAGTTTTGATGTTAATACAGCCGAAAAAATCGACAGCCCCGCTCGCAAAGCCCTCAAAGAAAAGCTAACCATTGAGCAAGGGCTGGGCATAAAAACGATGACCAGCTTGCGCCGTGTGGCTGTTGGCTATACCGCTTCGGCAATTATTGGTATTTCCCTTGGCATAGCGATCGGCACTAACGCCTTTTTGTACCGTGCCTTTGACCCAATTTTCCAAGTATTACGCACGATTCCCCCCCTAGCATGGCTACCGATCGCTATGTCCGCCTTCCAAGGCGTTAACGAATCTCTCAAATCAGTGGGCTTAGATGTTACTGAAGCCGCCGCTCTATTCGTAATTTTTGTAACTTCCATTTGGCCGATCCTGATGAATACGGCGGTGGGAGTGCAGCAAGTCCCCCAAGACTATCGCAACGTATCGCGGGTACTGCGTTTGAGCAAATTTGATTATTTCATCACCATTCTCATGCCATCGGCAGCACCTTACATTTTCACTGGTTTACGGATTGCGGTTGGTTTATCTTGGCTAGCGATCGTGGCGGCAGAAATGTTAACTGGTGGTGTTGGCATTGGCTTCTTTATTTGGGATAGTTACAACAGCCAAAAGAGCAGCGAATTGATTTTGGCTCTGTTTTACATCGGCGTAGTTGGCTTTTTCCTTGACAAATTGATCTTTTATATCAGCAAGTTCACAGTTCAGTCAGATTCTTAGTTGGCTTTTAGCTTTTGGCTTTTAGCTTTTGGCTTTTAGCGATTAGCTTTTAGCTTTTCAAGTAATTTCTTAGTTTAAGTAAATACAGAATTTGCTAAAGATTATGAAATTAGACCTATGTATTTACTCTATATGTAACATCCAAAAGCTAACAGCTAATCGCTAACAGCTAAAAGCTAACGGCTAACGGCTAACAGCTAATCGCTAACGGCTAACAGCTAACGGCTAATCGCTAAAAGCCCTCCCTCTCTCCTAAATAACCCCAAATACCACTTTCCCCTATGCAAACCCTTGACATTACCGACAATCAACAACCTAGAAATCAAGATCCTTTTTTGGTGATTGATGGTGTATCTAAGGTCTATCCCACGCCCAGAGGTGCTTACACAGTTCTCCAAGATGTGAACTTGACCGTGTATGAGGGTGAGTTTATTTGTGTGATTGGTCACTCTGGCTGTGGCAAATCGACTTTGTTAAATATGGTTGCAGGTTTTAATCGTCCCACTAGTGGCGAAATCTGTTTGCGATCAAAACCAATTTTGCGCCCAGGCCCCGATCGCATGGTGGTATTTCAGAACTATTCCCTATTGCCTTGGATGACAGCTTTTGAAAATGTGTTACTGGCAGTCAAACAGGTATATAGCGACAAAAGCAAAGAAGAAAAAATTAAAATTGCTAAGGATAGTTTAGCAATGGTGGGCTTGACCGAAGCAATGCACAAAAAGCCGAAACAGCTTTCGGGTGGGATGCGTCAGCGCGTATCGATCGCCCGTGCCTTGTCAATCCGTCCTGAAGTGCTGATTCTTGATGAACCCTTTGGCGCATTGGATGTGATGACCCGCGAAGAGTTGCAGGAAGAACTACTGGCAATCTGGCGCGAGCATAAAGTGACAGCGCTAATGATTACCCACGAAATTGATGAGGCATTATTTCTAGCCGATCGCATCGTGATGATGAGTAATGGGCCTGCCGCCAACATTGCCGAAATCATTGAAGTTCCCTTTGCCCGCCCCCGCAATCGCAAAGCGATCGCCGATGATCCTCGCTATTACTCACTCCGCAATTATATTCTCGAATTTCTCTATAGCCGTTTTGCCCTTGCTGATGATGCTGAGTAGTTAATAGCTATTAGCTTTTAGCTTTTAGCTTTTAATGCAAATGATCAACGATTCTATAAAAAACAAATTATTCACCTCATTGGAAAGCCAATAGCTAGCCGCTAACCGCTAAAAGCTAACCGCTAAAAGCTAAAAGCTAATAGCTAACCGCTAACCGCTAACCGCCAATCCCCAATCCCCAATCCCCAATCCCCAATCCCCAATTCATCATGTCAACAACTTTCCTCGAAATCGATCACGTCAGTCGTGTTTTTAAAAATGATAAAGGGCTGCCCTTTGTGGCGATTAAAGATGTCTATTTTGAAATGAAGGAAGGCGAGTTTGTCTCAATTATTGGGCATTCTGGCTGTGGTAAGTCAACGGTATTAAATATTCTGTCAGGATTAGATCGCGCCAGTGAAGGCGGGATTGTTTTGGAAGGTCGTGAAGTACGTGAGCCAGGACCCGATCGGATGTTGGTATTTCAAAATCATTCCCTATTGCCTTGGTTAACGGTGCGTCAAAATATTGGCTTGGCGGTAAACCGAGTAATGCGGCAATTACCAAAGCAGGAAAGAAATCGGATTATTCAAGAGAATATTGATTTAGTTGGGTTAAGTCATGCCGCCGATAAATATCCCAGAGAAATTTCGGGTGGGATGAAGCAAAGAGTTGGGATTGCCAGGGCTTTGGCAATTAAGCCAAAGATTCTCTTACTTGATGAACCTTTTGGAGCGTTAGATGCTTTGACTAGAGGACGCTTGCAAGAAAAGTTAATGCAGATCTGCGATGAGCATAAAATCTCGGCGGTGATGATCACCCATGATGTGGATGAAGCATTATTACTTAGCGATCGCGTTGTAATGATGACCAATGGACCTGAAGCCAAAATCGGTCAAGTTCTCACGGTCGATCTGCCCCATCCGCGCAAGCGCTTGGAAACCGTCAATCATCCTAATTATTACCGTTTGCGTGGTGAAGTTGTGAACTTCCTCGATCGCCAAAAGCAGATCAAACTAGATCGTCTGAAGATGAAGAGCAATGCCGTCATCAGTATGGGCAGCATCGAGAAAACCAATCTCACCATTGGTTACATTCCACTCACGGACTGCGCTCCCTTTGTGGTGGCTCAGGAAAAGGGACTATTTGCCAAGTATGGTTTAGATGTTACTCTCTCTAAAGAAACTAGTTGGAACGATCTCGCTGAAGGTATTCGTGAAGGTCGCCTTGATGCCGCGCAAATGGTAACAGGACTCCCCCTTGCCATTACTTTAGGCATGGGAAATAAAATCCCTGTGCCTGTGGTCACATCCCTCACCCTCAGTCGCAATGGCAACGCGATTACTCTCAGTAAAAAGCTCCAAGAAACGGGAGTTCATGATCTTGCGTCTTTAAAGACCTATATCGATAGTTGCCAAGATGCCTACAATCCTGCTTTGGGCATGGTACATCATGCTTCGATGCACAACTTTATGCTGCGGCATTGGCTGGCGAGTGGTGGCATTCAGCCCGATCAGGATGTGGATGTAATCGTGATTCCACCACCGCAGATGGTGTCGAACTTGATGGCAAATAATATTATTGGCTATTGTGTCGGCGAACCTTGGAATGTGCGGGCTGTGGATAGCAATGTCGGTTTTGTGGTTGCCACTGACCTAGATATTTGGCGCGGACATCCTGAGAAAGTGTTAGGAGTTCGCAAAGAATGGGCGGAACAATATCCCCATACGCATTTAGCACTGGTGAAAGCTTTGCTAGAAGCAGCACAGTTCTGTGAACCCCTAGAAAATCGCGATGAGATTGTCTTGATGCTGTCACAGCCGCAATATTTGAATCTATCCCCCGTTTACATTCGTCCAGGATTTGCGGGTCCCTATCGCGTGAATACGATGGAAGCAAAGTATTACAAAGACTTCTGCCAATTTGGTGTGGGGAATATGCCCTCTCGCAAAGAACAGTTATGGATACTCACACAGATGGCGCGGTGGGGTTTAGTTAATTTTCCTGAGAATCATGCGGAAGTGATCTATAACCTTTTGGCAACCGATGTCTATCATCAAGCGGCAAAGGAATTAAACATTGAGGTTACAGAAGAAGATCGCGAAGCGATCGCCTTGGCTGATGGCTCCACCTTCGATGCTAACGACCCGATCGCCGCTTTAAGTGCCATGCCCTATTCCCAATTCACGGAACCTGTACATTTTGACTCTGTAAAAGGCTTCGCCAGCAAAAAAGTTGCCACAGCAAGGCATTAAGACCCTCACCCCTAGCCCCTCTCCCAAAAGGGGAGAGGGGGACAAGTTATTTGCTATAGCATGAGTTACTAATGATCCCCCTCAATCCCCCTTGAGAAAGGGGGAAGAAGAAAATTCTCCCCCCTTTCTCAAGGGGGGCTGGGGGGGATCGAAACTTTGAACCGTAAATGGCAAATAAGCCATCAGATAATAACAATCCCCAATCCCCAATCCCCAATCCCCAATTACCAATCATGTCCACTTCCCTCGAAACTATCAAAACTCTCTGCCCCTATTGTGGAGTTGGCTGTGGTTTGGAGGTGGTAGAAACTGGTAAAGAACCAACACTCAAATTTCCCGATCGCTTTAAAGTGCGAGGCGATCGCGCCCATCCATCGAGTCAGGGCATGGTTTGTGTGAAGGGGGCGACCATTGCCGAATCAATTCAGAAGGATCGCTTACTGCATCCAATGATGCGCGATCGCTTGGGTGATCAGTTCCGTCAAGTTAGTTGGGATGAGGCTTTCGATAGAATTACGCAACGAATTCAGGAAGTCTTAGCGACCAAGGGAGCCGATGCTCTCTGTATGTATGGTTCGGGACAGTTCCAAACCGAAGACTATTACACCGCCCAAAAATTATTTAAGGGCTGTTTAGGAACCAATAATTTTGATGCTAACTCACGGCTCTGTATGTCTTCGGCAGTGTCGGGCTATGTCAAAAGCTTCGGCTCCGATGGTCCTCCCTGCTGCTATGAGGATTTTGATTTAACCGACTGTTTATTTGCGATCGGTACAAATACCGCCGAATGTCATCCCATTATTTTTAATCGGTTTCGCAAGCGCCATAAAAAGGAAGCTCACGTTAAGCTAATCGTGGTTGATCCGCGCCGTACTCAAACTGCGGAAGTTGCCGATTTACATCTAGCAATTCAACCAGGAACAGATATTGATTTATTAAATGGAATCGCGCATTTACTATTACTTTGGGGGAAAAGCGATCGCGCCTTCATTGAAAATCACACCAATGGCTTCACCGAATTTCAAGAACTGACTCAACATTACACCCCCGAATTTGTGTCGCGGCGCTGCGGTATCAGCATTGAGGAGCTAGAACTAGCGGCAAAATATTGGGCAGAATCGCCACGAGTTCTCTCCATTTGGTCAATGGGTATCAATCAATCAGTCCAAGGCACTGCCAAAGTACAGTCGATTATTAATTTGCATTTACTCACAGGACAGATAGGCAAAGAGGGTGCAGGTGCTTTTTCGCTGACAGGACAGCCCAACGCCATGGGCGGACGCGAAGCAGGCGGATTAGCGCATTTACTACCAGGCTATCGCTTTGCCACCAATCCCGATCACCGTGCTGAACTAGAAGCATTTTGGCAATTGCCCAAGGGCAGTATTTCGCCGCAGGTTGGGCGCACTGCTTGGGATATCGTGCGTGGTTTGGAATCCGATCAAGTGGCTTTTCTCTGGATTGCTGCCACAAATCCTGCGGTGAGTTTTCCTGATTTGGTAAGGACTAAGGCAGCTTTGAGGCGATCGCCCTTCACCGTTTATCAAGATGCCTATTTTCCCACCGAAACCTCTGAGTTTGCCCATATCTTATTACCCGCCACCCAATGGAGCGAAAAGACTGGCACAATGACCAATTCTGAACGATGCGTTACTCTCTGCCAAGCCTTTCAGCCCCCCCTTGGCGAAGCCAAAGCCGATTGGGAAATCTTCGCTGAAGTTGGTCGCCGCCTTGGATTTAATGCCCAATTCCAGTTCCAAAATTCCGCCGATGTCTATGCAGAATTTGCCCAAATCACCCGCGATCGCCCCTGCGAAATTACAGGTATCACCCATGCCAAACTCGCCGAACTAGGTGCTATCCAATATCCCTGCAAAGATAGCGCCCCCGAACTTGATCAAGTCCATAACAAGCGCCTCTATACCGATCGCCAATTCCACACCAGCGATCGCCGCGCCAACTTCGCTGCCTACCATTCCCAAGGTGTATTTGAAGTTCCCGATCAAGCATATCCATTTATCCTCACCACAGGCAGACTTTACGGACATTGGCATACCCAAACCCGCACAGGACGTATCGACAAAATTCGCCAAATGCACCCCCATCCCTTTATCGAAATCCATCCTCAAGATGCCGATAAGTTGGGAATTAATGACGGCGATCTGGTGGAAGTAAAATCAAGGCGCGGTGCTTCTAAATTCCCTGCAATGGTAACTAAGGCGATCGCCCCTGGTGTTGTCTTTGTGCCGATGCACTGGGGCGCACTCTGGGCAGACAATGCTGAAGCCAATGCTCTCACCCATGCCGAAGCCTGTCCTGACTCAAAACAACCAGAGTTAAAGGCTTGTGCGGTGGCGATCGCCTTTTTCTCCATCACCCTTAACTCGTCCAAAATATCTTAGGCTAATGAAAGAAAGTCAGTAGCGATCGCTTACTCAATCAACTAGCAAAGGTTCTCTAAATCTGCTAGGTCTTGCAGTCTGCCAGATGCTAATTTGTTTTTTTTGAGGTTATCAAGATCGATGAATTTAACGGCTATATCGTCAAGCATTACTTCTATTTTGGAATCGTAACAGGTTTGGAAGTCGATGCCATCTGGACTGGTGATTAGGTCAATGCGGTTAGGTGGATAGCCAAGTTGAATGATTTGATGTGGTTCTTGAAAGTCTTTGGCAGTCAATCCTAAGCTGCCAAAGCCAAATTCAGTTAATGCGGTAATTATTTTTTGTGAGTTTTCTTCGCTGATTTCGATCCAGATATCAATATCTTTGGTATATCGTGGATGTCCATGTATCGCGACTGCATAGCCGCCAATGACAAGATAGTTAACTTGGTTGTCGTTTAATAATTGTATAAACTCTTTGAAGTCTTGGTTGAGCATTGTATTTATATTGATGATATTCTTGGCGAATTTGTTCGAGGGTTTCTAGGCGTTTTTTGGGTGTTTGTTGTTGCCAGTATTGAAAATCGCTTGTTTGTTGTTTGATGTTAGTTTTGATGATTACTTTTTCCATGTTGTTTCTCTTCGTTGTAGTCTCCTTATTCTATCGGTAAATCTCGCAGGTAGTAAAAGCGATCGCCTTTTTCTCCATCACCCTTAACTCTTCCAAAATATCTTAGGCTAATGAGAAAATGTTAATCCCAAATACGCGAAATTGGATAAGAATCAAAAGTGGTATCTTTGCTTACTAAGTTGAAGGAATGGTTTATTGCTTGGGCAATTAATATGCGATCGAATGGATCTCGATGTTTTGTCGGTGTGTTTGGTAATGGAAGGCTAGAGTATATCTCAATATCCCTAATCGTAATTGGTAGAATTTGGATATTCATATATTGAAGTTCTATTGGTAATGCTTCAATAGGTCGATTTATTTGTAATTTGCCAATATTAACTTTAATGGAAATTTCCCAAAGACTGATAATACTAAAGTGCAGTCCATTCCGTGCATCTACGATTGCTTTTGCTTTGGTACTAAGGTTAGGATCTTTGCTCAAGTACCATAAAATTAAGTGTGTATCTAGAATATATTTCATATTACATATATTCCTCTAGTTCTTCCAATGGTTCATCAAAATCACTTGACATAAAAATTTGACCAGCCCAACTACCATAGCCATGCTGTTGTTTTGTAGGTTGCTCCTCAACGGTTTTAGCTATTGGATATTTGTTAAGTAGATATTCTGCATAATGCAAAAGTTCTGTTTTGAGTGTGTCGGGCATATTGATGACAACTTGCCATAAGGCGGTATCGGTATTCATAATTTCTCCTTTTTATGGTTCACTAAAAATATATTAACTTGGCAAGTCTCGCAAGTAATAAAAGCGATCGCCTGTTCCACCATCACCCTTAACTCTTCCCAAATATCCCGCCAATGGTGAAGAAAGTTCGATTAAAATATCAGAAAGTTCGTTATCTTCTAGATGTTTTGGATAGTTTGAAGCGTCAAAAACACCCGAAAGATAATCAATTCCAACTTTTTTGTTAGCTTTTTTAACCAAATTGACAATATGAGATCGCAGTTTGATTTCAAGTTTTGCTTTTTCAATGAATCCTAAAATTTTAGAGTTAGAGTCTTCACCAAACGGTTCACTTTCTAAGCTCAATTTTAAATCTTGTAGATTAATCGCCCCTGAATGTGTGAGTTTAAGTTTAACTAGCTCTTCTAAGGTTTCTGGTCTGATAACGTTCATTTTATTTCCTATGGCGACTGGATTAGAATGATGATTGAGAGAACCTGCGGCAATTATAATTTTGACTGCTTTTTCGTAGTGGTTGGGGAAATGTGCTTGACCAAGATAGGTAAGCTGGCTACATACTTCTGTAGGGATTTTTTGATTAGCACTTGCTTTACACTCTCCAACTACTGGATAGGGTAATTCACAGCATAGATCAATACCTCCTGCCCCACCTGTTGCTTCAGGATCGAGACTAGCTTTAGGGTTAGTATTAGAGTTACTAAAACCTAGAAATATAAAGCTTTTTCTAACTAATTTTTCAAACTCATGACCACCACTTGAATTACCAACCTTTGCAATTTTTTGAATCCAGTCAAGATTTTTAGATGTTTCTATTTTTTGCTGAAGTTCTGCTTCTTCTATCATTCTCTGAATTTGAACATCTAGCGGCTCAGGTGGTTCTAGATTTTCAACTTCTCTTTTTCGTTTTTCATAGGTGATATCATCTAAAACTGGTTGCAGGTCATTGATATAAACTCTGTCTTCTAGGGCTAAAAATACTCCTTTTGTACTGTTTTTGATGATGATAGGTGATGGTAAATGGTAAACCCGTAGATAGCTAAGCCAAATAAAGTCATTTTGTTCTAAGGCATTTTGTAAACTTTCTGCGGGTATTTGTAAACGTGCCGCAAGAATATCACACTTATTTTTTTCAGAGAACTGTTGACTTCCATCACAACGCGCCCATGCAGAGATTTTAACCTCACTAGCTGATGGATCATCACTACATAAAGCAAAACTTTGTTGTGGTCTATTGAAAGATTGAGCGTGAATAGCTGTAATACTTCCCGATTCAAGGGAAGACAGAACGCCTGACGGCAGGCGTAATGCAGCAAAAATTGTTGCTTCTGTCATATTTCTTAGCTGAAGTAGATTAGATTACATCATCTTTTAAATCAGTTGCGACACTGTTTGTACTTACATCTATTGTGGTAAATGTCGGTTTAGGAATACGCTCAAGTTTACTGGCGAGATTAGCTAGGTCTGACAACTTAAAGTCTTTAGAGACTCTCGTTTCTGGCTTACTTAGTATCTCTTTAATCAAAGGATTATTAATCAAAATTCGCTCTTGATTGACATATTCCCAAATTTGCTGCTCAGTTAATGGTTCTTGATCATCTTGACCAAGCTTATCAACGAAAGACTGTAATGCTAATACAGGAGCAATATGATCTGTATGGAATTGAACCCATTCACCGCCCTTCTGTATGATTTCTAGGGCATATCCTCTAGCCATCTTACCGCCTATATCGTCAGAGCGAATCAAACAAGCTCTTGTTTGATTTAGTTCATTAAATTTAACTAGCTTTTCTAAAGCTTTAGTTAAAGACACTCCCGTTTTCTGGATTACAGCAACACCAATAAAGGCATAGTGACCTTTCTGGCTATCTGCTTTACGAACTTTGACCTTAAAAGGAACAATGTCTTTGTAAGCTTTATCCTGTTCATCAATGACAGCAAAGATCTTCATTTCGTCAACAACTTGATCGATCAGATGATCAAAAGCAAATCTTAAAGCCTTTGTGATTTTTTCAGGCTCTTCAAAAAGATCGGCTTCTAGCTTGTCAATATCGCTATAAACGTCTTGCAGATGCTGCTGATAGCGATCTTTAATTTGTAAGGTGATTGTCTGTTTTTTAGGTTTTGGATCAATAGGCATATCAATCCCAACAGGGGGCTGAGGAGTCCAATTCTCCTCACAATAGCGCAAAACTTTACGGGCTATAGCTGTTCCATTTGAGAAAAATTGGATTAACTTCTCTCTATCAAAAGGATAAAATGGATCAGGTGGAATCACACTGTGCTGCGTGTAAAATTCTTGCAAACGATGCTCAATCAACGCAAGACTAGCTTCTACGCCAAGTTCTTCCAACTTGATTTCATTTCTTACGCGATCCTTGGCTGCCAAGATTGTCGTATTCATAGGACAGTCAATAGGATCTCTGATCTCTTCGCGATATGTCTTAGGAAACATGGCAAACAAGAGAACTATGCGTTTCTTATAAAAATCTTTGGCTAGGCTAAATACAGCTTGGGCAGTTGTCAGCATTAAACTACTGATATTTGGAGTGTCTAGCTCGTCAAAGCAAAAAACAACTGTTTTATACCTAGTAATCAGGCTCAATAAATCACTAGTGTAAGAAAAAGAATCACCATCACGATCTGGAGGAAGTCCCAAACTCTTAGCTGAGTCGTCTGCCAGTTTTTTGCCAGCTAACCACATAGCCGCAAATGGTGCAGCTTCGGGTATAAGCGTCCACAGAATCGCCCTAATCAAGTATATATTTTTTAGACTTTCAAGTTTGTGAGCAATTCCGTTAGTCCAGTCATTGATTCGGCTAGGATTTTTCCCTAAAATACTAGGGAACTGATTGACAAGATGCTCAACCGTACAAGGTCGATCTCCTCTTGCCTCAAAATACATTTCTGCTGCTAAAACCTGCCACTGAGTGACGTTAGGACGATATTCACGTTTAAGGCTGTATACCAGAGCTTGTAGAAGTTCAGATTTAACCTTATCCAAATTTTCATACTCACCCATGTAAACAAAAAAGGCTTTGTCATTCAAGTGTAAATGGTGATGTAGTCTAGCCAGTAGCTGAGTTTTCCCCAAACCACGTTCACCAATAATAACAGCACCTTCTACCTCTGATTTTCCAGTATCGACTGCATCAATCAATGCTAGAACTTGCTCAAAAGCAGACTGATTGATAGACGTTACGCCAGAGTAATCGTTGCTCCAAACATTATGTTGCGCTGTAACCTTTGCAGAGAAGGGATTGTGTTGCTCAATCAGTTGATTGATGATTTTAGGATCAGTAAATTCATTTGACATAGTTTTAACCCCCTATTTCACCTTTTTGGTAGCATAACAACGTAAACCATTGATAGGCGTGGAAACAGAATCTTCAAGCTTATCTCTTGCGTTGTCTTCAACAGCATTTTCTTGTAGCAGTAAAAGGCTATCTGCTTGCATCTTAACTAGCCAGTCATTAAACTCTGTACGAGTTAACCGATCGCCAATTGATCGGCGAATCTTGTAAATTGGTACGAAGTTATCGTAGTTGTAATCACGATTAAGTTGATCGTAAGTTTCTAAAGCCACAGCCTTAAACTCATCGTAAGACGAAATCTTCGGCGCAGACTCAACACCCGCAACCTCACCCGAATTTTTTTGAAACCAACGCAACGCCGCATCAGCCAAACGACTACTCACCACAGACGCAGCCTGAAAACTAAAATCAGGCGATCGCAAACCCTCCGCCAACCTTTGCAAACCCACATCCGTCAGCGCATACTTTTTAGAAACAGCGATCGCCCCACCATCGATCAAAGACTGCAAAGCATTTTTGTATTCAGCTTTCTTAATATCTTTGTCCTTACCACTAAAAGACGGCAAAACCGCACCCTTATTTACTTCACCCTGACCATTACCCAGATCCCAAATACCCAACAGCAAACGAATCTCAGCATTATTTATAGACATCTTAATTAACTCTCAATAGTTATTTAGGGCAATTCTCTGGGGATTTGCCAGAAAATAGAGCAAAAACAAAAACCATCACACCCGCTATTTTCATGATAGTACTTTTGTGTCCTTTTTGCTAAAGTTTCCGAGAAAATTAAAAATTAAGATTTGTAAGGTTTATAGACTGATTTTAGCGATCGCCCATCCGTCAACCCATCAGCAAGAAACCAAGCGATCGCTATCTCATATCTGTAACAACTTTTTGGGGCGACCCCCCTTTTTGCCATTATCGCGAGACGCTTTTGCTTTTGCTTCAGAAGTAGCCTGTCCGCCTTTGCATCCTAACTGTGACATCCACGCCTTTGTTCCAAAAATACCTGCAACTAATCCAGTAATGTCAAAGTCTGCATCTAAACGCTCCCAATGAACACTGCTCCCCGATGCGTCAAGCCATACATCATCAAGATCTTCAGCAGTAGCTTCCGCTAATCCTTGCACTAAGGTTGGTGGAAAGCTAAAGAAAGCTCCATTCTTAAGAGAAATTACAATCAGTCTAGACAAACGATCAAACCGAACGGATATTGCCCTTGGCTCAGTGGCATCTGACTCTTGTGCCACAGCCTTAGCGCTTACGATTTGAGCGTCTAGTTCTTCCTCGCTGATTAGATTGTTCCAATTTTTGAACTGTATATTAACAAATCTTCAACAGATTCAATAACTTTCAAAGCTTCTTTCTGCTCATCTTCACTATCCAAGACAGCCCATGTTGTAAATAATTGATTGATTCTTTGTCTTTTGAGATTTTGCTTTTCTGGATTGCTATTATTAATCTCACTCATGGCAAAATCCCAAGCAGTTGCCGATGAAGACTTGGTAATTCGCTGTTGATTAAAAAAATGTACAAAATTTAATAACTCTGGAATGTATTCTTCGGGAGTTTGCTCGATCGCATCTAATAGTTCAAGCCTTTGTCTAGTTAGCATATAGAGAATCTCCAACCGATACACTGAAATATTGAATTTACCAGATATTTTAGCAATCTTGTCTATGCGATCGCCATACTCCCAAATCCCTAAATCCTAACCTTCAGCCACCACAGCCTCATCAGTAGAACTATCTGAAGCGATCGCCACTGTAGGAACATGAGCAATCCACTTCACCAAATAATTACCCATCCTTGCGCCGATCTGCGTACCCTCAAACTCAAAATCAGGCGATCGCAAATACTCACCCAACAACTCAAACCCAACCTGCGTTAACGTTGCATTTTTGATGTTGCCATTCTTTAGTCTCGTCAAAGCGATCGCCCCATCCGCCTCCAACGCCGCAAAAACCTCATCATAGTCACTAGCCTTTTCCTTAGTGCGAGTAAGCGGCTCAATCTTCCCCTTACCCAGAGCCTGATCAACCCCAGCTACAGCCCATAGCACTAACAACACACGAGTTTTTGCGCGTTGAATTTTATTTTCGTCATTTCCGATAAGAGCCATAATATTTGTGTTGATATTTATAAATATTTTGAGAAGGTGAATGTCATAAAAAGACCTAGCTACACCCGCCCATCCTAGGATAATACACTTAGAGTCTATCTTCTAATTTTTTTAGATTAAATCATCCAAAACTCATAAGACAGCAAATGAATAACTATCGCCTATACCCATAATTATTATTTCACGGTTAAGATTTTCAGAACTTAATCTGTGGCGATCGTCCTTTTGCGGATCGCACGGGCAACAAGCGGGGCTTTTTTCTCCAGACCCTCAAGGCTTATTTCGCCATCAGCATAGGTTCGATACCATTCTCTACGTTGTCGTACAATTACCTCATTATTTAATTTTTGCTGAGTTTGTTTGACTTTTGCGATTTCAGAACTTGGTATTTTCTCAATTTGAGGTACTAAACTAAATGTCAACAATTCTACTTCAAACCATTCATCTCCAACCTCAAATGGATCTAAAATTTGATCGTCTGCCCTCTTAGAACTGTTGATCCAAGCTGAGGCAAAACGATAATTAGCCCAGTCGTAGGCTTTTGTGCGATCTTGATGGCAACTAATGTAATGGTCTACTGTGCCGATTGGCTCAAACATTGCTGAATATCCGCAAAGATTTTGAAATCCATCGGCAAGATGTTTCCGAAAAGGCGACCATAAATCTCTTGGTCTTTTCTTATCAGGATTTTTTGAGAGCCAATCTTCACCTTTTTGTCTGACTTCTCGATCAAAATCGGGAGGCTCTGGTACAGAATCAAAATGAATCATTTCTGTCTTGCCTCATTTTTGACAGTCCAGCCAATCCAGAAAGGATCGTGACCAGGAATGACTTTTTCGAGTTCTGCTTGAATTTGTGCGAATGTCTTTAAATTGTCAGGAAATTTATAGGACCAATCTTTAACAGCCCAAGCTTGAGCCGCACCAATTGCTGCTTCGGCTTCTCGCGATCGCGCTTGTTTGAGGTCAAAAATTTCTGAAGTCAGCCATCCCACCACATCACCTTGCTTCACCCAAGGAATTTCATTGAGAGTTACCTCGCTTCCAAGTAACTCAAAAAGAAATAATTTGTCTAGCTCTTCCTCAAAATACGGTTCAGCAGATGCTAACACCATCGGTGAATGTGTCGTTGTAACAACTTGCACTTCAATTTCTGGATTTAATAATTTACAAACTTGAAGAATGGCAGGAAGAATAGTTCTTTGCCATTTGGGATGTAAATGTGCTTCTAATTCATCAATTAGAAAAACAATTTTTTTGAGTGGCTCACTTCTTTTGAGTTTTGCAATTTGAATATGTTCTTCCCAAGCCCAGACAAGCATATATGCCAAACTTAGTATTCTTTGAATACCAGAAGAGGCATGAGTTATAGGAACATTGCCATAAGGTAAAGAAAGGGTAGGAATTTGACGGCTATCATCTACTGAAAGCCTTACAGATGAACCAACTTGCATTAGCTCATCGGGATGCGACAGATGTTGAATTACACTTTGGAGAATTTGATAAGGTGTTTCTGTTTGTTTTAGCTGCCAATAGTCAAGATCATGAATCAGCCCCATACAAGGTATGGAGCCATTATTAAATATTAATCCGTTCAGAACTTGATTTGATGTGAAGTTGTAAACTTCATTAGGAGTGAATTGTCTTAATGGATCGAAAATCGAAAATCCTCCATCAATACGACTATAGATAACAATCTCATTTTCTTGTGAACGCCGAAAATTTTGCCATCTTTGTTTATCAAATAGAAAGACACTCTCGCCTTCTTTCCCATTACTGACTTGAAAGCGAATATATGGAGGAATATCTTGGTCGAAATTTGGTAGTGCTGGCAATCCAATCCAATTATCTGTCAAGGCAAACCAGATTACATCAAGTAGAAAACTCTTGCCTAAGCCATTGTCACCCGTAAGAATGTTAAGGCGATCACCAAACTCAATTTCAAGATCTCTTATCGAACCAATACCTCTTAAGTTCAATTTGGTTAACATTCTTTATCCCTTTTTCTTTATAGAGTCTGTCATATCTAATGCTTACGATGTTTTGAGAAAGGCGATCGCCTTCGCATAATAACTTGCAGGCTCTGGCTAAGGCGGCGAGATCGCCAAAAAATACAAAAAATAAAGGAGTGCTTTGCACTCCTTCTCTTTTGACTTGATATTATTTGATTTTGTCCATAATTGAGAAGATCGGCAAATACATTCCCACAATAATCGAACCAACCATGCCCCCAAGGACAATGATCATTAATGGTTCCATTAAACTTGTTAATGCCTTTACCGCCTCCTCCACTTCATTTTCATAGAAGTCCGCCACCTTCATCAACATCTTATCGATTTCCCCAGTCTCTTCACCAATGCTAATCATTTGCAAAGCCATCACTGGAAATACCTGCGTTTTTTCCATTGCAGGGGCAATTTGTCCGCCCTCCTTCACCGCCTCCCGCGCTGAATCGATCGCATTGGAAATCACCAAATTACCCGCCGTCTCTCCCGTAATTTCGAGGGAACTCAAAATTGGTACACCTGCCTTTGACAAAGAACCAAAGGTACGGGCAAAACGGGCAACCGCAGTCTTGACAACGAGATCACCAAATAGGGGTAGTTTTAGAAACAAGCCATCAAAGTAGAGCTGCCCTGGGGGGGTAGCATAGATGCGTTTGTAAGCGAATGCAATCACAAAAATAGTGATAGGAATAATAGAAACCGATGGACTCTTCAGAAAATTACTAATATTAACCAAGATCTGGGTAAACGCAGGTAATTCTCCACCCAAGCTTTTGAATACGCCATCGAATACAGGAATGATGAAAATACACATACCGAGGAAAATCAAAACAGCGATCGATGTGACCACAATCGGATAGGTCATCGCCGTTTTAATCTGGTTATTCAGCTTTGCCGAGTCTTCCAACAAACTTGCCAAGCGAGCCAATACATCATCAAGGACACCGCCCGTTTCCCCCGCTTGAATCATCGCGCAGTAGAGATTATCAAAGATCTTCGGATGCTTTCTCAAGGAATCTGAAAAGTTTGTCCCCTGCTGTACATCGTCTAAGACCCTAGCTAGAGCAGCTTTAAGACGCGGATTAGCGCATTGGTCAACCATGACACCCAAGCCACGCACCATCGATACCCCTGCGTTCACCAAGGTGGCTAACTGCCGTGAAAACAGCGCGAGATCCTTAACGGTGACTTTTTGCATCGACAGAGAGAATTCGGCAAAGTCAAAGCCGCCCTGTACTTCCTTGATTTCCTGAACAACAAAACCCTTTTGCCGCCATGCTTCGCGGGCTTCCTTGACTGACTCAGCTACCATCGTCTGTTTGACAGCCTTGCCCTTAGAATCCTTCAGCATTCCTTGAAATCTTGCCATAATGACACCTCATTAATACAGCTAAAACAGAGCTAAAATACACCCAAAAGGTACAGTCTAACCGCTAATTGATCGCGACTTAATCATATCCTGCGATCGGATATCACCCGTCGACTTCCGTTTCATGACTGGAGCAGGGTTAGGACCAACTACACGCAATAATTCTTCAGGACGCGAAGTTTTAGACATCGCTGCCTCAAAGGTAATATCGCCTTCTAAATAGAGCTTAGCCAAGACCGACTCAAGGGTTTGCATCGATTCCTTACCACCAGTTTGGATAAAGCCATACATTTGCGCCGTCTTACCTTCACGGATCAGGTTCGAGATTGCAGGTGTTACCACCATGATTTCTTGCGCCATTACCCGTCCAAACTGCCCTGGTTGGGGGTTGTGGCGCGGCACTAGGGTTTGGCTAAGTACTGCCACAAGGGAGTTAGAAAGCTGAACGCGGATCTGCCCCTGTTGTTCAGGAGGGAATACATCCACCATGCGATCGACGGTTTGTGAGGCAGAGCTAGTATGGAGCGTACCAAATACTAGATGCCCCGTTTCCGCCGCCGATACCGCCAGTTGGATCGTCTCCAAATCGCGCATTTCCCCCACCAGAATTACATCTGGATCTTCTCTCAGTGCTGCTTTGAGGGCATTGCCAAAGGTTTTAGTATCTTCTCCCACTTGGCGCTGGTGAATAATACTTTTCACCGACTCATACACAAATTCAATGGGATCTTCAACGGTGAGAATATGTTCGGCACGGGTTTTGTTGATGGTTTGGATCATTGCCGCGAGGGTGGTGGTTTTACCTGAACCCGTTGGACCTGTCACTAAAACTAAACCACGGGGTTTTTCGCTAAGTTCGCGTACAATCGGTGGCAAGTTAAGATCATCCATGTCAGGGATCTTTGAGGAAAGCGCCCGCAAACAAGCGGCATAGGTTCCCCGATCCTTATAGACATTGACCCTAAATCTGGCTAGTCCTTTAACACCATAGGAGCAGTCTAATTCCCAGTTTTGTTCGAGGGCTTTGCGTTGGTTATTATTCAACATCGCAAAAATTAGACGTTGACATTCTTCTGGACTTAGGGGGTCGCGCTCGGTGCGGGTGAGATGTCCACTGATGCGGATGTAGGGTGGCAAACCTGCGGAAATATGCAGGTCAGAACCTTTACGTTCTACCACTTCTTCCATCAAGTCTTCGATAATATAGTCCATGACCATAGCAGTTGATTCTCCTAAGCGAATTAAATAAATTAAGTAAATTAAGAATAGTTGAACAGAAAAGGGCATAGCCCTTTTCTGTTTGTGATTAGAACGATCGCGGTGTGGTGCAGTAAGGACATTCCACAGTCTCAGGGGTCAGCATTGCGTCACAATTTTCACATTCCAAACCTTTACCGCGTCGGGCGCGTTCTTCGGCTTCCCGTCCTTTATCGGTATACACAACCCGTAATACTTCATCGAGGCTAGTTGCACCTTGGCGTACTAGGTCAAAAGCATATGCCATCAAGGTTTTCATGCCTTCCTGTACGGCAATTTCCTTAATGACTTCCGTGGTTGCGCCTTTGTTGATCGCACTTTGCAGGCGTTCGGTCATTTTCATGATTTCATAAACCCCAGCCCGCCCTTTATAGCCTGAGCCGTTGCACTTAGGACAGACACGCTGACCTGGGAGCATGGCTTCACGGTTGACGATATTGGCTCTATAGAAGGTCTTTTCCAGATCGCTACTGGGTAAGCCAAAGCGATCGAGTTCTTCTTGGGTGGGGTTATAGGGGATGCGGCAGTTGTCGCAGATGCGGCGCAATAGACGCTGTGCCAGTACACCGATGATGGCGGTACTTGCCATGAATGGTTCTACACCCATTTCTTCGAGTCGGGCAATGCTACTGGGTGCATCGTTGGTATGCAGGGTGGTCAAGACTAAGTGTCCTGTCAGCGCCGCTTCGATCGCCGTTTTTGCGGTTTCTGCGTCACGGGTTTCACCCACCAGAATTACGTCAGGATCTTGTCTCAGGAAGGCGCGAAGAATACTAGCGAAGGTCATGCCCTTTTCGCGGAGTACCTGACATTGGGTTAGCCCAGGCAGGTTATATTCGACGGGATCTTCGGCGGTACTGATGTTAATACCTGGGTCGTTACATTCGGCGAGGGTGGAATATAGGGTGGTGGTTTTGCCTGAACCTGTGGGGCCAGTAACGAGGATCAGCCCATAGGGACGTTTAGCAAAGCTTTGCATCAACGCCAAACTTTCAGGATCGCTGATGAGTTTGTTTAGTCCTAGTTGGGTGTTGGAGTTGTCTAAGATCCGTAGGCAGATTTTCTCGCCGTTTTGGGTGGGGCAGGTATTAACGCGGAAGTCAACGCGGCGACCTTGGAAGTTGCGCTTGAGTTTGCCATCTTGGGGAACCCGTTTTTCAGCGATGTTGAGGTTGGAAATGATTTTAAAACGGGAAATGACTGCATTAATAATGCTCTTGGGCAGACGCTTATTTTCGCTGAGGAAGAAGTATTCGCGCAATACACCATCTTTGCGGAGGCGAATACAGAGATCCTTTTCCTGTGGCTCGATGTGAATGTCGGAGCAACCTTCTTTGAGCGCTCTAACGAGAATTTTGTCCACAAGGCTGATGATTGGTGCAGAGTTTTCACCGCCCACCATCAATTCATCATCTTTGTTGTCCTCCGCAATATCATCACCAAAGACATCATCCTTGACTTGCAGATCTTCTTCAGCGATCGCCCCTTCCGCCTTAGAGCTTTTATTGATCTGAAACTGGATAATATTATCAAAGGTGCGATGGAAGTCTTCGCGGGCTATTACACGCCTGATGACGGTCATATTTTTAATCAGGCGCGTGATTTCACTCTGTACCTTAAAACTATCGGGCGATACGACCGCAATGGTGATGCTATTCTCAGTCTTAGCAAGGGGCAGAATTTCACAGTCGCGGCAACTGGCGATGGGGATGATATTGGAGTCAAGCAGAGCGCTGAGGGCGGCTATATCAAATTTATCAACATCAACATCGGGATCAATTGGCTCAATGCCATAGAGAACGCGCAGTTCAAAAAGCTGTTGGCGCTTGTAATAGCGGGTGATGTCTGGGGCAAGCTGTTGTCCGAGGATCTGCTCTAAAACATTAATGAAGGGAACGTTCTGCTCTTGGCTATCTTTGACGGCGCGATCAAATTGGTCGGAGGTGGCATGACCAGCCTGAATCAGTTTGCTCTCGAAGGGGGTGCGCCCCCCGCGTTTGGCAAGAGCCTTGGTTTTACTTTTTAAGCTTGAGGCGGTAGTTGGTGCTTGATCTGAGGTATTCATAGCCCAAGAGTTCCTAAGATTGGATGATATGCGTTCAATGAAGAAGCCGTAAGGCGATCATAGCTGTTTGGATCGCGTTATTGGGCAAAAATAGCACAAGTGCTTCAGAGTTTTAACAAAAATTATTTAAGAAAATTATTTAAGAAGTTGCCAAGGGATCTTTGTGTTTTGGGCGATCGCTTGAGCGATCGCGATCGCACCTTGCTTATTTAGGTGACTAGGATCGGAAAATAAAGCTGACTGGGTGGCAAGGTCGGCGGATAAATTCAGGTATACAAATCCTTCTCGTTTTGCCAGCTCCGCCATGCGATCGTTAAAGGTAGCTTCGTAGGTTTGGCGAATAGTATCGAGATAGGTTTCATGGAGCGGCATATTCACAACTACGAGTTGAATATTGTTGCGCCGACAAAATTCGACCACATTGTTAAAGGCTTCAAACTGGGAGCCATTGGTCTCGAAGTAGCGATAGTCAAGGTCATAGTCCCCTGGAACTTGGGGATATTTCTGGAAATAGGTATTGGGGTCAAAGGTGACATCAAAGGTGACAAAGCCTTTGGGGTCAAGAATATTAGCGGTCTTAGGGGCATTTGCGGCAATCAGTGACTCGCTGTTGCTGAGGGCTTGGGTATTGCGATCAAAGTTTTTAATTACGGAATTGCGGACTTCTTGGCGTTGGTTACTAGTGCTAAAAACTTGGGCGATCGCCTGTGTAACGGGGTTAGCAGGTGGCACAGGTGTAGCTGAATTTTGGGCTATGGGCAGATTACCTTGTTCTTTTAGTTTCGCTTGAAGTTGTTTGTAACCAATAGAAGCCGTAATTTCATCATAGGTAATGTCATTGCGCTTGCTGTTAAAGGCACGGAGTCCATCAGCCCAAATGATCATCCTTGGCAATTGGGGGCGTTCGAGGATTTGCGTAATTTGAATATTCACCACCTGCGCGGTCGCGCCATCAATGCCAAAATTAAAGGCGCTGATATTTTTGTACCCTTGTTTGGCGAGGGACTGTTCGAGGGTGGTGGGTTCAATGCCACGCAAGGCTCTAGAACTGCCCACGATCATCACATCGGGCGATCGCTGCTTTTGGGTAATATGCCAATCAATCAGCAGCAGCTTTTCATTGAGGGCAGCAATATTAAAGTTGGGTGAGGGTTTGTCCTCAATTTTGGTGACATTTTTAGCAATGGTCTGTTTACCTTTCGATGCTCCTGAAATCACAGAATTTAATTCAAGGGCGCTCACTTTTTCTGAACTTGCACCTGAATTTCTGCCTGAAGAGGATTGAGTAGCTAAATTCGCTTGGGTTTGATAGCTTAGGGTGCGATCAATTGCAAAGGTTGTGGCGATGCCGATCGCTAAGCTGATTAGCCCCATAGGTATAGAAATCTTCTCACCAATAGTATGGGGCGAGGAATTAGGGGCTTGTTTTTTGCCAAGCCATTCTAGTTGGAAAATCGGCTGCATGATCTGGACTAGTGGCAGCAGTCGTTCTAGGCTACGGGAATTTCTATTTTCCAGATCTGCTAGATCGGCAGTAGCGCGATCGCCATTTGCCAAAGGCTCAACATCTAAATATAGATTAGGATCAGCATTGATACTGTGATCCTCACTCCTAGAGGGGGAATTGATCGCTAATAGATCAATTTCAAAAGACCAATTAGGCTGTTTTTTGTCAATGTTGCGATTGGAAACAGTGACTGCTTGAAAATATTCGGCTGCCTTTAAATTGCGAAGTGTATCTAGGATCGGTAGCGCTATTTCCGCCTGCAAGATGGCAGTACGAGTTTCGCATAATAGATTCAGGCAATGATCTTGCAATAACAGTTTGAGCCTTACCTGTGGCAACTTGGCACGAAGATCGGCAATTACGGCGGCGGCAATGGTCGCGGCTTCGGCAATTGGTAAATCTACCCCCAACGCCCAAAAATGCCCATGCAGCTTGAGGCGGCGAATCCCTTCGGCAAACAAAACTGAGCTTTGCAAATCCTGCGTGCTTAGGGCGATCGCCTCTAAAATCTTGGTAGCCCCATCGGCTTGGCGATCGCGGCTATAGAGATATAGGCAGTCGTCTTTTTGTTTGGTATTTGCCAAATTCAGTCCTAATATTTCCTCTGGCAGGGCGGGAGGCAATGTGGGCAAAGGCAAGTCTGGCTGTGTGTCCTGAGGATCGCACTCATTTACCTTAGATCCTGTAGTTGGGGAATTGATCTCTAAGGACAAGGTTTCCATTAGTTACTAAGCAATAGGGACTTCAAAATTTTGCTAATCAGGTTAACACGCGCAATCGTAATTCTCATTTTAAATCATACAAAATTGTAAAATGGCTACTCCCTAGCGCATTTAAAAATTTTCTTGCGAGCGCAAAGCACTGTAAGATGAATCAAAAGAATCTGTGATGAACTTTGCGATGACATAAATGAGGGTCGGTAATGTCTAAACAAGATGATCAAAAGTCCCGTAATCGAGATATCAAGCACCAAATCGAAAAAACATTACATCAGGTCGCTGACGTTGCCCAAAAGCAATACCAAAAAGGTGTTTATAAGGCACATAAAACCGTTGACAAACAAGTTGACAGGTTGCGCGATCGCGTTGAAGAATTTGATAGCTGGGCAGTAGAAACCGTTAACGAAACCCTCGAAAATGTGGAAAAGAAATTAGAAACCCAAGTTGCTCAGCCAGTTACCCAAAAAGTGAATAGGGCGGTCTCGCGCCTACAAAGGGCAGCGCGATCGGCTTGGCAAAATCTCACTGACTAAGCTAAATAGCGGCAAACTGCACTGAGATCGAGATGGGTCTCAATGAGATCCGCCATGCTGTTATAGAGTTGTTGTTGATGGGCTTGCCAGAGGATTTTGGCGGGTTGATAGTTGGCGATCTTGGCTAACTGCACAAGGCTTTGACGAACCTGCGGCGACTCAAATATGCCATGCAAATAGGTTCCCCAGACCCGATCGCTTTGCCAACCTTCATCCCGCCTTGTGCCTGCATCATCAACTTGCAAAAATGGCTGCATTGGGGGAGATTGATCAAGATTGTTAATCGGTTCCGTAATACCCATATGGATCTCGTAGGCATTCCATCGATCAGTATGTTGTTCGGTTTGATAAATCGCTGTCACCTGCCGCACCTGCTTTACTTCCATAAATTCCGTTCGCATTGGCAACAGCCCTAACCCCCGTATTTCACCTGCATTACCTGCGACACCTTGGCGATCGCGCAAAACCTGCCCTAACATTTGATAGCCACCACAGATGCCGACAATGGGAACGCCCTGCTGATGTGCTTCTAGAATTGCCGAGGCTAAGCCCGTTGACCAGAGCCATTGCAGATCGCTCAAAGTGTTTTTGCTCCCTGGCAAAATAATCACCTGAGCATCGATGAGATCCCGCACCTGATCGATCCAGCAGGTCGCTATGCCTAGATCCAATTGCCAAGGCTGACTATCTTGAGAATTGGATAAATGGGGAAACCTGATCCAAGCAATTTTCGCGCCACTACCCTTCGACTCCGCCTCAATACATAAACTATCTTCGCTTTCGGGCTGCAAATCATTTTCATAGGGCAGCACACCCAAATAGGGAAGATTGGGCATATGTTTATGGAAATGGAATTCGGCATCATTAAATAAACGCAAATCGCCACGAAATTTATTCACCACAAAGCCTAGTCCCAGATTTTGGGCGATCGCTGGCATCAGGTGATATGTACCAATGATTTGTGCGAATACGCCGCCCTTTTCAATGTCGCCCACCAATAGCCAACGCCCCTGCAAATGCACAATGGGGCGCAAATTGACGAGATCGCGCTGCATCAGATTTAGCTCAACAGGGCTGCCTGCCCCCTCTAGCAGCAATAGGTCACAGCGATCGCGCCAAAATTCGAGGGTTTCCGCGACAGTTAGCCAGAGGCTCTCAATATGTTGGTAATAGTCAACGGCGGCAATATGTTCTCCTGCTCTGCCGAGTAATACTAATTGGGAAGTTCCTTTACCCGATGGTTTAAGTAGGATCGGGTTCATTTCGGCGATCGGGCGCATTCCACAAGCGATCGCCTGTACCGCCTGCGCTCTGCCAATTTCGCCGCCCTCTAGGGTGACATAGGAGTTATTAGACATATTTTGAGCTTTAAACGGTGCAACCCTAACCCCCTGTCGCCGCAACCATGCCCCCAAAGCCGTCACCATCCAACTTTTGCCAGCATTAGATGAGGTTCCCAATACAGAAATAGCTTTCATGTTTTATCCATTGCCCTATAAAATTGTCCCTGCAACAGGTTTGCTAGATTTTACAGTGATTACCAATCAAACTAGCTATAGGAAAGTTTTTGGCAGGATGCTATCAATTTAAGGCTTCTACGCTAATTTTTTCTCTAGGTTTTGACTGAATTGGGAGAGGGAGAAACAAAATAGCCAATAGATTGCGGCGACAAATAAATAGACTTCACTGTAACGACCGATAAATTCGGGCTGGGATAGGACAGTGCGGGCAACGCCCATCAGGTCAACTAAACCCACGATCGCTACTAGAGATGTGTCCTTAAATAGCCCAATAAACTGCCCGACGATCGCAGGAATGGAAGCTTTGAGCGCTTGGGGCAGAATGATTAAGGCGATCGCTTGGGGAACATTTAACCCCAAAGCTCTGGCAGCTTCGGCTTGCCCCTTGGGAATTGACTGTAAACCACCCCGCACATTTTCGGCGAGATAGGCGGCGCTAAACAATATAAAAGCCGCGATCGCCCTTAACACGCGATCTATTTCCAATCCTGCGGGTAAAAATAAAGGCAGCATCACCTGCGCCATAAATAAAATGCCAATTAAGGGCAGACCGCGCACGATCTCTATATAAAGAATGCAAAATATTTTGACTACGGGTAAATCGCTTTGTCGCCCCAATGCCAACAATATGCCCAAGGGGAAAGAAAAGACAATTCCTGAAATCGCCACTAGGAGCGTTAAAACCAGACCGTTCCAAACATTTACATCCACAGGCGTTAGTCCTGCATTGCCGCTCAATAGCCAGAGGGAAATAGGCAAAGATAAAACCCAAGCGATCGCCAAAATCAAAGAGCTTGTGGTAAATATTTTAATTTTCTGCCCGATCGCAAACCCAAGGGCGATCGCTCCTGCCGTACCAAAAACCAGAAATTTCGAGATGCCATCAACGGGCAGTAAAATCGCTAGGGCAGTTGCTAAAGCACCAATGGCGATCGCCACAAAACGGCTAAATCTGCCCCAGATTCCCCATGAAATTCCTGATAATGTGCCAGCGATCGCTAAAATAATCCACAAGCGCCAAAACTCTGCTTCAGGATATAGCCCCACCAAAAACAGTCGCAAATTACTACTGACCACTGACCACTGGGCGATCGTGGTTGTCCAATTCCAGATTCCGACTACCATCTGAGACAGCAACCAAACCGAGATCAGGGTCAAAATACTATTAAACCAACTGTCAAATAGATTTTTCTTTGCCCATTGGCTGGAGGTCGTGACTAACGGGGCTAAATTATGTGGCATTCAGAAAAGCTACCAAAAACTGATTAAGTGTTGCCAAGATTATGCCAAAAAAGAAAGCGTTACTTGGCAACGCTTTCTTTTTTAGTCTTTAATAATTAATGTAACTTGATTAGCGATTACTTTCAGCAGCAGGATCGCCTTTGTAAGGTTGCTCGCCAGTGGCAGGAAAATCATCGTTGCTAGGGGTGAAAATTCTGGCGATCGCATCGCTTAGATATTCCACCATGTTCCTAAGTTGTTGCATTAGACCGTTCATAACTATCACCCTCAAAACTATAATTTTAGAGATTTAGAGAACTGAGTCAAGAGCTAGCTTTTTATTTCTAACTTTTATTCCTAACTATGTATATCCTAATACTTAAATTGTCAGCAACTCCTGATTTTAAGATCTTGTAACAATTGGTTGATGCTCAACTATCGCGATCGCATAGGAACAAACCATAGACATATCTGATTTCTCCGCTCACTCAATACCAAGCGATCGCATTTTTGCCTTTAATTCCTGTAACTCCGCCTTAGCCTGCTCAGCAGTTTGGCGCTCCTGCTCAGCAATTTGCCGCGCTTGATTAGCTGCTAACATCTCATTTTTAGCCGCTTCTTGGGGTGTTGGCAACAAAGCCCCCTCCAACGAAAAATACCGCAATTGGCGATCGTGAATTCCTAAGAAAAACCCTAAAGTCTCGCTCCATAGCCAGCCCCGATCATTGGCAACAATAGGGCGATACTTATTAAAATCCAACCTAAACCCAGCAAACTCTAATGTGTCTGGTGAGAAATAAAAGTATTCGGGAAAGTATTCGGGTGTGTGAAACCTTTCTGCATATAAATCTCGCTTTAAGGTGCGATCGGTATTCGCAGTGGAATCCGATCTAGTTCACGCGCCATAATTGCTGTCATAGATTTATTCTCCTGATGCAGTCACAACTAATTATAGATGATCCCACTTTAGTAATTGATGCACTATTAGCAGCAGTAGTTTCTTATATAGCAGACTTTAATTTGTTTAATTCTCTTGTTTTTTTAATCTGGAAAACACCTGCAAATTATAACCTTTTACCTTTGCGATGTTCAGAAAATCGGATGAAAATTCATTGATACTATCTTTCAGTTCCCATTGACCACCGATTAGCTTTGAAATGTTGTTAAAAGAGGTAAGAGAGTTGGGAGAAACAATTAAGACAGATATACTTTCCTTCTCGGCTAATGAAATAACTCTCAAATATGGCGGCAGAAAGATTTTTTTTGCATGAATCTTAGCTGGATAATAAGCTTGTTCATCACAAAAAACTACATCATCTTTTGTGACATTTTTAATAACAAATTTTTCAGCCTTGCTATAGTCGCCACGTTCCCATTTAAAAAATATCCTTGTAAACATACCAGAGGACGCAAAAATCAATAAAATCAAATTGAATATAATGATAGTCTTCGTGATTTTATCTGTTAATATATTATGGTAATTATAATGTTTGTTCAGAAACTTATCTAAGGTCATCAACAGAGAAATAGTAGTTGGTATAAAAATCATCCATGAATAATAGGCAGGGATTTTTCCAACAATTGATAATGTCAATGAAACTACAATAATATTTACTACGCCAAAAAACGCACTAGACTTAAACCTAAACTGTTTTTGTGAAATCTGCCATCCAATTATTGTAAGTAAACAAATCAACACACAAACGGTGCTATAGTCTCTTACTAAAAAGATTATTGGTTTAATTAAAAGCCCAGTGATTGAAAACCTATCTTGTATGCTAGGATCGCCCACCAAGTCATACACAAAATTAGAATTATCAACTAAATTGTTAATCAGCTTACTGTGGGGAGCTATCGACAGGAGAAAATATTTTAATACCCCTCTATCAATATATACTAATGTAAGCATTAAAAGTCCAAATAGAGAACTAAATTGAACTATTAAAAATTCTTTTAGTAAAGCTCTTTTTAAAAAGCAGACTAAAACGATTCCTAAGACAAAAGAATAAACTAGTAACTGTAATCCTGCAAATGGGAAAAGTACAGAAAGGATAGAAATTGAAATATATCGTAAGAATTTATTTCTAATGGAATAGCAAAGAAAAACCAAGGAACAAAGTAATATACAAATTACATCTGACCTTCCTGATCGATAACTATATGTGATGCCATAATCAGTCAAAATCAAAAATACTAGTGCTAATCTGGAGATTTGTTTTTTTATTAAATCTAACCTAATAGTAGTCAGCCAGATGAATACGACTACACCAACCATATAGATGTAATTGATCGATCTCACACTAGTTGGATTAAAACCGAAAATACGAATCCAATAGTATAGAAATATCTGATGTAAGGGTACATTTCCCGCCCAAAATTGATCGCCATTTTGGGCATACCAACCTGTAGATGTAAATCCATTACCGAAGTAAAGATTAGCGGATGGATCGGTATATAATACCTCATCTGTCTCAATTATCGGGCTTTTTGATGCTGTTAACAAGTTAAATGCTAACCAAATCGCTACAATACACAGTAAAACAACTAACTCATTAATTTGAATTCCTGTCTTTACTGTTGATTTATTTTGATTATCTACCATATTTTAATTTAATTAAGTAAGCTTATCTTACTTTTCCCGTTAAGTATGAATTTGAGCAAGAAGCCAGCCCTGACAAAGTTCGCGTAAATTAGACCAGCCACGCCAGAGGACTTGAATACCAATGGGA
>NZ_JACJPY010000100.1 GCF_014696345.1 Pseudanabaena cinerea FACHB-1277
GGATTGAGAAAGGGATTGAGAAAGTTGCTAAGGCTTTGAAAGAGCAGAATATCGCTATTGAAATTATTGTTGAATCGACTGGATTGTCATACGAAGCTATTCAAAGAATTTGAGCGAGCAATAGCACTACCAAATTTTTGGTTTAAAGTCTTTGCCATTAGCAATAATTACGGAATCACCTGCGGGTTGGATTAGGAATAATCCTTCTTGAATCGCATATTCGTTAACTCTTTCATCGATTTTAATTCCTGCTACGGCTCCATAGAGTTTATCATTTTTATGTTTGGGAAATGCTTTTTTGAAGCGCTCTAAGGTTTGTAAAAATCTTTTCACATCACGAACTTCTAAATGAGATTTCACTTCGATCGCGACTACTTCAGTGGTATTTTCTACGAGAATATCAATTTCAATGGAACCTTGATCATCTTGACCCGTAACTCGGAGAGCCGTGAGATGTACTTCTATTCCTTTTTCTTGAAATAGTCTGGCGGCGGCAGGTTTGATCAAGTTTTCGACAAATTCTCCCCATCGGCTCGTTAGCCCTCCTACTTGCTTGTTGGTTTGGGCAACTTGGGCGGCTAGTCTTGTTATTTCTTGGCTGGTTTTTTCGATTTGTTGGTCGGTGCGATCGCTTTGTTCACGTAGTCGATTCATTTCTCGTTCGGCAGCTTGTTGGTATTCCTTACGTTGCTGCTCACTTTCACGGAAGAGGGCAAAGATGTCGTCTAGGGTGATGGGTTGACTCATGATAGTAGTTTAATCAAGGTGAATATAATGTGATGATGTGATCCTAATACTTGACATAATTTATAATTATGATATAATATCTTCAGGATTAGTGAGTACTAAAAAATATCACTATACTTAATTATTCTGTCTTCTTTAAAATTATCTCCTATTAAGGCTCCTCTTGTTTATTAAGTAAATTTAATTTATGCCTAAGCAAACTGGAAATTCGATCGCAACTGCCTTTGATCTTGGAACTGTAGATGCCAGCATCAAAATTTCTGAAGACACCATCTCAAATACCGATTCTCTTGGTTACTACAAGTTTAAGATAGCCGAAAATAGCAAGCTGAATATTAAACTGAGTGGTTTGAGTCAGAATGTGGACTTGTTTTTGCTTAATGCTGATGAGAGTCAGATTCCTACACAATCTGTTTTTGCAGGAAATGTTGATGAAAATATTATTCAGAATTTAAAGGCAGGTAGTTATTATTTCTATGTGCGCGGGGGCGGAACTGGGACAAATTATAAGATCGAAACTAGTGCCATCTCTTTGGGGGCAATTCCAGTCGATAGTGCTGGAAGCAGTTTAGATAGAGCTAATAACCTTGGTACGCTGGGGACAACAGCAACAGTTGTTAATGAATTTATTGGTAATTTTAATGGGCTAGACATCGATTACGCTGACTATCATCAATTTACCATTTCTGAAAATAGTACGGTCAACCTCAAACTGACTGGGTTAAGTCAAAATGCTGCGATCTCATTGTTGGATAGTCAAGGGACTCTCATTACTGGTTCTGAGAATAGTCCTGCGGACAAAAATATTACTCAAAATCTCCGATTGGGGAATTACTACGTCTTTATTACTAACAGTGGGGGAAATGGTACTAGTTATCAATTGTCATCCAGTGCTGTTTCTCTAGGTGCTGTGCCTGTGGATAATGCAGGGGAAAGTCTTTATAAAGCCAAAAATCTTGGCGTACTGGGTGCAACGGCAACTGTTGCGAATGACTTTTTGGGTAACTTCAATGGGTTATCTACTGATAGTAGCGATTATTTTCAATTCACCATTGCGGATAACAGCACTGTTAACCTCAAGCTGAGTGGATTGAGTCAAGATGTAAACCTGAATTTGTATGATAGTCAGGGGAATCTCGTTGTCAGTTCCGCGACAGGAGGTAATGCTGACGAGAATATCACCCGCAATCTGCGGGCTGGGACTTATTATGCTCAAGCTACTGGAGGTGGAACTGGTACTAATTACCAATTTGCCGCCAGTGCGATTTCTCTAGGTGCTGTGCCTGTTGATAATGCAGGGGATTCTCTCGACAAGGCTAAAAATATAGGAGTACTGGGCAACACTGCGATAGTTATTGATGAATATGTTGGTAATTTTGGAAACTTCGGTGGTGCTATTGATTCTAGTGATTACTATCAATTTTCAATTACCGAGAACAGCACTGTTAATCTAAGCCTGAGTGGGCTGAGTCAAGATACGAATATTTCCTTGTTGGATAGTCAAGGTAATTCTATTAAAACCTCGGCTACCAGTGGAACTAGCGATGAAATTATCTCCCAAAAATTGCGATCGGGTACTTATTTTGTTTCCGTAAGTCCGGCATCAGGGTTGAACAATGGAAGTAATTATCGATTTAGTGCAAATGCTGTTGGCTTAGGTAGCACTCCTGTTGATGCCAATGATATAAATCAGGCTAGTGACTTGGGTATTCTGACTGGAGTAATACCGACGTTGCAAAGCGAAATTGCTAGTGCCAATTATCAGAATTACTATAAATTCACCCTATCTGAAAATAGTAATGTCAATTTTAAGCTCAGTGGATTGAGTCAAGACGCAAATATAGAACTATTAAGTAGTCAGGGAAATACGATTATTTCTGCGGTTAATCCTGGCACTGTTGATGAAACTATTAGCAAGAATTTGAGGACTGGAGTTTACTATATTCGAGCATCTCGTGGTTTTTTTGGCGATCCATTTGCTACTCCTACGAGCCTTAATTTTAAGCTGGATGCGAGTGTAACGAGTTTAGGTGCGATTCCGATCGATCTTCCTGGGAATAGTATCGATCAATCGAAGGATCTTGGAACTCTAAAAACTGAAGTAGTTTCAGCGACAGATTTTCTGGGAAACTTTAACAACTTATCTGACGATTACACTGACTACTATAAATTCATTCTGGCTGACAATAGCACTGTCAATTTAAAACTGAGTGGCTTGAGCCAAGATGCTAATTTAGTTTTACTGAATGGTAATGGTAATACTATCGTATCTTCTAGCAATACTGGGAGTAGTGATGAAAATATTAGTCGCAATTTGCCAAAAGGTACTTATTATGTGCGAGTAGATGCGGGAATCGGGCTATTTGGTTTCCCGACTGGACCTAATGGTGTAGTTGATGCAAAGAATACGACTTATAAATTGGATGCGAGTGCGATCGCGTTAGGTGCAATTCCCGTTGATAATGCTGGCGAAAATATTGACCAATCTAAGGATCTCGGAACTATTAAAACTGAGGTAGTTTCAGCGACAGATTTTCTGGGTAATTTCAAAGATTTAGCAAATGATTATTACGATTACTATAAGTTCACCATTGCTGATAATAGTACGGTCAACTTAAAATTAAGTGGCTTGAGTGAAGATGCTAATTTATCTTTGCTCAATAGCGGTGGTGCTATAATCTTGTCTTCTAGGAATACTGGGAGTAGCGATGAAAATATCAGTCGCAATCTCCAAAAAGGTACTTACTATGTGCAGGTAGAGGGCGGAATCGGGCTATTTGGTGGCTTTGGTACTCCTGGAACTAGTGATGCGAAGGGAACAAACTATAAGCTAGATGTCAGTGCGGTTTCTATTGGTACGCCACCTGTAGATAATGCAGGTGAAACTATCAATCAGGCTAGGGATTTGGGGGTAATTAGCGAACCTCAACAAATTGCTGATTATATTGGTAATTTTAATAGTTTGAGTAATGATTCGGCGGATTATTATAAATTCCGTGTGACGACAGATAGTTTCTTGAATCTGAATTTCACTGAAACAGCAATCAATCCTAATCTTCAACTTTTCAATAGTGCTGGAAAGTTGCTTTCTACTCCGACCGGTTTTACAAATCTTGCTAATACCAACATTAGTCAAGGGATTACCGCCGGAACTTACTATTTGGGTGTCACGCCTAATGGTAATGTTGGCAGTAATTACAAACTAAATATTGCGGTTCCAACTATTACAGATTTGGCGGGAAGTGATAATCAGACGGCGCGAGATGTGGGTATATTAAATGGAGCGAGAGCTTTTACTGATTTTATTGGTTCGATTGATTCTAGCGATGTCTATCGGTTTGAGTTAAAGGAAAAGAGTACCTTTAACCTCAATTTCAATCCAGATAAATCCAGCGATAAAACCTACATCAGTCTGACAAATGCTAAGGGTCAATGGTTGACTAATATCAATACTAGTACCGATCCTATTTCTCAAGAACTAGATGCAGGGGTTTATTATGCAGGGATTTATAACTATGGCGGCGCAAATAATGACACCATTTACAATCTCAATCTGTCAGCTATTCCCAAACAAAATTCCGCCTTCCAAATCCTGAATGTTAACCCGATCGCAGGCAGTAATCAAGGTGAAGCGACTATTGATATTAAGGGGACTAAATTCACACCAACTGCCAAAGTTAGCATCGTTGATCCTGCGGGGAAAGAAGTAAATAGTAGCGCGGTAACAGTCCTGAATGATACCAACATTGCGGCTAAATTTGACCTCAAGGGGCAAGTAATAGGTGCTTATGATGTCAAGGTGGTAGACGGAACTAATCAAGCCTTGGCCAATGATGTCTTCTTAGTGAATGACTTGGCACCAGGACGGTTACAGGTAGATATTGCCGCTCCTGGGGCGGTGCGTCCAGGGGCGACGGGAGAATTAATTATTACCTATCGCAATGCTGGGAATACAGATATTGCGGCTCCGTTGCTGACTTTGGTAGCTAAGGGTGCGCTGTTGGAGGAATCGGGCGTGTATAAAGATAGCACGATTCAGTTCTTGGGCATCAACAAAGAAGGCAATGCTGGGGTGTTACCTGCGGGGGCGACTGGTTCGGTACGGGTGAAATTCCGTTCGGCTTTAGATGCGACAAATATTGATTTCCAAGTTAATAGTTTGGCATTAGATGAGAATGTTGACTGGAATGGCATTAAGGATAGTTCTCGTCCTGAAGGGATTGCGGCGGATGTGTGGGACAAGATTTATAGTAATTTTGTTACTAGTGTCGGTGGTAAGGCAAGTGAGTTTCAAAAGGTATTGAATGATAATGCCAATCGCCTCAGTCAATTGGGTGAATATACGGGCGATATCTCGCGGCTGTTGAGTTTTGAGTTGCAGCAGGTGAATAGTAATGCGATTTCGGCGCGGTCTACTGTGGGGGCGTTTGGGCGCGGTGGGGTGAATCCTTGGGATGTCACTGCGATTACGGATGCGGCGGGGAATGTGGCGATTCAAACTGGCGATCGCCGTCGCACGTTTACCAAAGGGAAGGATGGTAAATATCAGGGCATTACTGACGATTTGGGCAGCTTGACTAAGGTAGGCGATGTCTATCAAATCAAAGAGTTTGATGGCACTGTTCAGAGCTTTTTGGCAAATGGGAAGTTAGATTTTATTCAAGATACCAATGGGAATAAAGTCACTCTCGGCTATACCGCTAATCTGTTGACAGGGCTGAGTTATGGCAATGGCGATAAAGTCACCTTCAAATACAATGCCCAAGGGCGGGTAAATGAAGTCGTTGATATCTACGGACAATCTACCACCTATACCTACGATGCAACTGGGGAACGGTTGTTATCGGTGAGTGATGTGAGTGGGGCGGTTAGTTATACCTACGAAACAGAGGGCGCGAAAGCCAACGCGATTAAATCAATTACTTATCCAGATGGCACTCAGTCGCTATTTGAGTACGATGATTTGGGACGGGTGACGCAAGAGAGCCTCAATGGTGGTGAACAAACCCTCAAGTATAGCTATGACAGTACGGGCGGTGTGACGGTTACTGATGCTAACAATAAATCTACCCAAGTATTGCTCAATGACCGTGGACAAGTCGCCCAAACTACCGATGCTTTGGGAAGGGTTAGCCGTTTTAGTTATGACAGCAAGGGCAATCTCACTCAAGTATTAGCTCCTGATAGTTCCAATGCCAAATTTACCTACGATAGCAAGGGGAATTTACTCGCTTCTACCGATGCACTGGGGCAGAGTGTCCAATTTGCCTACGATTCGCGCTACGACCAAATTAAGAGCGTCACCGACCAAAAAGGGAATGCGATTAATTACAGTTACGATGATAAAGGCAATCTGGGTAGTATCGGCTATGCAGATGGCTCGAAGGAAAGCTTTACCTATAGCGATAAGGGTGATGTGACGGTTTCTAGCAATCGGCGCGGACAGCAGATTAGTTATACCTACGATAGTCGCGGCTTGCTAACCAAGAAAGCCTTTGCTGATGGTACTTCGGCTGCATTTGAATACGACCTGCGGGGGAATTTAACCAAAGCCACGGATGCTGATAGTAGCGTTACTTATGGCTACGATACCGCCGACAGACTCACCAATGTCAGCTATGGCGGGACGCGCTCCCTCAGCTTTAGCTACGATGCAGGTGGACGGCGGAGTAAGATGGTTGACCAAGATGGGTTTGCCACCAATTACAGCTATGACAGCGTGGGGCGGCTGAAGCAACTGACTGATAAGGATGCGAAAAACATCGTCAGCTACAGCTACAACACTTTAGGACAACTCAGCCGCGAGGATAATGGTGAAAATGGCACTTATACAGTTTATTCTTACAATGATGTTGGAGCAGTTCTGAGCATAGTCCAGTACATAGCGGACGACAATACCGTTAACTCAAGATTTGAATATACCTATGACGATCTTGGTCGTCTAACAAGTACGTCAAGTGAGGAAGGAAAAACAAGTTATGGTTACGATGCTACTGGTCGGCTAACTTCTGAGACATCACCAACTGGATTAACTGAATACCAATATGATGCCGCTGGCAATCGGACAGTGTTAAAAGATAGTGGAGTAGACACTAGTTACAGCACCAATAATCTGAACCAGTATACTAAAGTTGGTGACACTACTTATACCTATGATCGAGATGGGAATTTAGCGACCAAGACTCAGGATGGTAAAACTTCTAGTTACGCTTACGATAGCGAAAACAATCTAATTGAAGTCAAAACTCCTGATGAAACATGGAAGTACGAATATGATGCTCTCGGTAATAAAGTTGCGACTATTAAAAATGACACTCGTAGTGAATATTTACCAGAATCTCTCAGTGTGAGGTATGTATCTGGCGGTGGTAGTGGTTCCTCGACTGGTTCTGCTACTACTCAATCCTCGACTGATTCAACGACAAGTACCTATTCTGGACAGTGGGATGTTCTTAGCATCGTTGCCGCAACATATGACGGCATTAATATATTCACAAATGCTCCCACTAAGAATAGACCTACAGGTCAAACAAACTCACCTGTGCCCACTGCACCTGCACCTACTGCACCTGCGCCTACCGCACCTGCGCCTACTGCACCTGCGCCTACTGCACCTGTTCCTAAACCGTCAGGAGACAATCCAGATTGTGATTTAAGACATAAATCTTCTTTCTTCAAAGCTACGACTGCTTTAAGATTGCATTTAGCAGACCTAGAAAAAACAAATGCATATTTAAACAGCAATGATATTGATGGAGCTATTAAAAATCTCAATAGTTCAAACGGTGCTCTACAAGTTTTGGGAATTCTCCGATCGATAGATATCACAGAAGATGTTAAGGATTATCTACGAAGCCATGCTGGATTGCCTACAATTTCCAATTTTCAAGACATACAAAAAGAAGCAGTAAAATTCATAGGAGATTTACTAAAGAAAGGAGTTTTAAATGCAACAGCTACAGTTTTTTCTGCTATACTCGGTCTTCCATCTAATGAAGCAACTGAGTTCAGGAATCGATTAAATACACTAAAAGGAAAGTTAGAAGGATTATTCAACATACCAGAAAAATTCATAGCACTAATAAAACCTATTACGGATACAATCAATGGTCTGGAACTACTGGGGTCTAGTCCAGAAAGTTGTGATAAGTCAGAGTCTTCTGGTTCCTCATCCATGTCTTTTCCGCCGAACCCAAATCCACCCCCCTCTCAAGATGGTCTTTCACCTAAACCAAAACCAAAACCCCCAAAACCGATTCTTCCACCGAACCCAAAATCTGAACCCCCTGTCGGGGATATTCCACCCAACCCAATTCCAGAACCTTTTGACCCTTACCCCATATTTAAATACTTCCCCAAAGCCAAAGCCGAAGTCCCAATCCTCAACTCCTTCGACCCCAACGACATTATCGGACCAGGCGGAACAGGAACCGATCGCTGGCTCACCCCCGATCCCATCCTCCCCTACACCATCCGCTTCGAGAACATAGCCACCGCCACCGCACCCGCCGTCCTCGTCAACATCACCCACACCCTCGACAGCGACCTCGACCTCAACACCTTCGAGCTAGGCGACTTCGGCTTCGGTAGCACCACCATCACCGTCCCCGACGGACTGCAAAACTACACCACCCGCCTCGACCTCCGCAACACCATCGGCGACTTTGTAGACTTCACCGCCACCCTCAACACCACCACCCGCCTCGTCACCTGGAAGATCATCACCATCGATCCCCTCACAGGAGAACCCGCCGAAGGAGTCACTGACGGCTTCCTCCCCCCCAACAACGCCAACCGCGACGGCGAAGGTTTCGTCAATTACCGCATCAAAGCCAAAAGCGACACCCCCAACGGAGCCAGCCTCGATGCCCAAGCCAGCATCGTCTTCGACACCAATGCTCCCATTGTTACCCCCGTCTGGTCAAATAAAATTGATACGGCACTACCCAGCAGCCAAGTTACGTCCCTATCTGCCAACAGTAGCACCAATTTCAAGGTTGCATGGACAGGCGCAGACAATGGTAGCGGTGTCGCCAAATACGATATTTACGTCTCCGACAATGGCGGTAATTTCACAATCTGGAAACAAGGTATCACTGATACTTCCGCAACCTATACAGGTGAATTAAATCATGTTTACCGCTTCTACAGCGTGGCTACGGATGGCGTAGGTTTCCAAGAATCTGCCCCAAATCAAGCCGATACTTCTACAACTGTAGTTGTGGTAAATAATCCACCGACAGTTGAGAAGGCAATAGTAGATCAAAACGCTAAACAAGGAACTGCTTTCAATTTCCAACTTCCTACCAATACCTTCGCAGACATTGACGCGGGTGATGTTCTTACCTATTCAGCAACCTTAGAAAATGGTAGTGCTTTACCAAGTTGGTTGACATTTGATGCCACAACTCGGACTTTTAGCGGGACTCCCACTAATGATAATGTAGGGAACTTGAATGTTAAAGTCGCAGCTACAGATAAAGCCGGAGCATCTGTTAGTGATATCTTTGTAATTGCCGTTGAAAATGTCAACGATGCACCGATAGTTGCTAACCTAATCGCAGATCAAAACGCCAAACAAGGTAACGCTTTCAATTTCCAAATTCCTACCAATACCTTCACAGATATTGATGCTGGTGATGTTCTTACCTATTCTGCAACCTTAGAAAATGGTAATGCTTTACCAAGTTGGATAACTTTCAATTCCACAACTCGCACCTTTAGCGGTACTCCAACTAATGATAATGTAGGGAATTTGAATATTAAAGTCGCAGCTACAGATAAAACTGGAGCGACTGTTAGTGATATCTTTGCGATCGCAGTCGAAAATCTCAATGATGCTCCGATAGTTGCTAATGCGATCGCCGATCAAACTACCACCGAAAGCCAAGATTTCAGCTTCACCTTTGATGTCAATACCTTCAACGATATCGATACAGGCGACAGCCTCACCTATGCCGCCGCCCTAAAAAATGGCAATGATTTACCACCTTGGCTAAAATTCAATGCGATCGATCGCACCTTTAGCGGTAAACCCACCAAACCAGATCTTGGCAGTCTTGAAGTTGTTGTCCGTGCCATAGACAAATCAGGAGCGAGTACAACTGATACATTTCTATTAAATGTGTTAAGTGCCAAATCATCGCTCGCTAAATTAGCTGATGACATCTTCACGATTTCAGGCGGTACTGCTGGCAAACCCAAACTACAAATCACCATCTCAGACTCCAATCCCAAAGCTGTAAATGACTTAGCCGTATTTACTGTTGATAACGCACAAGGCAGAATCAATGGCATCGCCCCCACCGAAACTGGCTATACCCAAGCCGCCCTAAGTCGTGCCAAAAATATCTTTTCAGCGATCGCCAATCTTCCCAATGGCTTCGATCCCAAAACCTTGAGCAGATCCTTAGAATTCAACTCTGGCGACAATCTTAGATTTTTACTAGTTAAAAATGACACCTTAGACAATGTTCGCAAAAAGAACGCATCCAATCCAAACATTTTATTCTCCAATGTCTCCAATCAAAAAATTACCGACTCTGGCACAGGCAACTTCACCCTAGCTTGGGAAGATGGCAATGGCAACAGCAGCGACTTCAAAGACTTCGTAGTCAACATTCAAGCGACAGATACTTCTTTACCATTAGGCGCAAATCTCCAAGATCAGCAACAAGGCGAAGTATTAGATTTAAGCAGCGTTGACTCAACCAAAACAGTCCAAGCTAACTTTGTGGTCAATAGAGAAGCTGCCTACAACAACTTTGTGGGCTTCTACAAGATCACCGACTCCCAAGGCACAATCACCGATCCATTAACAGGACTTTCCCTCAAACCAGGGGACAGTGGCTATACCGAAGCCGCCATTAAAAATCGTGTTGCAGGGATCGACTTACAAGCCGCCAACCAATCCACCGCAACCATAAACGGCGTATTTCAAGGCGGTTCGATTTTCGCTCCATTTATTATTGCCAACGGTTCCGTAAATCAACTTCTAGATACCGATAAATCTAACGACCCCGCCGTATACTTTGCTTATCTCGGCGCTAATTCCGATGGAGTCGATCACATTCGCCTATTAGCAAATAATACCTTTGGATTTGAAGATCTTCCAAGCGGCGGAGACTTCGATTACAACGACATCATCATCAAAGCAAATCTTTCTGTTGCTTAGATAACGTGATAAGCGATCGCCCCATATTTCAGGATTCTAAACTAAGATATAGAGCGATCGCCCTTATACACATCAAATCTCATCAGGATTAATCCCCATTGACCTAAGATAATTCGCTAGCTTCTCTTTTTGCTGACGTTCCTGCTCAGCCCTTTCCTCAGCCGAGGGATATCTCACATTATCGCGATCGTACCAATAGAGCCACTCACGCTCCCAATTACCCCATATACGCCGCTCACAGCCGATTCCTAAGCCAATCTCTGGCATCCATACGACCTTGCTAGATTCCGACAACAGCGCCACCGATGGCAATAATTCATACTTTCCATCAATTAATTTATAGACTTCCAAAGATTCATGCCCTTTGTAACGTCCCCTCCGTCCGCTTAGGGAGTTGTAAACCACATAATACAGAATCCCTAACTTTTGATATTGTCTTAACTTCTCTTCGTATTCGCCATTATATTCCTTAGAGATGACTTCTAGAACCAGAATTGGTTTTACCTGTTCCTGCCACAACACATAGCTCAATCTTCCACCTTCATCCTTGAGGCGTGGTACACCGATCGCTAAAAATCCATCAGGAACAATTGCCTTAGATTTCTTGGGTTCTTCAATATTCGCTTCGTAGTAGTAGCACATATCCACTCCGAAAAACCAATCTTGGCGATCGCTCCAAATAGATCGCAACAGGTTTAGGAGCATATTCGGAATGTCATTTTGGAGTTCGTTATCCACAGGGGTTTCATCGGAATCTGGCAAGTCTTCCGCCGTGGGCAGTTGACGGTATTCAAACGCTATTGTCACCATTGGTTTTGACACATTACTTTTGTTTGATTATTTCGCATTATAGCAAAGCGATCGCCCCATATTTCAGCATTCTAAACTGGGATATAGAGCGATCGCCCTTATACACGTCAAATTTCATCAGGATTGATACCTATCGACCTTAGATAGTTAGCTAGTTTCTCTTTTTGTTGACGCTCTTGTAATTTTTGCTGACGCTCTTGTAATTTTTGTTCACGCTCTTGATCGGCGATCGCCTCCGCCTCTTGCTTCGCAATACGCTCTTGAGAAGCAATCATGCGCTCTTGTCTAGCAATCATTCGTTCCTGCTCAGCGCGTTCTTCAGCCGTGGGATACCTGACGCAATCGCGATCATACCAGAAGAGCCAGTCACGTTCCCAATTGCCGCATATACGGCGCTCACAGCCAATTCCTAAATCAATCTCTGGCATCCATACGACCTTGCCAGATTCTGGCAATAGCGTCACCGATGGTAATAATTCGTATTTACTATCAATTAATTTATAGACTTCCAAAGATTCATGTTTTTTATAACGTCCCCTGCGACCGCTTAAGGAATTGTAAACCACATAATACAAAATCCCTAGCTTTTGATATTGTCTTAACTTCTCTTCGTATTCGCCATTATATTCCTTAGAGATGACTTCCAGAACCATTATTGGTTTTGCCTGTTCCTGCCACAACACATAGCTCAATCTTCCACCTTCATCCTTGAGGCGTGGTACACCGATCGCTAAAAATCCATCAGGAACAATTGACTTGGATTTCTTGGGTTCTTCAATATTCGCTTCGTAGTAGTAGCACATATCCACTCCGAAAAACCAATCTTGGCGATCGCTCCAAATAGATCGCAACAGGTTTAGGAGCATATTCGGAATGTCATTTTGGAGTTCGTTATCCACAGGGGTTTCATCGGAATCTGGCAAGTCTTCCGCAGTCGGTAATTGACGATTTTCAAAAGGTATTGTCACCATTGGTTTTGACACATTACTTTTGTTTGATTATTTCGCATTATAGCAAAGCGATCGCTAAACCTCTGAACAGGGATATAAATGGCTATGGCTTGATAGCCGCAATTTTACTAACGATCGCCCTATTTATCGGACTGCAATTTTTAATAGGCTATGGCATTTCCTATATTTTCACGCCCATATTTACCCAAGCTTGGTTCAATGCGATCGCCGTCACGATTTTTACTAGAAATGCTCTGCGATCGCTCCGTAATTGTCACAGGTTGGTTTCGCCGCAGCCAATACCCCACCATTGACCTATCGACAATGCAACCAATCATAGAGGATCGCCCCAAACAACGCGCTTCTCTGACTAGCCATCACCAATTCTGGAATAATATCGCTAGTTCATTGCTAGTTCTCATTGGCTTAGCAATTTTACTGCTCACTTCAAAAATCATTTGACGTTATGCAGCAATAATAACCATTATTTCGAGTTGTTGGTCGATAGCACTTTGACACTCTTCACAGGCTCTTTGACTTTGCTCGAATGCTCGTTGGGATGGGTGTTGATATTCATTGCGTTCTCGTTCGCTATCGCGGAAGAGGGCAAAGATGTCGTCTAGGGTGATAGTGTGTTAGATAACAACCATTTTTTGTGATATATAGAAAACATCAGAGATAGTTTTTCATAGTGCTGTAGTTATTTAGCGATCGTTCATAAAATAATCTTGGAGAAGCGATGATGGTTGCAAAATACTTTAATCCTTATACAGATTTCGGATTTAAGAAACTGTTCGGCGAAGAAGGCAGTAAAGATTTACTCATCGAC
>NZ_JACJPY010000101.1 GCF_014696345.1 Pseudanabaena cinerea FACHB-1277
GTCCTAACCCCATAATTTTTCGTCTTATACTGGTGGTCAGCACACACATCTTCGCTCCCACATTCTGGACAAGCATAGGTAAATAGATTCATTACACTGGTGTTTTTAGCCGAAGTTTATCTTTTATTATTAACTCCATATGTCATATATTGCAATGCTTTTCCCTACTCATTACACGGAACCAGTGCCGCGAAAGGGATGTATTAATTAACTTAGGTCAATTATGGGGAACCCAGAAAAATTTTTATTCCGTGCCTTTGGATCATTGCTGTGATGCCAGCGATGAAACTCTGGTGTAGCAAAACATGGTTATAGAAAAAATGCACAACATCAGTTAACCAGCCATACAGTATAAATAATTTCTGCAAAGGCATACAGACAGTCTCTTATTGCCATGTTAAGTCTATTTATGAGTCTATATATAAGACTTAATCACTTAAAAGGATACACAATAAGTCTTATATGTTAATGATGAGACTTAACATAGGTCTATATTCGAGACTTGTATTCTTAAATTACCACTGAGAAAATATTGCAAACAATGCAATGTGTGGCTTCCAATATTCGAGTTGCGATTTACTGCCAACCTTTTTTAGAATCGCAACCAGCTTTTGTAAAATTTGTCCAATAGCTATAAATCTAGACTTAATATGAGTCTAGATTTATGTCTCTTTATCTCGAAACAAGATAAATGGGATAACGAATAACAACAAATCAAGCAATGGCTATGCCATTGCTTGATTTAAAAAACTTACTGAATTTGGATTTCAAATTTTAGGCTAGTTGGAAAATAAAACTAACTTTGTCACCTTTGCCTAGAGAAATGCGATCGCCTACTCTTAATTTATGGCGATTCCCCGCAGGTAATGGCAAGTTATTAATATAAGTACCATTAGAGCTACCTGTATCTTCAAAATAAAATTCTCCTGCTTCAATCCTAATGTCAGCGTGTATCCGCGAAACGATATCGGAATCGGGGAACCCAGAAACATCAATATCAGGTGGAATCACATTATTAGGTTTGCCAATATGGATGACAGGTAAGTGTGCTGGTATTTCAATCTTGAGGTTGGTCTGCACATGGATGAGTGTTGCCGAGAACTGCTGGAATTGGGTCTTGGCATAGTCGCCACCGCCTATGGTTAAGGGTGTAACTAATTCCAAAGCTGCTGGTTCCCCTAGGTTTGGACTAGTTGGCACTTCACTACTTATGTTTGATTCAGATTCGGGTTCGTTAGAAACACTAGAATTTATATTTGACATGGCATTTGCTCCAACAATTTCAAGGGGGGCGTTGAGATTTTCTTCGCCTGATGTAATTAGATTAAAACCACAATGTCCACAAAATCTTGCACTTGCAAGAACAGTACCATTACAGTTAGGACATTGAATAGTTTGAGTAATGCTGTGAATATTGCTATTGATAATTGGCAAAGGCGTAAAACAGGCTTCGCAATTTATGGCTCCTTCAGGGTTGTTGTGATTGCAGTTAGGGCAGGTAATCATACTCCATTTGTGGCTTATTTTGCGGCTATGTCAGTGATTGTAATGTGGTTTTAGCAGCAATTCTAGTTTGTTTACGATCGCCTTCACTCAAAGTTGTCCCTGTTTGTAGGCGCGTGGCATTATTTTGTAAAATGGTTGAGCCTTTGTAATCGCCCATTTGTAAAGCAGTTTGGGCGGCTGATTGCAGCATGGTTGCTGCACCTACGCGATCGCCCTGTTGCAATTTCTGTTCGGCAAGTTGGGTTTGGCGATATTTTGCCAAGGCAAGGATATGGGTTTGAATTTTAGGATCTGTTTGGGGTGAGTGATCTTGAACTAGTTCCGCAGCGATCGCCACAGGATTAGATAGACTATTTACCTGCGCCAATGACGGGACATCATAACGAACCTGTGCCGTAAGAATGGGAATGTCAGCGCGATCAGGATATTGTTGAACATAGGCGGCAGGACTAATATACAAATTTAACAGAACCACGCGCTCCACGTCGGTCATCAGATCGCCTAAGCGCACGATAATTGCATCCCCTTCGGTTTGATAGGATAGTTCGATCGTATCGGGGGCAACCTGAGCGATCGGTTTTAACTCTGCCAACCTGACATGGGGCGCAACCTGCAAAATTAAATGGGCATTGGTCAAACCGATCGCCTTTACCCTTCGCAATAACCTTTGGAATTCAGATCCCGCAACCTCAGGGGTAGGAATATATCCCATAGAGCCACCCCCCGCATCGGCAATTCTTTCTAAAACATCCTGATTCCAGCTATCACCAAAACCTAAGCTATGCAAAGTCATATTGTATTCGGTGGCAAGACGCGAAAATTGAAAGCAGCGCTCATTGTCCCCATGTTCATTTTCGCCATCGGTTAAGACAAAGATCTGGCTAACCGTGCCATTTTTCCCCTTGCTAGATTCCTGCAAACCTAACTTGATGCCATCGTCAATGCAGGTTCCCCCAGAGGCACGCAAGGATTGGATTTTACTTTTGATCGATTCAAGGCGATCGACATTTTGATTTTCGACAACGACCGAAGCTTTGTGATCGAAACCAATGACGCTAATGCGATCGCGATCGCTCATCTGTGCCAGCAGATCTTGAGCAGCACGTTTAACCGTATCAAGGGGGCTGCCCCCCATCGAGCCGCTATGATCTAATACAAGACAGAGATTGAGGGGCGCATTGCTATTAGCATCAGCAGTAGCGGAAATGGCGATCGCTAACTGCCTTTGGCTACTGCCTTGATGACTATCTAATTGCGAATCGCTCAAACCATAGGTCAAGTTAATACTCATTAAATTTCTATTCCTAGAATTTCACAGGACTTTTCAAGAATCTCATCAGGATCAAAGGGTTTAGTCATATAGATATCTGCACCAACATCTTTACCACGACTACGATCGAACTCCTGCCCCTTAGCTGTCAGCATAATGATAAATACGTCCGTAATCCCAAGCTCGTCTTTCACCTTTTGGCACACATCATAGCCATTCATTTTCGGCATCATTACATCCAGAAAAACTAGGTCAGGTCTTTCTGTTTGGATAGTTTCTAGAGCCTCCAAACCATTGGTAGCTGTCAATAGTTCCACATCATGATCTTCTAACTTTTCTAAGGTCTGCTCCAATAGCAGGCGAATGTGAGGCTCATCATCAACAATTAGCAGCTTCTTGGTCATTTTTAAGCCTATGATCTTCTAAATTTTTTTATATCACTCTTTAGATTATGCCAAAGCCAATCCCTATATCTGTAGATCAATGTATCATTTACTTCAAACAAACAACAAAATTGTTCAAAATTGTTCAAATAATAGCAAGCAGCCTAACCCTATGAACTTTGAAAGGGAACTAAATTTAACCCTTCGCGCCCGTTATCCCCTAATTTATATACCCTCAGCCGAAGAAGAAAGGGTGGAATTAGTGATTAGCAATGTGGCTAAATCCCTTGGGCGCAATGTTTATATTTGGGATTTTGTCGATGGTTATCAATCCAACCCTACCGATACAGGCACTGGTAAACGCAATCCGCTCCAAGCTCTCGAATTAGTCGATAAGGTCGCAAAAGGAGCTATTTTTGTACTTAGGGATTTCGATCGCTTTCTCGATGATGTGGCGATCGCCCGTAAGCTCAAAAATCTTGCCCGTAAACTCAAAGGCGAATCGCAAAATATTATTGTCATTGCCTCACAAATTAATATTCCTGATAGCCTTAGCGAATTTTTTACCATCTTAGAGTTTCCCCTCCCCAATGCCGAAGATCTCAAAACTGAAGTAGAACAGATTGCTCGCTCCGTAAATAACACTGTAAATAATACTGCAAATAACTTGGCGGCTAATGGTACACAACTAAGCACACAGGCAATCAATGACTTGGTGCGGGCAGGTCAGGGGCTATCCTTAGAAAGAATTAGGCGCGTTCTTGCCAAAGCGATCGCCGAAAATGGCTATTTGCGCTCTGAAGACGTGGAGCTAATCCTTGAAGAAAAGCGCCAAAGCATTCGCCAAACTAAAATTTTAGAATTTTATCCATCGACTACCGAAATTAGCGACATTGGCGGACTTGATAACCTCAAGGAGTGGCTATTGCGGCGGGGCGGAGCCTTTAGCGATCGCGCCCGCAAGTACGGACTACCCCATCCAAGAGGGCTGCTCCTTGCAGGCATCCAAGGCACAGGCAAATCCCTCACCGCCAAAGCCATTTCCCACCATTGGCACTTGCCATTACTGCGCCTTGATGTGGGTCGCCTCTTTGCAGGTCTAGTCGGCGAAAGTGAATCCCGCACCCGCCAGATGACCCAACTTGCCGAAGCACTTTCTCCCTGCGTGTTGTGGATTGATGAGATCGATAAAGCCTTTGCAGGAGCAGACGGACGCGGCGACTCAGGCACAACCAATCGCGTATTCGGCACATTTTTAACATGGATGGCAGAAAAAACGACCCCCGTATTTATTGTGGCAACCGCCAACAATATTAGAGCTTTACCTGCCGAACTATTGCGAAAGGGACGTTTTGATGAAGTATTTTTTGTGGGTTTGCCCAATCAAGAAGAGCGATCGCAAATATTTGAAGTGCATCTTCAAAAATATCGTCCTCACAATCTGCGTAGCTACGATATCGCTCGCCTAGCCTACGAAACCCCCGACTTCTCAGGCGCAGAAATTGAACAAAGCATCATTGAAGCAATGCACATCGGCTTCAGTCAAAACCGTGATTTCACCACCGATGACATCCTCGAAGCCGCCAGCCAAATTGTCCCCCTCGCCCAAACCGCCCAACAAGAAATTAACCTTTTGCAAGAATGGGCTGCTTCAGGGAAAGCCCGACTAGCCTCCCGCCAAAAATGGGAAAGCCTTCCTTGATTATCTCTACCCGTAGTTTGGTTAGTAACAACTCTGTATATGTTTCATGGCTATGACCTTAAAGGAGATAAATAAATGAGCATGACCTTTGAGCAATTACAGATTATTGCTGAGCAAGCTTTAATTCTTTCAGAAAGGAATACTCAGTCAATATCAAGGTTAGAGGATTCATTAACAAGGCTGGAAAGTTCCCTTGTGGAAACTAAAGCGATCGCTGATTCCAACGCGAGAGCTATACAAGTAACAGCCAATAAACTAGATGAAAAGTTTGACCAGATTGCTAACGCGATTATCAGAGATCAAGACAGAATCAGAAAGCTAGATCAAAGATATCGCAAGCAACAGGCAGAAATTAAAGGGTTAAGGCTAGAGACAAGACGGATTTTAGAGCGCTGGCTAGGTGAACCATTCCCAGATGATCCAGACTTAGAAGATGATGAACCCGAATAAATAAAGGGCGGTACTTCGTACCGCCCTTTATTTATTCGCATAGCTTTAAAGAGTAAGCCGATGAACAGATTTGAACTGTCGACCTGCCGATTACGAATCGGCTAGACTATTTTCTGGATTGCTTGCTATAAGCTAATTTTAGGCTAGTGAAAAAATGACTAGCCTAAAATTAGGACTAAATACGCGGGGGGATTAACATTTTGCTGCTCTGTTTTATTCATCCCCTAGGACAATGCGTGACCTGATCAAAACCTCCCTTTTTGCATCCTGTCGCTGTGCTTCTTGAAGATCTTCAATGGAGTCAAACCCCCCCCATTTCGCCATAGCTAAGTCATCCTTGAAAATCTCAAAGCCATAATCATCTCCAAATTTCAAATGTTTTACATCCTTTTTGTATAGGTTCCTAAAAGCTAAGTCATTTTCAGGATCATCTTTTAGAGAATACAAAGCCCCCATCCCACCCAAAGGCTCCATAGCTTCGGCTAAGGTGTCCCCAGAGCTTTCCATGTTATCTGTATGTCCGATGCAAACAACTACATGAAAGCACGGCAAATTATAGGACTTAATAAGATTTGGCTTTACAGGCTCAGAACCGCCTAAAAGCGCAAAAAGATCGCCTTGTGGTTTTTTCATCGATCTATTGAGACGATCTCTTTTTGAATTAATAGCGTGAGGATCACAGCGAAAAGCAACCTTGACAGATCTTTGAAGCCTCCTTGAGAAAGCTGTTTCTAATTCTTTGCGCTTCTCTTTAGCCCGATTTTCAATCGAGTTACTGCGTTCTACAGCTAAGCATACTCTTACTGTTTGATGATCAATTCCCACCACAAATGCGTTCATGGTATGGACGAATAACGCCCTTGTGGATGGTTGCACAATAGCAAGAACGCTTTCCCAGATCAGATCAAGATCATAGTCGACAGGTTTTGTCTCCATCATTTTTTACTGCTTAGGTTTCCAAAATTTTTGAACATTTTTCAACGTGCCAAATATAGGCAGGGCGGGCGGCTATGGGGTTTTTCTTGCGGTAATGCTTACCAGCCTTGAAAATTCCCTTGCTGCGTAGCTTTAGCAACTGGCGGCGGGTTATGCCAAGTTGCAAAGCTGCTTGATCGGTGTCAATCCAGTCACTCTGCCTCACGCCATCACCTCCAGCGCGTGCATTAGCCATTCAGCATCAACCACTAATGAGGCTTTCATTGATGGGTGCTTGATTTCGGCTTGTAAAATGCCTTGGTTATAGGTCAAGTCCCTGACTATGTAGCCTCTATCGGGCAGATTGCGGATTTTGTGGAATTTGTCGCACGCCGAGGCGTATCGCCAAAAGTCCACACGATCGCCAATTTTTAGCTGTGGTTGCTGCTGATTAGATTTTGAATAATTGTTTTTTGGTTCATTTGGTTCAGGTGCTTCAAAACCATTGCTGGGTATAGCTTGGTTTGGTTCAGCCTGAAAATTATTTGGTTCATTTGGTTCAGCCTGAATCAAGCCTGAACCAAAATCAAATCCTGAAGCAAAATTATTTGGTTCAGGATTTGGTTCAGCCTGTGAAATTCTTGTTGCTTCTTCTTTTTCTTCTTCTCCTGAACCAAATGAACCAAAATTAGGTAAATCTGCAAATTGCTGTGATTGAATGCCAGTAGCAAAAAAACCATATTCTGTTTTCTCGCTAAATTTGGCGTTAGGAAACAGTTTGGCTATTGCTGACCTCATTAATCGCGGCGCTTTGACAAACGGATCATATTTATCGCCCTCGTCCAGCCATTGCAAGCGCTCCTTGCCTGTGGCTGATTCTTCGATCTCTAAAATGCCGTTGTCCACATACCATTGCTTGAGATTGTTGAACAAATCGCCCAATCTAATCCGCCCTTTGCCATACTCAAGCCCGATCTCTTTTGCCCACTTGAGCAAGTGGCAAGAGTCTTCACGCGCCGATTGAATGGCGGCATCGCAACTGCTGTAATCAATACCGCTATCCATGAGTTCGGTTAGGGACTCTAGCAAGCGGTTGAGCAGGGCGGGGGCTACTTGGGTTTGGCGAAATTCTGGATCGTATTTGTACCGTGGATCGCCTTCTATTTCATCAGGGTTATTGGGGTCGGCATTTTTGACGATCGTTTTATTGAAAGACAAAATTGCATAGCGTGATTTGATAGCTTCCTGCGCCCCCCAAAGCGCTGGCATCTTGTTGACGTTGAAAAGCAGCGCAAAATTCGGGTCTAGTGGTACGGTGTCCTGATTTTTAAATTCAATATCAATCGTGTCACCAGTGACGATCCGCTTGATGACATCTAACTTATCCAAGAGTAAAGCGTCTGTATTCTCAGGACTCCAATTAATACGGCTATAGGCAAGCTTGGCAATGTTGAATTTTCTGCCTTGGTCATAGTCCCTAAAATCGGAAAATCCGCAGGTGGTGACAGATTGTTTGCCAAATATTTCGCTGATACATTCCCGTAGAGCGTCTTTCCCGTTGTTACCGTCACCTTTGAGCAATAGGCACTTAACGGATCGGTTATCGGCTTTGGCTCTGACTGTGGCAAGGTCTAGGGCTGCGGCGCAAACTTTGAGCAGGATCTTTTGTTGATCGGGGTCAAGGACACTTAACAGCCTGTCGCAATAGGTGCGGTCTGCGTCTGGGTCGTACTTGACCCTAGAGACATAGGTATATATGACGCTTGGATCGTGCTTTTTGAGCTTATAAGTCGGTGTACGCCCCTGCCATTGGATCGTTAGCACTCCATTAAGCAGGTTTAGCCCTGATGGGTTGATGTCTGGCAAGTCCACCCCACAAGAGTTTTTAAACCATTTCAAAACCCCATTAACGCTCTGGTCATTGGCATAGCGATATGTGTACTTTCTAAGCCTTGTATCGTAGTACTTGTAATCGTTGCAAAATCGAAAAATACGCCGCTTTTCAACAGCATCGCTAGACGGTTCGTAATGAGACCCAGTCCAACGGTGAAGGACATCATTGAGGCAGACATAGCGCTCATTTTTATAAATTGTGGCGATCGCTATTTGGTTAAAGTGCTGCTCGGTTTCAATTTCCTCTGGTTCTTTGGCTGCATCATTTGCTGCCTGTCGGCGGTATGCCTCAAAGGTCAAGGATTTTGAATAAATTTTGTCAAGTTCATCGGCTCCGAACTCGCCGATAAAATCATCAATACCTTTTGCCAAGCTTTCATCCCATAGCATTACATTAGGAACTGAGCCACTGGCGGCGATCAACCTGCCAAGGCGATCTAATTCTTTGCGGACTGATTGCTTAGAGTGAAGATCGGAATCATAGGCGAGATAGACGCGGCGACTGACTTGGCAAAATGGCGCTAGATATGGGTTTAACTCGCCTAAATATTGACCATTGCTCACACCAGCGATAGAAATGGATACAAAGGCATTGCTAAGTAATGAGGCGGCTTTCTTGGCTCCCTCGGTGATGAGTACGGGTATTCGGGGATTGTCTAGCACCCATTGCCAAAAGCCTTTTTGATATGCCTCTGGGAGTATGGGAACCGCCCATTTTGCGGCGATTCGCTCCCAAATCTGATCGGGAACTTGCAAAAAAAGAGGCTGACTAGCCTCGCCTTTGCCGTACCTTGATTCGTATTTGATGGGTTTGCCATCATCGTTAGTTCGCGGGTTATCGGGTTTGACCTGCACACCGAAATGTACTGATTCACGATCAAAGGGATTTCTACCCCAAACTGCCCAACAGGTGCGATCTTCTTTGGTTTGCTTTCCTGCGGCTCCCCTTGGGGTTTTCCAGCCTAGCAGGTGGTTTATTGTTCTGTGATCGGTGATGGTGTGCAGGTTTGCATCAATAATTAGCTCGTCGATGGCGCTGTCTAGCCATTCTTGGCGGTGTTTCTCATTCGGTGGATCGATGATGATGTTGGATGGAGCCATGATTTTAGAAAAGCTTTTGTTGATTGGGCAGGGATGTGTCGGCAAGGTATTGATCTACTTGCTTTTCAAGTGCTTTCGATTTTTCCAAAAAGCCTTGGGTGCGATGTTTGAAATATTGGCGCTGGTTGTAGCGCATCTCGCGCACCAGTTCGACAAATTTGGCGTGTGTCATGTCTAAGTCCTTGTACTGTTTTCGATTGTGCAAAATGTCGGAAATCATCCTGTTTATCTGCTTTGCATAGGTTTCAGCCGCCATTTTTTGCTGCAAATAATCAACGTAATAGTCTTGTTTTTTCGGCATATAGTTTTGATTGATTAGATCGCCTAACTACTCATGGGTAATTAGGCGATCGCGTTTGATAATCTGAAATTTTTTAAACTTCACTAAAAATCGTCATCCCAAGTGGGGAAAGACTTGCCATCCATCTGACTGATGGCATTGGCGCAAATCTCGGCGATGTGCTTCATGCGGAAGTTTCGGGCGCGGTGGGTGAGCCAATGCCCATCAGAGCAAAGTGAGGAAAGCAGCATGAGGTTGATCGCTCTGAGAGTAGCGATCGCATCACGTTTGATAAGCATGAACTCGCGCTCTGTATCCCTTTTACGCTCTTTGAGTTGAGCGTTTAGGCTTTGGATTAATGCGCGATCGTCTTCGGCTTTGGACAGTAGATCGCGATTGCGGCTTAATAGAGCATCATTGACGGCTTTTTGAGCTTCAAATAATGCTCTCCAGCTAGGGTTAGTGGGAATTAAATCTGGGTCCCAATCTTTAAGCTCTGACATGGTGGATTTGATGGGTATTGTGTGCGTGGATCGCCGCAAGATCTGGGGTCTTGGGAGTAGGCAAGGGCGGCAGGTGCTGCCGCCATGAATAGGGAAAGGAGCAAAAGGTATTTAGCCATTGAGTTCACTCATTAACATAAGTGACAAATTCTCAATAAATTGCAGGGTTTGACGCAGGGTGAGAGCCTTTAGCCACTGGGTTGTGGTGGCGCTTAGGAGCAAATAGGGATAAGCTTCAAAGCGCTCTAAAACTTCTTCCCCTAGCTGTGCCAAGAGCATTGCTTTAGCTGGTGTGGGTTGGTCGCAAATCTCTTCGGCTACGTCTTGGGGGACTATCAGGCTTAGGCGTTTTACGGGTAGATCGGTTTGAGTCATGGGGTTTGTGTTTGAAAAAATCAAAAAAACGGGTTTCGACAGGGTTAATCATTGAAATTGGACTCTTGTTGAGAGTGCAGCCACTCTAAGCGCTCGGCTGCCCAGCGCATTAGCGCTATTTGCTGGCTGGGCTTGAGATCTTCAATAGCTTGATCGGCTTCATTGCTAAAGCAGGTACAGAAAACAAACCCGTCCGGGCTTATTTGCAGAGTTGCGATCTCGCTGATTAGATCAGCGATTTTGCAGAGATCGCCGTTGATGAGTTCTGCCTCGATCTTGGGGGCAAGTTCAAGGCTGTAAAAGCCTAGGGGGTTTGGACAGGGCATAGAGTTATCCGTTTGTGAGTTGAATCTGGGCTTGTTCTAGGGTGAGAATCGCTTCTTCGATCAGGTCGGCGGCAACTGGATCGGGGCATTGTTTTTTGAGGTTGTTCAATGCCTCAATTTGTTTTCTGAGATCCTTGTATGTCATGAGGGTTAGGGATGATGTGTGCCTTTTGCCAAGTAATCAAGGCGTTCAGCCAGCCAACGAATTAGGGAAATTGTTTGTTCTGGCGATCGCTGATTGATCCAGTCATCTGCCTCTTGGGAGAGGTCATTGGTGGTGATGTCGTCTGTGCCACAAGGGGTGAGCGTGTAGGTAATTTCGTTGAGCAGTTCAGCCGTCTCAACGTACTCAAGCTCAACGATTTCTTTCTCAATGCTTTCGGGCATTTCTAGGCTGTAGTAGCCTGCGGGATTTGGGTATGGCATAGGTCTAGCGAATGGGTAAAAAGTCTTGTGGGTAATGGTCGTCAAACTCTGGGAGTTTGCTTGTGTCTTGGAGAATTTTTCTCATGGTCAATGGGACTAGTCGCCACCATCCTTTGTTGTTTTCCTGTCCAAAGAGTGCATCGGCGATCAGTGTGCCGTCAGGGTTTCTACCGACTAGGCGGATGATTGTGCCTTGTTCGGTGGTTTGGCGGTAATGGGGGTAAGTAGTCATAAGGTTATGGCTCAATGACATCTAATTTTTTTAGAAAATCCGAATTAGAAAAGCAGTATCGAAAAGCTTCTTCAGCTATTTCGCTATTGCTTCGATTGTGTTTAGCAGCAAGCACTCTAAGGTCTTTAGCTAAGTCTCTTTCGATGGTGATTTGTGTTTTGGTTTTACTCATAGCTACCTTGCAATTAATGAAAGCTACCTTGCAAACAACGTAACACAATATCAACTAGCTTGCAAGTATTACAAGCTACCTTTCATGCTAGTCGTGTTAGGCTATTTGCAAGCTACCTTGCATAAAAATATGAATATAGAAGCTAGAGAAAGACTGGGTTCTCTGGTTGTACAAGCCAGAGGAAATTTATCAAAATCTGCTTTTGCAGATCTCTTGGGAGTGAGTCATACTTCTGTATCTTCATGGGAAAAAGGCGTTTATATGCCTGATGTAAAGAGCCTTTTGCGTATATCGGAGATGGTAGGAATGACTGTTGAAGAATTTGTGTATGCAGTAGAGGGCAAACCCAAAGCAAAAAGTTTTGATCAAATGGTAGACAAAATTAAGTCATTGCCACTCAAGCAGCTTGCTTTAATTGACAGGGCTGTAAGTGATCGCTTGGTAGCGATCGCAGAGAGTACAGGTAGATAAAATATAAATTTAAGAGGTGCGTCATGGGATGGATGCCAAGGGGTATTAGTTGGTTAAGGACAATCTTGCTGATTTTTATTGCAGTAGTAACAGGGGTATTAATAAGCGGATTAGAGAATTTACCTAGAAACATATATCGCGCTTCTCAAATTCCGAGCTTGTTTTTAATAATTTTGGCTGTTGTAATACTCATCCCCTGTGTTGCCTATGCCTATATTCATTGCTGGCTGTTAGGCAACAAACCCGATGGATGGGCTAAGAAAATACCATCACCAGTAAGTATCAAAGAAGCAGCATTAACCTATGTAGTTACTTATTTTGGTTTACTTCTAACTCTAGTAATAACCTCACCTTTTGCTCCAAACCTCTCTCAGTACGATGTTTACAGATATAGAGATGACTTGCAAAGATTTTATTTTGTAATTAGTTTTAGTTGGTTTGTAGTAAGTCTGTATATGTTTCATGCTTACGATCTGATAAGTAATCCTCAAGCAAAAAAATCTGTTGATAAATCAAAGCCCGAAACACCTAAGAGCAAAGTAAGTTCTGTAGATCGTGACTTAATTAATCTCAAAAATAAGACTGGCATTCATTTCAAAGAGCCACCTAAGAAATAAACACCCAAGAAGCAGCTACCGTAATTAATTACGACACAAAGAAAGGCGATCGCTAATTTAGCGATCGCCTTTCTTTGTGTTTATTTATTGGTGAGGCAAGGTTTTCACTTGCGTATCGTGCCAAACGGTCACGCAGTCCTAGCTTTTTCTAGACGACCCACAAAAATATTATAGGCGATCGCCTATGGCACGAAGAAAGCCGCCCAAAGCATCTTTACACCACCCGTTAGCAACGACAGGGCAAAGCCACTAATCAGAAAATCTAGAAACCCAAACTGCGGCAAATTGCGAACAATCGGGCGAAGGATAAAGATCGCCGCCGAGACCAGCGCCAAACCCAAAAAGAATAACAACAGCTTCATGATTTAACCTTGACAAAAATGATCGAAAGTAGTGGGGAGAGTCCCATTAGTGACAACTGGAAAATTAGACCACTTGCCATCATTGCCAGAAAGTAAGGCAAGATGCTCCAGACACACCAGAGAAAAATTGACACTCCCCGCCGTAGAACGGACGGGGATTCCTGATTCATTGAGACAACTTACCAAGCAGACTTACATCAACTTGGCAGAGGTCGAACTCTCCCCAG
>NZ_JACJPY010000102.1 GCF_014696345.1 Pseudanabaena cinerea FACHB-1277
TCGAAGTGGGACTTTCTTGGGCACAGTTGTTTTCTATTCAATATGTCTTCTGACTGACTCCATATATACCTTTCGTATCCTCACTTGGCGGAACCACTGCCGTATTACTAGATAACGCTTTTAAGGGTTATTCTGTTTGGGCTGGTTTTTGTTTTTATTCCATTCTTAGACCTTTAAACGATTTTTAGGAATAAATTTGGCTATGCCTGCTAAGCGATCGCGCCATGTGACACAATCACGAATTTCTTCGGGGAGTAGGCTTGCCATATGGCGCAATTGGGAATTGGAAAGAGGCGATCGCCCACAAAAGAAAGGATGGCGAGGTTGCTGACTACAATAGCCAAAGAAAATTGCGGAGCGCCCAAATTGGGTGGGTGGCTTACCCCGATGGTAGTATTTGGCGGTATCCACAAAAATTACTGTTCCTGCCTTGCCAATGCAGCTTCTATGCCAATTTTTTGATAGAAGTTCGGGCTGATGTGCTGAGATGACATTTTGGACTTCATGGTGATAAACAGACCTATATTTACGTAATCTTTTGGAACGTAATTGTTTGACTAAAACCTGATTAGTTGGTGGCGTTACACATTCAAAAGGTCCACCATGCTCATTCACATCATTGATGTACACCCCAATTTTGATCATTTGCCAGTCTTCTTTATCAATATGCCATTTGCGCGGTCCCGACTCCTGAGCGTCGGCGGGGCTGTAATAGTAAGAAAGCCCGTCATAGGCAACAGGTAACTTGAGATAGCCTTCCACAATTTTTAATAATTTTGGCGCTGCCCCCCACAAAAATAGTTCAGGATGACGCATGATCTGTTCGGCATTGGCAGTGAGTGTGTGCTTGCCTGTGTAAAGTGGTTGACTCGATTGCTGCCTTAGCTCCTGCGACAATGACTGTGCAGCTTGAAAAAAGCGATCGCTGGCGGGAATCGCTAACTGATCGAGGGTGGTGATTGATAGTCCTTGCTGTTCAAGCTCCTGAACTATTTTGGCTTCGTCAGGTAGTAAAGTCGGCAAAGAAACATAATAATCCCTAAGAAATTTCTGATAGCGCGGATAAAGAATTTTCTGCTCCACTATTTCTAAATTACTAACGAACAAAGCAAGATCTGATGGCAGACTAATTGTCCTTTGTAAAAGCTTATCGATGGTTTGATAAGCCTTCGAGATGACCATTGGATACATTTATTGAATCCTACAACCGTTTTTTGTCATGATTTGCTTACAATTTGATTAAGAATATCAACAATGGCGATCGCTGATAATCTTTAGACAGCCTGAATTGAAGACGTTACAGCCCCTAATTTCGTGGGGCAAGCCATAAATAGGCATTGGATGGTTACTAGTTATACTGTTTGATTGCAAGCATTATAGGTGAAAAGTTATGGCTAGCCAAACTCAGCGAGTAAACACAGGTTTTGATAGCTCTTTAGATGTCTCTAAATATGAGGCAAAGACGCAGGAAATAGCAAGAAAGATTCTAAGCGGCAGTGATAAAAGTTCGCTTTGGGCAAAACTATCGCAACTTAAAGATGATTTGCGCCTTGATGACAAGCTGATGGCTTGGACGATGGAAAATGAAGGCTTGCGAGTGCAATTATTTAGATTGATCGATTGCTTGCCCGCATTGCAAAGCAAAGCCGAGATTGCGCGGCATATGCAAGAATATCTCGCCAGTGATGCCGTTGAAGTTCCTGCTTTACGCGCCTTGTTAAACTTCAGTACCGACAACCCTAACTCGATTACAGCGATCGCTGCTGCAACTACGCTCTCAACTGCCGTGGGAACTCTAGCTAAACGTTATATCTGCGGTGAAAACTTATCAGAGGCGGCAAAATCCATTGAGAAACTCAGACGCGATCGCTTTGCCTTTACGATGGATCTGCTCGGTGAGGCAGTGATTAGTGAAGTTGAGGCTGGCGAATATCTGAATCGCTACATTGCGATGATGGAGGATTTGTCGGGTAAGGCGAAGGCTTGGGGCTTAATCGATCAGATTGATAAGGCAGATGGTGAAGAACTCAAGCGGGTTCAAGTTTCTGTGAAATTGAGTGCTTTCTATTCTCAATTCGATCCTCTCGATCCCGTAAAAACCACAGAAAAAGTCAGCGAACCAGCCAGAATTTTATTGCGTAAAGCTCAGATTTTAGGCTGTGGCATCCATTTTGATATGGAACAGTATGAGTTCAAATCGCTCACCTTGCAGATTCTCAAGCAAGTCTTAATGGAACCAGAATTCCGCGATCGCACCGATGTAGGAATTACGCTGCAAGGCTATTTGCGCGACAGTGAGCAGGATTTGCGTGATTTAGTGGAATGGGCAAAATTGCGCGGTAAGCCTGTGACGGTGCGCCTAGTTAAGGGAGCCTATTGGGATCGGGAAACAATTCGCTCCTATCAACAGGGTTGGGCTTTGCCAGTATTTTCTGACAAAGTTTCCACCGATGCCAATTACGAGCGCTTAATTCAGATTCTCTTAGAAAATCATCAATATCTCTATGCGGCGATTGGTAGCCATAATGCGAGGTCTTTAGCCAAAGCGATCGCCATTGTCCAAACCCTAAATATCCCCAGTCGTGCCTTTGAAACTCAATGTCTCTACGGCATGGGTGACAAGTTTGCTAAGGCGATCGCGGATATGGGTTATCGGGTGCGCGTTTATTGTCCCTTTGGCGACCTCATCCCAGGGATGTCTTATCTGATTCGCCGTCTATTGGAAAATACCGCTAATAGTTCCTTCTTAAGAATTAGTGGTGAAGGTGTTGATGTCAGCAAATTAATTGCTGCGCCTGTGATGACGGAACGGGATGCAAATTACAATGGCTCACCTGCGCTGAATATTTTTGATGGATTTGTCAATTCTAGCGATCGCGACTATGCGATTAATGATAAGAGGGAAACTGCCCAAACTGCTCTACAACAGGTTCGCCGCCAACTTGGTAAAACCTATTTGCCGATCATCAATGGTCAAGCTGTGCAAACCGATAACTATGTGGAATCGGTCAACCCTGCGAACTCTTCGCAAGTCGTCGGCAAAATCGGTCTAGCCAGCATTGAACAAGCGGAAGCCGCCGTTCAAGTTGCCAAAAATGCCTTTGCATCATGGAAGAAACTCAGCGCTAAGGAACGGGGTGATATTCTTCGCAAAGCTGCCGATATCATGGAAGAGAAGCGCGAAGAATTAGTTGCATGGATTTGTTGGGAAGTTGCCAAACCGATACGCGAAGGTGATGGCGAAGTTTCCGAAGCGATCGATTTCTGCCGCTACTATGCTAAGGAAATGGAACGTCTCGAATCGGGTGTACAGCGAAATCTCCCTGGGGAAGATAATACCTACATCTATCAACCTCGCGGCGTGGTTGTGGTGATTTCGCCTTGGAACTTTCCCTTTGCGATCGCTTTGGGCATGAGCGTAGGTGCGATCGCCGCAGGAAATACCGTCATCCTTAAACCCGCCGAACAGTCCTCCGTAATTGGCGCAAAGATCGCTGAAGTTCTCCAAGCCGCAGGCTTACCCACAGGCGTATTTACCTACCTTCCCGCCAAAGGTTCCACCGTTGGTTCCCATTTGGTCAAACATCCCGATGTACATCTGATCGCCTTCACAGGTTCGCAACAAGTCGGCTGTCAAATCGTCACTGAAGCTTCCATTTTGCGACCTAAGCAGAAGCACATGAAGCGTGTGATTGCGGAAATGGGTGGCAAAAATGGCATCATCATTGATGAAAGCGCCGACCTCGATCAAGCGGTAGTGGGCGTAATGAATTCCGCCTTCGGTTTCGCTGGACAGAAATGTTCTGCTTGTTCCAGAGCGATCGTCCTCGCACCCGTTTATGATAACTTCCTAGAGCGTCTGGTGGAAGCCACGCGATCGCTAAAAGTGGGCGAAGCCCATCTCCCTGACACTAAGTTCAGCGCTGTAATCGATGGAGCCGCCCAGCAGAATATTCTCAATTATATCGCCAAGGGCAAAGAAACCGCCAAACTTGCCTTTGAAGGAGAAGTTCCCAATCACGGGTTCTATGTGCCACCGACCATCTTTAGCGATGTCGATCCTGACAGTGCGATCGCCCAAGAGGAAATCTTTGGTCCTGTACTGGCGGTAATCAAGGCACAGAGCTTTGATGAGGCATTAGCGATCGCTAATGGTACTGACTTCGCTCTCACTGGCGGCTTATATTCGCGCACACCTTCCCATATCGAACGCGCCTATCGCGAGTTTGAAGTGGGCAATCTCTACATCAATCGCGGCATCACAGGCGCATTGGTAGATCGCCATCCCTTCGGTGGTTTCAAGCTAAGCGGGATTGGTTCTAAAGCTGGCGGACGCGATTATCTATTGCAGTTCTTAGAGCCGAGGTCTATCACCGAAAATACTCAGCGTCAAGGCTTTGCACCTCTTGATGGGATTGAGTAAGTAAATCTAAAGGGAGTTGATGCTAAAATATTATTCTAGCATTAACTCCCTTTAGATTTAGTAGGTAACTACGATGAGTCAATACCTTTTACTTCGCATTCAATCTCTACAAGAAGAACTTGAAAACCTAAAAAAGCTAGTTGATCAAAATCCCCGCAAGAAAACCCATATTAAAGGCTTATGGAAGGGGCTTGAGATAAATGAGAACGACTTTGTTTCTGCTAAAAAAGCAATTTTCAAGAATATTTCTGAGTGGTAAATTTAGGATTATCAAATGGATAGTTATGTCGTAGATACCCATGTGATCGCTTGGTTTATTGCTGAAGATAAACGGCTATCTCCTCTAGCATTAAGTATTCTCAATCAAGCTCAGGATGGGGAAGTCCAGATTCTAATTCCAATTCTGGTTTTGGCAGAATTGACTCATATTGCAGAAAAAGGTAAGGTGAAAGTCTCGATTGAGGAGATTTTACAACGAATTAAATTGGGAGATGGGTTTACAGTTGTAGCTTTTGATTTTCCCATTTTTCAAGCAATGCTTACTTTGCCTAAAGAGTGGGATATTCATGATCGTATTATTGGCGCAACATCTAGCTATTACCAAACAACGCTGATCACAAGAGATGAGATGTTGAGGGCTTCGACAAAAATACAAACTCTTTGGGATTGACCGCCATCTCTTCGGCGGTTTCAAGCTAAGTGGTATCGGTTCCAAGGCTGGCGGACGCGATTATTGCAGTTTTCATATGAGTACGGGCAAAAACATTGGTCTGAAATACATACAAAGTTCAGACTTTAGCTGTACGGGTTCAACTGAAAACTGCAATATCTATTGCAGTTCCTAGAGCCAAGGTCAATCACCGAAAACACTCAGCGTCAAGGCTTTGCGCCTCTTGATGGGATTGAGTAAGTAAATATCAAATGGGAGGGCAGTTTTCCCCCCTTTGATATTTGTTCTTTAGTGGTTATACTTAATTTTACGAAATATATGTAAATACTCTACTACTTATATGCCATATCCCTTATATTCCCAAATAAGAGATCCACTACTAAGCTTGATATATTTATATATTTCCGTGGCGGCTCGGTTAAATGTTCAGATACTTATGGGCCATTAGCCGACTATTTTCAATTGACTGCACAGGAAAGACAAATACTGCGTACATCTAAAGGAAATGAAAGGACACGCCAATGGAATAATATGGTGTGCTATGCTAGAAATGACCTTCTCTTAAACTTTGGTTATATTTCTCCTAATTCCCCAAGAGGCATTTGGCAATTATCAAGTTCAGGCATTACTGCTGCTCAAAAGATTTCGGTCAATTATAAAGAATTACAAAATGGTTTAAATACAAATAGGTCAAAACAGGTAATAGTTGAACCTAAATCACCTGATCAACTTCAACCTAGTTCTTCATCAGAGCCTGCTCAAAATACCTTTTCTGTAACTGAAGGTAGAGAAAAGCTAGCTATTCACATTGAGCGTGAACGTAATCCTAAAATTATTAAGCAGAAGAAAAAAAGGATTTTAAGTGAAACAGGGAAATTAAGTTGTGAGGTATGTAAATTTGATTTTGTAAGTTTTTATGGTGATTTGGGAAAAGGGTTCTGTGAGGTTCATCATAAAAATCCTCTAGCTAAAGTTGACAACGAGACTCAAACAAGTTTGGAAGACTTGGCTATTGTATGTGCTAACTGTCATAGAATGATTCATCACAGTCAATGCATTCAACCTACTATGATGAGTATTGAGCAGATTAAAAGTTTAAGACAAAAGCAGCTTCAGCAATGCATTGAGAATTATGAATCAACTTAACAATACAGAGCCTTAATTTTTCTATTAAAGAATAATCTAGTAAGGAATAAAAAATAAATAACTTGTGCAAATTAGGATAAGCTCAGATAAAGAGAGGCAAGGAATAATTTTGGGTTACTACAGCGAAGAACTTGAGACAGAGATGCTGAAATTTTACAGTTCAGTGCGCGAGAAAGATCAACGCAGGTATGCAGCTATTGAAGCAAAAAAGCTAGGGCATGGAGGTATAAAGTACATATCAGAGCTATTTGGGTGTCATCGAAATACAATTACAGAAGGGAAAAACGAAATAGAAAAAACTTCTACCAAAACTGGCTTGAATGTAGTTGTCAATCTTATGGATAAGGTCTATGCCAAGGGTAGAGAAGTCGCTGATGGCTCTAAGGAAAATCTACCGATCATTTTTGATGGTTATCTTCCTAAATGGAATTATAGAGCCATTCCTCAAAATAACTGAAATGCACAAGTTATTTAATTTTTATTCCTAAGCAATATGCTGACGATGAATGCGAAGACTATGGGCAGCTTTTCACTTCTCTTTCCCGCTTTTGTCCCAATGCTTTTTTCGATGAAAAAAATCTCCACCTTTGAAGTTGTTTTAATTTCTTAAAGTATGATCAACTATTACAATCGCCGCCATCTACTAAAACTGATGTCACTTGCAATCGGTGGTGGCATTCTCGCCTGCGCCAACCCAAAAGCATTATCGAAGGAGCATCAAGATCGAATATTAGTCATTGGTGCTGGTATAGCTGGCTTGGCAGCAGCAAGGGCGCTGGCGGAGCAGGGAATTAGGACAACTATTTTAGAAGGGCGATCGCGCATTGGCGGCAGGATACATACCGATCGCTCCTTAAATAATATTCCACTAGATCTTGGCGCATCATGGATTCACGGAATTGAGGACAACCCTATCTATGAATTAGCGAAATCGACAAATATAAGAACTCTGAAAACAGCCTATACAGAAATACAGCTTTATGGCAATGGCAAATTTCTGTCAGATCAAGAAAAAGAAGCAATTGATCAACAATTAGCCAAGGTTTTACGCGCCACGGAAAAAGCTAGAGAGCAGAGAACTAATCAAGATCAAGCAGATATTTCATTGAAACTTGCTTTAGAACAGGTAATAAATAGTAAAAATCCACAGTTCTCTAGTCAACAATTACAGGAATTGAACTACGCCATAAACACTGCGATCGAACATGAATTTGCTGCTGATGCGGGTGATCTTTCGCTATATCACTGGGATCATAGCAATGCAGTAAAGGGAGAAGATGTGTTATTTCCCGATGGTTATGAGCAAATTATTAATTTAATTGCAAAAGGCTTGGATATCAAGCTTAATCAAATCGTCAAAAATATTACATATAACAACCAAGAAGTTATAGTTACCACCAACCAAGGCAGTTTTGCGGCAGATAAAGCAATTATTACTTTGCCTTTAGGCGTGCTGAAACAGGGAAATCTAGAGTTTGTACCTAGCCTGCCCGATCGCAAAATAAAAGCTATTCAAAGTTTGGGTATGGGGACTTTGAATAAGGTTTATCTGCAATTTCCCAACGTATTTTGGGATCAAGAAGCACATTTGCTAGGATCGATCTCAGACAACAAAGGCGAATGGGCAGAATGGTTAAATATTTACTTTTATACCCATCAGCCTATTTTGTTGGGATTTAATGCTGGCAGCTATGGCAGAGCGATCGAATCTTTGTCAGATCAAGGGATTGTGGCAGGGGCAATGCAAACCCTTCAGCAAATGTACGGCTCCCAAATCCCTAAACCTACTGGTTATCTTGTCACCCGATGGCAACAAGACCCTTTTAGCTATGGCTCCTATTCCTATATGGCAACTGGCTCCACCCCAAATGATCGGCAAGCACTAGCAGAATCTGTGAATAATCGCTTGTTTTTTGCAGGTGAGGCTACTTCCCAAAACTACCCATCAACAGTACATGGGGCTTTCCTTTCAGGTGTTGAAGTTGCTCAGAAGGTTATGGCGTAAATTAGATCAGACTAGACCTACCCCCCATGCTGAACAACAATACAATCAAGCCCCACAATTCTATGGCTTTGGTGTGGCAGTTGGTTGGCTGTTTGGTTGGCTGTTTGGTTGGCTATTTGGTTGGGCGGGAGTTGTAAAGGGTTGTTTGCTAGGGTTGATTGTGGACAGACGCTTAACTTCATCTTTGACGTTGGCAGGTGCAAGCTCAATACTCTTTTCAAATAGCTTTTTAGCCTCTTCATCCTTGCCCTGCACCTGCCTTAGCTGAGCCTTGCCAACATAGGGGCGAAAGTCTTTAGCATCTTCTTTGATCATTTGGTCATAGGTGGCGATCGCGTCATCAAGACGATTTTCACGGCGATACACTTCACCTAAGATCCAACGCACAGAAGCTGTTTCTACGGTATTTGCTTGGATTTTATTGGCAGTTTCTGCGGTTTTCAATGTATCTTGCAACAAGCCGATCGCAGCTTCAGGGCGATTATTTGATAGCTCGATCCCCACCAGACTTTCAAGGGCAGGCAAGAAGCCTGGTTTAGTGGCTAAAATTTTGCGATATTCCTCAGTGGCACTTTTAATGTCCTTTAGCTCAATAAGTGTCCTTGCTAGTACCATGCGGTATTGGGGTTGATCAGGATAAGTATCTGCAAGTACTCGGAGTGGTTCAATGGTTCCTTTCGTATCACCAATCTGGTTACGCAATTCCACAATCCCTGTCAAGGCAGTTTGGTTTTTAGGATCACTTTTGAGTACTGCCTCAAATCCCTCAATTTGGTTTTTGATCCGTTCCTGCTCCGATGCATTTTGGGTTGGACTAGTGGCTGGTGTCGAAGATGAGGTAAACAGACCGCCAATCAATGGAGCGATCGAGATGCCCAGAAATGAAAGTGTTACTACGATCAACACACCATTAATAATCCATTGTCTTGCTGTACGTTGTGCCACGATATTTATCCTAAAAGATCACCAAGATTTTCGGGGACTAGGCATATACAGGCCTAGGCTCATCATCATACCGCAATTGCTGAGCAAACGAACCACAAGAAAAAATTTGAAAGTGTTGCGATGTAATGCTTTCAAATTCTTCCTTGATTTGGTTTTTAGCGCAAAGTGGGGGCATACAGAATTTTTTCCCTGAGAATTTCTAAGATACAGGGCATTACGTTTTTCACAGAGCGATCAAGCCGTTATAATAATTTCAGCACAATTACTGAGGAAGTCTTAACCCGTGGATAATACCGATCTTATGCAAATTGATACAGCAGTTAATATGGCGGCGAATATACAGCCTGAGCCTTATCTAGATACGCAGGCGATCCGTAGAAGTTTGCAAAAGTCGCCCAACTATTTTCGTCAGGGCTTTGGGCATGGTGAAGAGGCAGAAACCACGATGCGATCGCAATATCACAGCGACTTAATTCAAACGATTCGCGAACATGATTATGTCTATACAGAGGGCGATGTCACTATTTATTTGGCAAAATCTTTTGGGTTTTGCTGGGGAGTAGAGAGGGCAGTGGCAATGGCCTATGAAACCCGCACCCAATTTCCTACCGACAAGATCTGGATTACCAATGAAATCATTCATAATCCTTCGGTCAATGCCAAACTCAAGGAAATGGAAGTGCAATTTGTACCCGTTAAGGAAGATGGCACAAAGGATTTCTCAGGAGTGAATACTGGCGATGTGGTGATTTTGCCTGCTTTTGGTGCGAGTATTCAAGAAACGCAGTTGCTCGATCGCCTCGGCAGCAAAATTGTTGATACCACCTGTCCTTGGGTATCAAAGGTTTGGAACCGAGTGGAGAAGCATAAGAAATCAGATTTCACTTCAATTGTGCATGGTAAATACAACCATGAGGAGACGGTGGCAACTAGTTCCTATGCTAAGCGCTATCTGGTGGTACTGAATCTAGAAGAGGCGGAGTATGTGGCTAATTACATTCTTAACTCTGGTGAGTCTCCTAAAGAGAGTCTACGCCAAGAATTTCTCACCAAGTTCCAAAAGGCAACGTCTCCCAATTTTGATCCTGACCGCGACCTCGTTAGGCTGGGGGTAGCCAATCAAACTACGATGCTCAAAGGCGAAACGGAAGCGATCGGCAAGCTGTTTGAAAAAACGATGATGCAGAAGTATGGTGTGGAAAATGTTAATGACCATTTCATGGCCTTTAATACAATCTGCGATGCTACCCAAGAGCGTCAGGATGCCATGTTTGAAATTGTGGAAGCTGACCTAGATCTAATGATTGTGATTGGTGGTTACAATTCTTCCAATACAACCCATTTACAGGAAATTGCGATCGCTCGCAATCTCCCCTCCTTTCACATTGACAATGTGGAGCGCATCCTTTCTGCCAATGTCATCGAGCATAAGCCCCTAGGCAAAGCGATCGCCCAGTCCGAAAATTGGCTACCCTCTGGCAAGGTCAAAATCGGCATTACCTCTGGAGCTTCCACCCCCGATCGCGTAGTTGAAGATGTCATCAACAAAATCTTTGCCCTAAAATCTATTTAAACGAAGGACTCACCACAAAAGTTTTGAATGCTTAACAAAACTCTCAAAACTTTTGTTAACTCACTCAATCGCTCAATGGCGGAGTTATAAACCTGAAATTAGCAAGATCTAGCAATCATGGGCAAAACAATGATATCAGACCTTAAATATCTGGCGGTGAACTCCATCACCAAAAAAGTCAAGTTTCTGCCCTATGCTCTAGTCGGGATTGCCATATTTACATTGAACGGGAGTTCTGACATTAACCCTTATCTCCAAGTTTATGTAACTCTGCTTGAAGCCCAGCTAGGCGTAGTTTTAGTATACTTTTTGACCAAGAAACTAGGCAGCCTCCATAAAGACAAATAAATCAATCCAAACTGATATTTTATTGATAAACTTAACAGGCATAGGCAACTTTAATCTGCTGCTTATGCCAACTAATCTCACCGATTCTTGTTAAACCACAATAAGGGACTAAGGAACCGATCATGAAAAACAAAGGAGCTGCTATACTTTTATGCTTCTTTCTTGGAGGTTTTGGTGCACATAAATTTTACTTAGGTCAAATTGGGCTGGGGGTGCTTTACCTACTGTTCTGCTGGACATTAATTCCTGGAATAGTTGCCTTTTTTGAATTCTTCATGCTTATTTTTACTCCCGATGATGAGTTTAATCGTAGATTTAATAGAGGTTCACAGTCTCAATCCTACACTTCTGCCAAGGATTCAACATCAGCACTTTCTGATCTTAAACAGCTTTATGACAGTGGTGTAATCACGGCTGAAGAGTATGAGGAAAAACGCAAAAAGTTACTTAAAAATCTTTAGTAATATTGGGGCTTACAGAGCTAATCCATTTCCCTGCATATGTTTGTAGAGCTTATGTAGGGGGATGCTGATGAGGTTGCTCAAGGTTAGAAGCTAATAGTCAATAATAATATCGGTTAACAAAAGTATGCCTCAACCCTCTTGGTTTGATCAAACGCCCGCATGGGTTTGGTGGTCTTGTTTTCCAGTCCTAGGTGGTGGTGCGATCGCTTACGCAGGTTCAAAAACAGGCTCTACAGCTTGGATTGTTGCTGGTGCTTGTTTTGTTGCCGCCGCAATTATCTTTCCGTCCGTCCCAGTTATTTCTAATTTGTTTGGTTTTGTGTGGGTTGCTCAGATAACTACTGCCTTTGTCTTAAAACGTGAATATTTAGCCAAGACTTATCCTACAGACTTACCTTTACCTGAAGATACCAAACTATTTACGGCGATCGCTGCCCATCGTCCCAAGGTCGATATCAATAGCTGCTCTAAAAATGACTTGGTCAATATTTTAGGATTACCAATTGTTTATGCAAACGATTTAGATTCTCTGCGTTCAGAGGGATACATTTTCACCAATCTCGAAGAATTACACGACATCCTTGGCATTCCTAATCTCACTCTCAAAAGAATCGAATCATTAGTAGTTTTCAGCTATGACTATCGACAGGAATCTGGCTACTCATGGAAGCGTCTTAATTTGATGAGTGCCGACGAGCTAGAAGGTTTAGGTTTGGAGTCAAGTGTCGCAAAAGCGATCGCTGCCGAACGACAAAGCCACGGAGAGTTTAAATCACTAATGGATATAAAAAAGCGCACAGGTATCCCTTTCAGTGCCTATCGACACCTAACTTAAAGTGAGTTTTCTGATAATATTGGTTTACTGGCACAAAGAAATCAGTTTTTTGTCTTATATCTAGGATAAAAAAGTAGTAGTTTTTATTCTAGATATTAAGACAAAGCTCCCGCTTCAGAGTACCAGTTTGTTAATTGTTAAGGAGTTTTGTTGTGAAAGTTATAGGCATTATTGTAAACATATTTTTCCCTGGCATTGGCACTTTGATTGTTGGCAAAGTGGGACAGGGAATTGCTCAAATCTTGCTATTCGTCTTTGGGGTCATTCTAAATTTCACTGTAATACTTTCAATTATTGGTATTCCTCTATGTTTTGGCATATGGGTTTGGGGAATAGTTAGTGCTGCTACATCCCACCCAACAAATGATCGGTACAGAGAATAAACTGACCGCTACCTGATCGGCTAACAAAGTTGTTTGAAACCCTTGTCGGACAATATGTTTGCCCTACAAGCTTAAAATCCCTGTAGCGCCGACATCCTGCCAACTTTAGGGAGAAGTTTGTTAGTCAATCAGGTGCAAATCGCTTATGTATAAAACCAGAAGTGTTGAATCAGACATGAGGTTATCCCAAAAGTGGACACACTACTCCTGCAAAAAGCGTGATTTCAGCTTAATATCACTATCTTCCTAAACCAATGTACATAACTGATATTCTCACTCATGAATGCTTGTAAATACCTCAGTTTATCTAACATCTTACAGCCAAACTCTTTTGGTATCTCTACTAGCTCTAATAAAACATACGCTATTAAGCAAGTGTAGATTTGGATCGT
>NZ_JACJPY010000103.1 GCF_014696345.1 Pseudanabaena cinerea FACHB-1277
CCTGTTAGATTTAGACCTTACTTCGATTAAATTACACCCTAATTTCCACAAGCTTTGCTCTTACGGCTCTATCTCTGACCAATTTTGTCCGTAGTATTGATTATTATATAGCGGTTTTTATTTTGTCCACGGCTAAATAAAAACCTAAAAGCCTTGCTATACCTCAAATCTAAAGAGGTTGTTATTTATTGAGGTTTCCCTGACACCAAATGAAAAATCTTGATCACAAAATTTCTCAGCCTAGGTATTGACAATATTTAAAACCTTTGTGTATATTAATAAAGGTCAAGAACACGCCCCCATCGTCTAGAGGCCTAGGACACATCCCTTTCACGGATGCGACGGGGATTCGAATTCCCCTGGGGGTATCCCAAATAAAAAAGCACTCGCTACGCGAGTGCTTTTTTATTTGGCTAATTAAGCAAGTACTTTTTCTAAACCATAAACCAACGACTTCAGCGCCAAAACTTTCCTAACACATAGCAGCACACCCGCCATGTAACAGGTGCGATCGCTAGCATTATGCTCAATTTTCAAGGTTTCTCCCATCGATCCAAAGATGATCTCTTGCCTTGCCACTAACCCAGGCAAACGCAGACTGTGAATCCGAATATTCTCGCCGCAGACAGCGCCCCTTGCCCCCGCCAGATGCTCTTGCTCCTGCACAGATGCAGGATTGAAGGCTTGACCCAGCTCTGAAAGCATCTGTGCGGTTTTAATGGCAGTGCCACTGGGAGCATCCGCTTTTTGATTGTGATGCAGTTCAATAATTTCAACGTGCTGATAATATCTCGCCGCCGCGATCGCCGCCTGCTGCATCAAAATCACCCCCACCGAAAAATTAGGCGCAATAATGCAACCCGTACTCGCTTTATCAGCAAATAGTGCTAAGTCTGCAATTTGCTTCTCCGTTAAACCCGTTGTTCCCACCACAGGACGCACCCCATAGGCGATCGCTGAGCGAATATTGTCATAGATAATGCTAGGGTGGGTGACATCAATCATCACTGGTAACTGCGACTCCTGAGCCGCTTGGGCAAGCACCACTTCCAGATTGTTGGTGACGGGTATTTCTAATTCCCCGATTCCCACCACCTCACCAATATCCTCACCCAAATGTTGCCGCCCGATCGCGCCAACTAGATTCATATCAGGCGCTTTGGCGATCGCCTTAATAATCTCCCTGCCCATTTTGCCCGTAGCTCCTGAGACAACAACAGGAATTTGTACGGTTGTGGTATTGGAATATGACATTTTGATATTAGATTAGTATTTAAGATAGTTTAGTCCATGAATAATCTAGCAATGCTATGTTGCTGTATTTAGAAATCAGCAAACATTCTGCAAAAACTATGCTAGTTCAGCCATCAACCTTACCACTACTTGCTGTTCATTGGTTGTGACAAAAAAGGGCGGCACAACGTGCCGCCCTTTTTGTTAAACTTTCCAGTTAGCCCAATCTTGGGGTTTCAAGAATGTTTCATGGAGTTGGGCTTCAGGGGTATTGGGTTCGGGGCTGTAGCAATAGTCCCAACGGACTAGGGGCGGTAGTGACATCAGGATGGACTCTGTGCGCCCATTGGTTTGCAAACCGAAGATCGTGCCGCGATCGTAGACTAGATTAAACTCAACGTAGCGTCCACGGCGGTATAGCTGCCATTGCTTTTCGCGATCGCCAAATTCCATATGGCGGCGGCGATTAGCGATTGGTGTATAGGCAGGCAAGAAGGCATTGCCGCAACTATTCACAAAGGCAAAGATTTCTTCCCAAGTGCGGGGTTGATCCCCTGCTTCATCGCTCATCACTTGAGCAGTAGTGGAGTCATTGCTATTTTTGTACAAGACATCTTGACCATCTTGATAGTCAAAGAAGATGCCACCCACGCCGCGAGTTTCACCCCGATGCTTGAGATAAAAGTAATCATCGCACCATTGCTTGAATACGGGATAGTAATGGGGATTGTGGCGATCGCAAGTTTCTTTGAGGGTAACGTGCAGGTGCTTAGCATCTTCAGCAAAGCCATAGTAAGGGGTTAGATCTAAACCACCGCCAAACCACCAGACTGGGCCTGCTTCAAAATAGCGATAATTCAGATGAACTGTGGGTGCATAGGGATTTTTGGGATGCAGCACCATGGATGTGCCTGTGGCATAAAAATTATGCCCAGCCACTTCGGGATGATGGCGCAAAATTGCGGGGGGTAATTGCGAACCTTGTACTTCCGAAAAGTTCACGCCGCCCTTATCAAAATAGTCTCCATCGACAATCACCCGCGATCGCCCACCGCCTCCCTCAGGACGTATCCATTCATCCTGCTGAAACTTTGCCTTGCCGTCTAACTCTTCTAGACCTTGGCAAATACTATCTTGCAAACCTTTCATAAAAGAACTGACACGGGCTTTTGAGTCAGTAGGAACTTTTGGTAAACCCTTGACGGGGGATATAGGGGCGATTGTCATAGTTTTAAATAAGTTACTAAATAAGTTACTAAATAAATTACTAACACTTTACCGTTAGTCGTGATTAGTGGGGCAAATGTAAAGCATTGTGTAGTTGCATGACGATAGCTATAGTGACTAAAAAACATCTTTTTTGCCGCGCAGTCTGGCAAATACGCGATCGGGGATATCAATGCCAACCGATCGCTGAATTGTCGGGACATCCCAACGCAGGAACGGATTAGTGCGCTTTTCTAAGCCGATGGTACTGGGAATAGTTGCCTCGTCATTGGAGCGCATGGCTAAAACAGTATTGAATCTAGTTTGCAGTTCCAGATTATCTGGCTCAACGGTTAAGGCAAATTTGAGATTGCTCAGGGTATATTCATGGGCGCACCATAGGCGCGTATGGTCGGGCAGTTGCCGCAATTGATCGATGGAGGCTAACATCTGTGCGGGTGTACCTTCAAATAGCCGCCCACAGCCGCCACCAAAGATGGTATCACCACAAAATAGTTCGCCTGTTTGCTCAATATCTTGACTTCTCGGCGGCAGGTAATAGGCAATGTGGGCATAGGTATGTCCAGGTACAAAAAATACGATCACCTCGCGATCGCCAAAGTAAAAGCGATCGCCACCCCGCAAAAATACAGTCTGATGGGGAATCCGCCCATGATCCTCAGCACCGCCATAAACGATCGCCTTGGGAAATCGTTTATGCAAAGCCGAATTACCACCTACATGATCGCTGTGGTGATGGGTGTTGAAAATGGCAACTAATTCCACATTCAGCGATCGTAGTTTATCTAAAACTGGCTCTGCTTGGGCAGGATCAACCACTGCGGCTATATTCTGCTCTTGGTCATGCAGCAAAAAAATATAGTTATCACGCAATACAGGAATTCGATAAATTTGCATTAGCCTTGTTCCACAAATCGACGACAGTTTGGCATCACGCCTAGTCAATGTCTAGCAGGGCGTAAAATATAGCTATAGTGTAGTTTAAGACTCTTAAGATGTGCAGCCATGAACTTAACAGTGACAGACTTAGAGCGGGTGCAAGCCAAATTAGATGGTGACTATCGGATTGAACTGGTGAATGGGGACATTGTGGTTATGAGTCCATCGGGCTATGAATCGGATGAAGTTGCTTTTGAATTTGGTCGTCAGTTAGGTAACTGGATAAGACCACGGCAGCTTGGACGGGTGACGGGGGCAGGGGCAGGGTTTATTTTGCCAAATTCCGATACTCGCGCCCCAGATGTGTCATTTGTGTGGGCGGAACGGTTGCGGCGTAGTCCTCGCGGTTTTGCCGAACTAGCGCCAGATTTGATGGTAGAGGTGAAGTCGCCCTCTGACAGTTTGATTGCACTTCGCACTAAGATTGATCGCTTTTTAGAACAGGGGACTCTAGTTGGGATTTTAATTCACCCTGAGCAAAGGTGGCTAGAAGTTCGGCGGCTTGGGCAAGAACCAATCCAACTGAAGGATGGTGATATCTTAACCCTGCCCGACCTATTCCCCGATTGGCAGTTGCCGATCGCTGAGCTATGGTCGCCTGTATTTTAACCACATCCATTCGACCAGTTTTAGCCATATTACGGTTGCGATAACAAGGCGATCGCTGCTTCTAGATGGGAATCATAATTTTTGGCAAATTCGGCAAACCATAAGCCCTCACCCGATAGAGGATCGAGTGCTTTGAGCCATTTTTGCGCTGCTTCAGATCTTGCCTGTTGATCCTTGGCACTTTGCTCTGCTGAAACCTGTTGCAGATCGGCGCTAATCGCAGATTTACTGAGATTGATGGCGAAATCTTGCGGTATTGATGCTGAAACTTGAATGTCTTCTTGAACTGATGCGGTATTTGGCGAAGCCGCAGATTGGCGCAGATCAGCCAATAAAAGATCGATGGAGTTGGGCTTAGAGGCTGGCAAATTTAAATAATCCAGATCTAAATCTGCCATATCCTTGGCAATATCATCACTAGCCGCCTTCGCCTTAATTGGATCTGGGCGATCGCTGGGGCTAGGTTCTTGATATTTTTGCTGAAGATTTGCCAAGATCGAATCAAGGGATTCCATAGAATTTACACAAAATTTATGTTCATAGCAAGATTCTAAATTGTTGAGCTAGGCAAAGCCTAGCCTAATAATTTAGTCACTAATAGCACTGAGCAACACTTCAGAAATCGTCATATCTTCCATGTCAGAAACTGTGACTGTATCGACAATATCAAAGGCAGCACCAATACTCTGCAATTTGTCATCTAGCGCCTTTAAGAAATCCGTGGCATTGCGATCGCGCCCCACTTGGATAAAAGACAAAGCAAGCTCCTCATCGGTGGTCATGCGCTTAGTGGCTTCGATGATTACTTCAAACACAGAGCGGCGATCGTCTGGTTCGCCATCGGTAATAATCAAAATAGTTTCACCAGTCTTGACCTCCCCTGCTTTTTTACGTTGAAAGAAATTATTTAACGCATCCTGTAACACTGCCGTGAGATTAGTGCCACCCATTGGCTCATTTTCTTGAAAAATTTGTTCAACCTTTGCGGCAGAGACATTATCGTAGCGTTTAAATTTGCCTGAAAATAGATAAACGGTGATGCCATCGGGATCAATTTGATCGCATTTACGGGCGAGGGCAAGGGTCGATTCTTTAATTGTTTCCCAGCGACTTTTGTTCGTGCCTGAGTCAGTGGTTGACATACTGCCACTTTTATCGATGATCAGGGTGTAGTCACGTTTGTCTAGCATATACAACTCCCAATAGGTTTTGATCTAGCCTAGATTATAGCTGTCGCTAGACTTGTTACAGCGCTTTGCACTAACTTACAACCTATAAATATTTGGGGGGTTTTGGGGCTGTAGAGCAGAAAAAACCGTCACTTCTGTGGTTTTTTAAATAAAAAATTGCAAATTTGGAAAAGTCTGCTAATCTTTGTCATGTAAAAATCCCTCGGCATTGTGGGTGAGGTTATCTGTGAGCGACTTGAAACACGAAACAATATTGCGAGAAGTTTTAGTCAAGGCAATGACTGTTGATAATCTAGATGATGATCTTGAAGCCCTTTTAGATCAATCCTTGGATCAGTCTTTGGCGAAACCATTGGGCGATGAATCGGAATGGCTGGCTGAAACGCCGCCCAACTTGCAAAGCAATCTAGGGATTATTGATAACCTGACGGCCGATCGCGATCGCCTACAACAGGAGCTAGAGGCTCTGCGATCGCAACACCAATTTGAATGTGAATATGTCGATCAATTGGAGCAGGAAATTATCAGTGTGGCTAATGATCGCGATCGGCAAGTTGCGGAACTGAATGCCAAACTAGAAACTGAATTGCAGCAAAGGTTACAAGTGGCGATCGCATCCGAAGACTCGTCGCTAATTGTTCAAGAATACATTCAAGAAATACAGGCAAAGGCGGAATTAATTAATCAATTGCAATGCCAAAATACTGCCCTTGATATTTCGCAACAAACCCTTGCCGCCGAATTGGAATCCACCCAAGCCTTACTCAAAGAATCCACCAAAACCATTAGTATCGCCGAGGCAAAGCTCACGGAAATTAAGGCACAGCGCGATCAACTGGAAGAGGAATTGATACAGCATTTATCCAACCAAGCGAAATTGCACCAGTCATTGCGCGGTTTAGAAAATGAATATGTCAGCGATCTATCGCGGGTACAGGAGTTAGAACAGCAGATAGAGGAATTGCAGGATCAGGTTTTGCGCCAAGCATCGAAGTCTGCGGAGTATGAAGCGGCGATTCAGCATTGGAAGGAGCAATCTGTTCGTCATCAACATCATGCGTTGCAGTTGAGTGGCGCTCTTGAGAAACTTTTGGCTGATCGTCCGATTAGACATTTAACTACCAATGCACCCGCCGCAGCCGAACCAATGCCCGTTGAGTTACTAGTACCAATAACGAATGCAGACCTTAGTATGCAATCGCTACGACCTAAGCCCAAAGTTGACTTACCCGCATTTTTAGTAAGGCGCTAGCAGAAGCAGGAATGTGAGTACTCACGCGAAAGTAGCCAAAAGTAGGGGCAGTTTATAAATTGCCCTACATGAGAATCAGGGTTTCAAGTCCTTAAATGGCTGCGCTGTTTTTAGGTTTGTAGTAAAGGAATCTTAACAATAAAGGAACTGCCTTGATCTAGCTGGCTTGAAACACTGACATGACCACCATGCAGTTCTGTAAGTCGTTTGACAAGGTTTAGACCTAAGCCTGTCCCTGCATATTGTCGATTGAGATTACTGTCAATCTGCACAAAGGGTTGAAATAACTTATCCACATCTGACTCAGCTATGCCAATCCCTGTGTCGGATACGGTAAACCAGATTTCGTGAATTTGTCCGTTGGCTTCACTAAGATCAACATTAGCGATCGCCTCATTTGCAGCGCAAAAATGATCATCATGATCGCGAACCAAAGACATACTTATCATTTGTACATCTAGATTCACCTTCCCTTGGGCGGGGGTAAACTTCACGGCATTACTGAGTAGATTGATCAAAATCTGCCGCATTCGCCGTTCATCAACTGTGATCATGGCGGGAGTAAGGGGATCAATATGCAAACTTAGCTTGATGTTTTTTCTGGTCGCCAGATGCTTGATGAAGTTAACGGTACTGCTGCATAAAAGCTCTAGGCAAACTGCACTGAGATCGAGAGTGAACATTCCTGCTTCAATTTTGGCGACATCGAGAATGTCATTGATTAGCTCTAGTAAATGTGCGCCGCTCTTACGAACTGTGGCAAGGGAACTAAGCTGTTTAGAATTTAACTTGCCAAACACCTCGTCCATCAATCCTTCTGATATACCCATGATGGCATTGAGGGGTGTGCGTAATTCATGGCTCATAGTCGCTAAGAACTCATCCTTGAGTCGGGTCATGCGTTCTAATTCATGGTTAGTGGCGATGAGTTTCTCATTAGTCATTTGCAGGTTGGCTTCTGCCTGTTTGCGATCGCTAATATTTCTAATTAAAACCAATACTTCATCTGCTCCGCAGGGGCTGACCCTCACTTCTTCATAGATCCATTTGCCATGTTTTTCCAATTTATGTTCATAGATCTGCACTTCACCTGTGGCGATCGCCCGATCAAAGGCAGCCATTTGTTCCGCAATAATTTCTGGACTTAAGACCTCAGAAATATGTTGTTTAATGAAAATAAATCCCCCCTGGTCTGGAGTTTTGGGCATGATGCAATCTAGGCAAGTACCATCCCGCTTTAGTCTGAGCAGAAGATCGGGAATGGCATTGAGAATCTGGCGCTTTCGCAATTCACTTTCGGCGAGGTCGGCGGTGCGCTGTTGAATCTTTAATTCTAATTCTTGATTGATGGTTGATAGTTGTTGTTGCGTGGCTTTGAGTTCATTGATATTTTGAATCAGGGCAATGTCATACAGAGGCTTGTTATTGCTGTCCCTAACTAGGGAGACGCTCATTAATCCCCAAATAAATTCCCCATTTTTATGGCGAAACCTTTTTTCAATGTGATAGCGATCGATATTGCCATTGAGCAATTGTTGGTAATGGAAAAGATCGCTATCAAGATCGTCAGGGTGGGTGATTTCTTGAAAGGTAAAACATCGCAATTCTGATTCTGAATAGCCCAGCATTTGGCACATCGCAGGGTTATTGGCAATATGTTTGCCAGCGATATTAGCAATGCCGATCGCCACGGCAGCATGATCAAACATACTTCTAAAGCGCATCTCTGACTCTCGCAGTGCTAATTCTGCCTGTTTTCGATCGCTGATATTGCGAATAATGGTGAGGGCTTCTTGGTCATTAACCTTGACTACCTGCACCTCTTCATATTGGATGCCTTGCTCAAGTACCCAATGCTGCTCAAAGGACTGGATCGTATCGGTGGCGATCGCCCGTTGGATTGCCTGCATTTTGCGATCGGCGAGATGTTTGGGTAGTACATCATTGAGATGTTTGCTAATCGGGTCAACAGTTGCGGGCAGTAGATCGGTGACATAGTTACTCGCAAAGCTTTCTAGGTAAATACCCTGATCGCTAATGCGATAGATCAAGTCTGGCATCGCGGTTAATATCGCTGTTTTTTGAGCTTCGGCATTGCTCAATCTTGCTTCAGTCAATTTCTGATTTGCCCACATCATGCTTGCTTGGCTAATCACGCCCAAAATCCTTTGGCTGTCGTCAAGGATTGGGATATAGCGACAATGAAACTGCTCCATCAAGCGTTGGACTGAAGGGAGATCACTAATTTGCGATCGCTGCACCACAATACCTATGGGTTGGGTGACTTCCCCAAGGGTTAACTGATGCAGATCCGCGCCATTTTCTAATAGTCGCAGCACATCCCAATTGCTAAATATGCCAGATACCAGACCTTTTTCAGCAAAATCAACCACCAATACATAACCTGCCCTTGCCTCTAGCAAGGGGAGATCGCCTGATTCATTCACTGCGGCGGTGGCGATCGCCTGATTCATTTGTTTGATCGCGGAGATTACCAAGGTTTGAGAGGCAATCACAATCGGCTGGCGATCAATCGCCATGTCGAGGTAAATGCTTGGTGATGTTAGCATTATTGTGTATGGGCAGGTTAGCTCAATATATCAAATTAAAATCAAAGTAGAATCAAATTAGAGTCAAATTAGAACCCAGATAAATTTCAGGAAGTCTTGATTAGCTAAGACTCCTGAAACCTGGCTAATGAATTTCCCGTACTACTCAAAAGGCTATATTTTGTATGGATTATGATCTAGTTGTCATTGGTGTTAATGATGCTGCATATCGTTTAGTGATAGAGGCTTCTCGCCTTGGAGCAAGGGTAGGATGGTGGATCGACCAGAAATATGATCAAGCTCAACTCAGGTATGGACGAGATTTATTAGCATCCTTGTCAATGATCAATACTAACCTACATTCAAAGTCAGTCTGCCCATCTAAGGAGCATTTAAACCCCACAGAAGCAAACATGATCGGCACTGTGGTGAATATCAGGGGCGTGGATATTATCGATGGTCAAAGAAAGAATCAAGAACAGAATCAGCAAAAAGAAACGATCGAACCGCAAGCTCATATCTATGCGATCGCCTCTCCCATGGCCCCGTTTCCCGATCAGGTGTTGGGCTTGGCAGAACATCCTTATGTGACGGCTGCTGAGGTTTTTAATTGGGTAATTGAGTTACAAAATCAAGATAATGCGCCCCAGTTACCAAACTCGATCGCCATTCTCGGCGATGATTCCCTCGCCTGCACGATCGCCCAAATTACAAATTTATTGGGGATTCACACAATTTTGTTGGCTAGTCATCGACATATTCTGCCCCATGTTGATGTGGAGGTGGCGCGAACGCTCCAAGCTAAGTTAGAGATTGCAGGCATCGCTGTGCATACCCAAGTACAAATTACGGCGGTTGAACTAAAGGATGGGCGATCGCGGCTTTGGCTCAATCGTCCCGCAACCATTGATTGCGATCGGCTGCTGATTCCCTATCCCCAGCGCAATTATCCCATTCCCAATTCGCACAATCGCTTTTCCTGTTACAGCGATCGTGATATTGCCCAAGTCATTAACAAAATTCCTAATTTATCTCAATCAATTGTGCTGCCCACACAGCCAATCGTTACGGTCACACCGACCAAGCCGCCGATCGCCCAAGTGGGTTTGACTGCCGCGATCGCCCAACAAAAATATAGAATCAACAGAATCAACATTCTAGAAACCGTGACCACTGATGGTGGACTCTGTAAAATTATTTGTGATACTCAGAACAGGATTTTGGGAGCAAGTATGTATGGCGATCGGGCGGAGTCGGTAATTAGAGCATTGGCGATCGCCATGCAGGGCAAAGTTAAACTACAAGAGCTAAATTTGCCAGAGTTAGAGCGTGTTTGAAAAGTCTGGGTATTCGCTAAAAACATCGATGACTTTGGAGCGTAAGCTAGAAATAGTGAAGATGCGCTATGGCAGGGTGCAGCTAGAATATGAGCGCAATTTGTCTGACAAGAATTGCAAGTACTTTTATCAGTCAATCAGCATTCAATCTCTCTGCTGCCTTCAAAAAAGCACGTTTCGCCGCAACCTTATTCTTACGATTGGTATAACGCCTAAAACTCCTCACATCCCGATGTCTAGTCAACTCCATCGCCAAAGAAGGATCTAACTCATACTTCACAATCAAATTTGTCGCAAATGTATGTCGTCCCCGATGGGAATGCAAATCAATCCCCGTCTTCTCTGCCAAATCATCCATCACATGACGAATTCCCCAATAGGTCAATCGCTTACCCTGACTACGATTAGAACAAGACACAAACAAAGCACTATCAAGCAAGAGCCCCCCTTCCCGTTCCCTTCTCCAATCCAAATAAGCATCCAAATCCTGAATCCCTAGCTTTGTTAAAGGTACTTCTCCCTTACTATCCCACTTCGCCTCCTTGATCACCAATTCCCCATGTACATAATCCTCAATATTCAAACGACAAACCTCCTCTGCCCTCAATCCATGTAACAACACCGAAAACAAAGCCCGATCGCGTAACATCACTTTACTCAAGGCGATCGCCTCATAAATCCGCAATATCTCCTCATCCTCCAAATCCTTAGCCACAGGGTCAGGCAGTCGCTCCTGCTGAATGCCAATCGTCGGATCGGCAACCACATATTCCGAAAGCAACATCCATCGATAAAACGATTTCAGCGTCCGCAACACCCGATTCACCGAACTCAGCGCCAACTCACGCTCTTTCAGCAAAAAAGTTTTAAACTGCGTCACTTTGCGCCGACTCACATCCACCCAAGCTAAGTCGCACCAATCCATAAATATCCGCAAGTCCGCTTGATAAGCTTGACGGCTCTTAGGCTGCAAAGATCGTGATGCTAAAAACTCATCAACCCGTGATTGGCGTAAATCTGTAGCGGCGATCGCTTTAAGCGGTTCACCATAAACAACTAAAATTGGCTCTGAAATCGACATAGCAAGCATTCTCTAGCCTCGAATTACAATTGTTTCTCGCCCTGCGGGACTGATGACATTCTTAGTTGTAGTCCGATCACCTATCGGCGGCAAATCAGAACGGCAGGGGAATTGATGACATTTAACTCAACCTTTGCGATCGTTGCGAGTGCAAAAAAAGGGCTGGAATTTGGTTGGTTCGATGCAGATTTTTCCAACTTCAGGCATAAAAGTAATGGACTAAGTGCAAGTTGATTGATTTAGTATAAGCTATTGCCAAAGGGCGCGATCGCCTCTCTCATAAAATCAGCTAACCAAAAGCGCGATCGCCTAATCTTTCAGCTAAAAATATAACTTTTAGCTCGGAGGATGGCGACCTAATAACTCTTCTTCAGCGCGAATTGCTAACATCGTTGGTCTATTTAAGTCCAAAGCTTTGATAGTTGCCCTTCCTGTAGGTGTTAATCCAACAACTTTTACACCTTCCCAATAGAAATGGTCATCCCATGCCTGTTGACGAGGATTGAAAATGTTTACAGTCGTGCCTGTTTCTAGGTCTTCAATTTCTTGACGTGCGCCTTTTCTGAGTGAACAGGATACGCAGGCAAGGGCTAAATTGTCGGGAGTTGTTCCGCCGCCAGCGACAACGGGGATAACATGGTCAATATGAAAGGTGGCTACTTGACCTATTTGCGAGATGCCGCAATATTCACAGCGATCGCTAGATCTCTGGATGACTAATCTGCGGAGGGATGTGGGAATTGATGACATTTAACTAAACTTTTGCACTCGTTGCGATCGCAAAAAAAGTAAGGACAGAAATTCCGCTAAATCGATGAGTCCTTGTGCTTCTTGTGTTTCGTTCTGTGATAGCGTATGTCCTGAATCTTGGCGATCGAGTAAAAACTGAAGCCTTGCATGAACTGCTTCTGGAAGCTGAAATTTGGTTAGTTCGATGGGGATTTCTACAACTTCAGGCATAAAAGTAATTTGCTAAGTGCAAGTTGATTGATTTAGTATAGGGTATTGTCAAAAGGCGCGATCGCCTCTCTCATAAAATCAGCTAGACAAAAGCGCGATTTCCTATACCATCACCGCTACTTTCCCAACTTCGGTAGCAGGTTCGGGTATGGGGAGTCCGTCTTCTCGAAGTACTTCTAGATATAGTTCTATGGCTTCTTTAATCAGTGTTTCTGTTTCTTGGAGCGTGTCAGCGCAGGCTACACATCCTAGTAAATCTGGAACATAGGCAGAATAGTTATTGCCTGACCATTCGTATACAACTGCATAGTTTTTCATCGCTTGTCCTCTAATTGTGCTTGGGAGAAAATGCTTTTCTTTGTGCCTTCAGCTAAGTCTTTACTTGGCTTACCTGCCAGTACTACGATACCCGATTTATGTGGATGTTTGAGGATACGGTGACTGCCCGTAATGCGATCAATATACCAACCATCATTTTCAAGGATTTTTAGAATTTCTTTAACCTTCATAATCTCATCTTTTCAGGATCTCTTAAATCACAATATAATAAAAATGCTCAGTCAATGCGCGATCGCTGAGGGTAAGGGTAGTTTGGGCGATCGCCCAAAATATTCTGAAAAGCAAAAGAGTTCGGTTAATGTGTAAACAAAAGTGCGATCGCCTAATCTTTCAGCTAAAATATGGTGAGTATGTTTTTCGTATTTGCCAGAAGTGTTGAACGATAGAAAATAATCAGAAAAAAGCGCTCCTAATTTGTTAAACTAGAAGCCATAAATTAAAAAAATAATATCTATGATGTTATCCAAC
>NZ_JACJPY010000104.1 GCF_014696345.1 Pseudanabaena cinerea FACHB-1277
AAGGAATATTCTAGTAAGCTCGGATGGGACATAATCGTGTAAGACCTAAGTATGTGCAAGCAGAAAGGGCTGTGATTAGCTCAGGAATCCCCGTCGCTTCACCGCGGGGAATGTCAAGCAAAAATATCTTTATTGATCGCTCATTTTGGGGTTTTAAAACCTTAGTTGTCTAAGCCATGTCCGAATTACATCAATACGGTGAAATTGTCCGATCGCGTTATCAGATTGTCAATGTCCTTGGTGAGGGGGGCATTGGGATTACCTATGGCGCTCAAGATTTACAGACGGGCGATCGCGTGGCACTGAAGGCGTTGTCCTTTCGGCGGATGCATGATTGGAAAATCCTAGAGCTATTTGAGCGGGAAGCTAAGGTTTTAGCCCAGTTAAATCATCCTGCCATCGCCAGTTATTTGGATTACTTTCAGATTGATACGGAGAGCGATCGCGGTTTTTATATCGTGCAGGAGTTGGTGGAGGGGCGGTCACTATTTCAGGCGATCGCCGATGGCTGGCATGGCAGTGAGAAGGATGTACAGGCGATCGCGGTGCAGGTGTTAGAAATATTAATTTATCTCCATGAACTGAAGCCACCCGTAATTCACCGCGACATCAAGCCGCAAAACTTGATCATGCAGACTGATGGCAAAATTATGTTGGTGGATTTTGGCGCAGTCCAAGATACCTATCGCAATACTCAAATTGGCGGCAGCACTGTCGTGGGAACCTATGGCTATATGCCCCCCGAACAGTTTCGCGGTAAGGCTGTCCCCGCCACTGATCTTTACGCCCTTGGTGCAACGATTTTGTTTTTATTGACGGGGCGATCGCCTGCGGATCTGCCCGAACAAAAGCTGAAAATTAATTTTCGAGGTTCCGTCAATATTTCCGAGCATTTTGCCAAATGGCTAGACAGGATGATTGAGCCAGCGATCGAGGATCGCTTTAACAATGCCCGTCAAGCCCTAAATTCGCTGCAAACTCAAGGGCAAGATGCGGCATATAGTGACGAAGAAATTCAACGCATTCTCAAACAAGCCAATTATCAACCCGCCACCCGCACCAGTTACAATCTGGCAAATACTTTAGCCAGTAACTACGCTCGCCCCGCCGCCGCCTATCAATATCCTAAGCCCCTTGGCAGTCGCATCAATCTCCAAAAAACCGAAGACCTGCTCAAAATCGATATTCCCGCCGCAGGGGTCACAGGCGAAGGGGCGGGTTTATTATTCTTCTCGCTATTTTGGAATGGATTTCTGATCGTTTGGACATCAATGGCGCTGAAGGCAGGTATATTTGCCCTGTTTTCAATTCCCTTTTGGGTGATTGGGGTGGGTTTAACCTATGTCGGTCTAACGGTGGTATTTGGGAAGATTAGTTTAATGATCGGCGATCGCACCTTTACGATTGATTGGGATATTTTGGGCGTGAAGCGTCATGTGCAGGGCAGAACCCAAGATCTACGCCAAGTGGAAATGAAAAGCAGTTACGAAGTCAATGGACAGCCTGTAATGCAGCTATGTCTGCAACAAGGCATCTATGCCCATAAGTTCGGTTCTGGTTTAACCCGTCCTGAAAAGGATTGGCTATTGCAAGAGATTAACGACTTTCTCAATCTCTGGCGATCGCGTCACTAATTGCGATTGTGGTTTGTGCCTGAGCTTCTTTTGCCTGAGGGCTGGTCTAGAGAAATTGAAACCCTGATTGCTAACGCGAGGGCAGTTGATGAACTGCCCCTTAAGCGAACCACAAGAAAAAGTTTTGAAAGCGTTGCAAAGCAACGCTTTCAAAACTTTTTCTTGGTTTGGGTTTGAGCGCAAAGCGCTGTAGTTTGCGTAAATCCCAAAAGCAATGGGAGGCTTGGCTACCCACCACTTTTGGGCTGTGATTGCACAAATTATGCTATTTGCAGACCTTAGGCAACTGGTTGTACTTGCGCGAGTAGTTCCGTGAGCGAATCGCCCTCAATCACTTCGGTTTCCAAAAGCTTTTCCGAAATGGTTTCTAGCAAGTGACGATTTGCTTTGAGAATGGCAAGCGCCTTCTCGTGAGCAGACTCCACAATTGACTTAATCTCTTGGTCGATCGCCTCAGAAGTGGCAGGGCTGACATTACGCGCCATTTCCATACCACCCAAAAACTGGCTCTGTTGCTTTTGATATGCCAGAGGACCAAGGGTATCACTCATGCCATAGCTAGTTACCATCTTGTCCGCCAAATCGGTTGCCCTTTGCAGATCATTAGATGCACCTGTTGTGATACTGCCAAAGATAATTTCTTCAGCCGATCGCCCACCGAGGAGAGTAGCAATTTGCGCTTCGATTTCCTCTTTGCTCATCAAGAAGCGATCTTCAGTGGGCAGTTGCAGCGTATAACCAAGGGCAGCCATACCACGCGGCACAATCGAGATCTTTTCTACCTTGCCACTGCCAGGGTTAAGAGCGCCCACGATCGCATGACCAACTTCGTGATAGGCAACAATCTTTTTCTCTTTTTCATTGAGAACGCGGCTCTTTTTCTCCAAGCCTGCAACGACACGCTCCACAGCCTCAGCAAAGTCTTCCAAAAGCACTGTTTCACGTTCGGCTCTGGCGGCTAGAAGGGCGGCTTCGTTAACGAGGTTGGCAAGATCTGCCCCTGCAAATCCCGAAGTGCGTGTAGCAATTACAGACAGGTCAACGCTAGGATCAAGGGTGACTTTGGCAGCATGGATTTTGAGAATCGCTTCACGTCCGATCTTATCAGGGCGATCGACCAATACTTGGCGATCAAAGCGACCTGGACGCAGCAAAGCTTGGTCAAGGGTTTCAGGACGGTTAGTTGCCGCTAATACAATTACGGTTGTACCATCGACACCAAAACCATCCATTTCCGTTAGCAATTGATTAAGGGTTTGCTCTCGTTCATCATTGCCGCCATACATACCACCACTAGAACGCGCCTTACCGATCGCATCTAATTCATCGATAAAGACGATACAGGGAGATTGCTTTTTCGCCTGTTCAAATAAATCCCGCACCCGCGAAGAACCAACACCCACAAACAATTCCACAAATTCCGAACCAGAAATGCTAAAGAATGGCACACCTGCTTCTCCAGCGACAGCCTTTGCTAATAGGGTTTTACCAGTACCAGGCGGGCCCACTAGCAAGACCCCTTTGGGAATCTTCGCCCCAATTTTGGTGTATTTCTCAGGGGTTTTTAGAAACTGGACAATCTCTTGCAGTTCTTGTTTCGCTTCATCGACACCCGCCACATCCACAAACATGGTTTTGGTAGATTCACCTTCGACATAGACCTTGGCTTTGCTCTTACCGATCTGTAAGCCGCCTGGACCGCCTCCCGCATTATTACGGCTAAATAGTTGGAAAATACCAACAAAAATTAATGGTGGAATCACCCAACTCAATAATGTGCCGAACCAACCTGATTTCTTGACAGGAGCCGCCGCAAATTCCACCCCACTTTTTTCGAGGCGATCGGGTAAATTAAGGTCAAAAATCGGCGTAGTGGACATGACATCACCCGCAATGTCGGGGCTAGGACCTTTGAGTTGATAGGTGATCTGATCCTGCCCGATATAGACCCTCTGTACAGTGCCTTCTTCGACATCATGGACGAATAGGCTGTAGGGAACTCTCGCCAAAGGAGGTGCAAATAAATTTGGTAAAAAGATATTGATAATCAGCAAACCTGCACCAATTAGCAACAGCACATTGCCAATCAGTCGGGCGCGCGATCGCTTGGGATCTTCTTTTTTAACTGCCATTTTGTTATGGGGTTGAAACTAATGTGCCTATTATAAAAAGCTTCTAGGCTCCTTACTAGAGGGTTAGCGTAGGGATAGCCGCCTGTTTAATTAGGTATAGGCAGATGTTGTTTGATCACATCTAATTTGCTGCATCGCCAATAGTCGATGTGAGAAATAATTAGCTCTCCTGTGGTGTCAAGGGTGAGATCGCTCCAGCCTGTGACGCTGATTCTGGGTTTCCAAGGCAGGGGCGCATCCCAACTCATAGTCCATTCGGCTTTAATTAGGTTTTCATGGCGAGCAAGATCATGGAGTTCTAGCTTGAGGTTTTTAAACCAAAATGTGATGAAGCCAATCATCTTTTGATATTGCTTGATGCCCCGAAAGTTATAAACAGGATCTTTAAAATAGACATCTTCGCTATAGATGCTATAGGTTTGCGCTTCAGGAAATTTCGCGTAATCGGCTCTGATGATGTCGAGGATATTGGCTGTTGGGCTTGGGGTAGTATTCATTGTTAGCGATAAAGTTAAATATCAATCAATCATAGCTGTCGTTATCATAGACATTTAACATCGTTAATGTGTTAGGAGTATTTTACGTGGGCTAGTGCGATCGCTGCGTATTTGCATTATTTGAGTTTGGGTTTGATTTTTGCAGCATTGTCAACCGAGTTATTTACCCTCAAGCAAGACCTTACCAATCGCGATGGTTGGCGGATTCTGATTGCCGATACCATTTATGGCATCGCAGGTATAACCGTCTTAGTCACAGGTATTTTGCGCGTTCTGTACTATGCCAAAGATGCCTCCTATTATATGGAAAAACCTGTATTTTGGGCGAAAATGGGCGTATTTATCATTGTGGGAACCCTGTCGCTCTATCCCACCTTTTCATTTGTAATTGCTCGTTACAAAAGAATGCAGGGCTATCAAGTCTTACACCCAATGGGTTGGGATGCCTTCGGATTGCCTGCGGACAACGCAGCTTAGCGATCGCCATATCAGACGATTGCTTAAGCATCTTTCCTCTTAACTCGTTTTTTCTTCTCGACTTTGAGCAATGGCGCACTTAAGGCTTCATAGAGGTTAAATAAATATTCGATGCGGTTTAGTTCACTAACGAAGGGTTGGGGACGATAGCAAAGGTCTACGGCTTTGTCTAGGGTTTGGTGGGCTTTTACGAGGTCGGGCGGCATGGTGAGAGGATCGTAAAGATCGGCGAGGCTGCTATCGGGATATTTTGCCCTTGTGTCTAATACTGATTGCGCGGCGGTTTCCACTTTTTGCTTTTGTTTGTCGCTGACGTTTTCAGGGAATGGATAGTTGTTGTAAACGATTGTATTGGAATAACGAAAATCACTTTTTAGCCTACCGCATACATATCTCACCCAAGCCATGTGCATTTCAGAGGTTAGAATACCGAAATGATAGATAGTCGCATTGGGTAAAGCGATACAACTATCATTTACAATAAAATCCTTAGAATAAAAGCTAAAGGGAATATACTTTCTTGTTTCCGAAGAGGTTCGTGGAACCAATAAGAAATCACTGTTAGGTTGCCTTGGTTCAGCAAAAAGAGTAGGCAAATTCGCCATGTCACGAGTTTGAGATTTTGGACTTTCTAGGCGATACTTTTTAACAGATTCAATTCTTTCAAGGATCTTGGGTAACTTCTTGATTTCGCTTGGCGGTATATCTCGCAAATAGAGAACCCATCTATTTTTACCATTTAAAAACTCTTCACCGCTCAAAATTGGACGAAAAAATTTAGCCGATTCTGGCTCTTTAGATATAAAATCCTGTTTCTCTTCATCATTAAAAAGATAAAATCCGCCGTCAACAATTTTATTGCCATAGAGCATTTCAGGAATATCACAAATTGGTTTAGTCTTTTTGAGAATTACTAAGTCATTCCCTTCGACTAAATAAGGATTGATATTTTTAACTTTTCTCTCTGTTGGTACTCCTTTAATATCTGCATAATTAAAAATCCTTTTGTTTTCAACATCCTGCAAACCAAATCCAATAATTACGCAATGCACAGCCGCATTGCCTTTAGCCTCATTGTTCCAACGAAAAGTCCGATGAGCAAAATGAATTTTGATATTATAATTGTTATAAAGTTCTTGCCAAAGAATGCCAACCTGTTCCCCTTGGGCAATTGAATTTGTGCTGACAAAAGCACAGTAAATGTTAGTCTTTTGGATAAATTGAGCTGCTTTAAGATACCAAGCCGCTACATAATCTAGTACACCTGCACCTTTGATTTCTGCAAAAATATTCTGGATATCATCTTTCTGCTCTTTGTTTTTCTCTTGTTTGCCAACAAAGGGTGGATTGCCTAAAATAAAGTGCAATTTCTCTGTGGGAATAACTGAGTGCCAATCAATTCTCAAGGAATTACCATGCACAATTTTGGCGGCTTTCTCAAGTGGCAGTCTTGTGAAATACTGCCCAAACTCATTACTAACCTTGATATTCATCTGATGGTCGATCAACCACATCGCCACCTCAGCCACCTGTACTGCAAACTCATCGTACTCAATCCCCGCAAACTGATCGACATCCACCTGAATAAACAACCGCACATCAAGGAAACTCTTATGCTTCCTATACAACTCCTTTAAAATTTCAAGCTCTAAATCTCTCAACTCCCGATAAGTAATGATCAAAAAGTTGCCGCAACCACAAGCAGGATCGAGAAAATGCAAATTTGCAATCTTTTCATGTAACTCCTCTAGCTTGCCCTTGCTTCCCTTAGCTTTCTCAAACTCAACATACAAATCATCCAAAAAAAGCGGTCTAATCAACTTTTGGATATTCTTCTCAGAAGTATAATGCGCCCCCAAATTTCGCCGTTCTGTCTGATTCATCACCGCCTGAAACATTGACCCAAAAATTGCAGGTGAAATCTTGCCCCAATCGAACGCACAAGCCTCCAGCAATATATCGCGCATCTGCCGATCAAACGCCGCAGGCTGTAAAGACTCCTCAAATAACTTCCCATTCACATAGGGAAACTGCACCAAACTCTCATCTAAATTTTTTAAACGCTTCTCCTTCGGTGTATTCAAAACATGAAATATCGAAGCAATGTGCATCGCCAAATCGCTACCATCTTCCTTAGTATGGCGATCGATATATTCCCAAAAAATCCCCTTCTCAAATATGCTCGTATCATCAGCAAATAGGCAAAATAACAGCCGTACTAGATATACCTCTAAGTCATGCCCACTATAGCCAATCTCCTTGAGGCGATCGTGTAGATTGCCCATCAACTCCGCCGCATCAATATTGACAGGATCTTCATCCTTATAAACCCGTTTCTCATATCCTGCCATAAAGCCGAATAGATGCACATGATTTACAAAATCTTTCAGCTCAAACTCATGATTAACATCCGTATCCAAATCATAGAGCCTAAATTTCTGAAAATCCGACACCAAAATATATTTGGGTAACTCATGCTCCTTTAAATTTGGGAAATAATCCTTAGCCTGTTGTGTCGCCTTGTCTAAGTCCTTGCCCCTAGACTTATGCTCCACCAAAATCATCCCCTTCCACAACAAATCAATAAAGCCTTGCTTGTTATCTGCCTTTTTAATCGGTAGCTCAAAACTAGCTACTCGCCGCCGAGTAATGCCAAATACACTAAAAAAATCATTCCAAAAAGATTGCGACTCCGACTTCTCTGAAGTGACATTTTCCCAATCCTTAGAAAAGGCGATCGCTCTTTGTTTAATCTCATTCCAACTTAGCGGCATATCGGCAAATGTTAAGGCATAATTTTAGTTAATATTTATACTAGCATTTGTTTCTTAAAATTACCTATAATCAACTTGAGGAGGAAACAACGGTCAGAGGGCGATCGCCTACATTCTCTAATTTCTAACAAAAAACAAGAATTTGAAAATACTTTAAGGAGATAAACAACCATGCTCAAAAGTTATGAAGTTGCCATTGAAAGCGATCGCATTACATGGCTAGGTGAAAAGCCTAACTTCCCAACAACCCGCACCATTATTGTAATTGCCGAAGAGAATTAGGAAATTATCATGACTGCTACAACACTAAGCAAACCCATTACTTCACCTTCGATCGCAGAGCAAATCAGACCGATCGCCGAAGATCGCGTGATCTTACATAACGTTAGTTGGCAAACCTTTGAAAATTTACTTGCTGATATAGGCGATCGCCGCAAAACCTTGTTTCATTATCTCAATGGCACTTTAGAAATTATGTCTCCACTATCACTCCACGAAGGTAGTAATCGATTTATTGATGATTTAATTCGAGCGCTTGCTGATGAGCTAGAAATTGATTTGCGAAAGCTTGGCTCCTTACTGATGAAAATTCCAGAATTAAAGCTAGGAGCAGAACCAGATTCTTGTTACTACATCCAAAATGAGCCAACAATTCGTGGTAAAGAAGTAATTATCGTTGGGCAAGATCCGCCGCCTGAATTGGTTTTAGAAGTGGATATTACCAATCCTAGCGATCGCCGTTTACCGATATATGCGTTGCTAGGTGTGCCTGAAGTGTGGCGCTATGATGGTTATAGTTTGGCGTTTTTAGCTTTAGAGAATGGAGAGTATCAACTAATCGACAAGAGTTTATCCTTTCCTGATTTACCCGCCGCGATAATTGTGGAATATGTGCAGAAACGCTTAACTTTAGGAGAAAGTGGAACTTTAAGGGAACTTCGGAAATGGGTAAGGGCTAATGTTGTGCGAGGTGAGAACGGTTAGGCGATCGCTAGAGTTTTTGCGGTAGATTTTTTGAGCTATACTGTTGTCATACAAAATTATGACAAGCAAAAAAATGAGAGTGAATGCGAGGCTTGATCGCGATCGGACTAGTAAGTTTAACTACATTCGTCAGCGTACAAATCAAGGCGCGTCTGACATTATGAAAGCGGCGATCGATCTTTACTACGAAAAATTGCATCAAGAATCCCCCGTAAAACCTTTACAACTTCTGAGAGAGTCGGGGCTGATTGGTTGTGCTGAAGGGGATTCTGATTTGTCCGCAAATTATAAGCAATATCTCACTGAAAGTCTTAATGAAAAATATGGTCATCGTTGATTCTGGCTTTTGGATCGCGTTGATTAACCGTCATGATGATTATCATGTTATCGCGCAAGAGGTTTTGGATACAATTGATGAGCCTCTGATTACAACGTGGTGCGTAATTACAGAAGCTTGTCATATTCTTTTAAAACGTACAGGCACAAATGCTCAACAGACGTTCATGCATAGTTTGGAAGTTGGGGCTTTTGAGGTTTTTGATCTCAAAGTTCAAGATGGGAAAAGAATCAGTGAATTGATGAATCAATATAGTTCTCTCCCAATGGATTTAGCGGATGCTTCACTAATTATTCTTGTGGAACATTTGGGGCATGGGCGAATTCTATCTATTGATTTTCGAGATTTTAATACCTATCGCTGGAAAAATCGTCATCCTTTTGAAAATTTGATGTCCAAAAAATAGCGATCGCCATATCAGACGATCGCTTAACCACGTCTGCTTTTAAAGCTTTAGTGCAAAATAAAGGTATAATTCCTGTAAACGCTATTATTGTTCACAAATGGTTGTACCCACATATCAAGATTTTCTTTTGCCGTTGCTACGGATCGCTGGTGATGAACAAGAACATTTACTTAGTCAAACAGTTGAGTTCTTGGCAAATCAGTTTAACTTAAATGAGGAAGATCGAAAGGAACTTTTACCTAGTGGTAGGCAAACGAAACTAGCAAATAGAATTGGTTGGGCTGTTACGTATTTAAAAAAAGCAAAATTACTAGAAAGTGGAAAAAGAGGAACGTTCTACATTTCTTCGCGAGGGAAAGAAGTGTTAGAGTCTCAACCTAATTCAATTGATCGAAGCTTCCTCGAAAGGTTTACAGAGTTTCAAGAATTTCAAAATATTAGGTCAAGTGATGGTGTAAAGCTTGATATTTTGGTAATAGAAGATATAGATCAAACACCTGAAGAAAATTTTGAGATTAGCTATCAAAAATTGAAAAAAGAATTAGGTGAGAAATTACTTGAACAAATCAAAAATTGCTCTCCAAAATTCTTTGAAAAGCTTGTAGTTGATTTATTGCTTGCTATGGGTTATGGAGGTTCAAGAAAAGATGCTGGTGAAGCAGTCGGAAAAAGTGGCGATGGTGGAATTGATGGAATTATTAAAGAAGATAATTTAGGGCTAGACTTAATTTATATTCAAGCAAAAAGATGGGAACATTCTGTAGGTAGACCATCGGTACAAGCTTTTGCTGGCAGTTTGGAGGGCATGAAAGCTCGAAAAGGTGTAATGATTACTACATCTCAATTTACAAAAGAAGCAAAAGAATATGTAAAGATTATCGAAAAAAGAATAATACTTATTGATGGAGATAAACTAACTCAATTAATGATTGACTTTGGTGTAGGTGTAAGTGAAATTCAAACCTATACACTCCAAAAAATTGATTCTGATTACTTTGATGAAGACATTTGATATACATTAAGTTCAACTTGTTTAGATCTAGGTTGGAGTCTCATAGAAATATTTGTCATATCATGTTCTGCCATAGCTCCAATCAAATCTACTTCTTCAATTGTTAAATATCTATAGCTTTGTGGGGGATGAAATCCGTCCCACTCTTGTTGTAGTCTTGAAAGTCTTATTGGCTGATTAAATTTCTGTACTTTTTGAACAGAAATCGCATAGCCAGTTGAAACTCCATCAAAATACTCAAGGAATTCTGCTTTCTTTAGTCCTGAATCTTTATTAACAAGTTGCCAAAGATTCTTGGGACTACTTTGTATAACTTCCTTGACTTCACAAGAACCTAATAATATTTTTTCAGGTGAAGATACATAGATAAAAAGAAAGTCACCCTTATCAACTCTAGGGCGAATTCTCCTTAGTTCTACTTTTTTTGTTTCATTAAATATTAATTCAGCATATCTTGGCTGAAGGGATAAAAGTAAAACATATCCATCACTAGAAACTTTTATTGATTTGCTATTCATATTGAATTTCCAAGAGAATAAATTTTAAAAAATGCTTCATTAGCAACTAGACGTGGTGATTGTATCTGTCCCTTTTTCCCTAATGATTCATGTATTTTGTCTAGAGGAACAGGATTTCTAAATATCTCTGTGTTACTAAACCTAATAGCCATAATTTCACTTTTCGAGATTGATTTTATATCTTCCCACTTAAAAATACCAAGTCTACGAAATTTTAGATAAAGTTCTTCAGGATTACCAATTACTACCTCATCTAGTGTCGAACAAGCACAAATTTTGGATTTCTTACTCACATACGCTCCATCTACATCACTAGATACATACCACAAAATACGTGCAGGATACTTAAGCTTTGGTTTTGAGCTTCTATAATACACAGCTTCCCAATTTAATGCTAGTTCAGATCTTGATACACCAAACAAACTTTCTCTGGCTAGTTCTTCATCAAATAATTCTTTTGCCCAATTTGGTTTGATAGGAATTACAAAATTTGGAATATTTGTATCAATAATCTTAGTTGGATACAATAGCTTCTCTAAATCAAACATAAACTCAGGATTAGCATTGTCATTTGATCTCAGATTGTCAGAAAAATGTCTACAGATGCTCTTATATTCATCTGTAAGTTCTAAACTAATATTAATTAGATGTTCTGATACCTCAATTACTGATTTAGTGATTTTGGAGTTAATTTTAATCCAGTTCCCATCTACACAGTAGAAACCTGCATCTTGAATAACTCTAACAATAAAACCATCAACTTGACTCTCAGTTATTCTAGTAAAGTTTCTTCTCTCGGCAACCGCCAAGTTAATTGTACGCCATACAATATGTCTAGTAAGCGTTTCTGATAGAGATTTATAGTTAACTCTAAATATTGGAACAGATAGTTCGTGTTGATTTTCTCTACTATATACTATTAAAGCAATAGGAATATTGCTATCCCAAATAGCAATACATTCGTACTTGTCATTCTCAACGAGTAATTGAGAGAACTTAGTTTTAAAATCAATTTCTCCATCTAGGGCAAAAGAATCTATAAGAATTTGCTTTTCTTCTGCGGCAACTCTTTTTTTCGATAGTTGAGTCCCTGCTAATTTCTCAGGTTGATATTCTGACTCTCTCTTAAGCTCATCCAATTTAACTATTAACTCAGTAGGACTAACTATTAGAACACCATATTCTTTTTTTATTTGATCTGAGTAAGATAGAAGATTCGTATCTGTAGTTACGATGAATGTAGATTTTCCAGAGGCTATTATTCGAGCTATCTGGCGAATATTAACATCTGTAAAATTTTGATTGACTAGCGATGAATCTTTCAACACTTTGTAAGTATTGTCAAATCTATCAGATGTACAACTAATTTTAAAGAAACTATCTGCAAATGAACGCATCTTATTTCTTTCTTTTACTGAGATAGATAGTTTATTATTAATCTCATTATATATTTCATCAGTAGTACATAGTTCTAGTTCATCTTGAACCCAATCTGCCAATAAATAAGCAGATTCTCTATCATCTGTAGATTTTAATAAACTTAGTTGGTAAAAATCAAAAAATACACAAGCATCAAGAACTACAAATGTTTTTGGACTTACAACAGTAGAAAATAGATCTGGATGACCGTGATTGTAAACCCAAGTTGTTACAAGTTTTCCTATCTTATTTTTACCAGATTTTTCGTCCATGGGAGTAAATCCAAATTTTTCCCACATTCCATTGACATCGTAGTCTTGACGACATACAAGGCGAATATCAACCAGATTTCTTGTTATTTCTTTTATATGCTGCATTAGTTGCCTTGCTATACCTTTCCCTTGATGTTCTTCTTTAACAGCAAGTTGATATACCCTAACTTGCCTTTCTTTCTTCTTGATTGTATATAGCAAATATCCAAGAAAATTTTCATTTTCATCTAAGGCGACTAAAACAGTGCCTTGCCATATACGATCATCAAAAGCTCCTTTAGGAAAAAGTGCGAAAGTCTTTGCGTTAGCCTTTCCTAATGCTTTTACTTGATCGGCATATTCTGAGTTTCCCTGAATAGCCTTGATGTAAATACCATTATTTTTCATTGATATGTCGTATATTTTCTATTTTTAGTTCTTAATTTAGATTTTACAACCTATTCCAGTTATTTTAGCTTAGCATCATGGTTTGTTATTGTACATTTATCAAAAATATCCTACATATATTCGTACTTAAATCATGGGTTGTACGATAAATAAAAGCTATAGATATACTTAAATCTTTCGTATCCTAGAACTTGAGGAGAGGAAACAGCAGGAAAAAAGCGATCGCCTACATTCTCTAATTTCTAACAAAAAACAAGAATTTGAAAATACTTTAAGGAGATAAACAACCATGCTCAAAAGTTATGAAGTTGCCATTGAA
>NZ_JACJPY010000105.1 GCF_014696345.1 Pseudanabaena cinerea FACHB-1277
AGGATGGCTTGTTCCGCGATTTCGGGTTGATCTGGGAAAGCGGAGCCGACTTCAACAGACACCATGAGGGCGGTATATTCACCACTGGCGGTTAGTTCTTGCGCGAGGGTGAGCATGGCGGTGGTTTTGCCGACTTGTCTCGGTGCATGGATCACGAAGTAATTTTCTTGGGCGATCAGGTTTTTAATCTGGGGGATGCGCTCTGTAGAAGAGAGCATATAGTGAAGGTTGGGTTTGCAGGGACCTGCGGTGTTGAAGTGTTTTCTTTGCATGATGATTAATAGGAAGTAGTGTGAACAAATATGGCTTGAGGATGATCTAATACAAATGGCTAGTTTTCTCTACTAACTGATATTTCACGCCTAAAGGCTCAAATAAAGCAAAGTGCTTTTCACCACAACTAATTTTCGTTTTCTCTAATTCTCGTAATTCATGATGATCTAATGTGCCTTTGGTTGATGTCTTTTTTATCTTTCCCTTTACCGATTTTATCGCTGGCAAAGTAGCCGTTAATTCGTGAATGGTACGTAGGAATGTGTAAGTTTTGCCAGTGCCTGTTTCCATTTCAGCAGAGAATTGTAAGTTCATAAAATATCTGTACTCATTTGCTAATTTGCACGAAAATATCTATAGGAATCTATAGGATTATAACCTTTCCCTAGAGGGCGCACTGCGATGACCCTTGCTACACAACATATCCCTATTGTTATCCCTATTGTTACGCTCGATCGCTTCTTGCAACAGCCAGAAATGCAGCCTGCAAACTGCAATTAATGCTTTGTAATGTTAATTTTTCAGCGCGATCGCCTACAGATAGGTTCATTCGCCTCTGATGGCAAATACCACGACATCCGTTAGTGGGGCGATCGCTTGTCGTCAAGGTGGCGATCGCGCTAAATGCCTGCTAGCTCACGCATGGCGATATCGGTGGACAAGAAAAAGCGATCGCGTCCGACATAATCGACAAAACCGATGTTGAGTAATTTATCCATTACGGGTCCTTTTACTTCTGAGAAATAGAAGTTAATGCCAATGAATTTTAAATCGGCGATCAGGCTTTCAATAATCTCTAAGGCACTAGCATCAATGAGATTAACGGCGCTGCATACCAACACAATGCTAGTGATATTAGGGTGATCGCTAATTTCGCGGCTTAAAAAATTTTCCATGTACTTAGCATTGGCAAAGTAGAGGCTGGCATCAACACGGATCGCTAAAACTTGAGGACTGGTTTTGACCTCGTAACGGAGGACATTACGGAAATGTTCAGATTCGCCTAAGCGCCCGACGATCGCAATGTGGGGGCGGCTGGTGTGCCATAGGTGCAGCGACAAAGCGATGATCGTACCAAAAATAATTCCCTTTTCGACACCTAAAACTAAGACAGCGCTAAAGGTGACTAGCCAAGCGATCGCATCGGCTTTGTCATAGTTCCACATCCGTTTCAGGGTGGAAAAATCAATCAATTTATAAACGGCAGTAATGATGGTTGCGGCGAGACAGGTTTGCGGTAAAAAATAGAACCAAGATGTAAAGAACATCACCGCGATTGCGACTAGTATTCCCGTAATAATCGAAGCTAAGCCCGTATTTGCCCCTGCGGCAAAATTCACCACCGAGCGACTGACTCCGCCTGTCACAGGATATCCACCCGTAAAAGCGGCGCTTAGATTCGCCGCACCAAAAGCAATCAATTCCTGATTCGGATCAATCTTTTCCCGCCGCTTGCTCGCGAGGGCTTGCGCTCCTGAGAAGCCTTCTATATAGCCGACTAAAGCGATCGCTGTTGCCGCAGGTAATAGCGATCGCCAAGTTTGCAGATCAAATGTTGGCATACTTAAAGGCGGTAAGCCCGATGGAACCATACCGACAATCCTAAGTCCCGCAACTTGATCCCATCGGAAAATCGAGACTAGCAAGGTTCCTAAAATCACAACGAGCAAAGGTGCGCTTTTGGAAATAGGTAATATCTTCTGCTCGCTCCAGCCTTGTCGCTTTAATAATTTGACTAGGGGCTGATTGAAATAGAGTAGCATCGCAATGCTAGTTAATCCCAAACTAAGCGCGACCCAATTAACTTCGGTAATTTTGCCAAGAGTTAAAGTGAAAAGTTCAATAAATGACTCCGTAGCAGGAATCTTTAAACCCAGTAAATGCCTGACCTGACTAAAGCCAATGATGATCGCGGCTCCACTAATGAATCCTGAAATTACGGAACGGCTGAGGAAATTCACTAAAAACCCCATCCGCAAAACGCCCATGCCAATCTCAATGATCCCCACTAAAAAGGCGAGGGCGATCGCTAGGGCTAAATATTCGGAACTGCCTTGAGGGGCAAGCTTGGCGATCGCCGCCGCCACCATTAAAGAATCAACGGCAACGGGACCAACCGACAAAACCTGACTTGTACCTAATAATGGATAGATAATTGCAGGTAAAATACTGGCATAGAGTCCAATTTGTGGCGGCAGTCCTGCAAGCAGGGCATAAGCCATACCCTGCGGAATCAAGAGACTGGTGACAATAATCCCTGCGGTAATATCGCCAAATAGATGTTTAGATTGATAGTTACTTAACCAATTGAGCGCAGGAATATATAGCTGTAATTGCTTAATCATCTATCTTTGCTTGTTGTAGGGCAGCATTGACAATAAATTCGCCATTGCACAGGTGTTAGAGATTCCTGCAAACATCAGCCCCGCGCCGACAAATCCTGTTAAGAGCATAAACCAAGGGGAAACCGTCGCACTTAAAACTGTGCCTAAGAAAACAAGGGAACCTGCCGTGATTTGGACTTGGCGCATAATGCTGATGGGTGCATTCTTATTTGCCTTGATGGGCATCCCCTGCGATCGCCATGCCATGATCCCACCTTTGAGGTGCGTCACTTCTGCAAAGCCCGCATCAATCAATTTTGCCGCCGCCTGTGCGGAGCGATTGCTAGAGCGGCAATAGAGAACTAGCTGTTTATCAGAATTGAGAGAAATTTGCTGAGGATCAAAATTCGATAAGGGAACTAGAACTGCGCCATCAATTCTCTCACTGGCAAACTCATCAGCTTCGCGTACATCAATTAGTTCCACAGCTTGGCGATCGATAAGCTTTTTGAGATCTTGAACGTCAATTAGTTTGATTTGAGATTCGGATACAGAGGTGAGATTTTGTGAAGTTGTCATAGGTTTCAGGAAGTTGTGAATTAAATAATTGCAAGAGGAACAGGCGGAGATCCCCCTCAATCCCCCTTGTGAAGGGGGAAGAAGATAATTTAATTTATTCTCCCCCCTTTGGTAAAGGGGGCTGGAGGGGATCTAAACCTTATTCATTAAACTGTAAGGGCAACCTTGCCGCAACGCTCGTTGGCGGGTACGGCTTCGGCGATTTTTTTAGGATCGGGCAAATTGAGACTGCCCATAAACTCGATAAACTGAGCGCGATCACGTCCCACAAAACGGGGATTCCATTGCTTTTCTTCGCCTATGGTGGATACCAAATTACCGCGATAGTCATGCCCAGGATAAACCAAGGTTGCATCGGGCAGCGTGAATAGCCTTTGGGTGACATGATCGTACAATGTACCCGCATCACCACTTTGGAAGTCAGTGCGTCCGCAACCGCGAATCAGCAACGCATCACCCGTCAATAAATGTGTGCCATCAACCAAAAAAGACATATGGCTGTCGGTATGTCCAGAGGTGGCGATCGCCCCAATTTTAATCCCGCCCACATGCAAAACTTCTTCGTGTTTGACATAGCGGTTGGCACAGGCTGCATGGGCATTTTCAGGAACAATGCCTGCACAGCCCGTAAGTTCGCGTAATTTGCCCGTACCTGTGATATGGTCAGCGTGAATATGGGTTTCCAAACAAAATATGAGGGTCAAGCCCAACTCCCGCAAAAGTTTAAGATCGCGCTCCACCTGCTCTAAAACTGGATCGACTAGAACTGCTTCCTTTGTCGCTGGGTCAGCAATCAGGTATGTATAGGTTCCTGTCTCTTGATCGAATAGTTGACGAAATAGCATGGCAGTAAATTTCAGAATTTCTAAAGTCTTTTTATTACATTACCATATAGTAATATAAAGCGCAAGAGATAAATAAAATGCAAAATCATAGCCTTCAAGGCTATAATAATGGGTTTATATACTGTTATCGAAAACTGCTTCACCAAATTGGCTTCATCAGCCTTCGCAATCTCCTAAAGCTATCTAGCCCCAAATTATCATCTGCTTGACGAAATTGTAAATTGTACAGATCCTAAGCAAACTAATTTATTACCATGTCATCAACCAATACTTCGGAGCGAGATATAGAACAACGATTAGAAGAACATTTTGCCGATGCTTTAGAGCGCATTACATCCCTATCTTTACAAATTAATAATGCCTCTAATTTGATCGATATGTTAAGTATCGCCGTCCAGCAGGCAAGGGAGCTATTAAGTGGCGATCGCACATTAATATATCAGTTTCTGCCCGATGGCGATGGCGTGGTGATGGCTGAGTCGGTGGGCGAAGGGTGGAGAGCCATTTTAGGGGAATTGATTGGCGATCCTTGTTTTCCTCGCAAATATGCCCAACTCTATCAGGAAGGTCGCTGTCATGCAATTGAGGATACGCATATACAGCAAATGCAGCCCTGTTATGCAGAACTCTTAGCAAAGATGCAAGTGAGAGCAAGTCTCATTATGCCCATCTTGGTTGGTTCGCAACCCCATCTATTTGGTTTGCTGATCATTCATCAATGCGATCGCCCGCGCCAGTGGCAACCCTTAGAAATTAGCCTCCTTCGCAATATCACCACTCAATTAGGAATTGCCCTAGGGAATGCCAAATTTTTTGATACTGATGGAGACAGGGGCGATCGCCCAAACTGTGAATTAGCTTTACACCAAAGTGAGACCCGTCAAAGGGCAATCCTTAGAGCTATGCCAGACTTACTATTACGAGTCAGCCGCGATGGTCTATGTCTGGATTTTATGGCTTCTTCTATTGCTAAAGAAAATCAGTTTGTGCCTATACGACAACATCTATCAGAGGTTTTGCCGCCCGAATTGTTGCAACGCCAACTCCAAGCCATCGCACAGGCGATCACCACCAATCAATTGCAGATATACGAGCATCAACTGCTTAAATTCGGCAACCTTGCCTATGAGGAAGTCCGAGTTGCAGCGATTAATGAAAATGAAGCCCTCGTAATTGTCCGCGATATCACCGATCGTGTGATTTCAGAGAATTGTTTAGAACAAATTTCTCGCCATGTCCCTGGCGTAATTTACCAATATCATCTCAGACCTGATGGCAGTTCCCATTTCCCCTATGCCAGTCAAGGTATCCGCGATATTTATAATGTATCCCCTGAGGATGTATGTGAAGATGCTTCTGTGGTCTTTGCTCGACTATATCCAGAAGATGTCGAGCTTGTGGTCAAAACAATCGCTGAATCTTCCCAAAATCTCACAGTATGGCAATGTGAATATCGAGTGCAGTTTGATGAGCAACGGATCATTTGGGTTCAAGGTCGAGCAACTCCCCAACGTCAAGTCGATGGCAGTATTCTCTGGCATGGATATATTAATGAGATTACCGATCGCAAACTTGACGAACTAGCATTGCAGGAAAGTAGAGCCAAACTGAGAGAAGCTTATAACGAGCAGAAAGCTCTATTTGCCGCCATGAGTGATGTGGTATTAGTCCGTAATGCAGAAGGAAATTGTTTGAAAGTCGTTCCTACCCAAACAACAAATTTGCGAGGTAATCCCGAAGAAATAATAAAGCAATCGATTTACGAAGAGCTACCCCCGCCAACAGCACAGATTATTGTCAATGCAATTAAACAATCCTTAGCAACCCAAAAAATCGTCAGTTGTGAATATAGTTTTGACATTCATGGTCGAGAAGTTTGGGTTGATGCCAATATCTCTCCCATATCTGAGCATAGAGTAATTCAATTTGCGAGAGATATTACAGTACGAAAGCAAATTGAAATTGCCTTACGCGAGAGCGAAGCTCGCTTTCAAGAATTGGTAAATATCGTTCCTTGCGTGATTTATACCCTAGTCAAAACCGTCAATGGAGCAAATCGCTTTGAATACCTCAGCCCCGTATTTGAGAAAATCCTTGAAATATCAATCGCAGAAGCATATCAAAACGCCGAGGTTGTTTTTGACTTAATCCACCCCGACGATCGCCAAAACTATCTAGATACCGTTCAACATAGTCTAAGTACTATGCAACCGCTTTTCTTTGAAGGGCGGATCATCGCCCCTTCTGGCAAGATTAAGTGGTTACGGGTTAACTCCTGCCCGATCGTTCGCGAAAATGGCGAAATCTTCCGCCATGGCGTGCTAGTTGATATTACCAACCTCAAACAAACAGAGTTAGAGCTGGCTAAGGCTAAACTCGATGCTGAAGCGGCAACCAAGGCAAAGAGCGAATTTTTGGCAAACATGAGCCATGAGATTCGCACACCGATGAATGGGGTATTGGGTATAGCGGAACTGCTTGCAGCCACAGGTTTGACCGCAGAGCAGCAAAATCTCGTCCAGACTATTCAAGATAGTGGGAATACTTTGCTAGCGATCGTTAACGATATTCTTGATTTCTCTAAAATCGAAGCGGGAATGATGACCTTAGAAGCCAAGGAATTTGTTTTAGATGATATCTTGTCCTCTGTATGCAAGATTTTAGAAAAACAAGCCCTAGACAAGCAAATCCAACTTGATTATGCGATCGCCCCCCATCTTCCTAGCAAATTTATCGGCGATCGCACGCGACTATACCAAATCTTACTCAACCTGATTGGTAATGCCCTTAAATTTACGCAAATTGGTCATGTGGCGATCTCCGTCAGAGGGCGATCGCCAGTCAATACGCAAACTGAACCATATCAACTCATCTTTGAAGTTCGCGATACAGGCATAGGCATTCAGCGCAAATATCTAGCGGAACTCTTTCAAGCCTTTACCCAAGTCGATGCTTCGACCAGTCGCAAATATGGCGGTACGGGATTAGGCTTAGCCATTACGAAACGCTTAGTTGAACTAATGGGAGGCACAATTTGGGTAGAAAGCTTGGGTCATGTTGGGGGCAATCCGCCGCTAAATTGGCTACCAACCTCAGCCTCCCAAGGCTCCACTTTTTACTTCGCCATCAATTTATTTACCAGCTCAGCGACTCTGCAACCGCAGAAACCACAGATGGCAATCACCATAGATGCTGAAATGGCGGCGAAATTTCCTTTGCGAATTTTGTTGGTAGAAGATAACATTTTCAATCAAAAAATTGCTAGTCTTACCCTCGAAAAATTGGGATATCAAGCGGACATCGCCCACAATGGCTTAGAAGCAATCAGGATGGTCGAGCAGGAAAACTACGATCTCGTGTTGATGGATGTACATATGCCCGAAATAGATGGCTTGACTGCAACCCAACTAATTCGCCGCAATTGCAAATATCGACCTTGGATTGTGGCGATGACTGCTAATGTCTTACCAGAAGACCGCAAAGCTTGTTTCGAGGCAGGCATGAATGACTACCTAAGCAAGCCCTTCAAAGTTAAAGATATAGTTCAGATATTGTTGACTTATATGAGAAATAATATGGAAGGCGATCCCACCTTGGCAGATCTTTAATGGGTTTGAGCGGATGCGCTATAGAGTTTGTCAAGTAACATCAATAGCCTCACATACACACAAAAATTGTTAGAATCTGAAAAGTCTTTATAAATTTTAAAGATTTTTATAGTTTCTTAACACAGCCCACAAAACGATGACAGAATTTGCCAATAAACTCGCGGAAACCCTGCAACCGATCGCCGATCAATTTAAATCGCTCAATGTCCCTGAGTCAGTTACCCATTGGGGACATCCCTTTTTTATGGGCATCGTTATTTTTGCCATGGGATCATTTGTTGCCATTTCAGGATGGCGCGGACGCACAGCCACCGAGCCTGAAATTGCTAACAAAAATAAAGCCGACCATCGCAAAGTTGCGCCCTTGATGACCGTATTCCTAGCAACGGGCTACACAGGTGGACTTTTATCTTTGGTAATGCAGGGAGAGCCGCTTCTCGAAAGCCCTCACTTTATTACTGGTTCTGTCGTGCTGACGCTCTTAGCGATTAATGGCGCAATCTCTCTAACAGGGTTTGGCGGCAATCAACCTGCTCTCCGCAATGTCCATGCCTATCTAGGCAGTGCGATCGTGGTATTGCTGATTACCCATGCGTTCCTAGGGCTAAAGCTAGGGCTATCTATCTAGAACTTAGCGCCTGTAGAAAAACAAAAAATAAAAGCGTTACTTTGCAACGCTTTTATTTTTTGAGAATGATCACCTTTTGTTGCTATACAAGACCAGATACGTTACTATTTGCCTACCGCACACCTACCAAAAGCACACTTACGTCTGCGATCGCCGCTATGGAAAACTGGGAGTTTTTGTTGCAACGCAAAGGTGACAAGTCCTGGTTGCCTTTAGAGTCTCCAACTGTGGAGATTTTAGAGGGGCAGTATCGACTCGCAGCCCGTTCAACCCAGGCGAATATGCCTGTGAATGTTGCGATCGCCTATCGCCCCCTCGCCGAAGCCCGCCACGAGCCTTTTCAACAAAAAATTGCAAAGCGCGTTAGCAATGATGGTTTATTGATCGTCATGCCTTATACAAACTTAGTGGCAGGTTTTTGGGAAGTTGAATGTGCTGTTGGTAATGAGCAAGCTGTTAGGGCTGTAAAGTTTGATGTTATTCCTATATCTTTTGAGTCAGGCAGCGACTGGCAATATTATGAACCAGATTATGAAGCGGGAGACGAAACAACCGCTAACAGTGATCTGGTCTTAGAATCTGAAAATAATTACGATAATATTTTAGGGCTGACACAAAATGAATTCCCACAGCCAGAGCATAGTTCACCAATTCTAGCAATTGCCGAGCAGCGTTCCACAGAATTGGTACAATCTATGTTTGATGAGTTCTCTCTATTTGAAGAGGATGAGGATGAGACAGAGAATGCTCCTGACCTAGCGGCAGAGTCCACGCTAGATGAAAAAGAGCCAATTGAAGCGCCCATCGCCCCACAAGGTCGGTCATCTTTCAATCAACCGCGCATCTTAATCCAGTTGCATCAGCCCCAATATCTAGTCAGCGATGAAAATCGGTTTACATTGACAGGTCTAGCTTACACAAGGGGCGATATAGAAATTGTTCTCAAAGATCCACAAACCCTTGAGGTTGTCGTTAAGCGCCGTTATGCGCTCGCTAATACTGACACAATCACTGGCACAATCACCGATGGCGCGATCGCTTTTAGTTATGAAGTAGATGTACCACCACCAGAGCAAATACAGGTATTAATCGGTGAAGTGCAAATCTATCCGCATAAAGACTTTCAGCAGCATCAAGAATTATGGATCGGACAACAGGCGATCGCTGTATCCTACCCTGCATCAAGAGTATTGCCGAATATGCTCAAGGCTGCCCGTGAGCAAGAGATATCAGTGGCAAAAGCTCCAGTAATCGAACCAACCCCAATAATCGAGCCACCAAAGCCACCAAAGCCACCAAAACCCACATTAAGCCTACCACCATTGCCCTCTAACAAAGCCAAGGTTGCCCCCAACCCTGAGCCACTAAGCCTAGATCTTCCCCTATCACTGCCGCCATTATCGCCACTTTCCCAGCCTGAGATCAATTCATCCCGTGAGGTGCAACTCCCAACAGAAATCGATGCCCTCGAAAAGCTAGAGGCAGAGTTTGCTCAGATCAATTTTGCCGAAGAATCAGCGAGTGATCCCATAGGTTCTGCAACTTCTAAACAAGTAAATAGACAATTGGAAGAGCCAGAATTGTTCTATAGTTTTGAAGAAGATTTGCCGCAAAACTATGACGAAATCATAGAGAAACAGCGTACAGAACCAGATTTAATTAGTAATTTGCCACCCATTAGGCGCTCTAACCCACGCGATCGCAGTAATCGTTTTTTAAATAAGTTACAAAATCTATCGGCAGAAGCGATCGCCGCCCAAAAGGAAAGCCAACGCCATGAAGAGTTAATACTCGATACATTTCCTCCTAGCGATCCTCTATCGGAGAATCTGACGGTTCCCTTTGTTGCGGAGGATGGTTCGGAGAATCTCGCAGCTTTATCAATAGACCTTGACCATCCGACCGATCCACGCACAATTGCGGAGTCCAGTAGCCTTGCTGCCCTAGACTTAGAGCTAGATGCCGAGTTTGATCGCTTAGTGACCACCAACTCAGACACAATTCTTAATGAATATGTGTGGGAAGAGACTGTTGATCCTAATACCTTTCCTATTGCTGGAATGACTGGTGCTAGTGCAACCTTAGCAGAAACAGCCCAAACCATTCGCAATCTTCAAGAACACCCAGCCCCAGCCTATCCAGAGCAGGAACCAATTCCGATCCCTGAGATTATTGTTGCTGAAGGCGAAATCATTTCGGGTACACCCATGACTGCGATTGTGCGGCTGTCATTGCCAGCGATGGCAATATCGCCAGCGATCGCCCCTAAATTTTTTGTAAAGTTCTGGATCAAAGATTTACAAACCCGCACGATCATTGATGGACCACGTTGGCTATTGGACTTTAAGCTAATTCCAGATTCAGTGATGATTGAAACTCGCACCAATATTTCTATCCCTCTGAGCAGTATTGATGTTGCTTTTGAGGCGATCGCGATCGAATCACAAAGTCAACGCGAAAGCCATAAAGCTAGAATCACACGCCCTGTTGCTCCACCCCATTTGGGTAATGCTTGACATTTGTTAGAGAATGAATAATAAGCATGGGTTATCTTACGCCACATTTTTACCCACGTTCTGCCCTTGTTTTACTGAAAAAATAGTAACTAACCACAACAAAAGGAGAGAACTAAACAAAAAAGAGAATTGTCACGAAAAAGAGAGCCGAGAGAGTCAAGAATATGAAGCCCTTGCTGTCTGAGAGTAGAAATATAACCACGAATACGAGCAAAAGCATTAGCGCCCTTGAGCGCACGAAAACATCCCGAAGTCTTCAACTTCAATCACCCACAAAAAACGCGATTGCCCAATCATCCACAAAAAAGTACAATGCGATCGCCATACTTATAAACCTGTTAATAAGTAAGCGGCAAACGCATAACTAATGAGGTTAAAATAAAATCATGCTATCAATAGTTTATGAAAGAAATTCGGTTTAGCGAACACGCTCGATTAAAAATAGATGTTTTAGCAAGTCGGGGCGTGAGCATAGATCTAAATTTTGTTTTCGATACAGTGCGATCGCCAGATAAGTTAGAAATTGGAGAAGAAGATAAACTAATAGCTCAAAGGCGATTAGACGAAAATTTAGTACTTAGAGTTGTTTATCGGGACTTTGGCTCGTTCATTTTAATCATCCCCCTTTATCCTGGTAGGAGATCTAGATATGAAAAAGATTAGCTATAGCAAAGATGTTGATGCGCTCTTAATTGAAATCTCTAATGATGCGATCGCCTATGCAGAAGAGGATGGTCAAGTAATTTTGCATTATTCACCAGACGACAAACTAGTTTTAGTTGAGATTCTAGACTTTCGCCGCTTTATGTCTAAGGAATCTGTTGCTGCAATGTTAGCTGCTTGATCATTTTTTCAAGAATCAATTTGCGTTTGCTCACCCACCCACCCACAATAAAACCGCGATCGCCCACTCACCCAACAAAACGAGATCGCCCACTCACTAACCTAAACGTGATCGCCTAACCATATAAAACGAGATCGCCCCCCTCCACAAAAACGCGATCACCCAACCACCCACACCAAAACACGATCGCCCATTCACACTCAAAAAACGCGCTCGCCCAATCACCTGACTCACCAAAAAAGCGATCGTCTAGAATCGTTTAATGTTAATAAGTTAGAATTAGAAATATACCGAAGATAGTTGTTAAGAAATTTTGTAATAGTTAAGGAAGTCTTATGATGGTCTTTCAGCAAATCATTGATTCTATTGAGGGTTTGTCAATAGAAGATCAGGATTATTTGTTTGAGCTAATCCGTAAGCGGCGAATTGAGAGTCGGCGGCAGGAAATTTTGGCTAATTCTGAAGAGGTGATGAAATCATTTGAAAATGGAACGGCAAAAAAAGGAAGTGTGGATGATTTGATTGCTGATTTACTGGGGGATGATGATGCAAGTTGTTTGGAGTAACGGATTTAAACAGTCTTTCAAAACAATTACAAAGAAAAACTTGCTGTAAATAATTCGTTGATGGCTAAACAGGTTGAGAAGGGAAGCAAAGATGATTCCAATGACCATTAAGTTCAGCTATCTTGAGCAAGCTTAAAGCT
>NZ_JACJPY010000106.1 GCF_014696345.1 Pseudanabaena cinerea FACHB-1277
TATTTATCATCTTTTTTTTTGCGTATTGGGATGATGATAACCGATATCAAACCTTGGTTATGCTTCAACTTATTGAACTTATGGCTTTAGTATTTACTAATGGATTGAAGTGCAGAAATAAATGTGAAGTTGCCTCTATACCTTTCTTTTATTTCCCGACAAGTCTATTAATCCACTCAAAGATCTTTTTGTAATTCTCCCAAATAGAGCGCGGAAAATAGGGATCATCATGCTCACAGGCTTTCTTAACCGTAAATTTAGGCAGTAGTCCCCGATCTTCGCAAAAAGCAATAAATAGAATGCGATCAATTACTAATTGCGCCTTTTCCACTAACTGAGTATCAGCGATCGCCAATTCTCTAGCCCTAACATCACGCCGAAAATAGCCAATCAAATCCTCCCGCACATCATCATATTTGTTGTAAAGCCTTTCCGTAATCTCCTGCTCCTGCTGTTCCGAATCCCTTAACAGTCCATCAATTAATGACTCTTTCTCATTCCCATGCGGCAAGAAATTCTGACGACATAATAGATAATAAAACTGCTTAAAAGTATAAATATCGGCTAAATCTTCTAATGTAAATAATTGATAGTAACCCGTACTCTTGCTTGTGCTGTATAACCGAATTTCGCGATAATTTGACACAATCACCCAACGACAATCAGGCGTATGATTGGCATAGCTCCAACCCTGATCAATCGGCGATGGATTTTTACCCTGCTTCTCATCCAGATTTGTCCGCGCCCCCTTCAACTCAATCGGCGCAACAATCCGCCCTTCTAACTTCACATTCCCTTTAGTACCCAACACCGCCGAAAACAATCCAAGCGCCGCATCAGCCCGACCACCCTTATCCGTAATCGATGCTTCAGCATAAAGTTCCCATGTTTTCCCTTGCGACTGGGTAATCGTGCCATAGCCCAACACATCCCGAAAAATATCACCCAAAAACTCGCCATGCAACTGCACTTCCGAGATTTTCGCCAAAGTGCCATTGCGATCGGTTTCAATCCAACGCTGGATCACCTGATGCTTTGCCGTCAAATCATTGGGAAACTGATAATTATTAACCGCATTTCGCAATAATTTGATTTGAAATAAGCGCGGTGTCGAAGGATGATTGGGCGATCGCTGAAAAATGGACATAAAGAGCATTGGGTATTTTCTTGGCAACACTAATTTACAGCAAAATCTGTATAGTGCCTCAGGTTAGGCGGATCAAAACCCAGTACGATATCATGCTTAGGAACACCCAATTCTACTAATTCATTGGCTGAACCAATTTCGGTTCCATCTTGTTGAATCCAAATTTTGCCATCAATAATATCAATATGTAGAACTACGCCATAACAACGCTTAGAATCTCGCCAACCAACGTAAACAAGTTGATAATGGTCATGTTCAGTGTCAATGATTATTTGAGCTTGAATGCGATCTTCCCAAACATGGCGAGCGTGATTTTCTAAGACAGTTTTTATTTGCTGACGGTATTGGGCAACGGTATCCATTTTTCTAGACTCTCAGATGCGTAGAACTATCCTATACCTTATAATGGTTTGTCTGTAGAAGCAGTTAACTTAATTTATGGGTTAAGTTTGCCAAGCAAATTAAAGAGTAAATATGGTTCAGACTATCAACAGCAATATTTCTAGCGGCACGGAATTAATTTTTGCTCGCCATGAAACGTTTTATCCTCGGTATAGCTGGTTAAAAAAAGGATTTCAGGCAGTCAGCGCAAATTCGGGGATTTTCCTAGAAGAAGATGCTCACATTCAGCTAGGGGTGGGCAAAAACATGGCGAAGGCAATTCGCTATTGGTGTGGAGCGTTTAAATTGATTGAGGACGATCGCACAGGACAGACATCGCCGCAACCATCACAATTTGGGAAGATGTTACTGGGTGATGATGGTTACGATCCTTTTTTAGAAGATCCAGCTTCGCTGTGGTTGTTACATTGGCATTTGTTAAAGCAACCATGTAGAGCCACGGCTTGGTATGCTGCCTTTAATGCTTTACGCCAAACTGAATTTACATCTGAGGATTTGAAAGTAGCATTGGTAAAGTATCGCGATGCTTTGGGAAATCGAACTGTGGAAGCCTCACTCAAAAAAGATGTGACCTGTTTATTGAGAATGTACGTTAGCCAAAACAATGATATTAGTCTGAACGAAGACAATTTAGACTGTCCTTTCGCAGAGTTACGCTTGATGCAAAGGGCAGGTGACTCTTTGCATTACGCATTTCGGATTGGGGCGAAACCAAGTCTCCATGCCGAAATTGTCGTTGCGGCTTGTCTAGATTTTGCGGAGTCCTTTAATAGCGGGCAGAGAACCATCTCCTTATCGCGTTTGTTATTTGATGAAGGCAGTCCTGGGATGGTATTTAAACTGTCTGAGAGTGCGCTTTGTGATGCGATCGAGCAGGTAGCAAGATGGTGTAAGGCGATTACTTTTACTGACAGTGCTGGCATAATCCAGATGTCTTTTACTCAAGAACCCGCCAAGCTCAGTCACACAATTTTGGATAGATATTATAGGAAATAGCGATTATGGTTAAATATCAAATGATTATTCAATGGTCAGATGAGGATGACTGCTTTCTAGTTGGGTTTCCTGATTTTCCTAATCAAAAATGGCGATCGCATGGCGATACATACAGTGAAGCTTTAAACAATGGAATTGAGGCTTTAGAATCGCTAATCATGGCGTATGAATTATCTGGTGATAAATTACCAGTACCAAAAACAGTAAGTATGGTTACTTGAGATGAGAAATGGATAATAAACAATTATTTATTAATGGCTATTTAGAAAGAATTTCTGAGCAGTTTCAAGTTGATCAGGATCAAGCCTTTGAAATATTTGCGATCGCGGCAATTACTGAGCGTCCATTTCAAGAAGTATATGACGATATTTTGATTGGTGGCAGCCGCGATGGTGGCATTGATGGCGCTTGTTTTGTGGAACAAGGCGGTTACTATACACTCATGGTCTTTCAATGTAAAAAATCTAAAGAACTAAAGCAAAATGAGATTGAGAAATTTCGCCATGATGTAGATGATTTGTTTATTTATGGCATTGTTAAGCCAAATACCGAATTAATTCAACCAAAGATTAGTGAATATCAACAATTATCAAAAGATGGTTTTATTATTGATATTAAATATTATTTTGTTTATGCTGGGTCTAATCGAGATCCAAGCTATGCCGCCAACAATCAAAATTTTCGAGCTTATCATAAACCAGATGAATATGAAATCTGGGATATAGATGCAATTTACGAAAAAATTAGTCAATTAATCAAAGCCCAATCAAAACGTAAAGATATTAGATTTATTTTCAATCCGCAAATATCAAATATTATTACAGCCGATCGCCAAGGTCAGGGATTATATACTTATTCAGTGGGTAATGTCAGAGCTGCAAATTTTCGGATTGAAGCAAATGAACTTTGCCAATTAGTTGAGCAAGAATTGGCGACAAATAATACCTATGAATTTTTATTTTCCGACAATATCCGTTCTTTTTTAGGCTTTAAAGTTAGACCAAATCAAAGAATGAAGGAAACTTTGAATGACCAGAATTCCGCAATTTACTTTCCTTTTCTAAACAATGGTATTACTATTGTCTGTGAAAGGATGGAAATACCATCAACTTTGCAAAGTGGTAGGTACATTTTACCTGCTCATAATCCCATAATTGTCAATGGCTTGCAAACAACCCGTGTTCTTTATGAATTTTTTAAAGAAAATCAACGCAAAGGAATTAGCAGTCTCGAAAATATATTTGTAAATGTAAGATTATATGAAACTAACGATCTAGAAATAGTTGAAAAAATCACAGATGCAACTAATACACAAACACCTATTTCCTATAAAGATAAAGTAAGTAATAAGGATTTTAATTTATATACAAAAGAAATTTTTGCTAACAAAAAAATTGCGTACATTACTAAGCGTGGCGAAGTTTTTTCTAATCAACTTAGCAAGCAATTAAATTCTACAATTGAAAGTGATACGCTCCTGCGATTTTGGTATGCCACTTTTTATGAACAACCAGAAACAGCCAAAAATAGTGTCTATGAAGTAATGGAGGTTGTTTTTGATGCCACTAATAATCACGTTCACCCGTTGCATCGACTATTTAATGGAGAAAAAGATTCACCTATCTATCAGCAATTGATTTATGCCTATACAATTTATCGTTATGTACAAACTAAAAAAGAATTACAACGAGAAACGAAAGAATATATTAGTCATGCCACAGAGTTAATTGCCTATGGTATGTACAAGTATCTAGAAAAGGATTTAAGGACTATTAATAATCAAGAACAACTAGAACAAGCTTATCAATTTGCACTCGACTTGATTGATCAGAATATTAGTGAGCAGATGGAAATATATAATACACAAGATAAATCATTTTCTTACAGTGGTTATTTTCGCAAGGCTAAGTGCAGATTTGAATATAATCTGAAAGCTGGTATTGTTGATGATGATTCAATTATTGAAAATTTACTGTCTAAACAGTAGAATTTACCCAAAATTATTAAAGGAGATCCATTGAAATTGCTTTCTGAATATTTTCAAATTGATCGCCGCTATGGGAGATCGATCAATCTAGAGCGAGATCTTGATATGCCTAATGCAGTAAATGGGTATGTCTTAACCGATCGCTCTTTGTATGCACTCAAACAAATTTTAGTAGATGTGCCTGACTCTGAGCAGACGATCGCGGTTACACTAACAGGAGTATATGGTACGGGGAAATCAGCGTTTGCTCATTTTTTGACTTGCCTATGTGCTGGTGAAACGGTGGCTAAGCAAAATGCTTTGGCGATCGCCGAAAAAGCTCTCACGGCGGCAGAATTTCATAAACTGAAAAATCATTTGCCAGAGCAGGGATGCTTTAGGGCGATCGCTACGGCGCAAAGAGAACCACTTACCCATACAATTATCCGTGCCTTGGATTATGGCGCAAGTCATTTTTGGCATAAAAAAGCTCCTAATATTGCCAAAGAACTAACGGATTTATCGTCAGAAATACTCGGCGGCAAGGTGGTTGAAAGTAAGCGAGTAATATCAATCATTCAAGAAGTAATTAAGTCTGCTCAAACTGATGTGGTTTTGATAATTGATGAGTTGGGAAAAAATTTAGAATATGCGTCTTTACATCCTAGCGCATCAGATATTTATCTATTGCAGCAATTAGCAGAATTACAACCAAACAGCAATCACAACAGCGTCAAGCCTTCTCTTGATTCTCCAAAATTCTATCTAATTGGTTTATTACATCAGTCCTTTGTGGACTACGGCGAGAGGTTAGCGACATTACAACGCAATGAATGGGCAAAGATTCAAGGAAGATTTCAAGATATTCCTTTTACGGAGTCACCAAGACAGATGACTTGGTTAATTGGGAAGGCGATCGCTCGTTCTTGCAATAAATATGCTGCTTTGATCAAGAATCAAGCAGAAGAATGGTGCGAAGTGTTGCGATCGCAAGTTGAAGATATTTCGCCTGAACTATTGGCGGCGGCATATCCATTACATCCGATCACGGCTTTGGTGTTACCAATTCTTTGCACCCGATATGCCCAGAACGATCGCTCATTATTTACATTCCTAACTAGCTCCGAACCATACGCCTTAAGGAGTCATTTAGCTGAGTTTTGTATAGATAAAGATTGCATACCCACTTTAAAATTAGATCGTGTCTATGATTATTTTATAGAGGCAGCAGGCATAGGATTAGCCAGTCGTCCCCAATTACAAAAATGGGTGGAAATTCAGACTTTAGTGAGTGATGCTAGAAATTCTGACCCAGAGAGTTTAAAATTACTCAAAACCGTGGGTATCCTCAATCTAGTCACCTCCACAGGCGGATTAAGAGCATCACGAGATTTGGTAATGTGGGCAATGTGCGATCGCCCCAATGACAACACATCACAAACATCAATTAGCCGTTTAATTGATAAATTTCTCCATCAAAAAGGAATTTTGCATCATCGCAAGCAAGCTGATGAGTTAAGGATTTGGGAAGGCTCAGATTTTGATATTGAAAGTGCGATCACTGATTACATTGCTGCTTGCAGTCATAATGGGCGATCGCCTGAATTAGCCAAAATATTAGCTGATGTATCTAAGCTGAAGCCTGTAGTAGCTCAACGCCACAGCTATACAACAGGAACCACTCGCTATTTTGAGACAATCTATCTAGATAACGATGTTAACTGGAATAAGTTATGTTGCTCAAATCATAGTTTTGATGGATTAATTGGTTATTGGGTCGGTGCAGAGCCACCGCAGTCTATACCAGTCGAGACTGCCGATCAAAAACCTTTGATTGTGGTGAATGCTACCAATCTCAAACTTTTAGAGATATCGGCTTTAGAATATACAGCACTTCAGAAAATCCGTGCTAAGTATCCTGAAATAGAGCGGGATAAAGTGGCTGCTTTAGAAATTCGTCATCGCATGGTGCAAGCAGAAAGACGATTAGATGAGGCTTTAAGTCAAGCTTTTGCAGTCGGTCAGCATCAAAATATCTGTTGGATACAGGGCGATCGCGTTGTGATTAGTCGAGCAATTGACTTTAATTCTAAGCTCTCAGAAGTTTGCGATCGCGTTTATCACAAGGGACTGACACTCTGGAATGAATTGATTAACCGCCGTGAACTCAGTTCGCAGATGGTCAGAGCTTTACGGACGCTAATTCAGGCGATGTTAGATCATGGCGATCGCGAAGGGTTAGGACTAAGGGGAAATGGGCCCGAAGTGAGTATTTACACCTCGGTGTTACAGACAACAGGAATTCATCGAAAGGAAGATGATCTATGGGGATTTCATGCCCCCACTTATCCACTGATGAAGTCAGTTTGGGAAGCGGTCGAAAATTTTTGCCTAGAGTCTTTAGAAAAACCTCGAACTGTCGATCAGCTTTATGCAATCCTTGATGCGCCGCCCTATGGAATAAAGCGCGGCGTAATTCCCATTCTTTTAGCAGCAGTGTTATTAGATCATGTTGATGATGTCAGCGTCTATAAAGATGGAACTTTTATCCCCGTACTAGGAAGCGAACATTTTGAACTATTGGTAAAGCATCCACAGCGCTTTGCGGTGAAGCATTTTGAAATTGTCGGTGTGCGATCGCAAGTCTTCCGTGAGTTAGAAAATGTATTGCGATCGCCAAATATTAACAAAGCAAATTCTAAAAATCTACGCAATGTAACCATGCTATCGGTGGTTAAGCCTCTATTTCAGTTTGTGAAAAAGTTGCCTGCTTACACCACCAAAACCACGCGCATTAGTTCAGAGGCGCAAGCAGTGGTAAGGACATTACAAACTGCTCAGGAACCTGATGTCTTGCTATTTCAGACCTTGCCCGTGGCTTGTGGACTAGAGGCGATCGCCCCAAACCAAGAAGACGATGGAACTACGGCGAAACAATTTAAAGGGAAGCTAGTCCAAATATTACAGGAAGTCCAAACTGCCTATGACCGATTGCTCAATGACTGCCAAAGCTTATTGCACGATGCTTTTGCGGTGCGGCGGGGTGATGAGAAATTGCGCGAAGACTTGCGGGTGAGAGCAAGTTACCTTACGGATAGTTGTTCAGAACGTTTGCTCAAACGATTTGTATTAGCAGCATCTGATGAGAAAGGGGACGATCGCCAGTGGTTAGAGTCTCTATTAATGATCATTGCAGACAAGCCTGCGGAGTCTTGGACTGATGCGGACGTGCAAAGTTTTGAGCCGAAGCTAACCGATTTGGCGCGGAGATTTATGAATCTGGAAGCTTTGCAGAAGGGCATGGTCGCTTCAAAAAACAAGGGATTTGATGCGCGTAGAATTACGATCGCTCGCCCTGATGGTCAGGAAGTGCATAAGTTGATTTGGCTTGATCCTAAGGATAGCGATCGCCTTGAGGTATTGGTAGAAAAGATCTTGAGTGAAGAGAGCGTGCAGGGTAGCGATCGCTTACAGCAAGCGCTTATTGCTAAGTTAGCGGAAAGGGTAATGGGTAATGGGTAATGGGTAATGGGTAATGGGTAATGGGTAATGGGTAATGGGTAATGGGTAATGGGTAATGGGTAATGGGTAATGGGTAATGGGTCTTTTTAACCAATCACCAACCACCAATCCCCAATCCCCAATCCCCAGCTATAATAAAAACATTTAGCAGCAAAGGTAAAGCGATGATCAAAACTTTAACTAAGGCAGACAATCAGTATCTGGTTAAATGGGCTGTGACTTGGGAACAGTTTAAAACCTTGCAATCCGCCTTTGATGAGATCGGTGGTGTGCGGATGACTTATTGTGAAGGAGAATTAGAAATTATGGGTATTGGGTTGCATCATGAAATGATATCCAGTCTACTAGGACTGTTGTTAGGCTATTACTTTGTTTTCAAACGAATTCACTTTACATCAACAGGTGCTTATACCCAAAAAATTGAACCTAGCGTTGAGTTTCAGGCTGATTTATCCTTCGCGTTTGACAATGATCCAGCCAAGACTGACCTGTGTATCGAAATTGTGGTTACTAGCGGAGGCGTAAAAAAGTTAAAGAAATATCAACTAAGAGGTATTCCAGAGGTTTGGTTTTGGGTTAACGGCAAAATTAGCATCTATCGCTTAGTTGATGGTGAATATGCCCAGCGCGATCGCAGTGAGTGCTTGCCTGAATTAGATATTGAACATTTAGAGCAATGTTTGTTAATCGAGTCACAGTTAGATGCCATTTTGGAGTTTCAGCAAAAGTATCAAGTTAATTAAGTTACGAATACAGAAACCTATATGACTGTAAAGATAGCGATCGCGCAAATCCAATTAGAGGCAGGTCAACGCATTGTCCTTGATCGGATTGGCTGGCAGGAGTTTGAGGATATTTTAGAAGATCTAGGGGAACATCGTCATTCTCATATTGCATACTTCAAAGGAGTTTTAGAGTTTAGGATGCCATTACCAAAACACGAACGCCATAAAATGCTAGTTTCCAATTTGCTAGTAGTTTTGCTAAATGAGCTTGGTTTAGAGTGGGAATCTTTGGGTTCGACAACTTTTAAAAATCGCAGGATGCAGGCAGCGATCGAGCCTGATGATTGTTATTACATTCAAAACTATCGGGCGGTGACGGGGATGCAGCGTATTGATCTAGATGTTGATCCTGTGCCTGATTTGGCGATCGAGGTGGATTTGACTTCTCAGACTCAAGTAAGTGCTTATGAGGCTTTGGGAGTTGCGGAAATTTGGCGGATTCGCAATGACAGGTTAGAAATTAATTTGTTGCAGGATGGAAAGTATGTGAGTTCGGCAACTGGCAATATTTTCTCGTCATTGCCAATTGTTGAGGGGATTTCACTGTTTTTAGAGCGCAGTGGTGATTTGCCGATGAGTGCTTTATGTCGAGAGTTTCGGGCTTGGTGCTGTGAAAAAGGTATTAAACAGTAAGAGTGTATGATATTACATAAGCGCGTAAGGAGTAAGCTGTTATGGTTCAAGCCTTAGAAAGAAATTGCGATCGCCATTTTGCCCATGAAGCTATATCTTGGGAACGGTTTAAGGCGATTCAACAGGGATTTGAGAATGTCTCAAATTTACGGCTAATTTATTGTGAAGGAGTTTTAGAGATTGTGGGAATTGGGAAAGCTCATGAAATGTATACCAGTTTATTAAGTAGCTTGTTGAGTGCTTATTTTGAGATACTGGGTATTGAGTTTTTCCCCAGTGGTGCTTATAGTCAGATTATTCCGAATGTTACTGAATTTCAATCTGATCTTTCCTATTGCTTCGGTGAAGATAAGGATGTGCCTGATCTATGTATTGAAGTTGTGATTACTAGTGGTAGTCCTAGTAAGTTACGCAAATATCAATTGCGTGGTGTTCCTGAGGTCTGGTTTTGGGAAGATGGCGCGATCGCTGTCTATAGTTTGCAGAGTAGTTTGCAGAGTAATTTACAAAATCGTGAATATATAAGGGTGAATCAAAGTCAGGTTTTACCCAGCCTAGATTTGGCTTTACTTTGTCGTTGTTTGTTAATGAGTTCACCGTTGGCATCTCTACGCGAATTTCGCAATGGCATTAATCAATAATTTGATGATTTATGCTTCATATTAGTTCATGTTTCTGAATTTTGATTGCAAATGGGCATTGGTTGTGTATATTGTATTGATACGATATAAGAGATTCGTGGTTTATGAAAGATATATCTGGGGGTAATGCTCAAAAAACAAAGCAAAGGACGATCGCTCAGGCTATCTTGGAGGTGATGGGTGAAGCTAAGCGCCCAATGACTTCCCAAGAGATTTGTCAATTGATTCTAGAGAAAAATCTCTATCATTTCAATACAAGCGATCCTTTAAAAATGGTTAGAGATGCTTTATGGCGGCATGATATCAAAACTGGAAAGCGATCTTCACCAAACAAATTTTTTGTGCAAGATGGCAAATATTGGAATCCTCTAGAAAGTAACACTTCCTTAGCAGAAGAAACTCAAGAAGATGTAACTATGTTTGATTTTGAAGCATCTTTATTTGATTATTTATTTGACTTAGAAGATTTAGAAAGTAATTGAGTTATGACTAGACATATTTTAGGACTATCAGGAGGGAAAGACAGTACAGCATTAGCAATTTTAATGCACAAAGAAGTCCCACAAATGGAATATTTCTTTTGTGATACTGGGAAAGAACTCGCTGAAACATACGAATACTTAGAAAGAATTAAAGCAAGATTAGGAATCAAAATTAAATATCTCAATTCTGAAAGAGACTTTGATCATTTTTTGATGCTACATGGTGGACATTTGCCATCACCCAAAATCCGTTGGTGTACTGAGGAAATGAAAATAAAACCTTTAGAAAGATTTGTCGGCAATGATGAAACTATTAGTTACATTGGTATTAGAGCAGATGAAATTCGAGATGGTTATATTTCTAGAAAACCTAATATTCATCCCGTTTATCCTTTTAAAGAAAGAAACTTAGTCAAAGCTGACATCATTCGCATTCTTGATGAGAGTGGAATCGGAATGCCTGATTACTATCGATGGCGTAGCCGATCAGGATGTTTCTTCTGCTTTTTTCAACGTAAATATGAATGGGTAATGTTATCAGAGGAGCATCCAGATTTATTTGCCCAAGCTGTAGAATATGAAATGAGTGAAGCAAAATCCAAAGGTACAGGTTATACATGGACTCAAGGCGAAACTTTGCTAGAAATTATTGCCCGTAAGGATCAAATTATTGCTGATCATGAAAAGGCGATCGCTAGGGAAAAGAAAACATCACCAAAGCTTAGCCTTGCCGAAGTATTAGAATCAGTACTAGACGATGAAGATGACGAAATGCCTTGTTTAGCTTGCCATTTGTAAATATATCTTTTGAATCTTGATTATAAAAATTATGCTAAAGTAAGGAAATCTTACATCAAACATTTCTTATAAATTGGTGACTTTCCCCATGCTTGCCAAATTAACTACCAAAAACCAGCTTACACTTCCTAAAAGTATTACCAAAGAAATTGGCGATTCAGAATATTTTGATGTCAAGGTAGAACATGGACAAATTATTCTCACACCAGTTAAAATTCATCGTGCAGACGCTGTACGAGCGAAACTGGCAGATTTACAAATCACTGAACAGGATATTGCTGATGCTGTTGCTTGGGCGCGAAGATAATGAACGTTTGCTCTTGGCAAGCATTAAATCAACCAATAAGAGTAGTCATTGATACTAATCTGATTTTGTCGGCTTTAATATTTGGCGGCAAGACTGCAAAAATACGAGCGGCTTGGCAAGAAAATTTGATATATCCTTTAGCATCTAAAGACACAATTACAGAGCTAATTAGAGTACTCGCCTATCCAAAATTTAAATTAACAACCAGTGAACAGGAAGATTTACTAGCAGACTATTTACCATTTTGTGACACAGTTCAGATGACAGAGAAACCCTGACGGGGCGACAAAAGATATGGGAAGTATGAGTAGATGGGGATTTGAGGATTTAAGATAAAAAAGATAGGTCAAGTCATAGTAAGTAGGGCTTGCTGAAAAAGCAAGAAAAGCATACGCGCATAGGTTTTCAAGGGCAACGAAAACTGATAAAATGCAAAGAAAAGCAGCAAAAGCAAGAAAAAAC
>NZ_JACJPY010000107.1 GCF_014696345.1 Pseudanabaena cinerea FACHB-1277
AATCAAGATGAAGTGAGAAGACTTTATCATCAACATACTGAAGCTACTGGACAAATATTTACGGAAGAAGCGGTTAACTTAGCATTCCATTTAACACAAGGACAACCTTGGCTAGTCAATGCGATCGCTAAGGAAATTACCGAATATATGGCTCCCGATCCTGCGATTCCGATTACGGTGGAGCTAATCAATCAAGCCAAAGAAATCCTGATTCAGAGACAAGACACTCATTTGGATAGTCTTGCAGAAAGATTAAGAGAGGATCGGGTTAGGGCAATCATTCAACCGATCCTATCGGGACAACAGTTACCTAATCTCGCCGAAGATGACTTGCGCTATGTTCTCGATTTGGGATTGTGTAGCCGTGATGCTAGAGGTGGAATTCAAATTGCCAATCCAATCTATCGCGAAGTCATTCCTAAAGTACTAGCCTCCATCACGATCGCTTCTTTAACATCGGTTTATCCCACATGGCTAGACTCCAGTGGCGATTTAAATCCACAGGCTTTGCTAGATTCTTTTCTCGATTTTTGGCGGCAACATGGAGAACCTTTATTTAAAAGTACGCCCTATCCTGAGATTGCGCCGCACTTGGTATTAATGGCTTTTTTGCATCGCGTGGTCAATGGTGGTGGTACGTTAGAGAGAGAATATGCGATCAGTTCTGGGCGGATGGATATTTGTTTACGGTATGGCGATGTGATTTTGGGAATGGAACTAAAGGTATGGCGCGAGGGCAGACCCGATCCATTGTCGGAAGGACTAAAGCAATTGGATAAATATCTATCGGGATTGAATTTGGATACGGGTTGGCTAGTAATTTTTGATCGCCGCCCCAATTTGCCGCCAGTCAGCGATCGCACTTTTACAGAAGTTACTCAGAGTCCAGATAGTAGAAAGATCACGGTAATTCGGGGCTAATTTGTTAGCGAGTATGCGGCGATCGCTTTGCTATAATCAGAAACAACCAAACAAAAGTAATCTGTCAAAAGTAATGGTGACAATACCTTTTGAATACCGTCAACTGCCGACTGCGGAAGATCTGCCAGATTCCGATGAAACGCCTGTGGATAATGAACTTCAAAATATTATTCCGAATATGCTGCTGAATTTATTGCAGTCGATTTGGAGCGATCGCCAAGATTGGTTTTGGGGTGTGGATATGTGCTACTACTACGAAGCAAATATTGAAGAACCGAAGAAGTCTAAGGCAATTGTCCCCGATGGATTCTTAGCAATTGGTGTGCCGCGTCTCAAGGATGAAGGAGGAAGGCTGAGTTATGTCTTGTGGCAGGAAGAAGTAAAACCAATTTTGGCTCTAGAAGTCATTTCTAAGGCATATAACGGTGAATATGATCAGAAACTGACTCAATATCAGGAACTGGGAATTCTGTATTATGTGGTTTATAACTCTTTAAGTGGTCGGAGGGGACGTTATAAAAAACATGAATCTTTGGAAGTCTATAAATTAATTGATAGTAAATATGAATTAGTGCCATCGGTTACGCTATTGTCAGAATCTAGTAAGGTCGTATGGATGCCAGAAATTGGCTTAGGTATTGGCTGTGAGCGCCGTATATGTGGCAATTGGGAGCGTGACTGGCTCTATTGGTACGATCGCGATTGCGTCAGATATCCCACGGCTGAAGAACGCTCTCAACAAGCTGAGGCGATCGCTGAGCAACAAAAGAAGATCGCTGAGCAACAAAGTTTAATTGCTCAACAGGAGCGCCAGCAAAAGCTGCAAGAGCGTCAACAAAAAGAAAAACTAGCGAATTATCTCAGGTCAATGGGAATCAATCCTGATGAAATTTGAAGTATGGATGGGCGATCGCTGTATATCTCAGTTGAAAAGTTTAGCGATCGCCCCTTCGACCGCAATTGTTGAGAGTCCAGATGGTAGGGTGGTTACGGTAATTCGGGGGTGAGTTGCTAAAATTACTATATTGCAACAATGTGAGATCGCTAAATTTATTGATATCTAAAAATTGATTCACAAAGAAAAAGACACAGGAAATTTACACCAAAATAGCCTATAATAATTTTACTCAGTACCAATTTATCGAGTAATGACTATTTCTACAAACAACCTTGCCTCGTTTTTACCTGCGATCGCGGGTACTGTTACTGGGGCAATCGTAATCGCTGCTGGGGGATCGTTTTTGCAGTCTGGTGTAGCTGCCATTGCTACTGGGACAAGCGGTTATGCAGCATCCAGTTTGGTGTTGCAAGGACAAGATAATCGGCGCAAGTTGATTGAGGCAGAACGGGATAATTTTAAGAAGGAGGTGGAGCGAGTTAGGCGATCGCTAGGAGTTAATGGCGAATTAGAGGCTTTACAGGGCAAACATGATCTGCTATCGCAAATGATTGGAGAATTACAAGCCAAAGAACAGGAATTGCAAGAACGGGTGCAACGCATTCAACAAAATCCACCTAATTTGGAAGAGTTGGAGCAACGACAACAGCAACTAGCCGCTTTAAAGACGCAGATCAATGAAAGTATTGGACAATTAAAGGCGATTGGGGCAACTATTGCCGAACGGGAAAAACTGCGTGATGGTTTACAGGAATTAGCGGCGCAGTCTTTACAGAAGCAAGAGGAGATCAAAGAGCTAAAAGAACGAGTGGGGCAACTTAATCAACAAGCTGCGGAATTAGAGCTTTTTCGGAGTACTTACGATGCTCTAAAGCGAGATGAGGAAACCTTGTCAGCGAAAAAATTACATTTGGAGGCTGAATCGCGGCGACTGCAACAGGAATGCGATCGCATTTTATTAGAAATCGATCAGCTGGCAACAAGAGCGCAACAGGCAGATTATCTGCGAGTTGAAATTGAGAGGCTAGAAGCTGATAAGCGTAACAAGCTTTCTGAATTAAACTCTATTAAGCGTCAAATTGAACAATTAAATTCTGAGAAGAGTATTTTAGAAGCTGAAATTATTAGCAAAAACAGAATAATTGCGGCGCAAGAATTGAAACTTAGGGAACTTGAAGAAAAGATTCGTCAAGCCAAGAATGATTACGAAGAAGCTCAAAGTGGTATTAAGCAAGCATTTCAAGCGTTGGAAGAGAAAGTTAAAGTTGATGCCCATCAAAAACGAACATTTAGCAGCGAGCAGGAGTTTTTGTCTGATTTCAAGCAATATTTAGCTGCAAAAGGACTGGTTTTCCCTGAACGCATTATCAATGCTTTTCATACCTCTTTAAAGGTACAGGATATTTCGGCTCTGGTGATTTTGGCGGGGATCAGTGGCACGGGTAAAAGCGAACTGCCCCAAGCCTATGCGGAGTTTATCGGTGCGCCTTTGGTAATGCTGCCTGTGCAACCCCGTTGGGATTCGCCGCAGGATTTGCAGGGTTTTTATAATTACATTGAGAAAAAGTATAAACCCACACCACTGATGCAATATCTATATCAACATGAACGACAAAATGACTTGAAGGGTCGAATGGTTATGGTGTTGCTAGATGAGATGAACTTGGCAAAGGTTGAATATTATTTTAGTGATTTCCTTTCTAAATTAGAAACTAGACGAAATAAAAAAACATATTTGGAGGTAGATGCGGGTAGTCTCAAATTGGCAGCCGAGCAAAAACAAGTTCTAATTCCAGAGCAGTTTTTATTCGTGGGAACGATGAATGAAGATGAAACTACTCAATCGCTTTCAGACAAGGTGTTAGATCGGGCAAATGTCTTGACCTTTGGTAAACCACATGAGCTAAAGTTGCGTGATGGTAATCAATCAAAACCAGCAACTCCCACAGAATATGTGACTTGGGAAACCTTTAACCAAGTATGGACAAAACAGCCTAGCCCTAACTCGGCAGCAACAGAATTAGTCAAAGAATATGTTGATCGCGCCAACGACATTATGGACTCACTGGGTCGTCCCTTTGCCCATCGGGTATTTCAGGCTTTTGCTAAATATGTGGCTAACTACCCCAACGCAGATCAGGATGAGACGATTGTGAAACTAGCGATCGCCGATCAATTTGGACAGAAGCTATTGCCAAAATTGCGCGGCGTGATGATAGAAGATCACCGTGAGGCATTAAATAAAATGGAGGATTTATTGAAAGAGTTGGGGGATGATGCCCTAAATAGAGCATTTGAAAAAGCGCGGCGTGGGCAATATGGACAATTCCAATGGAAGGGAATGGTTTATCCACAGGAACAGGTTTAGCCTAAATCAGAACAGACAATTAGGTAAACTATTAGGTAAATTATCATGCGCCTTTATCGCCATTTAGCAGATTATTTGCAGAATCAGCCATATGATCTGAATGCAGCAACGCCTTTGCAACTCAGAGGCAGCGATCGCCCTTTTTTAGTTCTTGATGATGGTGATGAACTTCCTAAACACTATCCCTTTCTGATGGAACGTCAGTCTCGTGTTTATGAGATTGGGTTTCCATTTGTCAAAATTGAAGAGTGGGAAAAGCATCAAGACTCTGAAAAGATTAGTCAGCCGATTAATTTGATTACTAAATCTGGTCTAGAGATTAATTTTGACTTAGCCGATGAAGTATTAGATAAAACCCAAATTAGTACCGATGAAGATAAAGTCAAACAGTTAGAACAGCAGTTAGGCAGAAAATGTGATCGCCACACCTCTGAGGCTATTGGTTTATTTATTGGGCTGTTTGATCATCTGCTTGGTAAACACAAAAATCAGAAAAAAGCATCATGCTCTTTACTCAAAATTCCTGAACTTTTGCAAGAGCTTAGTCAACAAGATGCTAGATTACCTCTAGTATTGGCACTTAATCGCCGTTATGAATTGCGTCATAAATTAGAACTAATTGCCCCCAAACTGCGATCGCAATTAACCCGTACTGCCGAAATGGTTCCCATTGCGAAAATTCAAGAAATGGATGCTTATTGCTTGCGGGATTATGTACGCCGCCCTGGAAATAATGCTGCTGAAAAAGCAGGAGCAAGACAGCAACTGATGGGTATCCAGCGCTATCAAAGCTTTGAGACTGCTGAGAATCGCTTTCTGAAATGCTTTTGTGATTTACTCCATTTAGACTGTCGAGAATATCGCGATCACGATGAAGCAAGATCTTTGGAGAGAGCAATTGATCGATTCCGCCAAGAACCAAGCGTACAGTCAATTTCCCGTACTGCTCTCTTTGCCGTGAAACCCAACTATGTTTTACAACAAAATCCCATTTATCGCAGTTTCTATCAAGCCTATCTCGACTATCTCAAACGGCGTACTGAAAAAGAAAAGATGTGGGGTTTGCGTCAAGCGCTGCTAGTGGATGTAGTTACGATTATGTTTGTGACAGCCTTGCTAAATCTAAACGGCAGCTATGTTTCACCCTTGAGCTCAGTGAACATTCTATCAACCCCTAACTATGGCAAATACTTAGATAATAATGAAACGTATCAGGAGTTGACAAAATTATCAATCTCGGTGCAATGTGTTTTGCAATCTAGTAGTTTCACCTTCACCATAATCCAACCCCAAAATCCAAAATTAGGCGATTTACAACTAAGAGTTGAAAAACAAACTTTTTCTCCTCAATCTACTCCCCTCACAAGAACTTATAGAATTTGGTTATTCTGGTACAGACCGACTCCTCAACTACTACAAGCGATACAAGGTATCCAAAAAGGTAAAGCAATCTGTATCTATCTGCATAATCGCCCAGATGATACTTCGATCCCACAGAAAATTCCAAATATTATAGTAGGAAAACTGCCAGATCCTATGGATAAATTAGGTTTAGAAGCAGGTGTAGAAATGCTATCTAATTTAATCTGTAACTGGTTTGGAGGATAAGAAAATGAGTGAAATATTAACAATTCTCAGAACCGTATTCAATCAGTCCAATCACTATATCCCATATCGAACATCCTTAAACTTACCCGCCTATGATGGCAACTTTCCCTTTCGGCAAAAACAAATGGCAGCATTAGAATTAGCGCTCTCCAATGCTCCAATCACGGCGATCGCAGGTAATCCCGCTAGTGGCAAAACTGAAATTGCTTTGGCTGCTATAAACATGGCAATCGCCCATCAACGTTCGACTTTAATCATTGCTCCTTTTGCTAGTACTTTTACAGGATATCGCCAACTCTCATTACCACCTCTAGAAGTTACGGAAGATCAAAATTATCGCCAATCTGTCAAGACATGGCTAAAGCAACGACTTTCCGCACCTAAACTAGATTTTAGTCCACCTCATTGGTTATCAGATCAACTTTTTGAGGATTTACAAATTAAGCGCGATCGCCGATTTTGGCTAGAGTTATTAAACCAATTGGAATCGCAGACTGGAGAACAAAACGAAGAAAAGATTGCGAAAATTATTGCAGAATTATATCCTTCAATTCATCCAGCACGAAGACAGCTTTTAGTCCATCGCTTGATTCAATCTAAAGCCTTGCTACAGCAAAGAGAACATCTATATCAAGACTATGTAAATCTCTCAGACTCATCCCTAGACCAAATGACAGATGCAGTAATGCCCCATTTCCAAGCACCGATTTTATGCACTACCAAACATTTATCAAGATTGGAAAATTCAGGACTTGATTTGGTATTTGATTTGGTGATTGCCGAAGATAGCAATTATCTGACGGATCAAGAATTGCAAAATATCTCTATGCGAGGGAAAAAGCTGGTCTTTTTAGGCGATTTAGTAGATAGAAGAAATTTATTTGGGAAATTGTTTAATAATCTTTTGCCCTCCTATCGAGTTGAACTTACTGAAAATCATCGCTTAAATGCAGATTTAGCCCACCATATTTTCCCTTTGCTATATACCCCGCTTATTTATACAGCTACGACACAAAAATCTAATTCCGCAAGGCAAGGAAATCCACAAATTATTTGGTATGATGTTAGGAATTCGCTACAATTTGAACAAACGTTTGAGAATTTACTTACGAACATTCTTCATAATAAGACGCGAGTACTTCCTTCTGTACTAACGTTCACCGAAATCACTTATCAAAAACTTCAACAACTAAAGCAACGTTTAGTGGAGAAAACACCACAAGTTTCCAATTTAGAAATCTACAATATTGATGATTGGCACGGTCGGCAATGCGATAGTCTTTGGGTAATTTGCGATCAAGATGCAGACCAAAGCGAAGATAATAGATCCAATGTGACTAATCTCAGGTTAAACAATTTGCGATTAGCTCTTACCAGATCTAGCCATCAAATTAAATTTTGGGGCGATCGCCAATATTATCAGGAGCAAAATATATGGCGAGATTTAATAGCTAATTCTAGTTTTGTGCGTGACATTACAATCATTGAAACAAATCAACAAAGAGGATAAACCTATGAAGATTATTTGGAAAGTGACGGGCTATTATGAATGGATTCCTCAAGATGGAAATTCTAACCTTGCAGCGCAAAACTCAAGTCTCGCAGATTTACTAACTGATTTACAAGCGATCGCTACCCAGCAAAAACAATATCAAATAGCAACCATCCATCAATCATTTGGGTTAAGCTTTTTGCCAAAGCATACGCTCACACATTTACTGCAATATAATTCAGCAAGATCGCCATTAAGATTACCATTAATGAATGAACGCACTTTATGTCCATTGCTCCAAAATCCGACAAATTCAGATTTTGACTCAAACGTGCAAAGATTTTCCTGTCAATTTACCACTACCCAATTACCACAGAATTTTAGATTGCCACTTTCCTTTGATGACCCTCAAATTCCTGTAAGAAATACAGGCGATCGGGCTATCGATACTTATAGGATTACAATTGAGAACCCGACTAATCAACGATTGCAAACCATTAAAAATGAGGCTATCCAAGAACTAAAGCAATTTATCCAAACCCGTCATCTTGATTTTTTGCATATTGCTTTAAAAACTCTAAGTTCTGACTTCTCTATCAGTCTACCTTTATCTAACAACTGTACGGCGTTGGTGCAGCTTCGTGAATTACCAACAGATTTACAACAAGCCATCAAATACTTACAAAAGCCCCAACCCCAAGAGTTTACGGAACAAGCACAGAGTTTAGTGAGAGCCTATCGCGCTAGATATTCTCAAACGATACCAAACAGTCATGAAATTCCTAATCTTTCTTTTGCTAATTCTTCAGAAAAAACAGAATTTGCGATTGGCAGAAAAATTAGTCGTGAAGTTATCGAAAATCTGATTACAAACGCAAAAAAATTCTTGATGATTTGCAGCTATCGTATTGAAGATCTAGAGATCGCTGAAATGCTTGCTCGCAAAGCACAGAAAATCCCAATCTGGATTCTTACCGAGTTTAACGATAATGTCCAAAATCGTGTAGATGCGAATATGGTTGGACGGGTAGAAATTGATCCCGAATATGCCAATTCCGATCGCCAAAAGCGCGAATGCTTATTAATTTTAAGAGATGCAGGACTCATTTTTAGAGGTGGTAACTTCCATATTAAAAGTTACATTAGCGAAAATAGCGCCTATCTGGGTTCCTGCAACTTGACGGGCGGCAGTCTGGGACGCAATGGCGAAGCGGGAACTATATGGCATAGTACATCAGAGCATCAGTTCCTAATTGACTACTTCCGTCATCTATGGAAAAACGAAACCGATGCTGAAACGATGCCCTTAGCAAATGCGTTAGAATTACGAGTTACTAGCCGCCGTAGAACGAATACACCACTGCCTATAAGCGATCGCTTTCTCAATCATCAAGAATATATAAGAGATGTCACCAACTTTTTCCAAAATTTTGCAGGAGAGGAAGTACGCATCTATACCCGCAATCTTAATCCACCGCCACAGCAAATCAATTTACTCAGAAGTTCAAACAATCGCATCTATTTTGGCAGCTATAATAATGCAGGATTACCAGCTAGGAAAATCGAAAACCTGCACGCTAAGATCGTTATTATCGGTTCTCAGGTTGCCTATATCGGTTCCCAAGACCTTGCCATCAGCCGAGATCCTTTTCTAAACCTGACTTATAAAACAACTAATCCTCAAGAAATTGCTCAAATTAATCAGCAACTGAGAAACCTTCATTAATTCTTTTTGTAATTTCCCTAATCAATCTATTTATCAAACCTTCTATTACCAGCTATGACTACACTCATCAATCTCGAATCCTATCTCGAATGCTGCCAATATGCCCATCTATTTGGTGAAAATGTTGCCAAGCTAATCCCCAATCCTAAGTCTTTACCAAATACCTATCGAGACTTTTGTAAAAAGCATCTATCACAAGCATTTCTGCCAGTTCCTGCCCTAGTGATCGCCCAGCCGCAAACCCTCAGTTTACGCACTAAGTCTTTATCTCAAGCGATATCCCACATTGGTTTTACCATTGATGATCAACGCGATGACCAAATATTTATTGTCAGAGAAGCAAATTCACTAAAAATGCGATCGTTTGATGTTCCTCAATATCTTTATGCCAATGTCTATAGATATTGGAGCTATGCCTCACAATTAACAACATTGACAAATTCTGACAAACCATTAGTAATATACGATCTTGACAGCTTCACACCAGCACAAATTATTCCTTTCAGGTTTGAATCTTCCTCCAATTCAATCTATAAAATCCCCATTATTGATACACGCTCTCAGAGTCAATATGATGGCTTAAAATTATCACAATCCTATGAGACTATTTACGACACTATTTGCTATGATCTAGCTGGTAAAATCATTTCTGATTTAGGTATTGAGTCAGGTATTGAGCTAGAAAATATAATAGCTATTTTTAGCTATATTCAAAAAATTAATCTATTTCAAAAAATTATTCCTCAATGCTCTAGCGATCGCATTCCCATGATCATTGAAATTGGTGACACTTTCTATCCCTATAATCTCAACTTAAGCGAACTAGAAAAGATAGTTTGCAAAAATCTCCCAATTCCTGAACTACAAAATATAATTACCCAAAATTCTAATTCCTATAACTTCGCTCTAGTCAGCAGCCTCATCCAATTACCTATACTCAAACAAGACTTACAACAACAATTTTCAACTGTGATGGTGGATACCTCTCAAAATATTTTCAGTCAGATTTGGCAACAAAAAATCGATAAGAACTTCCCTCTATATGGTCAACATTTAGATAACATCAGCTTCTTTGTGGCAAGAGATAAAGAAACCATAGAAATTAGCCTGCCATCAATTAATTGTTATGAAGGTGAGCAAGAAAAAATTCAATATGCTTCCTATCTAAAAAATGGTAAGGAAGAGCGAGAATTTACTTTGCCTATAAAATCTGTAAATTTACAATTTAAGATTAATGGTGAGCCTTTCATTAGTAGTGAGACTGATAAAGAGCAATCTTATTTCATAGAAAATCAGTATTTCCAAGAGACAGAAAATAACGATGTCAAAATTAAAATTCGTTTTCGGACTAAGCCTGGAATAACTCCTAAATTAGAAGTTTTAGATAACCAAAATCGTGTTCTTCATTCTAAATTAGTTGATTATGAACACCCAGTTATTGAAAGTTCAAGAACATCAGGCTTCTTGCCAATGGCGCAGATTCTTGAATCACGTACCGAAAAATCTAACAGGGGCTTAGAAATAATTCATGAATTAAATTACATTAGTGCATTGAGAAATTTTGCTAATTCTATAGCTCGCAATATAGTATCGAGGCGTGACATAGCTCAGAAAATATCTAATTTTAGATCTGAATGGAAAGATAGAGTATTACCTGTCAAGATTAAATATCAACTCCCAAATGGAAAATGGAGAGATAAAATATCACCTGTTCTTATAACTACATCACCTAATTTTGTTCAAATTCAAAATGAATTAAGAGATACATTGGAGATTTATCAATCTATAGCCAGATCGTTCTCAAGTATTTTTCCTCGGCTTACTTTTGATCAAAATGATGATGAAAACACAAAAAAGTTAATTAACAAAAGCCATTCTAGCCTAATATTAATTATTGGTGACAGCTATGCAATGACTCAATTTGCAGATCTAGACTTTTTACATGGCATAGATATTTTATCTAGAAGAGATGTACGACAATGGGATGAAAGATTACGAAGTGCCGCAAAAACAGCTTGCACGCAATCTCGCCAGATCGATTATTTTAACTTGTTTTATAGAACTACTGAGGATGGGAATACAGCCTTTTATACAAATGGTATCTATTTGTGGGGTTATGCCAGAATTCTAATGTGGTATATGGATTTTAAAGATCTATCAGTTACAAATATCTGTAAACAACATTTCAACAGTCTTATAATTTATTGCAATAGCTTGAATGGTAGTGTATCTAAGCATGAGTCTTATCTTAGAGATGTTCTAATTGCACTCATTTATCTAATGACGTTCCGTGAATCAGATCCTGAATTTGTTAAAAAGGATTCCTCTGTTTATGGAGAGGCTAAATCATTATGCCGAAAACTAGATCCTCATCCTATTAGATCTCAAAAAACTATTATTGAAGTTCCACTTAACTCATTCTTTGACCAGTTACTAGATGGAAACGTAACTCAAGAGCAAGTCAGAAACATGATTGAGATTGACTAGTATTTAGAGACAAGCAATATCTAACACAAAAAACAATGAAAAAACACTTCAACACCGCAGGTCCCTGCCAACCAGACATTCACTATATGCTCTCATCCGTAGAGCGTATGCCCCAGATCAAAGCACTGATCGATCAACGTAATTACTTCGTGATCCATGCACCGCGACAAGTCGGCAAAACCACCGCCATGCTCACCCTCGCGCAAGAACTAACCGCTAGTGGTGAATATACCGCCCTCATGGTATCCGTTGAAGTCGGTTCCCCCTTTCCAGATCAACCTGAAATTGCCGAAAAAGCAATTTTAGGAGCTTGGGCAAAAAATGCGCGATTTTGGCTACCCAAAGAACTGCATCCGCCAGCAATTCCAGAAGCAGAAGCAGGACAACG
>NZ_JACJPY010000108.1 GCF_014696345.1 Pseudanabaena cinerea FACHB-1277
ACGATCCAAATCTACACTTGCTTAATAGCGTATGTTTTATTAGAGCTAGTAGAGATACCAAAAGAGTTTGGCTGTAAGATGTTAGATAAACTGAGGTATTTACAAGCATTCATGAGTGAGAATATCAGTTATGTACATTGGTTTAGGAAGATAGTGATATTAAGCTGAAATCACGCTTTTTGCAGGAGTAGTGTGTCCACTTTTGGGATAACCTCATGTCTGATTCAACACTTCTGCTTTATACTTTATTGCATTCCCAAGTTTCAAGCAAATGGCTCTTTGTATTATTAGAAGAAGAATTGGAATGAATCAAAAGTTTTCCAAAAAATGGAGTAATTGGTCTGAAGTAGAAAAGCAGAAACACTTAAGCGGTCAAATTTTTGGATTCGTGTTCTTTTTCTTCTTACCACAGACTGCTATGGTTTCCATTCCTGGGTATTTTTTAAGAGCAGTTATAGTTATTTTCAGGAATATGTCTCTTAAAAAAATTATACGGCTCATTAGAGAAGTAACAAATCACAATCAAATTGTTAAAAACCTACATACTTTAGATCAGTTGGTAGAAGCAGGTAATCCCATCAAGCTTAACGATAGGGGAACTGTTATTGATGCCCTACGAATTACTAGGGCTGGCTTAGTACGAGCTTTAAAAACCGAAAAGATCCTTAGAGAAAATCCTAAGTTTATGCCTGAATATTTTAATATTGATTTAACTACAATAGAATCAGAAAAAACAACAGTTAGAGCCGTTGAATATGCCGAGTTGCTCAATGATGCGTTACAAGTTGGTGTTAGCGTACAGCAGGCAATGAGAAAGCTAAAGGACAGTTACTAAATCTAAAGCGATCGCCTTTCAATTTCGATAGTTTGACCTGCCTTTGCAGATTGAATTGAACCAAGTAGATGTTTAGCATTAAAGGGATTAGATAGCAAATATAAGGTTTCCTGCCAAGCAGAAAACTCGTCTAGTGAGATCAAAATAGCCTTATTACCTCTATCATTACAAAGGATTGTTGGCTGCACATTGTCAATGATACGATCAATTAATCTATCTAAGTTATGGCTTGCTTCTTGAGTTGTCATTGCATCCATTTTAAACACCTTAATATAATTTGATGACAGATAAATCATAGCTTAATTTCTCGCTGTGGGCGATCGCCAAATCTAACCCATGCTCAAAAATCTCGGCGATCACTAACATCTCACCATCAGTCGTCATGATAGAATAATTGTACAAAGCGACAATGTTATGAATATGAAAACCATCACAGATTCATCATTAGCGAAACTCAATCCCCATACGGCTGAAGGTAAAGCAATACAACGATTACCTCTAGAAGCTGATGATTCTCAGTGGGTCACAACTGTTGAACGGGGAGAAGAAATTGATCTGAATATGTTGCAAGAACAAATCAATATTTTTAAAGTTAGTGGGCAAAAACAAAAGTCGCAAAGCCAAATCTCTATACGCAGTTCAGGAAAATCAACTGGTAATTCAACAGGATATCCCAAAACTGCCAATACAGTTACAAGCACTGTATCCGAGTCTCAAGCAACTTCTATCCATAAATCCACTATATACAAGCCAGTTTCCAAACCACGCCTTAAAAGGGGATTTGGCAAATTACCGAGCGCTAGAAGTTGACTGGGATGATAGTGCATATCGATTGGTTTATAGAGTTGTTGATTCTCCTTTCCCAAAAACAGTTCGGATTATTAGCTTTGATGAGCACGATCCCGCTTATGATTCAGCAAAAGAGCGCCTCAGAGCTTCAAAATCTAAATAGCGATCTCCCTTCAAGTTTGTTTTGCGATCGCCAAATCTAACCCACGCTCAAAAATCTCATCGATCGCCACCATCTCGCCGTCAGTGGTCATAAACTTATGATCCTTGGTAGCTTTGATGCGATCGCCATTTTCTAGCTCATATTCAAAGACTTCCTAATTGCCGCGATCGTGCCATTGGTTAAATAGTTTGAGGTTAATAACTTCATGTTATAATCGCATCAAGCATTTAAACCGTGAAATATCAACAACGGCTGGTAAATCAATCCCCAATCCATCGATTTCAGATAGATGTAAAGTTGAGGGAGTGGAAAATATAGGAATGTCTTGGGAAGAGCATTCGTTGTGGGCGGTTAAGCCTAGTGTTTTAGTAGAAATTTCTACATAACATGAATTATCTATTTTCCTCCAAGGGCAATCAGCGCCAGAAAACTGCCACTGTTCCAAAGACAATGCAACAACATGGAGGCAAGCAAATTGCGCGATCGCCAATAGACAAAACCCATGACCATGCCCAAAACAGTTAGGGGGATGATGTCAGCGAGATTGAGGTGTGCCACTGCAAATAGAAAGCCACTGAGGGCGATCGCCCCCCATACAGGGAGAGCCTTAGTGAGTGATGGCAAGAGAAAGCCGCGAAATAGATATTCTTCAAAAAAAGGTGCAGCGATCGCTAAGGTTGACCAGAGCAGAAATTTTGGTAAGGTATTTTGGCTATCAATAAGAATGGGAAGTAGAGGATTACCGCCACCCTGCCCTTGTAAAAATTTTTGGCTAATTAAGGACACAACCAATACTAGTGGCACGGCAGCAAAGTAACTCCCAATACCCCAGAGGAGCCATTGCGGGGTTAGAAATTTGAACTGAAACCAACCTGTGGGTAAGGGCTGATATTTTTCTAAGCTCAAATGTAAGATTGGTAGCATCGGCGCAACGGAAAGCACATAGGGAATCAAAACTAGCCATGCTTGCAGGGTAAAGTCTTCACTAACTCGCATCGAAATCCCCAATAGTTCCAATACTAGGGGAATTACTAATTGGGTCATTAGGCAGAAGGCTGTAAACCAGAGAACCATTACTTCCCAAGTTTTTGCCAAGCCCCAAGGTACTTGCCAAGCCAATAATTCAGTATCTTCATCTTGCTGCTGCCGCTCCAAATAAAATGGCGATCGCTTCCGAAAAAAGAGCCATTGTATCGTCAGCCCTAACCAGAGCATAATCCCCAAACTGCCGCCAATTAGAGGGATGCTATTCACAATTACAAGGCGATTGATGGCAGCATCCTGTTCTATTTGTGCCTGTTGGAATAGTTCGCTGAGATTCTCATTTCTCTGTTGGGCTTGATAGAGTCTGGCTAAGGCAACTTGACGATACCAACCATCGAGGGTGCGGCGAATTTGCGATTCGGCATCAGGAAAGAGCATTTGTGGCTCAGACCATAGCCCCCGCAAAATTTGGGCGGTCATACCATAGGTCGACATATTGCCCTGCTCTAGCTCCTGTATGCTTTGCCATGTGGCGATCGCCCCTTGGAGGTCATTGGTCTGAACTTGCAACAATCCCGATCTAATCCGCAGTTCGCTCATGCTTGTTAGTTTCTTTTGCAGTTGCGGTGATGTGGACGAATTTTGAATATTTTCTAATAAATAATTATTGGCATTGAGAACCTGTTGATAACTTGCGAGAGCTTGAGCATAGAGGTTTTGTGAGTCGCGATCGCTAAGCAAAGACTGCACAATCTCGCTTTTGACATTATTGCGATTGGCTCCGTCCTGCATTATGCTCGGCTGTGATGCTTGCAGGATGAGGTCAGTTTGCAATAGATCTAATTTTGTTTGTTCTTGAGGATTATGCCAACTTGCCTGTAGGGTCAGCGTGATAAATAAAATCGCCAATAAACTCAAAATACTCAGGAGTAATGATTTTAATTTTGAGGGTTTATCGCTTGGCTGAGCATTGGGCTGATCGTTCAGGGGTTGAGAATCCATTCTTTTTGATACTTTTTTGATGCTTGCTGGGGATTTTGGGTAAGTCCTCAAATTTTAAAAAGCGTTGCTAAGCAAGGCTTTTTAAAATTCCCCTATTATTTTATCATTCCGCTACTCCTAGCCGCAAACCGACAATACCGATCGCGATTAGGGCAATCGCCAATAGGCGGGGGAAATCGCGGGGTTCGCCTAGAAAAAGCAAGCCCACCACTGCCGTGCCGATAACGCCGATACCTGTCCAGATGGCATATCCAGTACCAACAGGGATGGTTTTGAGCGCCTGTGCGAGGAGAATAAAACTGGCGGTGAAGGCGGAGATGGTAATTAGGCTCGGTATTAACTTTGTAAAACCATTTGTAAATTTGAGACAGCTTGCCCAAACAACTTCCAATAGACCCGCAATGACTAGATAGAACCAATCCATATTGATGTTTATTGCTTACGTAAGGATAGGGAACTTAACACCACGCTGACGGAACTCAATGCCATTGCTAAACCTGCGATCGTGGGATTGAGGGCAATGCCAAAGCGGGGATAGAGTAGTCCTGCGGCAATGGGAATGGCGAGGGCATTGTAGCCAAAAGCCCAGAATAGGTTTTGGCGAATTTTGTTAAAGGTGGCGCGACTGAGATTAATTGCTGGCACGACATCGCTAATATCATGGCGCATCAATACAATATCGGCGGTTGCCATCGCCACGTCAGTTCCTGAACTGAGGGCAATCCCCACATTGGCAGTGGCAAGGGCGGGGGCATCATTGATGCCATCGCCCACCATTGCCACGCGCTGTCCTGATGCTTGCAACTGCATCACCGCCGCCGCTTTGCCATCGGGCTTGACCCCAGCGATCGCCCGTTCGGTGGGAATACCCAATTGCTGCGCGATCGCTTGGGCAATTTCAGGGCGATCGCCCGTGAGCATCCATACTTGTAAACCCATGTGCGTAAGCTGCTCGACCACATTGAAAGCTTCAGGTTTGAGGCGATCGCGCATAGCGATCATGCCCATCAGTTGACCGTTAACCGCAACGAAGATGGGAGTTTTACCCATACTTGCCAATTCTTGCGATCGCCTTTGCATTTCCTCCGTAATCTGCACAGGTTGATCGCCCAACCAAAGCGCATTGCCCACGAGAATTAATTCTCCATTGGCAAGGGTTGCTTCCACACCGCCACCCGCCACGACTTGCGAAGTGGAGATCGGCAATAGGGGCAGATCTAACTCCTTTGCCTTGGCGATCGTGGCAGCACCAAGCAGATGATTTGCCCCCACCTCGGCACTAGCGGCAATTTGTAAAACCTTTAATGCTGAAGGGGGGACTGGGCGATCGCCCAAACTTTTGAGCGTGGTGTGATCGATCATGCTTCTGCCAAACACGATCAAGTCATCGGTGACAATATCCGTAACTTCAGGTTGCCCCGTGGTCAAAGTGCCTGTTTTGTCAAAAATTACGGCAGATAGCTGATCGATTTTTTCTAGACTTGCGCCCCCTTTGATCAAAATGCCTCTTTCTGCACCGATGCCAGTGCCGACCATGATCGCAGTCGGTGTCGCTAAGCCTAACGCACAGGGACAAGCCACCACCAATACGGCGATCGTCAGTTTTAAACTAAAAATCATATCGGCATGGAGCAGTCCGTACCAAACCCCAAAGGTCAAGGCGGCGATCGCCATGACGCTATAGGCAAAATAACCCGCCACGCGATCGGCAAGGTATTGGATCGGCGCTTTACTGGCTTGAGCCGCTTCCACTAAAGCCACAATCCGCGCCAAGGTGGTGGCAGCGCCAGTTTGTGTCACCTGCACCGTGAGTGCGCCTGTCAGATTTAAAGTCGCCCCTGTTACCGATGCTCCCGCTTGCTTGGTAACAGGCAGAGATTCCCCCGTCAGCATCGATTCATCAACATTGGAAATGCCAGTGAGCACCTCGCCATCCACAGGCATCTTTTCCCCAGGCAATACCAAAATGCGATCGCCCACCTGTAAATCTGCGATCGCCACTTCTAGGGGTATTTCCGTTGCCTTATCTAGGGAATTTTCCGCCGCCGTCTTCACCAATAATTTTGCCTTGGCAGGTTGTAAATCCATCAGGGCGCGAATGGCGTGAGAGGCGCGTCCCTTAGCCCTTTCTAACAATGCCTGCCCTAACAGCACAAAGCCCAACAGCATCACAGGCTCTTCAAAAAAACATTGCCATTGCAACTGCGGCACAAATAAGGCGATCGTACTGGCTCCATAGGCAGAAATTGTCCCTAAACCCACAAGGGAGTTCATATTCGGGGCGCGATACCACAGAGATTTTAGTCCATCCCACCAGATCGGTCGCCCAATCCAACCTAAAGCGACAGTTGATACTGCCCAATGAGCGTACATATTGCCAATCAATGGTAAATCGGCAACCCCGATCAATCCCAAATGTCCCACGATCGCCAGCATGACTAACAGTGCAGGGATGGCAATTTCTGACAATGTGGCTAGGCGAGAACTTGAGTTAGAGGATATGGGGCTGGGCGCAATATGGCGATCGCTTTGATCGATCACTTTGGCAGTAAAACCTGCTTTGGCGATCGCCTCAATCAACTGCGGTGCTAAATCCTTTGGTGAACTTTCATCGCCATAGACTACCGTTGCCCTTTCTGTAAGGAGATTGACCGTAGCCGCCTTTACCCCCTCACAGTCAAGCAAGCGCTTCTCTACCACCGCGACACAGCCTGCACATTTCATCCCCAAAATTGTCAAGGACAGAGAAAGGGATGGTGAATCTACCGATACAATAGGATTAGATCGCAAATTAGAAGTTGTGGTCACGATTGATAGGCTCATGCTTGACGATGCTGGGCAAGAAAACTGATGTTGGCTAGTACTAAAAGCTGATAGCCACATTAAGGGCTATAGGGTTAGCATATATCTAAACTTAGTATGGCGGCAAAGCGCTAAAACTATTTTTTGCTGGGTTAGCCAAATCTAGCCCAAAGCTTCACAATTCTCTAACACTGAATTAGCTAATGTCCACTTCTGATAGCGAATTTTCTATTCATTTTTGGGGTGTAAGAGGAAGTATAGCCACACCAGGTTCCAATACGGTGCGCTACGGTGGCAACACTCCCTGTGTGGAAATGCGCTGTCAAGGTGAGCGAATTATCTTTGATGGAGGCACAGGCATTCGTGTCCTTGGTCAGCATTTACTCAAGGAGATGCCCCTAGAAGCTAGTATTTTCTTTACCCATAGCCATTGGGATCACATTCAGGGCTTTCCCTTTTTCACCCCTGCTTTTATCAAAGGTAATGTATTTAAGATTTATGGCAAGATTGCACCCACGGGGCAAACTATGCAAGAGCGCCTAGGCGAACAGATGCACCATCCCAATTTTCCCGTCCCTTTGGGAATCATGGGCTCCTGTCTAAAGTTTTTTGACATTGCAGTGCCAAGCACGATCCACCTCGGCGGTAAAGTAACCGTGGAAACGGGGATCTTAAATCATCCAGGAGAGGCAACGGGCTATCGGGTCACTTGCGGCGATCGCGTGGCAGTATATGCCACTGATACCGAACATTTTCGTGATCATCTAGATGCAAATTTGGTATATCTGGCGCGTAATGCTGATGTGTTAATTCTGGATGCTACTTATTCCGATGAAGAATATTGGTCAAGTACTTCACCCAAAATCGGCTGGGGGCATTCTACTTGGCAGGAGGCGATTAAAGTGGCGAAGGCTGCTAACGTGAAAACCTTAGTGATTTTTCACCATGATCCACTCCATAATGACGATTATCTAGATGAGGTTGGGCGACAGGCAAGGGAGCAGTTTTCAGGGGCAGTGATGGCAAGGGAAGGAATGTGTATTTCGATTCCTTTGCGTCAAGACAATAAGCCATTGGTTGAAGTCTAGGAAAAAATCATGATTTAAAAGAGCGTAATGCCGCAACACTCTTTTGGGGTTGGGCGAAATTGATGAGCAGCTTGATTAGCTGTGGCTATATTCCAAGCTGCTGTAAGTATGTTGCAAATCGGCAATTATTTTTTTGATAGAAGTCACTTGAGACTCAATGCTTAACAATAATTGAAATTGCACCAGCGATCGCTTGAGATTATGTTCGGGATATTGGGCATGGAAATAGACATTTCCTGCTAGATAATCTGTAAAAAAGCGCAGTCCTAACTCAAAGGTAATTACACGCACAGCATCATAAATATAGTCACAAAAATAATCACAATCAGTTGCTGTAAGGGATGAGCGCATTTTAGGAAAATATCCTTGCAAAATTCCTTGGCAGAGATCCAGATCAAAGCTGACATCCTGCCATGCTTTCGTCTCCTCCCCTAAGCCATTGCATCCCGATCGCAAGCAATCACCAATGTCATAATGCCATAGCCCCGCCTTGACCGTATCCAAATCAATCATACTCACAGCCTGATCTGTCTGTCGATCAAAGAGAATATTATTTACTTTCGGATCGCCATGAATAACGCGCATTGGCAATTTGCCTTGGGTCTTAGCATTTTCTAGAATAAACGCCAATTCACGGCGATCGCTGATGATTTGCTGGCAATGGTTAACTTCTTTCTCAATGGCGGCATCACGAGTTCCATGATTTAGGGAATTAAGAACCTGATCATATTTCTGTAAATAAATTGGCGTGATATGGAAATTTGGCAAGCTATCTAGTAATCGCTGCGGATCAAGATCCATCGTTAGGGAATGGAACATTGCCAACCCATAGCCTAATTCTGCGGCTTCCTGTGGCTTACTAATTGCTTGAATTGATCGGGCATTGGCAATCAAGCTTAGCGATCGCCAATATTCGCCATCTTCCGTTCGCAAATAGTCTGTCCCTGTGGCTGTCGGTAATACTTGTGGCAATTCCCATCGGCGATCGGGGGGCTGTTGTGTTAGGCGATCGCCCACATGATCGAGATATAGGCGCAAATTTTGCATTACGGCTGCGGGTTGGGGGAATACGTTGGTATTAATTTTTTGCAGAATAAAATGCTCTAAACCTTTAATATTCTGTTGCCAACTAACTAGAAAAGTATGGTTAATATTGCCACTACCAAAGGGCTGAATCTCAATCACTGATGCTGTGACAGGCAGGAAAGATTGAGCGATCGTTTCGAGAAAAGGTGAACCCACAGATAAAGATCTCCGATTTTTTCCTTGCAATCATAGATCAATTGTGGCAGTCACACCAAAAGTCGGAAATCCAGACATTTATGGATTATTTACGGATTAATGTCAACCTTTGCAAAGCTTAGTAAACAAATGTAATAGCCTTGGATTGTGGTAATCACATAGTCGATATAATAAGGGCAGATTAAAGGTTCTTAGCAACCATTTGAGAATTTGATTTAAACGATTGATAAGAACCTAATTGCTCTAAGTTGATCTAATCACACTTTAAGATTAGGGAGTTAAATTATCATGACTAGCTCATCCTTGGCGATGGAACAGTCGCGCAATGTTCCTAAAGAAGAAGCGCTAATTCTTTGGTTTGAAGAGGTGGGAATTGCCGATATTCCTCTAGTGGGGGGTAAAAACGCATCTTTGGGAGAAATGATTCGGCAACTGCAACCCAAGGGGGTTAATGTTCCCAATGGCTTTGCCACGACTGCCTATGCTTTTCGACATTTCATTGAGAAGGCAGGATTGGAAATTAAACTCAGAGAACTCTTGGCTGACTTAGACATCGAAGACATGAACAATCTGCGCGATCGCGGTCGGATGGCGCGGGCATTGGTGTTGAGTACGCCATTTCCTGAAGATTTGCAAATGGCGATCGCCATGTCCTATCGCAAACTATGCACCATGTATGGTTCGGAAGAAGATACGGATGTGGCGGTGCGTTCTAGTGCCACTGCCGAAGATTTACCTGATGCCAGTTTTGCTGGACAGCAGGAAACCTATCTGAATGTCTATGGCACAAACGAAGTTGTCGATGCTTGCCATCGCTGCTTTGCCTCCCTATTCACCGATCGCGCCATCTCCTACCGCACGATCAATGGTTTCGATCATTTTGACATTGCCCTATCGGTGGGCGTACAAAAAATGGTGCGCTCTGACATGGCTGCCTCTGGGGTGATGTTTTCCATTGACACCGAAACAGGTTTCAAAAATGCCGCATTGATCACCACCGCCTATGGCTTAGGGGAAAATGTTGTGCAGGGGGCTGTCAACCCCGATGAGTATTTTGTCTTCAAACCCACGCTCAAACAAGGTTTTCGCCCCATTCTCGAAAAGCGCCTTGGCACGAAAGAGATCAAGATGGTCTACGATCTTGGCGGCGGTAAACTGACCAAGAACATTTCTGTACCAATGTCCGAACGGGTCAAGTTTGCGATTACCGATGACGAGATTCTTAAACTCGCCGAATGGGCTTGCATCATTGAGGATCACTATTCAGCAGTGCGCGGCAAACTGTCACCAATGGATATTGAATGGGCAAAGGATGGTAAAACTGGGGAATTATTCATCGTTCAAGCCCGTCCTGAAACCGTGCAATCTCAAAAGGCGGGTAACATTCTCAAGAATTATAAATTGAATGGTTCTAGCAACATTCTGATTACAGGTCGTGCCGTGGGCGAGATGATCGGTCAAGGCGAAGCGAATGTGATTCTAGAAGTGCATAACATTGATGACTTCCAAGCAGGTCAAGTGCTTGTCACCAATAAGACCGATCCTGACTGGGAACCGATTATGAAGAAAGCCAGTGCGATCGTCACCAATCAGGGTGGACGTACCTGCCATGCTGCCATCATTGCGCGGGAAATGGGTATCCCAGCGATCGTGGGCTGCGGCAATGCCACAGGTATGCTCAAGACGGGGCAGGAGGTCACAATTTCCTGTGCTGAAGGTGAAGAAGGCAAGGTTTATGAAGGTCTGGTTCCCTTTGAAATTCTGGAAACTTCCCTTGATAATCTGCCTCAATTGACTACTAAGATCTTGATGAATGTGGGCAACCCCGAAGAAGCATTTGGTCTATCGGCAATTCCCTGCGATGGTGTCGGTCTAGCCCGTATGGAATTCATCATTGCCAACCACATCAAGGCACATCCTCTGGCGCTGATGCATTTCGATACCCTCGAAGATAAGGCGGCGAAATGGGAAATTTCTCAATTGACGGCGCTCTATGAGAACAAGTCAGATTTCTTCGTGGACAAATTGGCGCATGGCATCGGCACGATCGCGGCGGCGTTTTATCCCAAACCCGTCGTAGTACGGATGTCCGACTTCAAGAGCAATGAGTATGCCAATCTCCTTGGTGGTCGCGCCTTTGAGCCTGTCGAAGAAAATCCCATGATCGGCTGGCGTGGTGCATCTCGCTACTACGATCCCAAATATCGTGATGCCTATGCCCTAGAATGCCAAGCCCTCAAACGGGTACGCGATGACATGGGTTTAACCAACGTCATTCCCATGATTCCGTTTTGTCGTACTCCCGAAGAAGGGCGCAGGGTCTTGGCGGAGATGGAAAAGAATGGCTTAAAACGCGGTGAGAATGGTCTAGAAGTCTATGTAATGTGCGAAATCCCTAGTAACGTGATTTTGGCAGATGAGTTCTCCCAAGTCTTTGATGGCTTCTCCATTGGTTCCAATGACCTGACCCAGTTAACTCTAGGACTCGATCGCGACTCTTCCCTAGTTGCCCATATCTTTGATGAGCGCAATGAGGCAGTGAAGTCAATGGTGCGCTTGGTGATCCAAAAGGCGAAGGCAAACCACCGCAAGATCGGCATCTGCGGTCAAGCCCCTAGCGACTATCCAGAGTTCGCCAAGTTCCTTGTCGAGCAAGGTATCGATTCCATCAGTCTCAACCCTGATTCTGTGTTGAAGACGATGCTGGCACTGGTTCCGTGTAATGAGTAGGGAAAAGCATTGCAATATATGACATATGGAGTTAATAATAAAAGATAAACTTCGGCTAAAAACACCAGTGTAATGAATCTATTTACCTATGCTTGTCCAGAATGTGGGAGCGAAGATGTGTGTGCTGACCACCAGTATAAGACGAAAAATTATGGGGTTAGGAC
>NZ_JACJPY010000109.1 GCF_014696345.1 Pseudanabaena cinerea FACHB-1277
CGAGCGCAACCCATCGTCCTCCTGAGCAAGCTTTCTTGCGCCTGAGTTGGATAGAATCGGTACTTGAAAGCTTTTTGAGTCATACTTACATTATACTACTTGTTTTGTAAGATATCTAACTAATATAAAGCCGCCCTAGAACGGCGGGGGTTTAAACCCATTTTTCTGATAAGCGAATGGCAGTAAAAAGTGCTACCATTCATTTTTTGGTTTTACGCCCTAGCAAGAATGAGTGTAGCTATAATGCGTAGAAGTGTTGCAGTGCCTTGCGCGGACTTAAAAAACAAAGAGTTTTTGAAGATCTGCTCAAAACGCCAATACTCAAAAATTTTTCTGTACTATTCAAAGCCTCAATAGGCTGTATTGCTTGGATTAGCTACGATACATTTCTGCAATACTGTATTGTGATTGCATTGTGATTAAAGTGTAATCGGTCAAATAAATAGAGATATAGTACAAATATCTTTTACCTATCCAAACATCTAAGGCATCCAAATAACAAGCTAATGCAATCGACTGAAACTATCCCCCAAAAAGATTATGTTCTAGTCGTAGATGATACGCCTCCAAATTTGCATTTGCTAATTACGATGTTGACACGCAAAGGTTACGATGCGCGTGGTGCAGCAGATGGCGAATTGGCATTGGCAAACATTGACGCAGAGTTGCCTGACTTGGTGCTACTAGACATTAATATGCCTAATCTTGATGGCTTTGAAGTATGCCGCCGCCTCAAGGCAAGCGATCGCACCCGTGAGATTCCTGTCATTTTTATTAGTGCGCGGGATGAGGTTTTAGACAAGGTACAGGCATTTGCAGTGGGTGCTGTCGATTACATCACTAAGCCTTTTCAAATTGCTGAAGTTTTGGCAAGAGTTGATAATCAGATTACCCTTCGCAAATTGCAAAAACAACTGCAAGAACAGAATGAACTCCTTAAAGAAGAAATCAGTCATCGCATTCTTGCAGAGGCTATGCTCCAAGAGGCAAATGTCCAGTTAGAAAGATTGGTTAATCTGGATGGTTTGACTAAATTGGCTAATCGGCGCTGCTTTGATGAGTATTTAGAACAGGAATGGCAGAGATTAGCTAGGGAACAGCTATTTTTAGCATTGATCATGTGTGATATTGACTTTTTTAAAAATTACAATGACTCCTATGGGCATATTGTGGGGGATGATTGCCTGAAGAAAGTGTCAGCGTTGATTCAACAATCGGTGCGCCGCCCTGCGGATTTGGCTGCAAGGTATGGTGGCGAAGAATTTGTGGTGGTTCTGCCCAATACTGACGTTGCAGGAGCGATGGCAGTTGCCGAAATTATCCGTCAGAAGCTGCGAGAATTGGCTATTCCTCACCAAGACTCGGCGGTGAGTCAATATGTCACCTTGAGTATGGGCGTAACCAGCTTAATTCCTAAGCTAGATTCTAATCCTTCAGTATTGTTAACGGCGGCGGACTATGCACTATATCGCGCCAAGGAGCTAGGCAGAAATCAAACCTATCAAATAGGCTGATCATTGGAATTAAGCTGTGCTTCTAGATCACTAATTCTCTGCTCTAGTTTACGCACTGTCCGCAACAAATCTGGTAACTGTCGCTCGGCAATAACGATGCGTTTCCAGTCTTTTTCAGGGACGACTGGGTAGCCCATTAGGGTTACGCCTGCGGGAACATCGCTAGGAATCCCTGATTTAGCACCAATGATCGCGCCATCACCTATATGGATATGATTTGCTGCGCCCACTTGCCCCGCCAAAACCACATGATGCCCAAGGCTGACCCCACCTGCCAAGCCCACCTGCGAGGCTAAAACAGAATGCGCTCCCACCTCTACCCCATGCCCGATCTGCACAAAGTTATCTAGTTTTGCACCCCTACGAACTATCGTTACCCCCACCGCAGGGCGATCGACAGCACAGGAACATCCTAGTTCCACATGATCTTCAATAATTACATAGCCCGTTTGCGGTACTTTGTACCATGTGCCATCGGGTGCTAGTTCAAAGCCAAAGCCATCGCCACCAATTATGTTGCTAGGGTGGAGAATGCAATTTGCTCCGATTTGAGTATGATCGCCAATTACGGAGTTGGCGTGAATAGTTGTATTTGCACCAATTTCCACATCGTTGTAAATAGTCACATGGGGATAAATGGTGACGTTATCACCAATTTTGACGCGATCGCCAATGACAACATAGGGGGCGATCGCCACATTGCTTCCTAACTGCACACTTTCACCCAAAATCGCCGTTGCATGAATATCAATGGGAGGGTTGGGGGGTTGATAAAACTTCTCAAGAACCTTGGCAAAGAGAATGCGTGGATGAGAAGTACGAATACAGGGAAGATGGGACGGTGTTTTGAGATCAAGAATAACGGCACTAGCTTGGGTCTCTTTGAGCGCGTTAACAAATTTAGCCGAAGACACAAAAGTAATCTCTCCAGACTTTGCTTTATCGATCGCCGCTACGCCTGAGATGATTGGGTCAAGCCCCTGAGAGTCGAGTTGACAATCAGGTAGAGCTTTGGCAAATTCAGTTACAATTTCTGAAAGCTGAAAAGAAATTTTTGGGGTCATGATTGGCTATATTAGGCGACATCAGTTTAATGATGATACCTTGCCTTGAGCTTACTTACAGCGCAAAGCGCTCAAACCCAAATCAACAAAAATCTTGAAAATCTTGCTTTGCGACACTTTCAAGATTTTTATTGTGGTTCGTTTGAGGGGTAATGGATAGCTAAATGGCGGCTAGCAAAGCTTCCCCCATAGCCACACAACCGACCCTCTCACAACCATCTGCCATAATGTCACCAGTACGCTTACCAGCATCAAGAACTTGGTTCACTGCTGACTCGATCGCATCGGCAGCCGCCCCTTCATTAAAGGCATAGCGTAACATCATCGCCGCACTTAACACTTGCGCTAGGGGATTAGCCAGATCCTTACCTGCAATATCAGGGGCTGAACCATGCACAGGCTCAAACAAGCCAGGTTTACCCGACTCCCCAAGGCTTGCTGATGGCAACATACCGATACTGCCCGTCAGCATTGCCGCCGCATCAGAAAGAATATCCCCGAATAAATTACCAGTCAAAATCACATCAAATTGTTTGGGGTTACGAATAATCTGCATCGCCGCATTATCTACATACATATGTGATAGCTTCACATCAGCATAGTCAGAGGCGATCGCACTCACGCGATCGCGCCATAACTGCGACACTTCCAAAACATTAGACTTATCAACAGAGCAAACAACTCTGCCGCGCTTTTGGGCTGCGTCAAAGGCAACTCTGGCAATGCGATCTATTTCTGGCTCGGTATAAACCATCGTATTAAAGCCACGCCTCACACCATTTTCATCTGCCACAATCCCCTTCGGCTTGCCAAAATAGATCCCCCCCGTCAACTCGCGTACCACCAAGATATCCACCCCTTCTACAACTTCACGCTTGAGGGTCGAAGCATCAATCAACTGCGGCAAAATCTGAGCAGGACGCAAATTGGCAAATAAGCCCATGCCCGCTCGCAATCCTAGCAAAGCTTGTTCTGGTCTGAGGTGTGACGGCATAGTATCCCATTTTTCACCGCCCACAGCCGCCAAAAGTACTGCATCGCTATTTTGGCACAATTGCAAAGTCTCATCGGGTAAGGGTTTTCCCATCGCATCGATCGCCGCCCCACCAACTAGAGCCGTCTCAAACTCAAAGGTGATCGCAAATTTGGGGGCGATCGCCTGCAAGACCGCCACAGCCACCTTCATGATTTCAGGACCAATGCCATCACCAGGTAGCAGGGTTATTTTGTAATTTTTAAAAGACTTTTGGGCGTTAACTTCGGGGGCTTCAGACATAGGACAATCACTAAAATACAGATCTCTTAAAATACCAAATGACTACACCATTTCTTAATGCTGCGTCTGTATACTATAGTTTTTTGCTGACCCATGAAAAAACAAACTTTAAAACAAACTTTAAAAACAAGCTAATGAACTGCCTGATTACAGCCCATCAAGTTACAGCCCATCAAGGGTTTGAGCAATATCGCTGTGATAACTTGGCAGACCTCCTTTTACAGATGACTAGCCCCAAAACTTAACTCAATTTTTAACTGAATGCTTAACGGAACCAATATTTTTTTAGTCGGTATGATGGGTGCTGGCAAAAGCACAGTCGGCAAAGCCCTAGCTCAGAAGCTAAATCCCAGCTTAAATTACAATTTTCTTGATACCGATAACCTGATTGAGCAGGCGGCAGGCAAATCAATTCCTGCGATCTTTGCCGAAGATGGCGAAGAAAAGTTTCGGGATCTTGAACAGCAAGTTCTTGCTGAGGTTGCTGCCTATACACGCCTAGTCGTCGCCACGGGTGGTGGTATCGTCATGCGATCGCTAAATTGGTCACACCTTCACGATGGCATTGTCGTTTGGATAGATGTGCCTGTGGAAATTTTGTACGATCGCCTCTGCCAATCATCGGAGCCGCGCCCACTGCTGCAAACCGCCGATCCACTTCAGCGCCTCCGTGAGCTAGATGAACAAAGGCGCGATCTCTATGCCCAAGCCGACATCTCCATCGTTGTCAGCCCTGACGAAACCCCTGAACAAGTCAGCGATCGGCTCCTCACCATGATCGATAGCCGCATTAACCCCGATCGCCTCAAACAAAGCATATAACATTAAAAAAGCATTTCAAAAAAGCCTTGTTTTTTAGATGTTCCATACTCATCGATTTGCGATTATGAACTTAGGAGTGTTAGTATATGCTCTTTAGATTGGCAATAATCGGCTTTATGTAGGCTACTTACCTAGTTGGGACTCACAGAAATCCTAGTGCTGATATGACACCATCATCCCCTTCGCGCATACCCACAGATACTAACACCACGATTGATGTGATTGCCGAGAGCGAATCTTCTAGCAAACACCAAACCGCTTTAGCAGTTACCCCAGCACCAGTTGTCACCCCTAACTCCACTGGCTCTAGTGCTTTGACTGTGACCACAGGCGGCAATTTCGCCTCGGTACTAGCCCCCCTTACCCCCGAAAAATTCAGTCAAGTAGTCACCGAAGTTGAGCAAAGGTTACGCATCGTCAATCAAACCTTGGGAATGCTCAATACGGATTTTGATGTAATCCTTGACGAGATGCTGCAAGCAATTCGCGGCAAAATTGGCGAATTACTATCAGCCGATCGCACCACAATTTTTTTATTAGATGCCGATAAAAATCAACTCTGGACAAACGTACCTGGAGAAGATGGTAAAAATATCGAGATTCGCATTTCCACGGAACCCACCAGCATCGCGGGAGAAGTGGCTACTTTTGGCGATATCGTCAATATTCCCTTTGACTTTTTTGATGATCCGCGCTCTGCCCAAGCCAAAAAACAATATGAGCGCACGGGCTACCGCACCTACACAATGCTGGCAATGCCCCTGCTCAACGACAATGATCAATTAGTGGCAGTGGTGCAGCTCATCAATAAATTGCGGATTCATGATGAGTCGCTGCCCCTCGAAGAGCGGGTTGATAATATTGGCTTCACCGAAGAGGATCAAGCCCTATTTGCCCAGTTTGCCCCTTCGATGCGCTTGATTCTCGAAAGTTCGCAAGCTTTTTATTCGGCGGCGCAAAAGCAGAGGGCGGCAGATGCCCTAATGAAAGCCGCGATGTCTCTCGGTCAAAGTTTAGACCTCGAAGCCACCCTCAAAAAAGTGATGGATGAGGCAAAGCTGCTGATGAATGCCGATCGCAGTACGCTCTGGTTAATTGACCGTGATCGCCAAGACCTCTGGACACAAATCATCAGAAGTGACGGCACAACCAAAGAACTACGCGTACCGATGGGCGTGGGCTTTGCGGGGCGAGTGGCGATTACGGGTGAAGTTTTAAATATTCCCTTTGACCTTTACAACCATCCTGATGCCAATAACTCCATGAAGTTTGATCAGGACAATGGCTATCGCACCTGTAGTTTGCTCTGTATGCCAATTTTTAATTCCAATAAAGAGCTGATTGGTGTCACCCAACTAGTTAACAAAGTGCAGCGCGGCGAATTTCCTAAATATGATCCTAGCAATTGGCCCAATGCCCCCGATCGCTTCAAAGCCAGCTTTAATAGCAATGACGAAGATTTTATGAAGGTCTTCAATGTACAGGCGGGTGTGGCTCTGGAAAATGCCAAGCTGTTTGCCAAGGTCAAGCAGGAGCAGCAAATGCAAAAGGATATTTTGCGAAGCCTCTCCGATGGCGTAATCTCCACCGACAAGCATGGCAAAATTATTGCCGCTAATGAACGTGCCTATGACCTATTGGGCGTTGGCGATGCTTTACTTGAAGGCAGATCGGTATATGAATTAGTTAATATCGAAAAGGCAAACTTTACCAAATGGTTCGAGATGAGCTTAGAAGGCTCCGACGAAAAGAACCGTAAGCAGTACTATCCCGATCAAACCCTGCGCTCCTCCGATGGCGAACAGCATAGTATTAATATTTCGATTAATACTATGTCCGAGGGGGATGAAGGTGAAGGTGTGCGTGGAGCGCTAGTGGTCATGGAAGACATTAGCCAAGAAAAACGCCTCAAGAGTACGATGTACCGTTACATGACCCAAGAGCTAGCCGAACAGCTTTTAGCGGGTGGCGATGCCAAAATGGGTGGCGATCGCAAGGAGGTATCCGTTTTATTTTCCGATATTCGCAGCTATACCACCATTACCGAATCTTTGACCGCCGAAGATGTGGTGATGATGCTCAATGAATATTTTGAGACGATGGTGGAAGCGGTCTTTAACTTTAAAGGCACGCTGGATAAATATATCGGTGATGCGATCATGGCAGTATTTGGTTCACCATTGCCGATCCCCGATCATGGCTGGATGGCAACGCAAACGGCGATCGATATGCGCCATCGGTTGCAAGAGTTTAATATCAAACGACTCGAAAAGCTCAAGCCCAAAACCCAAGCCGAAATTGACATGGCAACGATCCGCATTGGCATTGGTATCAACTCTGATACAGTGATTAGCGGCAATATTGGCTCCACCCGCCGCATGGAATTTACGGCGATCGGCGATGGCGTAAACCTTGGCTCACGCCTAGAGGGAGCCAGCAAGCAATATGGTACAGATATTGTGATCAGTGAAAGTACTTACAAAACCTGCGGCAATAAACTCTGGGTGCGGGAGCTTGATCGCATTCAGGTCAAGGGCAAAAATCAACCTGTGGGCATTTATGAGCTAGTGGGTCTAAAATCTGATCCTTTATCAGAGTCGCAAACTCGCATTATTGAGCATTACCAATCAGGACGCGCATATTACCTCTCTCGCAAATTTAGCAAAGCAGTTGCCGAATTTGCCGAAGTTTTAGAGTTAGATCACCACAACAAAGCCGCAAATTTACATATCAGCCGTTGTCAACATTTTTTGAGTTACCCCCCCGATGACTCATGGGATGGTGTTTGGCGCTTGACTGAGAAATAATCCTGTCCAGAGAGATTTTGGGAAGCGGCGCGGAGCGCCGCTTCCCAAAATCTCTCTAGGTTTTAATTAAGCACAATTATTTTTTATTTTGGGCAAATATAGCGATCGTGTATATACAGCTACCGTTATCCGTTAGAATGAAAAACGCTAAAAAGTTTTTGGTTGTAAGCAGAGAATAATTAAATGACTACCTTTGAGCAAGTACAAGAGATCGTTGCATCACAATTAGGCGTTGAAGAAGCCGAAGTTAAGCCCGAAGCCAGCTTTGCTAACGACCTTGGCGCTGACTCCCTCGATACGGTTGAACTAGTAATGGCTTTAGAGGAAAAGTTCGGCGTTGAAATCCCTGACGAAGATGCCGAAAAAATTGCCACTGTTCAAGATGCTGTTGATTACATTGATGGCAAGCAAGCGGGCGACAGCGTGAAGTATAAAGCATCACCATCACCATCATCACCAGGTCGGGGTCATGGTTGGACATCAGATGATAATCCAGATGACCCAGGTAACTACTAACTTAATTGCTCACCCTAAAAAACAACGGTTTCAGACATTTTAAGGAGAAAAGAATGTTAAATAATTCTATTCTCATTAATTGGTATAAATTAGTGGTTATAAATGTAATCACTAATTTATCAGTTGTATGAACTACTGTTATTTATTGATTCTTCTGGGTTGAGCAGTTACCTACTAAAAGTGACGGCTTATATTTTGGTAAGCTTCCAAGTGTAACAGTCGGATATCGTCTGAACTAAACGATGATTATTTTAGTTCAAAGCTTTGTTGACTTGCGGCAAAGCTTTACTATCCATGAATTTTTTGACATAGTGAATTTCAAGGAAATGCAAACCCCTCAGCCCCTCTCTCGCGTTGTTGTCACTGGACTAGGTGCAATTACCCCGATCGGTAAAACGATCGCCGAATATTGGCAAGGTTTAGTCGAGGGTAGGAATGGGATTACCGAAATTACTCGCTTTGATACAACGGATCATGAATGTCGTGTGGGCGGCGAGGTTAAAGACTTTGATCCTCTTGCCTACTTACCTGCCAAAGAATCACGCCGCATGGATCGCTTTGCTCAATTTGGTGTATGTGCCAGTATTCAAGCTTTAAAGGATGCTAGCTTAGAAATTACGCCCGAAAATGCGCCGCAGATTGGGGTCTTGTTGGGAACAGGCATTGGTGGTTTGCAGGTACTAGAAGATCAACATGAAATTATCCGCACCAAAGGACCATCCCGTTGCAGCCCTTTCATGATCCCCATGATGATTGGTAATATGGCGGCAGGATTGACCGCGATCCATACAGGCGCTCAAGGACCTAATTCCTGCACGGTGACAGCTTGCGCGGCGGGTTCAAATGCGATCGGCGATGCATTTCGGTTAGTGCAGAGTGGTTTTGCTCAGGCGATGATTTGTGGTGGTACAGAAGCCGCCATTACGCCCCTTGGCTTTGCGGGATTTGCTTCAGCGAGAGCGATGTCACGGCGCAACGATGATCCTGCTACGGCTTCGCGCCCCTTCGATCGCGATCGCGATGGCTTTGTGATGGGTGAAGGCGCAGGTATTTTGATCATCGAAAATCTTGATCATGCCCTAGCCCGTGGCGCGAAAATCTATGCCGAAATCGTAGGTTATGGTTGCACCTGTGATGCCTATCACATGACTTCGCCCTCACCGTCAGGCGAAGGCGCAATTAGAGCGATGTCCCTTGCTCTCAAAGATGGTGGCATTACCCCCGATATGGTGGACTACATCAATGCTCACGGGACAAGCACTGCCGCCAATGACAAAACCGAAACTAAGGCTATCAAAGAGGTGTTAGGCGATCACGCCTACAAGGTCGCGGTTAGCTCTACCAAGTCCATGACTGGGCATTTACTTGGCGGTTCAGGTGGCATTGAGGCAGTGGCAACAGTACTGGCGATCCAAAATGATATTGCCCCCCCTACAATGAATTTGCATAATCCCGATCCTGAGTGCGATCTGGACTATGTTCCGAACCAATCACGAGCAATGACAATTAATGTGGCAACCTCTAATTCCTTTGGCTTTGGTGGTCACAATGTGACATTAGTGTTCAAAAAATATCAGCCTTAGTACGCGATCGCCTCATCACCAACATCATCCAATAAATTTCCTAATTGCTAATGCCATCAAACCCACAAGGTCGGCGATCGCTTGGGATTGGATGATTTTGGCATCTTCGATTTTTGAATAAAAACTTTTTGTAACTTTTGGGCTTTTTTGAGGATCAGTCCTGTAAATTGGGCGATTAATTCCGCATATATGTTGGAACGCATCATGTTTAGCGCAATCTGTCTGGCTGTCTCAGCTTTGCCCTTGGGATGATGCGACATAGTTCTTCTACGTCGGGGTGTAGTAGCTTGTTTGACGGGCTTCTTTGTAGGCGATCGCTAGTTTTGAGATAAAGTCGGCTTTTGATTGACCTCCAATCGCTTCATCAACATTTGCGCCGATACTGGTCCCCGATCGCAATATTTGTTTTGACAGGACATATTCTTTTTTACCATTGACGATTAACTCCATATAGATCAAACTTTTTGTCAATTATTTTCATGTCATGTATTCTTGAAAGTCTACGAGTGGGGCTTTAAAGTCAGGGGCGATTTTTATTTGTCCTTTGGCGCTGCCTCGTTGTCTGCGTTTTGCGATCGGGAGGATTTGGCTTAGTTTAAGGATGGGTTGATTGTTGCGCGTGATGATAATTTCTTCGCCTTGTAATGCTATTTGCATAAGCTGCGGGAGTTGGGTTTGAGCTTGGGTGATGTCTATCTGCTGCATATTGTTCAATTATGAATTGAGCATTTATATTTTAATTCATAATTTCTATTCCGTAATTCCTAATTATTTTTCTCCCCAAATTCTATTTAGGACTGTTTGAATCTTTTTCTCAAATCTCTCGATTACAATTTATCGCTGAAAGCAAAGAGGATTTAAATTAAAGATTCGGTAGGGGCATAGCATTCCCGCCACAATCTATCAATTTCTAAACTATTTTAATTCGGGAATGCTTTGCCCAAAACCTCACAACGCAGGGACAATTTATCGGTGAAAGCAAACAGGGTTCAGCATTTGCGTTTTGAGATTGTATTGGAGAATAAAAATATTGGCGCAAATGCTAAACCCCTACAGTTTTTGCATTTTCTGTGGAGAATATAGAGATTAAGATCCCCGACTTTTTTTGTGATTATCACAATTTATCTGCGATCGCAAAGAAAAAGTCGGGGATCTGCGCTTATAGAGTTCCCTTTCGATTGCCTAATTATTCTCCTCCCCAAATTCGATTAAGGACAGTTTGAATCTTTTTCTCAAATCTCTCGATTAGTTCGCGATTGGCATTAACAAGGGCTTGCTCGGCTTGGATTTCAGCAACTATTGCTTTTTGGATTTCAATCGGTGGGAAGAATTACGAATTATTAATTACGAATTACGAATTATTTTTTGTGCTTTTTTGGATACTTCCAATAATCCGACATAGTTCTTCTACATCGGGATATATACTTTCAAATTCTTTTTGTGTCAGGTAATCAGTATCTTTTAATAGTCTTAACCAGTAGCTTGTTTCACGGGCTTCTTTGTAGGCTATGGATAGTTTTGAAATAAAGTCTGCTTTTGACTGACCACCAATAGCTTCTTCAACATTTGCGCCAATGCTAGTTCCTGATCGCAATATTTGTTTAGAAAGGACATATTCTTTTTTTGTGTTTGTGAGATGTTGATATAGTCTGACTATACGCAGTGCGAAGGCGTAACTTTTCTGTTGTACTAAATTATCAGATTTCATCACTACACCATACTTTATCAATAGTTTTATCGATTTTTTGCCGACATTCCTTAATTCGTAATTCGTAATTCGTAATTTCCTTTTGGTAGCCCTCGATTTCGGTGACTATTTCTTTTTGGATAGCGATCGGGGGTAGCGGGATTTTAAATTGTTTTAATTTCTCAATTGTTAACGCTTTGTATGCAGCGCCAAATACAATATGCTCAATTCCATTAGTAAAAATAGAATCAAGACAATATTTAAGAAATTGAGGATCAATATTAGACTTGTCGGGAAATAAAAGAAAGGTATAGAGGCAACTTCACATTTATTTCTGCACTTCAATCAATTAGTAAATACTAAAGCCATAAGTTCAATAAGTTGAAGCATAACCAAGGTTTGATATCGGTTATCATCATCCCAATACGCAAAAAAAAAGATGATAAATA
>NZ_JACJPY010000011.1 GCF_014696345.1 Pseudanabaena cinerea FACHB-1277
TTGTTCGTCCATTTCGCGGTATCCATAAAAAGTATCTGCATCTCTATGTAGCCATGTTTGAGTGGGCTTACAATTTACGTTGGATTGATTTTGACTTCCTCCGCCGTCTTCTTGTCCCTCCTTTCACCTATTTACCCACATGAGCGACCCCTATTAATCCTCAGTCTCGCAGGTACGGTCATCGCCAACCTCATGGCAGGAACCGCCACCACTGCGGCAGTATTATTCTTCGCCAGATTTCTTGATGGCATCACAGGGGGAAATGCCTCCGTTGCTCAGGCTGTGATTTCTGATGTCACGCCACCAGAGCAACGCGCTAGAGCCTTTGGTATTAATGGAGCCGCCTTTGGCATGGGCTTCATTATGGGACCTGCGATTAGTTTACTTGCCCAAAAAGCGGCGCTAAATACACCCCTCGGCAAATCCTTCGGCGCGTCCTTTTTGGTATCCGCAGTTATCGCGGCGATCGCTCTGATATTGACCATTTTTGGGCTACCTGAAACCCTCAAAACTAACCCTAGCCAATCCCCCAAGAAAATCAACTTTTTCGATCTTGGTCTAGAAAGTCTGCTAAAGGGGCTATTTATGCCCAAGATTGGTATTTTATTAATGATCAACTTCCTGACAGGCTTAACCTTTACCCTGTTTACCTTTGCCTTTCAGCCCTACTTTATTAATGTAATCAAACAAAATAGTGATGCACTGACCTTGATGTTTCTGCTGTTTGGGGTATTGGGCGTAATCATGCAGACCTTGGGCATTGCCCAAATGACTAAACGTCTGCAATTAGTACAGATTCTCTTTTTAGGTCTATTTATCCGCAGTCTATCCTTTGTCCTGATGCCGATTTGGGTAAACCTCTATTATTTTGTCGCCGTATGTATTCTTTTCTCTTTGCTAAATTCAGTCGTGCAACCGATGATCAGTGCCTTAATTTCTCTCAACACTAGTCCCGCAGAACAAGGCACAATGCTGGGAATCAATTCCTCTTATCTGAGCATATCCAATGCCTTTGGACCTGTAATTGCAGGGCTAGTCGTCAATCAAAATAATCCCTCCTCCTACGGCTATCCCCTTTACATCGCGGGGATTTGTACATTTCTCGTTCTCATGCTAGCGATCGCCAAGCAAAAAGATTACGCAATCGCCACAAACAGAGAGCGATAACTGTGAAAAATCCACTGTGAATAGAGACAATAAGGAGTCGGGATTTTTGATTACCAGCTACGCCCATTGACTGGTCGCCTTAGACCCGCACCAACGAGTTCTCTTTCTTCGCCTTTGGGTCTAACACCAGAATTACCAGAACTATTAAATGTGGGCAGTTGATCAAGATATTGCTGATTTAGCTTTTGATCCTGCTTCAGCTCTTGATAGTTGCGCTCATTCTTAAGCAACACTTGCCGAACTGCCCTTACGATTGAGCGTTGGGCAAGCTTAGACATTACATCGCGCCCGATCGCTAAGGTTTGGGGCTTACTGAGAATACGGGTGGCTAGGGGCAGCATCTCATTGGGGGCGATCGCTTGATCCTTTTGGAGGATATTCCATAATTTAGCAATGTAACCAAGACTAGAAACAGATTCTTCCTTGCCAGAATTCGTGTTCCCTGATTGAGTTCCCGAACCAACAGCCTTACCAATCAAAGAATCCCGTAATGTTGAGGGTAAACGCTTACTTGCTTCCATTTCAATGCCTTTAACGATTTCCTCAATAATGCGATCGTGCATAAACTCACTGCGATCGGATAGAAGAAAATCAATTCCCTTATCTAAGGTTCCTGTTAGGTTATATTCAGGGTTAGTCTGGGCATTGGTGAGCAGATTCTCAAGGCGATTCCAACGAAATTCCCCATTGCGAAATAGTAAATCCTTAAGGGCTGCTCTTAATTCGGGAGCCGAATCATTGAGCAAGCGATTGGCAACATAAGGATAGGCAACCGCCAATACTTTGAACTTAGGATCGACACTAAAGGCAATGCCCTCAAGGGTGACGAGCGATCGGATAATCAACGCATAGTAAGCTGGCACTTGAAAGGGATAGTCATACATGATCTGGGATAGTTGATCGGTCATGTCTTTAAAATCCATTTGGGTTAAGCTCTGCCCCTCTGGAGGATTAAAAACGCTAGATAAAGCAGGCACGATCGCCGCAAAATCAATGTCTTCAGTCAAAAATCCCAAACGTACATAGTCCTTTGACAAAGCATCAAAATCACGATTAACTAGATGCACGATCGCCTCAATCAGTCCAAAACGCTGATCGGCAGACACCTCACTCATCATCCCAAAATCTAAGTAGGCAAGCTTGCCATCACTCATTACCAGTAAGTTGCCTGGATGAGGATCGGCATGAAAATAGCCATAGTCTAATAGCTGTTTGAGAGAACATTGCACGCCAACTTCAATAATCTGGCGACTGTCAAAGCCTGCTGCCTTTACCTTTTCCACATTAGTCAGCTTAATTCCCTCAATCCATTCCATCGTCAAAACCCGTTTGGCGGTGTATTCCCAATAGATCTTAGGAACGTAAATGCCTTCAAGATCACCGTAATATTTCGCAAATTTCTCGGCATTATGTCCTTCAAAGGTATAGTCCATTTCCTCAAAAATGCGACTTGCAAACTCATCAAGAATTGCAGCGAGGTTGCTCCGCACAAATTTGAAGGTTTTGCGTAGCCATAGGGCAATACCACGCAGAATATACATATCAAGAGCAATTCCTGCGGCAATATCTGGACGTTGCACTTTGATCGCCACCAACTCTCCCGATCGCAACTTTCCTTTATAAACCTGTCCTAATGAAGCGGCGGCGATGGGGTTTTCTGAAATCTCGGCATATACTACCAACGGCTCTGCGCCTAAAGCTTCACGAATAAACTGAAAAGCAATTTCATTAGGAAATGCAGGTAATTGATCCTGTAGTTCTGATAGCTCATCCATAAAAACAGGCGGCACAATGTCGGGGCGTGTCGATAGCGCCTGCCCAATTTTGATGAAGGCAGGACCAAGGCGGGTTAATAATTTGCGTGACTCGATCGCTAGTTTTTTTAATTGCGTTGGTGATGACTTTTGACTAAAGCGTAGTCTAATCAACAACCAAACCAATGGTACAAAAATCACGATGCAGCGCCACCAAACCCGCAAAGGCTGGTTGCGGTAATACTGGGCGATCGCTTCAATATCGTAGCGATCTAGCTCAAAGACAGATTTGGTGGTAGGCATAGACTTTGGATAATCTCAACAGGATCAACGAATTTCGGGGCTTGTGCCTTTGCCATCAGTTGTTAGCAAAGCTAGATTTCAATAAAAATCAACTATAGATTATTTTAACAATTTGTTACACAATTGGCGATCGCTCTCTGTGCCTATATTTGTAGCTTACAGCGCAAAATTAAAGCCTGTTGCCAATCCACATCAGTGACAAGGGCATGGGAAAAATCACAACTAATCAAATTTGCCTTATGAAATGACGCATTGGTGAGATCGGCATATTGAAACTGCGTACCAATCAATGTTCGGGCGCGATATAAATTCCATTGAAATAAATAAAGACTGCCAAAAACTTGGAGTGGTTGAATTGCCAAAAATGTTAACGAGGCCAGCCAAATATTCTCGGTCATAGAATTAGCGATCCCCTTAAAAGCACCATGAACCAACATTTTGACTAAAGGCGATCCCCAAAACCCCGCACAAAATGCAGTTGCTAGACAAATAAAAATTGCCAAAGTAATTTGCCTACGGCTCACATATGCCATGCCCCCATTGCAACCGAGCATAAAGGCGATCGCAAAACTCACTGCAAAAATCACAACTACAGCGATCGCCACCCCTGTCAAAATATCTGGGCTAAAACTATTACTGCCACTCAACCAAGTCATCATTAGAGTTGTGACAAACACCAGACATAGAATGGCAGAAACCATCACTGTCCCTGCAAATATAGCTGATATGCCATAGGCAATCAGCGAATGCCATAGGATCTGGCGATCGCTTAATCCCGATCTGACATTCGCAAAATTCGCAAACTTAAGCTGAGCGCGGTAAAAATTGCAACCACGAATATCAGCACCACTAAAATCCGCACCAATGAGGTTACGCCCTTTAAAAGAGCGATCGCGTAAATCTTGGTTAGCAAAGTTAAGACCTTGACTCATATAGTATTCCAATCCGCCTCAAACCTATGCAGCCTAGCTATATAACCTATTTAGAGCTTCTTGGTAACACCAAACCAAGAAAAGGCATAGTCATCTTGGAGTTGGGTATTACTGGACTAAGGCAGCTCTGCCGTAGTCGGCTTAGAAATATGGGGCAGCCCCCAACCTAATTTTTCGCGCAAAACTTGGAAAAATTCACCTTTTTGTAAACGAATAAATCTAGCAGGATAATGTGATCGCTCCACCTCCACCCGATAATCTGGATACACATAGCATCCTGCATTACCATCCACCACTAGCACCAAGCGATGTCGGTTGGCAGGAGTGACGATCACTTTTTCAGTATTAGCAAATACCAAAGCGCGGGATGCCATCGAGTGGGCGCAAATTGGCACAAGCTGAAAGACAGGAATTCCCGGCTCAATCACAGGTCCACCTGCCGAAAGCGCATAGGCAGTCGAGCCAGTAGGCGTACAGATAATTACCCCATCTGCGGCAATATCTACAGGCACATGATGACCAATCTGCACCTCAAAATGACACATACTAGTTAGCGGCTCACGGTGCAGCACCATTTCATTCAAGGATAGAGCTTCCCAAAGCAAGCCTTTACTGTCATAAACCCTAACCGTCATCATCGATCGCTGCTCAATTACATAGCGCCCTTCCAACACCTGATCAAGCGCCTCCTGCCACTTCGTCACATATACCTCTGTCAAAAAACCCATATGCCCTGTATTGACAGTTAGTACAGGTAGGGCTAGGGGCGCAATTTGGCGGCAGGTGGATAGAACCGTGCCATCACCACCCAAGGCAATGACAAACATTACCTCAGAGTCAAAACCCATTGGTACTAAACTATCTATGGGCGTATGACATACGGGCGCGTCTGGCTTGCCATAGCCCAAAATACCGCCCTTACCAGTTGCCAATACGGTCTGGATATCGTGCTTTTCCAGCCACAACCTCATATCCATCGCCACACTTTCGGCAACAGGCTTTGCGTCGTTATACACAATCCCGACTTTTGGCACGCTTAATGACTACCTATGACTATTCAAAATTTCCGTCAATCTGCTAATTATATCTTTGATACCCAATTAAAAAATGGTAACGCCGTTTTTTAATTTAAAAAATCTCGCTGACTCAAATCATCAAACAAAAGAAGCGACACATGGTATCGCTTCTTTGTTCTGGCTTATTTTTAAGGCAATATGTCCATTTGCATGACACACTAGTTAGCCAGTCAGCTAATTAGCAGTGAGGTCAACTGGCTTTTTTGAACGCTTAGCAGACTTTGACTCATGTTTTGCCTTGTGACCATGAAAACGAATGCCAAGGAATAAATCATAGAGAAACCCAGCAAGGTCAGGCATTTTGAAGATACCTAGGGTCTGAGGAGAACCATTGGCATCTAGCAAAGGCTTCATTTGATAATAAGCTGATTCGTAGTAGTACCAAGGTACGTTTGGCCAAAGGTGATGGATCAGGTGATAGTTTTGACCTAAAAGCAAAATGTTCAAAAATCGACCAGGGTAAACTCTGGCATTTTTCCAACGCGATCGCTCGACAAAGGGGCGATGGGGTAAGTAATCAAAGAACAGACCCAGCAGTAAACCCATCACGGCGGCGGGGACAAACCAGAAATTGAGCATATATCCCAAGAAGCCCCAATAGTAACCGACCACAATTGTTGCAATCACAATCAGACGGCTAACTGCCCATTCTAATAGTTCATAGTTGCGCCATAGACGGCGCTGAAAAAAGAAGATCTCATGGTAAAAGAATCGAGCAGCTATTAGCCAAAGGGGGCCGCCTGTAGAAACATAGTGATCAGGATCATCTTCCTCATCATTAACATGGGCATGATGCTGCATATGCACCCTTGTAAATACGGGAAATACAAATCCTTGCAAAATTGCCGAAATATGACCGATCGCCGCGTTAACGATTCGATTGGGATGCGCGACCCCATGGGAAGCATCATGGATGACGGTTCCTAGCACATATAATGCAGAAAAATTGCAAACGAATACCAGCCAGTGTGACCAGCCCCATACCCAATACCCTGTCGTTGATGCGGTTCCCAAAACGATAGAACCTAGTAACAGTATTATTGTTGGATTAAATCCCTGTGCTGCACCCATCAAACCGACTGGAACAGTTAGGGCTTTGCCCTGCTGCTGCATTGTGTCACTCCTTACTGAATTTCTAATCTTTTATTTTATGAATTTGGATCCGCCATAGTTAGACTTAACTAACCTATGCTTAACTAACCCATGCTTAACTAACCTATGCCTAAGCTTGTACAAGGCTAGAAACTAGCTTTGTATATTGTTTAGTTTTATTACGTTTATTATTATGACCCATGCTATCTGTATTGGGGTAAGATTGCAACTATTTTTAATCGGTGACAATTCATCATGGCAACTATCAACGACAACTACCTCAAGCTCAAAGCAGGTTATTTATTTCCTGAAATTGCGCGAAGGGTTAACACTTTCATCGAAGCAAATCCTGAAGCCCAAGTAATTCGCCTTGGCATCGGTGATGTCACCGAACCTCTGCCCCAAGCTTGTCGAGATGCCATGATCAAGGCTGTGGAAGATATGGGTGATCGCCATTCCTTTAAGGGCTATGGTCCCGAACAGGGCTACGCATGGTTGCGTGAGAAAATTGCCAGCCATGATTTTCAAGCTAGAGGTTGTGACATTGACGCTTCCGAAATTTTTATTTCCGATGGTTCTAAGTGCGACTGCGGCAATATCCTCGATATTTTTGGCAATGATAATGTCATCGCCGTTACCGATCCTGTTTATCCCGTTTATGTGGACACCAACGTGATGGCAGGGCATACAGGCGACATCAATGACAAGGGCGAATATGAGGGGTTAGTTTATTTACCAATTACTGCTGAGAATAATTTCACTGCCACCCTGCCCACACAAAAGGTGGATCTAATCTATCTCTGCTTCCCCAACAATCCCACGGGTGCAACTGCCACTAGAGAATATCTGCAAGCTTGGGTCGACTATGCTAGAGCCAATGGATCGATTATTTTCTATGATGCCGCCTATGAAGCTTTCATCACCGATCCCAGTATTCCCCATTCCATTTATGAGATTGCAGGCGCAAAGGAATGTGCGATCGAGTTCCGTTCTTTCTCTAAAAATGCTGGCTTTACGGGAACCCGTTGTGCTTTGACCGTAGTTCCTAAAAACTTGATCGGCAAAGCCAAAGATGGCGCGGATGTCGAGGTATGGAAGCTATGGAATCGTCGTCAATCCACTAAATTTAATGGCGTATCCTACATTGTTCAGCGCGGTGCTGAAGCGGTATATTCAGCAGAGGGGAAAGCGCAAATCAAGGCACTGATCGATTTCTATATGGAAAATGCTCAAATCATTCGCGATCGCCTAACTGAGGCAGGTCTAGCGGTATATGGCGGTGTCAATGCGCCCTATGTGTGGGTCAAAACTCCCGATGGTCTGACCAGTTGGGACTTCTTCGATAAGCTGCTCCATAACTGTCATGTGGTGGGTACACCAGGTTCAGGCTTTGGTGCAGCAGGGGAAGGCTATTTCCGTATTTCCGCATTCAACAGCCGCGACAATGTGAACGAGGCAATGCGGCGCATCCTTGAGAAGTTCTAACAAATAGGCGGTGCATTGCACCGCCTATTTGTTCACGCATTATCAAACTTATTTTCTAACTAACTTTACAGGTTGACCATCTGCCTGTAATTCTTTGCCATCGGCGGATATGGTGTAGGGCTGTTTGGGCGGGGTTTGGGGTGGCTTTTCACCATTGGCTAGTTCAACCTGTGAGGTCACTTTGCCATCTTCAATGCTCATTTTGCCAGTAATTTTAATTTCCTGCTCCTCCCCTTTAATCGAGACTGCCTTGAGGGTTGCGTCAAATTTGCCTTCAGGCTTAATTGTCCATATGCCTGTTACTGACTTCACCCCATCTTTTTCGGCTTCAGCCAATAATTTAGGATCTAAAACTACGTCATACGCACCTGCAATTTTATCTAAGCTGAGATCGCCCGTATTGGCGGCGGCAGGAGTCGGGCTGGCGGTTGACTCAGGAGACTTAGTGACCTGAACTTCAGGAGATTTTGCTGGGGTGGGGGTTGCGGCGGGAGTCGTGGCAGTGGGGCTGGCGGTAGGAGTGGCGGCGGTTTCTACCTTAGGAGGTTCGGGCTGTTGACAAGCAGACAGTACCGCAACGCAGGCGATCGCTGTAATAATTCTATGCTTGGCAGGAAGGTTGAATGATTGTTTCACGATTAAATTTATGGTCGGTGGATTGAAAATTGCATACAGGATGAGGGTATGCCTTTGATGACAGGTTTAAGTCGATCTAAGTTGCCTGATGTGGCAAACAGATCATCGATAGTTACTCATAATATATAGCGATCGCTAGTCTTATTAGGACACAAAACTAGAAGACGAGTAGTGGCGCGAAGAGCCGCTACTCGCTTCTTGGGCTGTGATTTGTCCCAATATAAGTGGCTATAGCTATACTGTAGGTATTATTGACTATACACTCCCTCATCAGCAACACCTCAGTAATACCTATGGTCATTAGTGAATCGAAACTGGATATCAAAGCAGAGATCGCTTTGCAGCGTGAATTTTTTGCTACTGGTAAAACCAAAAGCTATGAATTTCGGAAAACGCAACTAGAAAAGCTGGAACGGCTGATCAAGGAGCATGATCAAATCATCCTTGATGCACTGCACCAAGATTTGCGAAAACCTGCGATCGAAGCATTTGGCAGTGAAGTCTTAGTGACTACTAGCGAAATCAAGTATATTTTGAAGCATTTGCGGGCTTGGATGAAGCCGCAAAAGGTGAGTACTCCCCTCAATCTGTTTCCTAGCTCTAGCTATATCCATACAGAGCCCTTGGGCGTGGTCTTGATTGTTGCTCCTTGGAATTATCCCTTTTCCTTGACGATTCAGCCTTTGTTGGGGGCGATCGCCGCAGGTAACTGTGCCATCCTCAAACCCTCAGAGCATACGCCTAATACATCACGGGTAATTGCTCAGATCATTAACAATAACTTTGATCCCAGCTTTATTACCGTCATCGAAGGGGGCATTGAAACCAATCAAGCTCTACTAGCGGAGAAGTTTGATCATATTTTCTTCACTGGCGGCACGGCGATCGGCAAAATTGTGATGGCCGCCGCCGCGAAACACCTCACCCCCGTCACCCTAGAGCTTGGTGGTAAAAGCCCTTGCATTGTTGACGCAACCTGCGATCTCGAAATTACAGCCAAACGGATCATTTGGGGCAAATTCTATAACTGCGGACAAACCTGTATTGCGCCAGATTATTTATTGGTGCAAAAAAGCATTAAGCCGATTTTGCTAGAGAAATTGATTAGCTATATCAAAACTTTCTTTGGTGACAATCCTCAACAAAGCGCCGATCTGGGGCGTATCGTCAATGAGCGCCAATTCGATCGCCTCGTGGGACTGCTCGATGAAGGCAAAATTTTAATTGGTGGACAACATGATCGCGGCGATCGCTACATTGCCCCGACTTTAATTGATCAGGTTTCCCCCGATGCTAAGGTGATGGCGGATGAGATCTTTGGTCCGATTTTGCCAATTTTGGAATATGACCAAATTGAGGAGGCGATCGCCTTAGTTAACGCTCAGCCCAAACCCCTTGCCCTATACTTGTTTTCCAAGAATGAGCAGCTTCAACAAAGGATCGTGCAGGAAGTTGCCTATGGCGGTGGTTGTTTTAATGACATCATTCTCCATGTTGGCAATCCTGAACTGCCCTTTGGCGGTGTCGGCAATAGCGGCATCGGCAACTATCACGGTAAAGCCAGCTTTGATACCTTTTCCCACCGCAAGAGTATCCTCAAAAACTCTTTCCGCTTTGATTTGAAGTGGCGTTACCCTCCCTATACAATGAGTTTAGAGACTTTAAAAAAATTCATTTAGTTAGTATTAGAAAAGGAGAAATAGAAAGATTTTGAGCATCGGCGCTAAGCGTTGCTGCTCAAAATCTTTCTGGGTTTTAAATTAGTAATATTTATCAAGCATAAATTAGGAATTAATATGGATATCCATGCACTGAGAGAAGAATATAAAAAAGGTCAGCTAAGGCGTAAGGATTTACAGGAAGATCCATTTAAACAATTTGAGACATGGTTTCAACAAGCTTGTAATGCCGAATTGCTAGAGCCCAATGCCATGACCATTACCACGGTTTCACCACAGGGAAGCCCCTTTGCCCGAACAGTGCTTTTGAAATATTTTGACCAACAGGGCTTAGTCTTTTTTACCAATTACAAAAGCCGTAAGGCACAGCATATCGAACAAAATCCCCAGGTTTCTCTGCTTTTTACTTGGCTACCACTTCAGCGCCAAGTGCATATCACAGGCAAAGCGGTCAAAGTCTCTCAAAAGGAATCTTGGGAATATTTTACATCGCGTCCCCGTGGTAGTCAGCTAGGTGCTTGGACTTCTCAACAAAGCGAAGTGATTTCTTCTAAACAGCTATTGCTAATGCAGTTTGAAGAAGTAAAGCGTAAGTTTTTAGAAGGGGAAATTCCTCTGCCAGATTTTTGGGGTGGTTTTCGCATTGTGCCTGATAGCTTTGAGTTTTGGCAGGGCTGCCCTAATCGGCTGCACGATCGCTTTTTATACAGCCTGCAAGACGATCAACAATGGAATATCCAGAGGCTCTCGCCATAAAGGATAAAAGTATGAAAGAGCTGCGAAGCAGCGCTTTCATGTCGGTTCTCATTAAAAAACATTGATCGCTTGACAGTTCTAGATGCAGAATTATTAGATTTTGGATAATGGCGCAAAACCAAAGGTGGCGTTATATTGACGACACCAAATAGCAACAGAATTGAATTGTTCGGATTGAACGTTCTTGGGGATCTCGTAACGCTGTGTTCCGTTATAGCTTTTGAGAGGGGCGATTACCACATAGTCACCTGAAGCGATCGCGTAGTCAGGGGGCTTAGATATTTGCAGGATATTTGGTGATTTATGCAAAATCACGAATAGGTCGGGGCCATTTGGTGAAGTGCTAAAGTTTTGATCCAGCTCAATGAAATAAGTTCCATTTTCTTGCATAACTTGAGTTTTACCACTGGTCGTATGTTCGCCACTGATAAAGCTTCCAGACCTGATTTTGGCGGTTGCCACCTTTTCAGCTTTAGGTGAAGTTGGACTCTCGGCGGTAAGGCTTGCGGTTGGTGGCTCTGTCTGAGTGTTTATGGGAGCAACATTGGCGCATCCCATTGCTAAAATTAGCATTGTAGCGATCGCAGTAAATTTTTTCATGTTCACGTATTCATCAAAATTGGTGCTGGTCAAATTACATGGATACACTTGCTCACACTCACCTAATATTATCGCATTTTGATTATTCAATGCCTTGCCTTTGAGCCTTACCGTTTTACCTTGACTAGTCCTTTGCAAACGGCAAGAGGGGAGATCGCTTGTCGTGAGGGTTTTGTAATTAGCATCGGCGATCGCCAAGGTTTAGTTGGCTATGGCGAGGCGACTCCCCTTGATGGTTTGGCAATGGAGCCTTTGGGGATGACTAGGGAATGCTTGGCAAATGCTCAGCGATCGCTAGTTAATATGCAGATATCAAGTCTGGCTGACATTGAGAATCTATTGAGTGAATATGAACCATATCCTGCGGCAAGGCATGGCTTAGAACTTGCTTTAGTCGATCTCTATGCCAAACAGCAGGGGCTAACATTACCGCCATTAATAATCAAGCATTTTGGTGGCGTGATCCATCTGCCCAAGGTGAATGCGGTCATTGGCGCGATCGCTCCGCAATTAGCAGTAATCAAAGCTCAAGGTCAGATCCAAACGGGTTATCGCTGTCTCAAAATTAAAGTGGGATCTGACGATTTTGCAACAGATTGGCAGAGGGTGGCGGCGGTGCGATCGCAGGTGGGCAATGATATCCAAATTCGCATTGATGCCAATCAAGCTTGGACAGAGGCGGCGGCGATCGCCAATTTAAACAAATTAGCACCCTTGGATATTGAATATGTGGAACAGCCCGTTCCCTTTGATGACCTAGCGGCAATGGCAAGATTACGGCGATCTCAACCAATCGCGATCGCGGCGGATGAATCGGTTAATCATCTTGCACAGTTACAGCAAATAATTAATAGGCAAGCCGCCGATATTGTAATTTTAAAGCCCATGGTCTTAGGCGGCATTTTAACCACCCATCGAGCGGCGATAATTGCCCTAGATGCAGGTTTAGATGTGGTGATCACCACAACCCTCGATGGCGCGATCGCCTGTCAAGGAGCAATGGATTTAGCCTCGACTTTACCAATTACCAGAGCCTGTGGGTTATCAACATTGCACTTAGCGCGGTAAATCTTCAGGCTTGTTGCAATTTAGCAACATCCTTGGCGGCACTGAAGTAATCTCGATCACCTCATGTTTACTTAACCATTTTTGAAAGGAGCGCCCTCCCTGCTCAATAAATTGATGAAGAGATATGTGCGCTTGCCATCGATAAAAACCGCATAAAGGTTCCCAGTTTTTGCCATCGGCAGAACGTGGCAAATAGGCGATCGCCGCCATCGGTAACGCTGCTAAATCACGCGCCCAAGCCTGTAAAACCGCGCCTTGCAAATTCGGCAAATCGCAAGCCAATAGTAAGATCCAATCCACAGGAGGCGCGATCGCCTCTATGCCCAGACTAAAACCCACCAAAGCGCCATCTAGTTTGTTATCAATCACCAAGGTAAAATTACCAGCGATCGCCTGTTGATATGGCGCTGGTTCCCGCACCACCACATAGCCTTGCTCTGTCACCTGTGCCGCCGCCAAACATACACGCCGCAACATCGGCTCCCCATCAATTAAGATTAGTGCCTTGTCCTGCCCCATCCTTGAGCTTCTGCCCCCTGCAAGAGCGATCGCGGCGATTTGCATAATGTTTATACGGCTAAGAGTGATGCCGCGTTCCACACAGCATTACTGTCAGTTAATAATGTATTTCTGCCATTCGTCATGGTTGCCCGATCGCAAATACTTACTAACCTCAAAATGCAAACCACTATGGGGACGGCGGGGCTGCTTTTTGAGGGGCATTCCTGCCTCCTTGGGCGTGCGGTTGCCCTTTTTGACATTACAACGCACACAGGCAGTGGTAATATTTTCCCAACTGTCGCCGCCACCACGCGATCGCGGCAAAACATGATCGAGGGTCAAATCATCCCCGATATGTCCACAATATTGGCAGGAATGGGCATCACGGTGGAGAATATTGCGGCGGGTGAGGGGAATTTCTTTGTAAGGGATATTGATGTAATGCAGCATTCGGATCACAGTGGGCAGGGGCATCCCTGGATAAATCATCTTGCCATTATGCTCCACCTGTTCTGCCTTGCCTTTTATAACCAACACAATAGCCCGCTGCCAATTGGTAATGTTCAGCGGCTCATAGGATGCGTTGAGTACTAAGACTTTTGCCATTACTATCCATCTGACGTACAAAAGATGCTAACACAGCTAACCGAAAATTTACATAAGGCTTATATATCAATTTTCAGGATCTCAAAGGAATCGATTTTTGATGGCGCGGCTCAGTTGCGTCTTCAGAAACCGATTCTCTTACTTTTACGACACAGCCCTAAGCTAGGATTTAACAAATGTTTAGTCATCTCAATTTAGCTGCGGAGCAACATTTGTGAATATTCGTAAAGCAATCATTGCCTATAAGTCAGGTAGTCAAGTTGGGAAAGATTGGGCTGAGCGTTGTAGTTGCGAATTAGAATCTTTGGGGGTAAAGGTGCTGATGGGGCCAACAGGCGCAAATGATAATCCTTACCCTGTGTTTATTGAGTCTTTGCACCGCGAAATAGATTTTGCCTTGATCTTGGGGGGCGATGGCGCAACCTTGGGAGCCGCGAGATATTTGGCGAGGTTGGGAGTGCCAATTTTAGCGATCAATGTCGGGGGGCATCTGGGGTTTCTCACCCATGCGATCGAGGAATGTCAAAATACACAGGAAATTTGGGAGCGCTTGTTGTCTGATCGCTTTGCAATCGAGCGCCGCATGATGTTAGAGGCAAAAGTTATTACTGTTGATAAATGCTTAGGTATGAATATCAGCCAGCCGCAGGAGTCTTTTTTATGCCTCAATGAAATGTGTGTTAAACCTGCTTCGCCCGATCGCATGGTCACAGCATCCCTAGAGCTAGAAATCGATGGCGAAATCGTGGATCAATATCATGGAGATGGATTAATTGTGGCAACGCCCACAGGCTCAACCTCCTATACTGTTGCTGCCAATGGTCCAATCGTACATCCTGGAATGCACGCGATCGCCATTACACCGATTTGTCCATTGAGTTTATCTAGTCGAGCGATCGTGATCCCCCCCAAGCTCACTGTCAGCATCTGGCCTCTTTCGATTGATGACCTGAGTTTAAAACTTTGGACAGATGGTGTGATTGCTAGTTCCATCTTTCATGGTCAAAAGGTAGACATTCGGATGTCTGAACATCAAGCCCAATTTATCGTACTGCGCGAAGACTATTCCTATTACCAAGCATTGCGCCAAAAATTACTATGGACTGGGGCTAGGGTGCGCTATCCCAATCAAAACCGTGATTAATTATTAAAAGTGTGGCTACGCCACATTTTCAATAATTAATCACGAAAGGCAATCCGCCCTGTTTTAGGCAGACTAAACACCAAAAATATAGATAAATACAGCATATAAACTATGCCTGCAACTGCCCCCGCAAAGGCGAGATTTTCGGGCGCGATGAAGCCACTGAAAAATTTACCAAAACTAGCGGGTGGTTCAAACCAAACCTTACAAACATCGCTAAGGCGATCGCTGCTCACAAAGGCACAGTTGGCAAAGATGAGGCGAAATATGCCAGTGAGAACACAGTAAAAACTAGCAGCCCAGCGCCATCCTAAATAAATAGGTTTGAGAATATGACGTGATGCATTGATATCTTCGTTAAGATCGCGCCAAAACCATAGTGCTAAGACAATCAAAATATTGGCAAGGATGCCAGAAATAAACGATGCACCAATATTACCGATCGCCAAATAAATTGTAATTAGCACCATGCTGGCAACTCGCCAATACAATAGCAGCGATCGCTTGATGGCAATATTATCTACGCGCAATGACCAAATCAACAGTACAAGGGGGGCGATCGCTGTAAATATTAAAGCTAATCGATAGTCTAGCCAAACTAATTGACGAATAAGGGCGACATCCATAGATTAGAGAGAGATGGGAGAAAAATTAGAGAGAGATAACTTTGAGATTTGGTTGATTTGGCTGATCAAAAGAGGCGGCGTTATGCTATTTTACCAACCCTGCCCTCAAAGCGCGAACAGCAGCTTGGGTACGATCATCAGCACAGAGTTTGTTGAGGATGTTACGCACATGGGTTTTGACCGTGCCGACCGTAATGTATAGCTTCGTTGCAATTTCAGCATTGCTATTACCATTGACAATCTCCGAAAGAACTTCTAGCTCTCTTTCGGTCAGAGGTGTGGCCTCTAGTACCTGTTTGTAATCAGCTTCTGCGGCATCTATTTCCACGGTTGCCTCTCGACGGCGCACCTGTTGCAATACGATACTGGCGATCGCTGGGTCAATCCATGAATTGCCCTCGGCTGTAAGCTTTAAGGCTTGAACGAGATTTTCAGAACTGATGTCTTTGATGCAGTAAGAGTCAGCACCTGCGGCAAAGGCGGCTAGTACTGTTTCTTGGTTGTCAGTCAAGGTCAAAATTAAAACCTTAGTGGCTTTGCCAGTTTCGGTTGCCTTGATTTGACGGGTCACTTCCACCCCATCCATATCAGGCAAACCCAAGTCCACGATCGCCACATCTGGCTGTTGGCTATTGATGATCGCCACACCTTCCGCGCCCGTGGCAGCTTCACCTACAAATTCCAACTCGCCTTGTTGTTGCAGGGCTATCTTCATGCCCATACGGGTAAGGTCATGGTCTTCAATTAGAACAACACGAATTGAACTCATAAGCAGTTTTGCAAATTATGCGGATCTATATTGCTATCAGAATCTCACAGAAGTGGTAATAAAAACAGTTTATTTTTTTATGCTTAGCCAAGGCAGCCTATTGAGGGAAAGAGTAGCTCAAGAATATAGGCTATCAATCTGGCGATCGCCTTAAGATCGCATTTTAAGACCCTCAGCAAAATGAAGCCCATCAAGTTTTGCTAACATTGAGTCTATGACTGAGCCGTTACTACAAAACCCTGAAAAACTACAGGCTAGACTCAAAGAAATACCCCTAGAGGCGGGGGTTTACTTTATGCGCGATCGCCTTGACGGAGTGATCTATATTGGCAAATCTAAGGCTTTGCGAAATCGGGTGCGCTCTTACTTTCGCAATAGTCTGGACTTGTCGCCACGCATTGCGATGATGGTGCAATTGGTGCATGAGATTGAGTTTATTGTCACTGATTCGGAAGCCGAAGCACTTGCCCTAGAAGCCAACTTAATTAAGCAATATCAGCCTTATTACAACGTCCTCCTTAAAGATGACAAGAAATATCCCTATGTCTGCATTACTTGGTCAGAGGATTATCCGCGCATTTTTATCACCCGTAAGCGGCGCATGGGCGGCACAAAAGACAAATATTACGGTCCCTACGTTGATGTTTTTAATCTCAAGCGTACTTTAGGAATTATTAAACGGGCTTTTCCATTACGGCAGCGTCCTATTCCTGTTTTTAAAGATCGACCTTGCCTAAATTATGATATGGGTCTATGCCCTGGGGTATGCCAAGAAAAGATTTCACCCCAAGACTATCGACAGACAATGCTCAAGGTGGCGATGGTTTTTCAAGGGCGATCTAGTGAATTAGTGCAGTCTTTTACTGAGAAGATGGAATTAGCGGCGGCAAATCTGGAGTTTGAGAAGGCGGCAGATCTACGCGATCGCATACAGGTATTGCAAAATTTGGGTGCAAATCAAAAGGTGTCATTGCCCGATGATACTGTCTCCCGTGATGCGATCGCCCTAGCCTATGACGAGCAGCACACCTGCATCCAGCTATTCCAAATTAGGGCAGGACGTTTGGTGGGCAGGTTGGCTTTTGTTGCCGATAGTCAGAGTGCTAGTCCAGAGGGGATTTTGCAAAGAACCTTGGAGGCTCATTATCAAAACTGCGATCCTGTGGAAATTCCCAATGAAATACATACACAATTGGAACTGCCTGAACTTGAGATCTTGCAAGCATGGCTCAGCGATCGCAAGGGGCGCAAAGTGGCGATCGCGACTCCACAGAGGCAACTTAAAGCAGAATTAGTCGAAATGGTGGAGCGTAACGCTCAGTACGAATTAGCCAGAATCCAAAAACAAAGCGATCGTAGCGATCGTAATTTACAAGGATTAGAGGATCTCGCTGAGATCCTCAATCTCGATCACCTGCCCCATCGTATTGAGGGCTATGACATTTCCCACATTCAAGGCTCTGATGCCGTTGCCAGCCAAGTTGTTTTTGTCGATGGTATCCCTGCAAAGCAGCACTATCGCCATTACAAAATCCGCAATCCTGATATTCAATCTGGTCACTCCGATGATTTCGCCAGTCTAGCAGAAGTAATTGCGAGAAGATTCAAAAATCACACCAATCCCCAATCTCCAATCCCCAGTTCCCCTGAACCCGATTTTCCTGATTTGATCATGATTGATGGCGGTAAGGGGCAGCTATCTTCGGTGATGAAAATTATTGATAAGCTAGGACTGCGCGATCGCCTAACGGTGATTAGCTTAGCCAAGAAGCGCGAAGAAATATTTCTGCCCGAACAGTCGGAACCATTAATTAGTGGCGATCCTGAACGGGCGGGAGTGCAGGTATTGCGACGCTTGCGCGATGAGGCTCACCGTTTCGCGATTACCTTTCATCGTAAAAAACGGAGCCAAAGAATGCAGCGATCGCACCTTGATCAAATTAATGGTCTGGGTCATCACCGCCAAAAAATTCTCCTAGAGAAATTCCACTCTGTAGAATATATTCGTCAAGCAACTGTGGAACAAATTGCGGAAACCGATGGCATCGGCAAAAAGTTAGCCCAACTTATTTACAATCATTTTCACCCTCAAAATGATTAATCCCTTACACCCTATTGATATAAAAAGTTGATTCTAAAAAGCTGTCCCACCTGCATAGCGGGGGACAGCTTCTGATTTTAGGTTTTAATTATGGTGAACTACTTACTACAGAAAGTCTCCGTAGGCTGTAATTTCAATTTTTATTGAGGTGAACTTAGTACGCGATCAATCAAGCCATAATTTAGCGCTTCTTCCGCAGACATATAGTAATCGCGGTTCATATCGCGTTCAATCTTTTCCAAAGGTTGACCAGTGCGCTTAGCATACTCCTCATTCAGCTTTTGGCGAATTCGCAAAATTTCCCTTGCTTCGATTTCAATATCTGAGGCTTGTCCCCTAGTACCGCCCGAAGGTTGGTGAATCATGATTCGCGCATTGGGCAGAGCAAAGCGTTTACCCTTAGTGCCAGCCATGAGCAGATAGGAACCCATCGAAGCCGCCAAACCAACGCAAATCGTGGTTACTTCAGCCTTGATATGTTGCATCGTATCAAAGATTGCTAAACCTGCGGATACAGAACCACCTGGGGAGTTGATATACATATAGATATCTTTGGTTTGATCCTCAGAGTCAAAGTATAGAAGACGCGCAATAATCGAATTAGCCATACCATCTGTCACTTCACCACTCATAAAAATGATGCGCTCCATGGACAGACGCTCATAGATACTAATCCACTGCGTGAAAGTATCACCAGGATAGCGATAGGGAACTCTAGGAACACCGATAGGCATAGGTTTGTTTTTGGGATTGGTGGGATTTTGATTTTTAGCTTTTAGCTTTTAGCTTTTAGCTTTTAGCTTTTAGCTTTTAGCATTTAGCTTTTAGCGATTGGCTTTTAGCATTTAGCTTTTAGCTTCTGATGGATGTCTTTATGTTGGCTATGGAATTTAGAATCAATTGAGCTAACAGCTAACAGCTAACAGCTTAAACAAGTGCAGGCAAAGCTTTTGGCAAGTCTTTGGCACTTTCCAAGACGCGATCGATTAGCCCGTATTCTTTTGCCTGCTCTGGGGTCATGTAAAACATCCGATCCATGTCTTTGGTCAATACTTCAGGCTCCTTGCCCGTTGTGTTGGACAGGATTTTGAGCATGGCGGCGCGGTTGGTCAATACTTCCTTCGCCTGTATTTGCAGGTCAGAGGCTTGCCCTCTAGTTTGGCGGCGGGCTTGGTGAAGTACGATGGTGGCGTTGGGTAAGCTGGCTCTGAAGCCCTTTGTGCCAGAGGCAAGGATCATCGCGGCGGTTCCCATTGCTTGACCAAGACAGATGGTATGTACGGGCGGTTTGATATAGTTGAGGGTGTCACAGATGGCAAAGGCTTCGGTTTCAAAGCCGATCGCATCGCCTGTGTACCAAGATGTCCCCGTAGAGTTGATGTATAGGAAAATCGGTTTTTCGGGATCTTCGTATTGCAAATAGAGGAGTTGGGCGATTAGCAATTCGGTAACATCGACACCAAGCTGCTGTTTGTATTCGTCAGGCGATACAAGCGGCAACCCAAAGTAAATAATCCGCTCTTTTAGCAATAGCGAAGGTAAGTCAGGCGGCGGTGTGCGTCCGTATGACGAATCCCCGTAATAGGCGGCTTGGGCGGCGCGGGGAACAGAGCGAGAAGGTCGATCCATGTTTATTCGTGTTAATGACACTGACATTGTTAGCTTATCACAGCGATCCCACTGTCTTGGTCAGGGTTGGTTAGGTTTTGAGGTAGGGTTAGCCGTCAAATTTCCAAAATCCAAGAAGCGAGTGATGGGGAGAAGCACAGCCATCCGATTCTTAGACTTATCTCTTTGCAGGTTTTGAGACAGCCCAAAGCGCTGTATTATTTTTATGTGTATTTATTCTACAAAATAAAATTTCGTGTTAGACATTAAGCTTCTGCGATCGCAGCCTGAACAAATCCAAACGCGCCTCAATAGTCGTGGCAAGGGCTATGACCTTAGTCAATTATTGGCACTAGAGCAGCAGGCAAGGGAGTTAGAAACCCAGCGATCGCACTTGCAGGCAGAAAGCAATGACATCGGTAAGCAGGTGGGCATGAAGATGAAGGCGGGTGCGCCTGCCGCCGAAATCGAGCAACTTAAGGGGCGATCGCTAGAAATTAAGCAACTATTAGCCGCATTGGAGCCGCAGGAAAAGTCATTGCGGGAGGCAAGCAACGGAATTTTAATGACCTTGCCCAACCTGCCTAGTGAAAGCGCCCCCATCGGTAAGGATGAGAAAGAAAATGTAGAAGTGCGGCGTTGGGGCGATGAGTATAAAACTACTCGCACCGATATTCAGCCCCATTGGGAAATTGGCGAAAAACTAGGCATCCTTAATTTTGAACGCGCTGTTAAAATCTCCCAAGCAAGGTTTGTTAATCTCATTGGGGCGGGGGCAGCGTTGGAACGTGCCTTAATTCAGTTTATGCTCAATACCCACACTGCCAATGGTTACACTGAGGTTGCGCCGCCGCTATTGGTGAATAGTGACAGCATGACTGGCACAGGGCAGTTACCCAAATTTGCCGAAGATCTATTTAAATGTGCAGAGGACGATCTCTGGCTGATTCCCACGGCGGAAGTGCCTGTGACGAATTTATATCGCGATGAAATTTTGGAGGGTGAAAATCTGCCCATTTATCATTGCGCCTATACCCCTTGTTTTCGCCGTGAGGCAGGTAGCTATGGACGGGATACGCGGGGACTGATTCGCTTGCACCAATTTAATAAGGTGGAATTAGTCAAATTTGTCCTGCCCGAAAATTCTGCGGCTGAGCATGAGCAACTGGTAAGTGATGCCGAATCAATTTTGCAAGCGCTAAAACTGCCCTATCGGGTGGTAGAACTCTGCACGGGCGATATGGGTTTTAGTGCCGCTAAGTGCTATGACCTCGAAGTTTGGTTGCCCACCGCCAATACTTACCGCGAAATTTCTAGCTGCTCGAATTTCCATGATTTTCAAGCTAGACGTGCCAATATTCGCTTTAGGAGCAAGGGCAAGAAGGGAACCGAGTTTGTGCATACCCTCAATGGCTCAGGTTTGGCGGTGGGGCGGACGATGACCGCAATTCTCGAAAATTATCAACAGGCAGACGGACGGGTGCTAATTCCTGAAGTGTTGCAACCTTTACTCAACAGGGAATATCTCTAATGGCAACTATCCATCGGCTCAATCCCGACAACCCGCAAGAGCGCACGATCACTCAGATTGTCAATGCGTTGCGGGGTGGCGCGATCATGCTTTATCCCACGGATACGGTCTATGCGATCGGCTGCGATCTGATGTCAAAGTCGGCGGTGCAGCGTGTGCGACAGCTTAAGCAAATGTCTAATGACAAGCCCTTGACCTTTTTATGTTCTTCTTTGTCGAATATTGCGGAATATGCGATCGTTTCTAATGCCAACTATCGCACCATGAAAAGCCTAGTGCCAGGTCCTTTCACCTTCATTTTGCCTGCCACAAAACAAGTGCCGAAACTGGTCATGAACCCGAAGCGCAAAACCACAGGTATCCGCGTTCCCGATCACAAACTATCGCAAATGATCATTGAAAGGCTTCAAAATCCGATTATTTCCACCTCAGCCAATCTTCGGGATATGCAAGCAGATGATGATGAGTTTGATTATGCGGTCAAGGGTGTTAAGCAGCGTCATGTTTGCGAGTTGCCCAAAATTGAGTTATTCGATCGCTTCTCTAAACTAGTGGATTTGATCATCGATGATGGTTCAGAAAATGGCTCGGAAGTTTCGACTATTGTCGATCTCACCGATGATTTACATCCTGAGGTAATCCGTCAAGGTTTAGGCAACTTCTTTGATGTTGCATCGCGATTATAAGCATTTGGATCTGCGCGATCGCCTATATGCCCTGTATCTAATCTTGCATCTAATCTAAATTAAAGCAAATTCAGCAAATTAGTGAGCGTCAAAACTATTGACTTGGGCAAAGCCCATCCCGATATTGCTTGGATTCATATTAGTTTCGCCTGTGGCAAATATAAAATCAAAGTAAAGCTCAAAAGCTTGCATAGTTGTGACTAAACAATAAATAAACTTTTGTCATGACATTCTGGTATGTTTGAGATCCGCCGTTAGCTGAATATCCATGACCGTTAGAGAAACCTTTCGTCGCACCAAAATTGTTGCCACCATTGGCCCCGCCACCAGTAGCCCAGAGATGCTACGCCAGCTTATCGAAGCAGGTGCAACCACTTTTCGCTTAAATTTCTCCCATGGGGTCCATGCCGATCACCATCGCAGTATTTGTAATATTCGCCAAGTATCCAGTGAACTTAACCAACCTGTCGGTATATTACAGGACTTACAAGGACCCAAAATTCGCCTTGGAGTATTTAAAGAGGGGCCAATTCAATTAAATAGAGGCGATAAGTTTACGTTAACCAGTCGCAGAGTCGATGGTACAAACGAAATTAGCTGTATTACTTACGACAAGCTTGCCGAGGAAGTGCCAATTGGAGCAGTGATTATGCTCGATGATGGCAAAGTGGAAATGGTTGTCGAAGATGTCAATGCAGATTTGGGAGATCTTTACTGCCGTGTGGTGATTGGCGGTACACTCTCGAATAATAAAGGCGTAAATTTTCCCAATGTACATTTGTCGGTTAGTGCTATGACAGACAAAGATCGTGAGGATCTTAGGTTTGGCTTGTCCGAAGGTGTGGATTGGGTGGCGCTAAGCTTTGTTTGCCATCCTGAGGATGTGCTAGAGGTTAAGGATTTAATCGCAGCTTCGGGGCGCAATGCCAGTGTGATTGCCAAGATCGAAAAGCATGAGGCAATTACTAACATGGAGGCAATCCTAGCAGTATGTGATGGAGTGATGGTGGCCAGGGGTGATTTGGGCGTGGAAATCCCTGCGGAGGATGTGCCGATCGCCCAAAAGCAATTGATCAAAACCGCCAACCGTATGGGCATCCCTGTAATTACAGCGACCCAAATGCTCGACAGCATGGTGAATAGTCCTCGTGCTACTCGTGCCGAAATTTCAGATGTCGCCAATGCGATCATTGATGGTACGGATGCGGTGATGCTTTCCAATGAAACGGCTGTAGGCAAATATCCGATTTTGGCTGTGGAGACGATGGCAAGGATCGCGGTGCGGATCGAGAGGGAGCAGGATCTAAAAATGCAGCCCATTGAAAGTATGGGGCGAGCCGTCCCCAATGCCATTAGCCAAGCGGTGGGGCGGATTGCCATGCAACTTGATGCGGCAGCGATCGTCACGCTCACCAAAACAGGCTCTACTGCCCGCAATGTCAGCAAATTCCGTCCACCGATTCCCATTTTGGCAGTGACTCCCAATGTGCAGGTGGCAAGGCGATTGCAAATGGTTTGGGGCGTGCAACCTTTAGTGATGTTGTCTTTGCCATCGGCTAGACAAAATTTTGAGGCGGCGCTAAACCTTGCTCAAGAGATGAAGCTCCTGACCGCAGGAGATTTGGTGGTAATGTCCGCAGGCACTTTACAGGATGTCTCAGGTTCCACAGATCTAATCAAGGTCGAGTTTGTGTCATCAGTGGTTGGACGTGGTTTGAGTGTCGGCTCTGGTATGGTGCATGGTCGGGCTAGGGTGGCTTTCCATCACCTTGATGTGCGTGATTTTAATAAGGGTGAGATCTTAGTCATTGATAATACTGATGCTGACTATGTGGAAGTAATTCGTAAGGCGGCGGCGGTGATTACGGAGGAGGGAAGTTTGGATTCCCATGCAGTAGTAATCGGACGCAGGCTGGGCATCCCAATCCTGATTGGGGTAAAAAATGCTACGGGCTTTATCCGTGATGGTGAACCTTTAAGTATCAATTTCCATAAAGGGATGATCTATTCTGGCTCACGTACCGATGAGTTAGCTTTTTAATATCTTTTCTAGCTTGGGTTTGAGCGCAAAGTGATGAATAATCACAGAGCCAACGTCCTAAAGACTTAGCCAGCTAAAAATCTGCTCAACCGTCAGATCCAAATCAATTCCTGTTAAAACTGGCAAGCGATCGCTATGGGTAAATTCCTTAACACGGCGATCGCCATCCACCACCAAAATACTCTCATCTTCTGCATCAAGCAGCCAGCCCAATTCAGTACCATACTCCACACAATGCAGAAGTTTACCCAAAACTTGCTTATATCGTTGATCAGGGGAAAGAATTTCAATAGCCCAATCAGGATGAATTTCAAAACGGTTAGCAATACGACCTGATGGAAGACGAGGAATTCTTTCCCAACGAAATACAGATATGTCTGGGACAATAGCTAACCCACCAAAAACACAGCGCAATTCTGGAAAAGCCTTGGCAATTTTTTGTGGTTTAGTGACTTGATTAATAGCTTCGCATAGATCTATCTGAAGTTCACTATGTTCACCTTGTGGCATTGCTTTTTGAATGATTTGTCCATGAATAAATTCAGAGGCAGGTTTAGTTTCGGGCAGTTGCAAAAACGCATCTATAGTTATGGGTTTAATTGCTGTAGTAGTCATAGCTCCATACCCTCAAAAACTAATCTAATAGTAACAGCGATCGCTTCCCCACAAACAAATCAACAAGCAAGGGGCGATCGCCATAATATTCTCAACTACTCAACACTTACCAAATTTTCCAATCTTCCCAATTGAGATTGAATATAGAAGTATCGGGAAAAGCGATCGCATTCTGATTTTGGACTAGTCTTTGTTGCAACTGGGTCAATAGCGGATTGATTCTGGGCAAACTTGCCACCAATTGATAAGGAAAAATCCCTTCAGCAAGGGCAAAAGCAGCCGTTGTGCCTGCGGCGGCTCCCACTGACCACTCATAGGAATGCACCCGATAACCTGCGGCAACAATATAACTGAAGGCAATATTTTTGCCCGAAACAATCAAATTATCAACCCTTTGCGGAATCAGCGATCGCAAGGGAATTTGTCCAGGAAAAGCCGCTCCGTGACCATTGCGAACCCCTGCTCGTTCGGTATTACCAGCCTTCTCCACAGGATATTCACTGAGGCAGGGATGGAAATCTAGATAATATTGGGCAATACCGATCGCATCAGGATAGATAGTGGAACGAGTGCGCCGAGGAATATTTTGCGGGGCAGTATTATTTCTAATGGCACTAGCGGCTTCTAAACCAGCGATCGCCTTCCATAGGCTGCGATATTGCGACTCCGAAAGATTATTGCGATATACTTCTGTACTAAAATCCACCCGCGACACATCAATTTCCGACATACTAAAGCCTTCAGGATAGCCATAGGCAGGTCTGCCGATGATCCGCCGTGACTCGCGGATATAGGGATATTTCGATAGTCCATGCATCGTTCCCATTGGTGAGTTTAAACCCGTGAGCAAGCGATGGTTGGGAAATGGCTTTTTCCAATTTGTCTTTTGCTGTGAATCAGTTGTGCCTGCTACTAGCCAATAGTAAAAACCGAGGGCAATTTCTTCACCGCTTTTGAGGGTTTCTGTGCGTAACCCGCCCATCCAGCCATGGGGTTCCAACTGCCCCGATCGCTGCAATTGTTCCCTTGTGTAAATTAGATTATCCTTGGCAGTACCTGGGCGATAGTCATTTCCCCAAACCCAGTTCTGCATGGAGATATCCCCCGCCTTCATTGGCGAAACACCAAAAGCATTCTTTTTCTGAGAATTAGAACCTTCCGTAATTGCACTCCAAATGCGGCGATAGGTAAAAATCACATCAAAATTGGCAAGATTTGGTTTGGGGTCAGAGCCGTAGTAGGGTAAGTAGCGATCGTAAAAGGGCGGCTTGGTTTGTGGTTGTGGTTCCGCAGTCTGCTCCATTGCAAAGGTATAGGTGAAGCCTTGGGTGCAGTAAGGATCATTTACAGTTACGGGGGAAGAAGGGTTGAGATGCGATCGCGGATCGATGCCCAGTCGATAGGGAACATCGGCAAGAGCAATAATTTCCCCTGTTTCCGTAGAATCAATCACAAACCAATTATTAGTTTGCGCTTTAGTTTGCGCTCTAGTTTGCGTTTTTGTTGCAGGTTTGAATTTAATCACCTGTTTGTGCAGACGGGAAGAATTTTCGTAACGATAGGCATCTTCAATAATGGCTGAAAGCGGCTCCGTATTTAGGACAGCACTATTGGGCGCAGGACGATGTTGAATGGCGATCGCACCTTCAATTAATTGGCGATCAGTAGACATTTCTAACTTTTTGATCACCGTATTTGGGAACCATTTTAATTTGCCATTCCCTTTTTGTGCCGCCTCATCAAGCATTGCCACTAGAATCTTTTGGGCAGTATTGGGAATAAAGCAGGATACACTTACCCAGCAGTCTCCTGGGTTTAACTTGCCATAGGTTTGTTCTATCCGTTTGCGAAATTCACTATAGCCTTTAGGAAAGAACCAGAGATTGCGCTGCTTTTTCGCTTCATCTAAAGCCGAAGTCCCCTGCGCGGTAATCTGTCCACCCATCCAATCTGTAATCTCGGTCATGCAGACTATGCGCCCCGCAAGGAGTGCTTCGTAGGCGGCAGCAGTACCTGCCACACCACCACCCACAATTAGGACTTCGCAATCTTCTACTACATCAGGGTTGCGTGGGGTAGATGGTGATAAATTTTGGGCGATCGCTTGATTGGGAAATAGCGTGAATATAGTGGCGATCGCTGAGGATGCAATTATTGCGCCACAGTATTTATTGAGAACTCTATGGAAATGGGAATGTCGCATACTTTTACGGTCTCTCTCTTCATTTCGAGGTGTAGATACCCCCCCAGCCCCCCTTGTAAAGGGGGGAGAATAAATTAAGTAAGGGGGATTGAGGGGGATCTCTGGAAGACTATTCTAGCAATCCTTCAATCCACTTGGGCGGATGGGGGATCGGGTTGCCAAGGCGATCTAAGACAATCCAAGCTACTAAATGCACCAGCAATTGATAGGCAAAATTACTAAAAACAATTCCCGCGATCGCAAAGGCTTGAATTGCTGCAAAATCTGGCTGCTCTAAAGAACCAAACAACTGCATTAACCAATTGAGAAAACTGGTAATTTGGACAATGGAATAATTCCACACATTTTCGCCAAGCAGCAATGACACAAACGCAAATTGGAAGCCCGTACCGATCGCCCCAATGATCGTGGCAATGCTCAGGGACCCCGCCCAAGGAAAGTTCCGTTTCCAGAGATAGCCCAATGTCACACCCACTATGCCGTGGGGAATTAGATATTGAATGCTGCGGGTGGGACCCATCAAAATTGCCAATAGTAGCGCCGTGACGATGACAGACATCCATGCAGCCCGTCCATGCCAACGCAAATAGGCGAGAGCAGTGGGTAATGGAAATAACATCCGCAGTAAAGGACCTACGGGAAAATAAAAATTAATCAGGAATAGCATGGCGGTGGTACTGGCAAGAAAGGCAGTCTCTACCATTTCACGGGGATGATTTTGTGGTGATTGGGACATACTCTAATCTTGGGCTTCCGCAATGACTTCCTGTGAATTGGTATCAGGCAGGCGGCGGCGCATGGCATAGAGCCAAACTAACCCGATGCTCCCTGCGGCGATCGCCACTAGACTTACAATTTGTGCCGTCCGCAAAGAGCCGACCATCAAACTATCAGTGCGAAGCCCTTCGATCCAAAATCTGCCGATGCTATAGGCGATCGCATAGATCATCGTGATTGTACCTGCCCTTAGCTTGGGAAATCGCAAAAATGTAATCATCAAAATCGCAAATACGCCCAAATTCCAGAGAGATTCATATAAAAAAGTGGGATGAAAGTAAGCCTCATTAATCAAATCAGGGGGGCGGCGGTTAATGGGAATCAATAGTTTCCAAGGTAAATCTGTGGGAGCGCCAAAGGCTTCAGAATTGAAGAAATTGCCCCAACGCCCGATCGCCTGTCCGAGAATTACCGCAGGCATAAAAATATCTGCCATCACCCATGTGGAAATTTTGTGGCGGCTGCAAAAAATAATAGCGGCGATCGTGCCACCAATAATTGCGCCATGAATGGCGATGCCCCCTTCCCAAATGGCAAAAGCCTTATGCCAAGGCTGACTTTGAAAGCGTTGCCACTCAAATAGGACATAGTATAGCCGCGCAAAGGGAATCGCGCCGACCACTAGCCAAATTGCCAGATCGCCGACCATTTCGGGGTCAACTTTGCGCCGCTTTGCCAGATTCTGTGCCAGGGTTGTCCCTAAGATAATTGCCGAAGCGATCAATAGTCCATACCAACGGATCGACAATGGACCAATCTCAAAGGCGATCGGTCCTGGGGAAGTAAACTCAAAAGCAAGCGGCAACAAATTCATCACTTTTTCTTTTTTTCCTATGGCGATCAAATCAAACAGAAAGGTTAGTGCATTGCGCCAACCTCTCTAATGATATCTAATGCCTGCCTGTTTGAGCCTAGCGAGAGCTTCACCAAGGCGATCGCAATCGGCAATCAGACTAATGCGGACATAACCTTCGCCGCCCTGACCAAAGGCACTACCAGGCGTGAAGACAACGCCCGTACTTTCTAATACCTTCAGAGCAAAGTCAGCCGAACTCATGCCACTGGGGACAGGAATCCATAAATACATAGTCGCATAGGTCTTGGGGATATCCCAACCCAATGCGCCCAAACCTGCAATCAAGAAATCACGGCGTTCTTTGTAGCGATCGCACACTTCTTCGAGATACTTGTCAGGCAGTTGCAAAGCGGTTTCTGCCGCAACTTGGATCGCTGAAAAAATGCCATAGTCGAGGTTAGTCTTGAGGGTGCGTAAGCCTTGGATCACATGGCGATTGCCCACCACAAAGCCCACGCGCCAGCCTGCCATATTATAGGTTTTGGAGAGGGTATGAAACTCCACGCCCACATCCTTGCCCCCTTCGATCTCTAACAAGCTGGTAGGGACATAGCCATCAAAGGCAAGCTCCGCATAACAGAGATCATGGACAAGCAGAATTTCGTATTTCTTGGCAAAGGCAACCACTTCCTCAAAAAATTCACGGGGGGCGATCGCACCTGTGGGGTTGGCGGGATAGTTGAAGTACATTACCTTGGCGCGTTTGGCGATGTCTTCAGGAATCCCCTTGAGATCAATCAGCCAATTATTTTCGGCGGTGAGAATCATCTCATAGATTTCACCACCCGCCAGTAAGGGCCCACGAAAATGGGCGGGATAGGCGGGGCTAGGCACAAGGACGACATCCCCAGGATTGATATAGGCGATCGCCAAATGCCCTAGCCCTTCCTTAGAGCCAATCAATGGCAGCGCCTCACCCTCTGGGTCAAGCTGCACGTTATAGCGGCGATGATACCAGTCAGTAATGGCACGGCGAAAACTGGCAGTACCTTCAAAGGGCGGATAGCCGTGATTTTTTGGGTTTTGCAAAGCCGCGATCGCCGAATCGATCACAGGTTGCGGGGTCGGGCCATCGGGATTACCCATACCGAGGTCAATTAAATCTAAACCTTGCTCCTTCGCTCGCAACTTCAACTCATCCAAGCGGGCAAACACATATTGAGGGAGTTTTTCTAGTCTCTGAGCAGGTTTGAGCCAAGTTTTCATCGGTATTTTGCAAGCGTATAGGTTTAGTGTCTTCACAAGACTGGCAATAGCCATAAAAGCCATAGAGATTCAATCTTACAGTGCTTTGCGCCCAAATCAAACTCAATAATTTTGGGAAAGTATTGCTTCAACGCACTTTCACCGCCTTTCACTGGGAAGGAGGCAAATCATAGCTAGAAATCAATGATATTCATTAGTACAATGAGTATTTATAGATGAATATCCATCTAAAGCCTAATATATCAAGCTAGGTATAGATTCTGCTCTATTTTGATGATTTGATAAATTGTTAACTTTTATGTCGAAAGACTTAATACAAGTTAACAATTTCTTCATACAATAATAAAAAAGAGTAAGTATTTATCCTCATCATGTCTGTTGCAGAGTTCCCTTGGCTTACCGCGATTCTCCTGTTTCCCCTAATTGCCGCCTGTGCAATTCCCGTCATTCCTGATAAGTACGGCAAAAATGTGCGCTCCTACGCGATCGCCGTGGCTTTTACAGAACTGTCCCTGATGATCTACGCATTTTGGCAGCAATACAATTGGCAAGTGCCAACACTTCAGATGGCGGAGAGCTATCCCTGGATTCCTCAGCTAGGTTTAAATTGGGCAGTGGCGGTTGATGGTTTATCCATGCCCCTGATTGTATTGACAGGTTTAATCACCACCTTAGCGATTTTTGCGGCGGGAAATGTTCAGCAAAAGCCCAGACTGTTTTACTTCTTGATGCTATGCCTTTACAGCGCTCAGATTGGTGTATTTGCGGCGCAAGATTTATTGCTATTTTTCTTCATGTGGGAATTGGAATTGATTCCCGTTTATTTGCTAATCGCGATTTGGGGGGGAAGCAAGCGACTCTATGCAGCGACAAAGTTTATTTTATATACGGCGATCGGTTCGATTTTCATTTTGGTAGCTGGTTTGGCGATGGCTTTTTATGGTGATACCGTCACTTTCAATATGGCGGAAATGGGACTGAAGCAATACCCGATCGCCTTTGAATTATTGGCCTATGCAGGTTTCTTAATTGCCTTTGGTGTGAAGCTGCCCATGTTCCCTTTGCATACATGGTTGCCCGATGCCCATGGTGAAGCTTCCGCACCCGTATCGATGGTTTTGGCAGGCGTACTATTAAAAATGGGTGGCTATGCGCTGATCCGTTTCAATATTGAAATGCTGCCCAATGCCCATGTTTATTTTGCGCCCCTATTGGCAGTATTAGGTGTAGTTGGCATTGTTTACGGCGCGATCGCTGCCTTTGGTCAACAACATCTCAAGCGCCGTCTTGCCTATTCTTCCATTTCCCACATGGGTTTTATTTTAGTGGGCTTAGCCTCCTTCAATGCCCTTGGCGTTAGTGGCGCAGTATTGCAAATGCTGTCCCACGGGTTAATTGCCGCCGCCCTCTTCTTCCTTGCTGGTGTCACTTACGATCGCACCCATACTTTAATGATGGATGAAATGGGCGGTATTGCCAAATCCATGCCCAAAGCATTCGCCCTAATGACCGCCGCCGCGATGGCATCCCTTGCCTTACCAGGGATGAGTGGCTTTGTAAGTGAGTTGCAGGTATTTCTTGGAATTACCACTAGTGATGTTTATTCTGCCAATTTCAAAACTGTCATGGTGGCGATCGCTGCCTTTGGCGTAATCATCACGCCTATCTATTTACTCTCCACCCTGCGCCAAGTGTTCTATGGCAAACCTAATCCCACCTTGCACCTTGAGCAGGTTAGTTCATATTTCACCGATGCCAATCCCCGTGAAGTATTTATCGCTGCCTGTTTGATCGTGCCGATTGTGGCGATCGGGCTATATCCTAAGCTGGCTACTCAAACCTATGATGTCAAAACCGTAGCTGTCACCGAGCAAGCAAGGGATGCCTTTAGTACTGTTGCTCAAGCCCATCCCACTCTATATTCGGCGGGTTGGGTTGCCCCCAAGTTGCCAAGTTCGCCATCCCCAACTTTGTTGGGCATCGTTGAATAATGATCGGGATTTTAAACCCAAGTCTGCGGCGATTCGATAAAATGAGTTCAGCGCTAATGAAGACTGTAATTTTATCGCGATCGCCCCTTTAATTTCCCCGTTCATGATTTTACAAAAATGGCTCTCGGTAGTTGGTATTGGTGAAGATGGTCTAGCAGGATTGAACGCGATCGGGCGATCGCTAATTGAGCAAGCAGAAATCATTTTTGGGGGCGATCGCCATTTAGCAATGTTGCAGGATCTTGATTCGAGCCATCGGCAAGGGCAACAACTGCGGCTAGCTTGGCAAGCTCCCATCGAAAAATCTGTTGCACAAATCCTGAGCTATCGAGGTAAGCGGGTTTGTGTGTTGGCAAGTGGTGATCCTCTATGGTTTGGCATCGGCACAACCCTATTGAAAAAGATTGCCATCGCCGAAATAACCATTTTGCCATCACCCTCCACATTTAGTTGGATTTGTGCGCGTTTGGGTTGGACACTCAATGAAGTAGAAACCCTGAGCCTATGTGGTCGCTCAGCCGCCCTCATCCAAACTTACATCTACCCCAACGCCAAGCTTTTAATTCTCAGCGCCAACCATAAGACTCCGCAAATCGTGGCAAATACACTCTGCGATCGCCACTTTAGCAACAGTAAAATCACTGTGTTTGAACATCTCAATGGGGTTAAAGAGCGCATCGTTACGACTACGGCAATGGAACTAGAGCATCTTGGCGCATTTGCCGATCTCAATGCGATCGCTGTGGAATGTGTGGCAAGCTTTGAGACAAGCACCGAAGCAGTATTGGCGGCAAAAACGCGATCGCGTATGGCAGGGCTACCCGATAGCGCTTATCACCATGATGGACAGCTAACTAAGCGCGAAGTCCGTGCTGTCACCCTATCCTCCCTTGCCCCCAATGCTGGTGAAATGCTGTGGGATGTGGGTGCTGGCTGTGGCTCGATCGCCATTGAATGGATGCGAAGTCATCCCCGTTGCCAAGCGATCGCCATTGAGAAGTCGCGTACCCATTTCATTACAGAAAATGCGATCGCCCTCGGCACACCTAATTTGCAAATCATCGCAGGACAAGCTCCCGATGTCTTGCAAGGTTTGCCCACCCCTGATGCCATATTTATCGGCGGTGGCGCAACCACGACAGGCTTAATGGATATTTGTTGGCAAAGTCTGCGATCTCAGGGGCGGATAGTGGCGAATGTTGTCACTCTGGAAGGCGAGCAGCAATTATGGCAATGGCAACAAAAATATGGTGGTACACTTACCCAAATAGCCATTAGCCGTGCAGAAGCGATCGGTTCATTTTTAGGATGGAAGCCAATGCGACCTGTTACGCAATGGCAGGTTATTAAGCTTGTTTAGCGTGAGAGACTTCTCAAACAAGCTCTAGAAAAAATATAAATTATGTCCAATATCCAGACTTTACCGCTTGAAGTTGTGCATCTCATCGCCGCAGGGGAGGTGATTGACTCGCTGGCGGCTGTCGTGCGGGAGCTTGCGGAAAATGCGATCGATGCTCAAGCTAATCGGATTGTGGTTAACGTTTGGACAGATTCCCTGTCGATGCAGGTTAGCGATAATGGTTGTGGCATGGCGATCGCCGATCTTATGCAAGCCGCCACACCTCACTCCACCAGCAAAATTAGTAATGCGGCAGATTTGCGCCAAATCCGTAGTCTTGGCTTTCGCGGTGAAGCCCTCTATAGTCTTGCCCAGCTTGCCGATCTGAGTATTTGTAGTCGTCCCAAATTAGAGCCTGTGGGCTATCAGGCGCATTACGATCAATCAGGCGCAGTTAATGAACGTCCAAAAGTAATCGCGATCGCCACAGGGACAGTCGTTACAGTTAAACAGCTTTTCAAACGCTATCCCAATCGCCAACAGTCACTGCCTAGTGCCGCGCAGCAAATTCGTAAAGTCCAGTTACAGGTGCAGCATATGGCGATCGCCCATCCGCACATTAGTTGGCAGATCTATTTAGATGATCGCGATTGGCTCTCGATTTGGGCAGGGGCAAATGTTAGCGAGATTTTGCCGCAAATTGTCAATTCTATTCAGCCCTACGATTTATTGTATAAACACTTTGACTTCTTCCCTAACCACTCTCTTCATCAGAACCCTGAAACGCAGATAGAGAATCAGAGAGAGTCTATTACCATTACCCTCGGCTTACCCAGTCGCATCTCTCGCCCTCGCCTTGATTGGCTCAAAATCATTCTCAATGGTCGCGTAATTAATTTCCCTGAACTAGAGCAAATAATTTTAGCTAGTTTAGAGAGAACCTTGCCGCGCAATCGCTTCCCCATCTGTATTGTGCAGTTAGATCTTCCCTGCGATCGCATCGATTGGAATCGACATCCTGCCAAAACTGAAGCATATATTCAAGACTTAGCGGCATTGCAAAGTCGACTTAAGGAATGCTTAGCGGAAATGCTGAAAATACCCAATACACCTGTCACCTATACCAATGCCACTAATGAGCTATTAAGAGCCGCCGAGCGCAAAACTGCCTATCTAGTTCCTGCAAAACGTGAGAATTTCAATCAATCTCATCCTTCCATCAAAGCGATCGCCCAAGTATTGCGGACTTATATTTTGGCAGAACATGCAGGGGGGCTTTGGTTAGTGGAACAGCACGTTGCCCATGAAAGGGTAATTTTTGAGCGCATTGAAGCCCAATGGCAGGTGGTTGAAATTGAGCAGCCAATTTTGTTGAAAAACTTAGATGATGATGGTGTGGCAAGGTTGCAAGCGCTGGGGCTAGAGGTTGTCGCTTTTGGAACGCAGATTTGGGCGGTGCGATCGCTGCCTGAAATATTGGTTGGGCATAGAGATTGCGAATTGATCCTACGAGAGATGAGTCAACAGGATGATCCCACCCTAGCGAGAGCTACCGCCGCTTGCCGCAGTGCCATTCGCAATGGTGAAGTTTTAGATCTCGCAACGATGGGCGATCTGCTTAGCCAATGGCAACAAACCCGCAATCCCCATACCTGTCCCCACGGTCGTCCCATTTGCCTAGCGATCGATCAAACCGATCTTGCCAAATTTTTTCACCGCAATTGGCTAATCAAATAAACAGATCAAAGAAACTAACTAAAGATAATCTCCAGCAGCATTCAAGCATTTAACAGCAATTGGTATAGATCAGGACGGCGATCGCGAAAGAATCCGAAGGAAGCTCGATTTAGCCTAACAATATCCAAATCAAACTCAGCCGTAATTACTCCCTCTTCTATATCGTTGAGCTCTGCCACCTTATCACCACGCTGATCAGCAATAAACGAATGTCCATAAAAAGTTTGACTGCCCTCCAAGCCAATGCGATTAGCTGCCGCCACAGGGATCACATTGCTCACCGCATGACCGATCATCGCCCTTTGCCAAGGATCTTTAGTGTTTAAATTTGGCTCCTCTGGCTCTGACCCGATCGCCGTTGGATAAAGCAAAATTTCTGCACCCATCAGCACCATTGCCCGCGCACATTCAGGAAACCATTGATCCCAGCAAATTCCTACACCAATCTTGCCAAATGTGGTATCCCAAACCCTAAAGCCCGTATCGCCATTGCGGAAGTAGAACTTCTCTTCATAACCAGGTCCATCGGGAATATGACTTTTGCGATATACACCTAACATTGCACCATCGGCATTAATCATTGCCAAACTGTTGTAATAAACCTGACCCGATCGCTCAAAAAAAGAAACAGGAATCACCACCTTCAATGCCTGTGCCAACTGTTGAAAATGGGCAATTGTCGGATGATCGGCAACAGGATAAGCCCAATCGAAGAAGCGATCGCGCTCCTCGCGACAAAAATAAGCACCTTCAAATAGTTCTGGTGGCAAGATCACCTGCGCTCCTTGATGCGCTGCCTTGCTCACCAATTCCGAGATTTTAGCAACATTTGTCGCCCTATCCGCATTTAGAAATGCCTGAATTACGGCAATCTTGACAGTCTTAGATGATGGCATCAGTACTTACAGCGCTTTGCGCTGACATAAAGCTCAAGTTTTGCATACATCAAGTTTTGCATAAATAGGGCTGTACCTTATTTGCTCAAAATTAATTTTCCCCATTAATTTTCCCCATTAATGTTGGCAAGTTACAAAGCAATCTTTACAAGCTACAGACAAGCTACATACAAGCTACAATTGTCTCATTGCCTAGCTGTCAGCCATGAAGCAACTAGTAATTATCCTAATTCAACTTTACCGCATCCTAATTTCACCATTATTTCCGCCCAGATGTCGTTTTCAGCCGACTTGCTCCCAATATGCTCTCACGGCGATCGAGCGATTTGGACTCATTACAGGCGGCACAATGGCAACTAAACGAATCCTACGCTGCCATCCTTGGCACATCGGTGGCTATGATCCAGTGCCACAAAACTCTCAAGAAGAAGTGTAAGAGATGGCTTAGCCATGTCTTAAAAAACGTTTAGGAATTACTTTCTGCGGTCAAAGGTTTTCATTCTCATTAAATTTCCCGATCGTTAATAAGCCTGTTGCCAATGAACCCATATAGGCTAATAGGAATCCGAAAAAAGCATCTTCCACGGCTTGCCAATGCGGTGCATTGCTAAATCCAGTTCTCGGTACATCAGTCAATATAACTTGCAGGTTTGAGTAACATCTAGAACCCTGTTTGAATCCATAACAATTGGCGGGAGAAACTAATAAGGTAGCGAGTTGCAAGGACAAAACCATACCGAATATCCAATATTTAATATGTCTGAACTGATATTTTTTACGCCGATTTTGCCAGCTAGCAACCCAACATATCAGCAGGATAATTCCATAGAATGGCATTAGTAAAAATAGATAGAAAATCCAGCCAGCGATCGTATTGGAAACCACTAAAAACAGAATGCAGCTTACAACAATATAGACTGTGAGGAGCAAAGCAAATTTGATCATGGTTTTATGGGAAGTTGGAATGCAGCTTTTACAGACTCTTGGATCATGCTTAAAGGCAGATTATGCGATCGCGCTAATTTGGCACAGTCTTCATATTCAGGCTGCACCGTGCAGAAACCATTACGCCAGGCAATTTTGACCCTAGCATTACCATATTCGGTGGTCACTTCCTGAAGTTCACGCTGGAGGATTTGCCGCTCTTGCTGACGCACCCGAATGCCTAGGGTGCTAGTTTCTTGAAAGAGAATCTGTTCGCAAATAGCTTGGCGATCGCAGGGACAAATCACCGTAATTAAGATGCCATGACGTGATTTTTTCATGGTAATTGCTTGGGTATAGACATCCAGCGCCCCCTGTGATAGCAACTGCTCCATAGTGTAGGCGATCGCTTGGGCGGTCATATCATCCACCTGTGTCTCCAAAATACTAATCACTTCGGAGGTGGGTGCAAATTCTGAATCTTCCCAAATCAAATCAGCAGCTTGCAGAGCTAAGCTTTTTTTTTGCTAGAACCAAGCCATAGACGCAAAATGTTAGGGATTTCTAAGTCTTGACTGCCAGCCCCCAAGCCGACTTTTTTGATGGTCATTAATGGGACTTCGCCAAAACTCTCGCTAATTGTAACAGCGATCGCTGCCCCTGTGGGCGTGACTAACTCTTTTCTGATGCCATTGTCAAAGGTCATGACGGCGTGAGTTTCCCATAACTTGAGGGTGGCAGGGGCAGGCACGGGCATAATGCCATGCTCGCAATGCACATAGCCGCCCCCCGCAGGCAATGGTGAGCAGTAAATCTGCTCGACCCCTAAATAGGCTAAGCCTGCACAGGTACAAACAATATCCACGATCGCATCCAGCGCCCCCACTTCATGAAAATGTACCTGTTCGGGGGCAATGCCATGCACCAATCCCTCCGCGATCGCCAATTCTCGAAATGTGGCAATGCTCCATATTTCCACCTGTTTGGGCAGTTTAGCATTACGGATGATCTGCTCTATTGCGGGCAAATGACGATGGGCTTTATGAATTTGAGGAATAACTGCATGGGCATGGTTAAGCTCATGATCATGGGAATGCGGGTGATCATGATGGTCATGGTGATTATGATCATTATGATCATCGACTACTAAGACTTGGACATCTGATTCAAATACCGATAGAGCCGCGATCTCGATCGTTTCCTTATCAGGGTCGCGATCGGCAGCTATAGCCTTTACTATTTTCTTAGGTGGTTCACTAGGTTTTGGTTGCGGCTCTGGTGCTGGGCTTTCTAGGATTTCAACGTGCATTTTTAAGGCTTCGATGCCCCTGCGCTTAACTGTTTCTGTCCATAATTTCACCTGACTCTCTAGCCCTAGTTTCTGCACAACGTCCTGCAAATATTCTAAAGGCACACCCGCATTAACCAATGCACCCAAACACATATCCCCTGCGATTCCTGTCGGGCAGTCCCAATAGGCAATGGTTCCCATAGTGATCTCTCTCTTTTTTTGCAAATTGTAGCTTTTTTTTGCGTAAGTCCCAACTGATAAAGAAGAGCCGTGCCTTGCGTGGATCTTCTTTATAAATTTGCAATTGCGTTGCGTTGCCAGCGATCGCGCTTAATTCTTCGTAGCGCCGAGCCTGTAAACCTGCGTTCCCATTCAGCATCGGTCATATTTGCCAAATCCGCCAATGGTGGATCGATGTTATGGTCAAAGGGCTGAAAATCAGTTTCCGCCGTCTCTTGGGCAAAGCGTTGATTCCAAGGGCAAACATCTTGGCAAATGTCACAGCCTGCAACCCAATTGTTGAGATTAATCGCCTCAGGGATCACCTCTGCCCTGTTCTCAATGGTGTGATAGGCAATACAACGATTGGCATCTACCACAAAGGGCTGGGCGATCGCCCCCGTTGGACAAGCATCAAGGCAACGGGTACAAGTGCCACAATGCTCCGTATGGGGTTGATCAGGCTCCAATTCTAAATTGGTCAGAATTTCTCCTAAAAATAACCAAGAACCATATTCGCGGCTAATCACATTACTATGCTTGCCGATCCAACCGATCCCCGCCCTCTGTGCCAAGGCTTTTTCAGCGATCGGTCCTGTATCCACATAATACCTTGCCTCAATATTTTCCCCTTGGGCAGTTAGCCAATGTGCCAAAGCCTTGAGTTTCTTTGTCAATACCTTGTGATAATCACGCCCCCAGCCATATCTAGATATTTTGCCCACAGCGCGATCGCCCGAATGTTGATGAGGTGTGTAATAATTCAGCGCCACACAAATTACCGACTTCACCCCCGCCATTACCTGCGTAATATCTTGACGCTTAGGATTTGCCATCCATGCCATATCCGCCTGATAGCCAAGATCGAGCCAAGCTTGCAGATGTGCTGCCTCCTGCCCCGTCTCCGCTTTCGTAAAGCCAATCTTACTAAACCCTAATTCCTGAGATTTCGCAGCGATCGTCCGCTTCATTGCCTCCACAAACTAACCTCCCCCCAACCAACCAAAAAAGCCCCCTTTCTTGCCTTTATCATCCTTAGATTTTGCCTGTCTATTACCAGCCACATTGGGCATAGTACCACTTACCTGATCAATATATTGCAGCGCTAAAGGCTCATTAGGATTCAACTTTAAAGCCTGTTGAAAACTAACCTTAGCCATCCCCGCCAACTTTTGATTGAGATACACAAACCCCAAAAGAGCGTGACACTTACTGTTATTGCAATCAATTTGGATCGCCGCCCGCAACTCCTTCAGCGCCGAAGCCCATAGCTGCTGTTGAATATAACTTTCCGCCTGACGGATATAATTATCAAGCGCCCCTGAACTTACCCGCCCAGCCCCAGTATCTTTGGGCTTAGAGCCATTATCACTTCGCATTTGGTAACTGCCTTGATAGCCGCCTTGATAGCTGCTGCCATAGCTATTTGATTTTGTCGTTCCAGTATCACCAGCAGTCCGATCCCCATTGCTATTTAAGCCATAACCTTTACTATCCTTCCTATCAACCCCATTTTTAGCATTTCCATTAATAGCAGTATCATCGCTATTAAGATCACGGCTAACCTGACTACCACCACCCGTATTAAGTCCAGCGTTTGAGCGACTGTTATAACTAATTACTTCACCACTATGACGATACCCTTCCTGCAACAAGATGTAAACTAAATTTAGTTCACTAAGTAAGCCAATATTCTCTATGGCTTCGGTTAGATTTTGATACTGAATTTTGGCAATTTCATTAATACTCTGTTCATAACTTGTCGCCTGAGCAGACAAAAGTAATTGCTTAGCAATCTCAGACTGTGGCTCAAACCTTTGATTGCGTTTCATCAGCCGCTTACCCAACAACTTGAGAATTGCGTAATATTCAGTGCGCTCTCGCTCTTGTGATAGCACATCATAGGCAGGGTTGACTAATTTAGACAGGTATTGGGTCGCAATTAGCTTTTCTTCATCAGTACGCCCATGCACATCGGGATGCAGACATTTTGCAATACTCAAATATCGTTTACGCACATGGGATGCTGGCGCTGTTAGTGGTAATCCCAAAACAGCATAATAATCGTTGAAATCATATTGACCGATGCCTCGTTCAATCCGAAAAGTTTTGGGATGTGCCACTATCTAACCTCACTATCAAACTAAATTTGCGTCAATATACCAATTCACAAAAGCGTAATCAAACCTCTGCAAACCATAAACTAAACCCAGTCATGACTCTCAAATTAGGGGAGCTGTATCAGGAAATGCGATCAACCATGGGAGGGGTAGGAAAATCCCAAAAATCAACTGAAGTTTAGCAAGTTTTAGAAGGGCAATGCAGTCTGATTTAAGCAATTTTAACTATTCCTTAGCTAATCTTAATTAAATTACAGCCTATTGCGGCTTTGAGTAATACAGATAAATTTTAGAAAGCGGCGCTTTCTAAATCTGCTTTGGGTTTAAATCAAGCGCAAGGCTCTGTAAAACAGAAATATTTTTTGTTTAAGTTATTGCTTGGCGCTGTAGTTGATAAATTTTCAGAGCCATATAAATAATACCTGATTTAGATATTGCTTTTATGGTAAATTCTAAAAACAAAAAACGAGTGGCAGCGCGGGGCGGTGCTACTCGTTTTTATATGGTTTATAAAAAATACTCCCAAAAGTGTTGTTATATTTTCGTGAGTTGACAACTAAACCCAGTATTGATGTCCTCAGTTGAGCATCTCAACTTCAAGATTATTGCCGCATGGGCATCTTGCCCACTTCAATAACTAGATGGCTGCAAAGTTGGCTGCAACAAACTCCCAGTTGATCAAATTCTCAACAAAGTTGGTCATGAAGTTAGGACGACTATTTTGGAAATCTAGATAGTAGGCGTGTTCCCACACATCCATTGTCAATAGTGGTACTTGACCTTCATGGATCAAGGGATTTTCGGCGTTGGGGGTTTTGGTGATTTTCAATGAGCCGCCTTCAGCGACAAGCCATGCCCAGCCACTACCAAATTGAGTTGCCCCAGCATTTTTAAATTCGGTTTTGAAGTTGTCTAGGCTGCCAAAACTGGCGTTGATGGCTTCTAATAATTCACCAGTGGGCGATCCACCACCCGCAGGTTTGATCCCATTCCAATAAAATGTGTGATTCCAAACTTGGGCGGCATTGTTAAAGATGCCAGCTTTGCCTTCTTTATAGCTGATCTTGATGATATCTTCTAGAGACTTATCAGCAAGGTCAGTATCTTTGATCAGGTTGTTTAGATTGTCAACATAGGCTTTATGGTGTTTGCCATAGTGAAAGGATAGGGTTTCCGCAGACATACCCGAAGCAGCTAGAGCATCTTGGGCGTAAGGTAGGGGTGCTAGTTCAAATGCCATTGTTTTTTATTACCTTTTAAAGTCAGAATTGCTTTCTCAGCTTTAAGTATTGTTACAATTATATAATGATTCGGGTTGAATTAGAAACTAGTAAAATTTTGGAAAGTGTTGCAAATCCGCCATCTCCAAAAAGTTTCATGTCATTTGACGGATCAGCGGTCTATGGGATTATTCATAAACTGTAGCTGAAAATACAAAAATTAAATTTGCGTAATAATGGTCTTTACCCATGAAAAAGCGCGAGCTGTTGATAACTGGAGTGACTGTATTTGGTGGTGCTTGGCTATGGCAGTTTTTCAATAACCATGAAGATCTCCCACTTGCCAGTACAAATCAGCTAATTGCTGCCAGTCCTCCCGATCAATCTACAAATAAGTCCACAAGTCAATCTAAGAATCAATTGGTGAATAAAGTTATGAAAACTGAGGCAGAATGGCAACAGGAGCTAACTCCTGAGCAGTTTTATGTGTTGCGGAAACATGGTACAGAGAGAGCTTTTACTAGTCCCCTTGATAAAACCTACGATAAGGGGATCTATTATTGTGCGGGGTGTAATCAGGCTTTGTTTACTTCAGATACTAAGTTTAATAGTGGCACGGGGTGGCCTAGCTTTTTTGATCCTATTGAGGGGGCGATCGCCACTAAGAGCGACAATACTTTTTTTATGCGCCGCACGGAAGTCCATTGCAGCCGTTGCGAGGGGCATTTGGGTCATGTGTTTGATGATGGCCCACGCCCGACGGGTAAACGCTATTGCATGAATGGCGTGTCGCTTAGGTTTGAGCCTGCTCAGGCTTGACACTAAATTGCCTTGCATTCACGGCTAAATAACAGAGGCTTTGCGAAAATCGACCAATCTGATCTTTGCAAGGTCTTTGTTATTGGGGAACAGTGCAGAGCTGCTCAGTATCAAGATATCTTTGCGCTGATTGGCAGTCTTGGTGAATTTGTGATTGCAGCGCATCTAGGGACTCAAATTTTTGTTCGGGACGGATAAATTGCTTTAACTCAACGTTGAGCCTTTGACCATAAATATCCCCTTGCCATGCAAATAGATGTACTTCCAGCGATCGCAGATTGCCGTTAACCGTTGGGCGCATCCCGATATTCATTACCCCACTTATGTATGGGTGGGCATTATTTATCAGTACCTGTACAGCATAGACCCCATCGCGGGGTAAGCATTTTGCTTCGGGTATGGCGATATTGGCGGTGGGGAAGCCAATTGTCCTGCCTAATTGCTTGCCATAGACAACTTCACCAAGAAGATTGTAAGGACGACCAAGGAGCGCATTGGCAAGGTCAATATTTCCTTCGGCAAGGGCTGCGCGAATGTTAGAACTGCTGATGCGTACTGCTTGGTTCGATGTCCCCACATTCATAGTCTGCTCAGGGATCACCGTGAGGCGATCGCCCCAGATCTGCTGCAAGTCATTGATGCTGCCCTGACGTTGCTTGCCAAATCGAAAATCACAGCCCACGCTGATCATTTCTACCTGCATTGATTTAATCAAAATTTGCTGAATAAATTCAGCCGCCGTGAGTTTGGCGAGTGCCGCATTAAAGGGCAACAATACTAATTGCTCTACGCCTAAATCTGCTAATAATGATACTTTCTCTTCAAAGGGGGCTAGTAGTTGACGCGGTTGGTTGCTAAAGAATTCTTGAGGGTGCGGGGCAAAGGAGACAACGGTGCTGGTCAAGTGGCGATCGTCCAAGGCGGTAGGCAAAATTGGGGCAATTACGCGGCGATGTCCTATATGCACGCCGTCAAAATTGCCTAGGGCGATCGCCGTTGGGCGGGAAATTTCGGTTGGGTCAAAAATTATTCTCACACTTAATATTTTGACACAATTCATGGATTTACATTACTATTCAAAGCCGCAATGGGCTGTAGTGATTATAAATATTGTCAAGAGGCAGTTAGGCTGCTGCTGGTGCAAAGGTTTTAAACTTTTGTCAATTTCTCTGGGGTGTTAGTTTGACTGGCATTGGATTGTAATTGGATCGAATAAGTCTGCGTCATCTGGCAACAGGTTGTTCAATAGTTTTGCCACTTCATCGGCATTTAGAGGAGAAAATAGGTGATGCCCTTGCCCTGCATGGCAGTTATGGAATTTCAGGAAATTCAGTTGTTCTTCGGTCTCTATTCCTTCTGCAATCACATTTAATCCTAAATTAATGCCCAAAATGATGATCGCCTTCACGATTTCGCCATCACCGCTATCCATTTTTAAATGAGAGATAAAGGAGCGATCAATTTTTAGCGTATGAATCGGGAATTGGTGTAAATAGCTCAGAGAGGAATAACCTGTGCCGAAGTCATCAATGCAGATCCGAACATTTTGGTCGCTTAGTTCCGATAAAATTTGATTGGCGATCGAAGTTTTCTCAAGGAGAATACTTTCTGTAATCTCAATTTTTAAATTAGCATTTCGCAAGTTGGTTTGTGCCAAAATCTGATTGATCTGCTCGGTCAATCCATATTGATTGAATTGTCGCGCCGATAGATTTACATGGATAGTAAGTTGTTCGGCGGCGGGATAAAGCTGCTGCCAGATTTGCATTTGACGACAGGCTTCCTGCAATACCCAGAAATCAATCATGACAATTAGTCCAATATCCTCGGCTAATGGCACAAATGAAGCTGGATATATTATGCCCCTTTCGGGATGTTGCCATCGGATCAGCGATTCAAGACCAATAATTTTCCTTGATTGCAGACATACAATCGGTTGATATTGCAGAATAAATTCATTGCGCTCGATCGCTCGGCGTAGTTCATTTTCAAGACGTAGCTTTTGAAAAGCCTCACTATGCATTACCGTAGTAAATACTTCATAGCGATCCCTGCCCGACTCTTTGGCGCGATACATGGCGGTATCTGCATCTCGCAGCAATTCTTCGGGGCTAAGATAATTGCTACTATTTAGCGCAATGCCAATACTGGTACTAACAAATATTTCCTGACCATTGATTAAGATTGGCAACTTTAGGCGTTCTTGGATTCTTTGAGCGACATCAATCACATCCTTTACGCCATTGATGCTTTCCAGCAGCATCACAAATTCATCACCTCCCAACCTTGCCACCGTGTCCCCCGTTCGCAAACATCCTACTAATCGTTCGGAAACCGTTTGTAATAGTACATCCCCTGCTAAATGTCCAAGGCTGTCATTGATCAATTTGAAGCGATCTAGGTCTAGAAACATGACGGCGAAATCGGCGGCTGGCAATGCTTCTGCCTGGACATACGATCGCCTCTGGGAAAGGTGCATCGCGTGATTGAGTCGGTCTAGAAAGAGGGAACGATTGGGCAGTCCTGTTAAGGCATCATGGAAAGCATCATGGCGCAGTTGGGCTTCAATCTTTTGACGTTCCATCAGTTCCTTTTGGGCGCTTTGATAGAGATTGGCTTGATGGATGGCGATCGCGCATTGATCCGCAATTACCTTAACCAGCGATCGCACCTCCTCCGACCATTGCCCATGATGCTCAAGGAAATATAGACTAATGCCCCCGCAGTAAATATTTTGATAAATTAAAGGTGTAATCAACATTGAGAGAATGCCGTAGGATTCCGCCAGTTCGCGTACCTCCGTATGGGTATCTTCATCCACACGCTCGATCGCAATTTGCTCCCCCTGCGCCAAATGCTGCTGATAGAAATCATAAAATCCACAGTAAACGCCTAAAAATTCATCATTTTGCTGTTGCTGAAGAGTTGAGGGTAATTTGCTGATGTAACTAGATCGCATTTTGCCATTATGGTCAGGGCGAAAGATCAAACAATGTGAAACCTGCAAGGATTCTTGTAATAGATTGGCGGTAATTTGTAAGACCTCATCGAGAATAAGCGTACCGCGCATGGCTTGGAGAATGCGATTGATGATTGTTTCTCGCCATGCCTGTCGCTGGATTTTGGCGATCGCCTCCCTCTGTTGTTGTCGCAAATCAAACTCTGCCAATGCTCTGTGCAGTACCAATGGCAGTCGAAAGAGCCGCTCCTTTAATACATAGTCGGTCATCCCCGCCTTGATACATTCCACTGCCGCCTCTTCACCAAGGCTGCCCGTAACCAAAATAAAAGGAATATCCTGCGATGATTGCTGGAGATATTGCAGCGCCTGTAAGCCATTGAGCTTTGGTAAGCGATAATCTGACAATACTGCATCATAGCTAGTTTCTCGCAGAAATTGCTGACATTCTGCGGATGTGGCAGCCACGTCATAGGTGACATTAATGTTGGCTGCTGCCAATTCCAAAATGACCAACTCAGCATCGGCGCTTACATCTTCGATGAGCAGTAAGTGCAGCGATCGCGATTGTGTGAGTTGCTGCATCTCTATCTCGCTAGATCTTCTGGATTCCGATGTAAAGTCTTGCATTATTTACGGATATCAAGTTGTAAGTAAATTCAGATTAATTATTTATACTCATTAATGCCCATCAGTTACTAGGAATTAGTCAACCAACTAAATATTCTTAGTTGCTGATTGGTCTGCTCATAAATGGGGTAGAAATAATATTTTTTCAGTGTATCTAAAAAAATTATTGAATATACTCCCTTTTGTCATAAATTGCTACCCTTTAGCGAGCAAATTGATTAACAAAAAAGCCAAACTGGCGATCGCTAACTGGTCAAATGAAACTTTCCGTTACTTTCTACTGATTTATGAGGGCAATTGGTTGAGCATCATCCAATAAAAACCAACTTGTCTGGACACCTCCACAAATTGATGAAAATCTAGCGGCTTAACGATGTAACTATTTACACCAAGGTCATAACAAGCCTGCAAATCACGATTCTCCGCAGATGAGGTCATCACTACCACTACCAAATTACGAGTGCGCGGCGCTTCGCGAATAAGTTGCAGGACGCTAATGCCATTAATTTTCGGGAGTTTGAGATCCAAGAGAACTAGACGTGGCAGGGGGGCTGTTGGGGGTTGTCCATCTCGCCCAAACAGGTAATGTACTGCTTGTTCGCCGTCATAGACAATATCGATCTTATTAACAAAGTTATAGTTGCTCAGTGCGATCTGAATTAGTTCAACGTCATTGGGATCATCTTCAACTAACAAGATTTGACTTGGTTCCATATTGTGCCAAAAGTTAATCATAACTTTTCCATGACATTTTACAGCTAAGCAAAAGGGAAGAGATGATCTTATTTGGGTAAAGCAGTTAGATCCTGTTGGAAAAGTCTTGGTATTCGCCTTATGAAAGGCGGGAAAGATTAAAAAAGTCCCCCTTTACAAGGTAGATTTAGGGGGATCAAAACTTTTAAAACACGTTCTTACCGATCAAAATAGCTAAAGGAAAAGACTTGAAAGTCTCGCTTAGCAAAATTTCCAAGTCTTTTTGGGGTTTATATTGGAGCGCAAAGCAATGTAAATGCTAGGTTTTAAGTGCTGGGTAATAAGACTTCAAATTCAGTACCGATGGTGACATCACCGTTATTGTTCAAGTAAGGCGATCGCAGGATAATTTTGCCATTATGCTGCTGGGTGATGATTTGATGACAAATTGCTAAACCTAAACCCGTACCCTTGCCCTGCCCCTTGGTGGTGAAGAAGTTGTCAAAAATACGACTTTGAATTTCCTTAGGAATACCCATACCATTGTCTGAAATTTTGATCGATAGCCAATTGCGATTATCAAGCTCGGTAATGGCGCTATGGATCATTACAATGGGCTGCCAATGGGCAAGCGTTTGGGTGGCAGCACGCTCTGTCCCATCATCAGCAACTAGCAAATGACTGCGCTGTTCAATGAGTTCAGGACGCGATTGCATCTCCATCAACGCATCTAAGGCATTGCTGATCAAATTCATAAATACTTGAATTAGGCGATCGCTGTAGCCATTGACCGATGGCAGCTTTGTATAGCTCTTAACAATCTGCACATTTCTAATCCGCCCACTGAGGATCGTCAAGCTGCTATCAACACAGTCTAATAAATCGATCAGTCCAGGATTTGTATGCTCCTCCATATGGGACAGGCTCTGCAAAGTATCCACCAAACGCCGCAAATATTTTGCCCCAGACTGAATGCTCCGCACCACCTGCGGTAAGTCAGAGCGCACAAACTCCCAATCCACATTTTCAAGGGTTTCCACAACCAAAGGCGAAACAGTTCCATACTCTTTCTCATAGGCACGGAGAATCTTCATCACCCCTTCGATGTAGGTTAATAAACATTCAGTATTGCCATAGATTGCTGAAACAGGATTGCGGATATCATGGGATACTTCAGCCACGATCTGCCCCAAGCTTGCCATTTTCTCGGTTTGGATCATTGTGCTTTGGGTCTGTTCTCGCAGCAGTTTGGTGGCTAATTCATGGATATAAGACTGTGACTGCAACAGATCATGGACATCTAGTATGCGGTACTGTTCATCTTCTAGCTGCACCACCAATGGCTCGTAAATATCATCACTGCCACGACCAAGGGCTAACTGGGAAGCCATCACAATGGACATATTGCCAATCAACTTCAAAGGCTCACCATTAAACTGCTCATACATCACCCGCAAAGGTCTTTTAGTAAATAATTCCAGTGCGTAGGGACGGCTAAGGCATTCTAGAAAACGCCGCCGCGATATCATTCCGATATATTTGCCCTTGTCGGAAATCAATAATGCTGGCAATAGAGGATCAGCTTTAAACAACTCCTTGGCAAATGCCCCTGTTTTGTCTAGCTCCACTTGCACATGATAAAGATGTAACTGCGAAATTGTGGAGTCTAGAGCTAAATGCTGCATGGGATTGTCATCCACAACTGTATCTGATGTCGCAGGCTCTGCTTCGGTTGCCATGACCATGAGGGGGATCATTGCCATCTTTCGCGCCAACTCTTGAGTGGCGGTTTGGCGAATATTTCTACCCTTGATAGCGCCGCGATCTAATTGGTTTTGTTGTTGCTTAAAACTATTAATTACCGATGCCAAAGAATCGGGATTAATTTCAATACCTAACGTTGTGGCGACAGTCTCAAAGGCGATCGCTAGGTTATCTAAGGAAGTCTTAGGCAGCAAATCTACAGCACCACGACGGGTTGCCCAGCGTTTTTCTACTTCTTTTATTTGTGATTGTCGAGGATTAATCAGCAGAACTTTGGTTTCGGGTGCATTTTCGGTACACCATTTACATAGTTCAGTTGCTAATAAAGAAGTACCGCCACCATAACGAATGCCAATGTCAGAAATTATTAATGATGGCAAGTTTTGCTGAGATTGTTGCTTTTGTTCTAGGAGTTTTAATAAATTTTCACTGTCAGGAGCAGCCCACACTTCTAGGTTGTGGGAAGACAGGGTGGTGTGCCAAATTAAAGACTCTTCCTCAGATAACTGAGCAAGTAAAATAGATTTAGCCATGCAACCCCCAAGTTATTATTAATAGTTATCATAAATTATCAATAGTTAGGCTATGAATTCAAGAAAAGACAGATAACCAAAGGTTAACCTAATGTTAATAAATTGGTTTAGCGATAGAATAGGGCAAAGCAAGAATAAAGCAACAACAGGGCATTAGACTTTTCATGATACGAATTTGTATTCTTGGTGGTGGTTTTGGGGGCTTATATACAGCCTTACATCTTGCGCGTCTGCCTTGGGTGGTTAGCCCTGAAATTATCCTGATTGATCGCCGCGATCGCTTTTTATTTACGCCGTTTCTCTATGAGCTAGTGACAGCCGAACTGCAAGAATGGGAGGTCGCGCCCACCTTTGCCGAGCTATTGGTGGGTACGAATATTAAGTTTGTGCAAGCTGATGTTGTCGGCATTGATCTAGACCAGCATTGCTTGCAAATGGATACAGGCAATATTGGGCAGCCGACGATGCTCAATTATGATCGCCTTGTAATAGCGATCGGTGGCGAAACGCCGATGCAAATGGTATCGGGGGCAGCAACCTATGCGATCGCTTTCCGTAACCTGCAAGATTTCCATCGACTAAATAGTAAATTGTCGCTTTTAGAAGCTAGCAATCGCGATAAAATTCGGGTTTGTGTGGCGGGAGGCGGTAGCAGTGGGGTGGAACTTGCCTGTAAGCTTGCCGATCGCCTCAAAGAGAGGGGCAGGGTTAGGCTGGTTGATCGCAATGACAAAATTCTGAGCCGATCTACTGACGCGAATCGGGCGATCGCAGAGAAGGCTTTATCTGCCCGTGGGGTCTGGACTGACCTGAATACAAGGGTTGTCGAAATTACAGATACTGAGATTACCCTTGATTATGCTGGCGGTAGTGATACCCTGCCCGTTGATCTGGTGATGTGGACGGTGGGCAGTGCCTTCTCTAGTTTGTTGCGCGATTTGCCGATTCGCCATAGTGCTAAGGGGGCGATCGTGACTGAACCCACCTTGCAAGTATCAGGATTCCCAGATGTCTGGGCGATCGGGGATGCGGCTGAATGTCTTGATGCAGATGGCAAGGTCTTACCCGCTACCGCCCAAGTTGCCTTTCAACAGTCTCAATATTGTGCATGGAATATTTGGGCGAGCCTCAACCAAAAGCCCTTGGTCAACTTCAGCTATATTCCCCTTGGTGAATTTATTAGCTTAGGCATTGATGGGGCAACTGCTTCTATTTTTGGGAAATTTAGTATTGAAGGTTTACCTGCCCATGTACTGCGCCGCTTTGCCTATTTACTAAGAATGCCAACCCTACAACATCAATGGAAAATTGGCACCCATTGGGTTACTAAGCCGCTCATTGAGCTATTTAGAAATTCGGTTATTAAATAAAAGAAATGGAGTGCTTGGCACTCCATTTCTTTTATTCTTCTGTTTCAGGGTTTGTTTCTTCTGTTTCTAGGGTAGGGGCGCTGGCGATATCTGATAGACTGGCGGCTCCAGATTTAGCACCTTTTTTCTTCCGTTTTTTCACGACAGAGCGTGTCCATTTGGTTTGATTCCAGATGCAGATAAAAACTATTGCCGATACCAAAGCTTCAAAGTAAGACTTGCCAGACTGCTTGACCAACTGACGAAAAGCCCTAGCCTTTTGATCTTCCAGTCTAGTTCTTAACTCATTTTCATTTTTGGCAATTTCTGCTGCCAATTGTGTGCGTAGCTCTGCGGGGTTTTCCTTATTGAGCTTGATATTAGGAGACTGACGTTCAATAAATTCAGCCGCCTTTTTGAGGTTACTGTCATCGGTGTTTTTGAGGTTTTCTTTAGCAGTATTGAACTGGGCTAGTTGTTGGGTGGCAACCGAACTTGCCTGATTATTATTGTCATTGTTAATGCGAATGGCGGCACTAATACCAATTAGGAGCATCACGATATAGATAACACCCAATAATAAACTCAGCCAAGATAATACCTTGAGGAGGGTTTTGCCGAAGGAAGATCGCGCTGTAGATTCTCCATAAAATATTAAAACCATGCCGATAATTGGCACAGGCGAACTGCCCGAAAACTTTGTTAAAGTGCTTAGCTCCCAGACGGGATCTTGCCCAAATCTGGGCGGCAATAGGGCTTCGCCAAAGTTAGCAAGGGCGAGTAGTAGCAAACCATAACCTGCAAGACGGAGGAGATTAGCAGTAATAGTTTCGGTACTACTTGAGGTGGAATTACTCATTTTTATTTTTATTTTTATTTTTATTTTTATTTTTGGCTTGTGTTTGGTTTGATACAGTCTGCTGTGGATTAAATTAGCATAAAAGGAATGTGTGAAAAGGCGGCTTAGATGTCTTTTCACGCATTCCTTTTAGTTTCCAGTAAGCGCAAAGTGCTGTATTTATTATTTATTGCTTGACACTCTAAGGTTGTGGAAAACGAATTTTCCACCATTCATACCATAAAATCCAGACCTTCTCTAGTTTTTGATCGATTATGGCGCGATCACCACCAGTATTAAAGGGGGTGGATAAAACTGTCCAGAGACAACGGCGATCGCGCAAATCTGTTTGTCCTAATAGCCACTTAATCACCACAACGCGATCAGTAGCACTTTTACTAGCATTATCATCAAACTGTTCTCTTGTAACCGTAGAAATGCCTCGTGGATTGATGCAAGCGGTCAAGTAAACTCGGTTTTGATACTCAAAAATAAGGTAATAACCTAGATCGTTTTTACGAACTTGTTGCCGCAGTTTATCTTCATCAATTTCAAGATTGGCTAACTCTTTTAGAAACAATAAAATATTGCCTTCGGTTCCAAAAAGATAGCGAATATCTAGATCTAGGGGTAAGCCATCGACTAAATATTTATAGCTTTGACCAGAAACATAGCGCGGCTTGCCATAAAATTCTTTTTTGTCAATAATTACCTTTGGCTTGTCATTTGGTGAAATGTTTGGCACAACATTAGGGTTTGTCCAATCTATTTGTTCGGGAAATGTAAATGCGGTGGGTTTGCCAATATTGCCATCAAGTAGCGATCGCCCCAAAATCAGTAAAGCCCCACCCAAGAAAATACTCAATAAACTAATCCGTAATTGGTATTGTCTTTTAGGCTCTGGCGATCTGACCTCTGGTGATTGCATCTCTGGCGATATGTTTGGATCTGGCTTTGGCTCAAGATCCAGCCCTGGATCTAAATCCTTGTTCTCCAAGATATTTAGATCTTGCTCAACATTACTATTTTCTTCGTTAGTTAAATCATTCATTAACCTATCCACTAAATCACTTCATGTCTGTAGCCTAATATATCTGTAGCCCAAAAACTTGCAGCACAGTATGAATAACTCTCCTATTGATATTCCTAATGCCCCAACATGGCTTGATCGCTTAGGTAATTGGAACCCACAACTATTGCGAGAAATTCGAGGCAGATTAAAACGGCGTAACCTAATTGTTGCCGTCAGTGTATCACTGTTATTTCAGGTCTTGCTTTTGTTGTTTTACAGTCAGCGATTACCTGTCAATGATTGCTATATTCAACCTGGGGGCTTTGGCTGTGCTACATCATGGACAGAGTGGTGGCGGGAACAGTTTCGTTTCTTGGCATGGGTTGAGCCATTTCTACTGTTTTTAACAGGAATCTACAGCATTGTTGCCGATTTGTCCCTAGAGGATTATAAAGGTACGCTCAATTTTATTCGCATTAGTCCGCGATCAAGTGTCAGCATCTTGTTGGGTAAAGTGATGGGTGTGCCTTTGCTTGCCTATATTAGTTTGGGGCTGATTATTCCCTATCACCTAGTCACCGCGATCAAGGGTGATGTGGCGATCGCCTTTATGTTGAGCTTTTATATAATGCTAATCGGCACAGCTTTTTTGCTATTTAGTGCGTCACTGCTGATCGCATTGCTGAGTGGGTGGCAAGCAAAATTTGGCGGACAGGTATCGGCAGGGGCTTTGTTATTTGCCTTTATTAGTTTTATTTGGATTAGCCCCGCATTTATGTGGTGGAATTCCATCACAACATGGAGCGCCTATAGTGAATTTTTGTATGGACGTGCTATTGCACCCATAACGGCCGAATGGTGGTACTTGCCAATTAGCAATAACATTTGGGCGGCTCATGGGTTTAATATCGGTAATTTATTGGTGTTTAATCTGGCAATTTGGCGCATTCTCGAACGCAGGTTTCATAACCCCACCGCCACGATCGCCAGCAAAGGACAGAGCTATGTGATTACCGCCTATCTAGAGATTTTGATGTTGGGCTTTTGTGTGCAGTCTTGGGTGAATCAAAGTGATGCTAATGAGTTTGAATTGCAACTAATCATGTTGCTGCTCCTGTATATTGCGAATTCCTTGATCTTTTTGTCAGCGATCGCCGCCCTCACGCCGCCCCGCCAAGCGCTACTGGATTGGGTCAGATTTGGGGCTCTATCGACCACTGAGGAGCATCCTTCAGGTTGGCTTTACATTCTCCGCGACCTGATCTGGTCAGATAAAAGCCCTGCACCCGTGGCAATTTTGCTGAATTTACTATTCACCCATCTCCCAATTTTGATCTGGGTTAATTCTTGGAAAAACCCCTCAGCCCAAGCCAAGGCTTTGATTGTAATTGCATCCTTTGTTTTAACATCCCTATTGATTTCCTTGATCAATCAATTGATCATGTTCCTCAAAACCCGTAACCCTAGCGCTTGGTCGACGGGAGCAATTTTGGGGCTGATCGTTTTGCCAAGCCTGACCATGCTGAGCTTATCGATTAGCCCCGATCGCTATGGCAGTGTTTGGTTGTTTTTTGGCTATCCTTGGGCAATTTTAACTAATATCAAACAAATCGACCTAATTGCAGGCTTCAGCGCCCAAATTTCTGTAATTATTGCCCTCTCATTGCAGTTCGTCCATCGATTGCAACGCGCAAATAATATGGCAAAGTAAATGTAGAAATAGCACGACCATTTCTACAATTCAAAAACCATAAAAGCGCCGCCTTTATGATTTCTAGATTTTAAAGCAGCCTTAGTAATCGTAGGGATTTTTGGGCTCGGCAATCTCGGTAATATTGTTAGCTACGATCAGCACCTGCCGATTACTACCAGTGCCATCCACATCGATTTGCCCTTCCACCTTAAGCCAGCGATCGGGCGGATAGTTAACTCGACTGCCTGAGATTTTGACGGGTAAACTCACGGGATAAACATCGGCGGCGCAGCAGGTAATGATGAACCGCGTAATCAAAAACATATTGTCGGGCTGGTCGGGAGAATGCACCACAAATCCCGTCACATTTACCTTCTGCCCCCTATAGGCATCAGGCTCAGGATAGGCACTGACAGTCCGTACCCATTCCACCAAGGTGCGTTGTTCGGGGCGGTTACTAGCACGGAAAGATTGCGGCACAGTACGGGCATCGGCAATGGTTTCAATTACACCGCGATGAATGGCTTTTTCGCTAGTGAAGGGGCGCGGCTCGATCAAGAAAGAAGAGATCGCCACCAATAATAGTAAGCTGCTGCCTAGGGATGGCTTAAAAAGGGTGGTATGACCTTGCCGATTAGACCGCCGCCTCTGCCATACGCGCCATGCCTCGGTAAATCCCACCATAGTAAGCAGAAATGCGGCGATGATCGTTAGAGGGATATAGTTAGGATGAATTAGTAGGTACAGTCTTCCCGTCAGCCACAATCTAAATAGGGCAATTCCCCATGCGGCGATCGCCCATGATTCCAGCCAAGGGGCAAACCTTTGCCAGATTTTTTGCCACAGATTCGGGTGACGGACGGGGTTAGCAGATTTCGATGACATTATGCCAAGAGGGATACGGTTTTTGTGAATAGTGGCGATCTAATTGATTGGTGTCTTTACTTGAAACTCCCCGTACTCTCTGTAACGGGGATTCCTGATTCAACGAGACAATTTAGCAAGCAGACTTCCATCAACTTGACAAAGGTCTAACTCAACCTAAGTGTTAATTTGGGTATACCCTAACCTCTAATCGACCAATAGCTAAGATATTCAAAGATGCATTGTGGTCACGATCTAATATAATTCCACAATGTCCACAATGATGTGTTCTGTTGCTCAATGTTCTGACAACTTGCTTGTCGCAAAAGGAATCTATTAGATTTGCGAGAGATGTAATCACACATCCCCATGAGTAAGACCTAATACTTTTCAACATATCTATATCATCCTTAGTACCACTTAATCAAGGTGAATTTTATACTGGGAAGGGAACAGAAACATCCTTGAGTCTCTCAGTATAGTTATCACATAGCTTTTGTCAATTGTTGCAAGATAGTGACTAGCTTGTTAGAATACTTGTGTAGTTCCCCTAAGTTTCCAGCTTCCTTAATTTGCAGAGTGACAGAAGAGAGCTACAATCTCCTACTCGCTAGGGGGACGCAATCGACTGCAAATTAATATTAAGACTCGATTCAATTGGTATTACATCGGTATTATATTTATGGTACTGTCAAATATCAGGCACTGGTTCCGCCCAATGAGGAGCAGAAAGTCTTATTCAGCAAGGAGTGTAGGAATCTGTTGTCAAAGCTGGTTAACGTGGTTTTTGAGCAAAAAGTGCCTGTACACCCTGTTTTTGTGTTAGGTTACTGCCATACAAGATTCTTTTAATTAAAACCATAACCCTTGCTATGCTTGGCTTTTACTTCCTCACTGGGCGGAACCAGTGCCAAATATCAAAACTGTCTAAAATTACAGCAACCATCCAAGGGGGGTGGTGGTGTGTTTGAGTCTCATCACATGACTTAAAGTAAGACAAATCAGTGTTAGATCACATCAAAAATTGCTGGAATAACCTTTGCTTGCTCACCCCTTGGATAAGTACAAACCATCAATACAATCAGAGGGTTAAACATGACAGAAAATCTAGATTCTAATCAGCAGACGCTGGCAGAGCGGTCTAGCCTGAGTACTCGCGCAGCGAAGCAGTTGGCTACAACCACCAAGACTGCTCCGCAGATGCAGGGCATCACATCGCGCTGGATTAGTCGCCTGTTGCCTTGGGTGGAGCTGCGCGGCGGCTCCTACCGTGTCAATCGCCGCTTGACCTATGCACTAGGTGATGGTCGTGTCACTTTTACGAACGTTGGGTCAACGATTCAAGTAATTCCTCAAGAGTTGCGCGAACTAGCCTTTCTGCGAGACTTTGAAGATGAGGCTGTTTTGAATGCCTTGGCTGATCGCTTTGTGCAGCAAGAGTTTCAACCTGGTGATGTGCTGGTAGACAAGGGAACCCCCGCCGACCAGATAGTACTGATTGCTCACGGCAAGGTCAGTAAGATTGGTACAGGCAAGTATGGCGATGAGGTAGAGCTTGCGGTGTTGACCAATGGCGATCACTTTGCCTATCAAGCCATTCTTGAATCAGAAGATCTATGGGACTTCACCATCAAAGCGATCACACGTTGTACGGTCTTAGCACTAACACAAAGCTCCTTTGAAGAACTGCTCAACTCCTCAGAGTCACTTCAGGCACACATTGAGGCATTTCGCACCCAACCCCAAAAAGATCAGGATCGGTACGGTCAATCCGCCATTGATCTAGCCGCCGGTCACAGTGGTGAACCAGTGCTGCCCGCAACCTTTGTCGACTACGAAACCTCTCCACGTGAATATGAGCTAAGCTTGGCGCAGACAGTACTGCGTGTTCATACCCGCGTTGCCGACCTCTACAACGAGCCAATGAACCAGATTGCGGAACAGCTTAAGCTAACAGTACACGAGTTGCGTGAACGTCAAGAGTACGAGTTGGTTAACAACCGAGAATTTGGGCTACTGCACAATGCTGACCTCGGTCAGCGCTTCTCTACCCGCAATGGTCCGCCCACACCAGATGATTTTGATGAGCTGATCACCCGCCGCCGCAATGCACAGTACATTTTTGCCCACCCGCGTGCCATTGCAGCCTTCGGTCGGGAGTGCAGCAAGCTAGGGCTCTATCCCGACAGCATTGATATGGGGGGCGAACGAGTGTTGACTTGGCGCAACATCCCGATTTTGCCCTGCGACAAGATTCCCATTAGCAACACCCAGACCAGTTCTGTGATCGTTGTCCGTACTGGTGAAGATAATCAGGGCTTAGTAGGGCTTCGCCCCGCAGCATTGCCCGATCAACATGAGCCGGGGTTAAACGTGCGCTTCATGGGCATCAATGAAAAAGCCATCATCTCCTACCTCGTTAGCAACTACTTCTCTGCCGCCATCCTCGTACCCGATGCCGTTGGCGTACTCGAAGATGTCGAACTCGGACGCTAGTAGCTCTAGCTCCCGTTAGAGTTATACAAACATCCAAATGTCGGCATCTTCACCACATAATCATTGAAACACCTATTTAGCAGTAACACATCCCATGTCCACGCCCCACACTATCACTGCCAATAATGTTTTGCGCAGTGAATATCAGAAGTCAGTTGCTAACTATTGGAACCAAGAAAAAAATCCCGTTAATCTTCTGCTTGGTCACGTTGACGGTTATTACCATCATCACTACGGGATCGGCGATGTCGATTGGTCGGTATTGGAATCTCCCGAAAGTGAGCGCGATGATCAGATTATTCGCGAGCTACACCGACTCGAACACGCTCAGGCGGTTTTCCTGCTCGACCATCTGGGCAACGTCAAGCCTGATGACCGCGTGATGGATGGCGGTTCTGGTCGCGGCGGTACCAGTTTCATGGTCAATGAGCGCTTTGGCTGTCAGGTTGATGGAGTGTCCATCTCAAAGTCTCAAGTCGAGTTTGCTAACGACCAGGCTGAACAGCGTGGTGTGGCGGACAAGGTCAAGTTCCACTTTCGCAATATGCTGGATACCGGCTTCGAGACGGGAGCCATGCGTAGCATTTGGACGAATGAGACCACAATGTATGTAGATCTGTTCAATCTGTTCGCCGAGTTTTCTCGCCTTTTGCAGGATGGTGGTCGCTATGCCTGCATTACGGGTTGCTACAACGATGTTACGGGAGGGCGATCGCGAGCTGTCAGCCAGATCGATGCACATTACATCTGTAACATCCATCCGCGCAGTCAATATTTCAAGGCACTAGCGGCGAACAATCTCGTCCCGATTACTGTAACCGATCTGACTCCCCTAACGATTCCCTACTGGGAACTGCGAGCCAAGTCTTCCCTAGTTACAGGGGTCGAGGATTACTTCCTTACTGCATATAAAGAAGGCAGTTTCCACTATCTGCTCATCGTTGCTGACCGCATCATTCGGTAAGGATTATCCAAAATACAACCCGCACCATGGTGTGGTGCGTAGCACGCATACTGCAAACGCACCACACATCACTGCCCTAATACAGGGATAAGAGCATGAAAGATACCAACTTGGATAATACGAGTACCACATTTTTATTTGGTCCGACTGGTCTTGGTACATCCGCCGCTCGCTTTGTGAGTGAGATAGCCAAGGCTGCTCGTACCGATAACCTAGATTCAGGACTACTCCAGACAGATCTCGCCTCGGTGGGGGATTGTGATCCTGCCTATGCAGAGAGAGATTGGGGCGATGGAACTGCCTCACCACTCTACTGCCCCATTACCGAGCGATTCAACGAGCCACTAGCGGACGAGGTCGATGATCGGCTGGCGGTCTGGGCATTGGAATGCGGGTTTGATGAGGACGAGGCGCAGAAAATTCGCAAGGTGCGGTTTGGACGGCTGGTGATGCTAGCTCACCCAGACTGCGATGACCCATCTCGGCTGTTGATTGGGGCCAAGTTGAACATGGCTTGGTGGGCTGCTGATGACTACTATGCTGACGACAGCGAGCTTGGGGCAGATCCAAAGCTGCTCCCCCCTCGTCTTCTGTTGGCGATGACCGCTATGGACCCGCCCCCGCCAGCAGGGGAATTTACGCCCCCGCTAGAAGCCGCGATCGCCGAAGAGCGGGTATTAGTAGCCCTCGGTAGGGGCATTGACTATTTGAGCCAGTATGCCACACCAGAGCAAGTCCAGCGTACCTGTTACGCCACCTTCTCCATGTTCGTCTCTTGGGGGGCTTACGCGGCGTGGCGCTATACCGGCGATTACCCGCCAGCTTGGAAGTATCTGGCTGCGCGACAGCACGACAGCTTCTACACCTCCATGACACTAATCGACCCCATCGGAGGCTACGTCCTCCCACCAGATCTTTTCTTCGATCCACGCGTCCGTCACGCAGCGTTCCTAGCTGGAACGGCAGTCGTTCTGGTCAACGATCTCCTTTCGGTTGCCAAAGATCTGGCAGACGAGCAGCCACCTGTCAACATGGTGCTACAGATTGCGGCGGATCGGGGCTGCTCTATCCAAGAGGCGACGGAGATCACTGTCAAGTTTCATAACGACTTGGTTCATGACTTTCGGGAACGCCACCAGAAGCTCCAAGCTGTACCCAACGTTGAGCTTCAGAGGTTCCTGCGCGGATTGCGCGGCTGGATGGGCGGCGCATTTGAATGGCATAACAGCAACCCGCGCTATAAAAACAGCAACGGTGCTTCACAGCCAGATTCACAATCACTAGCCTAATTATAGAAGCGCACATAGTTCAACCAGATTTCATGCGGTTGAATAAACCAGAGTATGTGTATGTATATAGAAAGCGAGGTAAAAAATGACCCAAGACTTTAACTCCCATGGGCTGGCGGAGCAGTCGAGCCTGAGTACAGATGCGGCGCGGAAGTTAGCCACAACTACCAAGACTACTCCGCAAACTCAGGGTATTAGTTCGCGCTGGATCAGCCGCCTGTTGCCTTGGGTGGAGCTACGCGGCGGATCCTATCGGGTCAACCGACGTTTGACCTATGCGCTGGGTGATGGACGAGTGACCTTTACCAACGTGGGGGCTACCATACGAGTGATCCCGCAAGAGTTGCGCGAAATAGCCCTGTTGCGCGACTTTGACGAGGAGGCAGTGCTAAACAGGTTGGCAGAGCGTTTTGTGCAGCAGGAGTTTCAACCCGGTGATGTGCTGGTGGAAAAGGGAACCCCTGCTGATCAGGTTGTGCTAATTGCCCACGGCAAGGTCAGCAAGATCGGTACGGGGAAGTATGGGGATGACATGGAGCTTGCGGTATTGACCGACGGAGACCACTTCACCTACCAGGCTATTATCGAATCCGCCGATCTCTGGGACTTCACGATGAAGGCGGTTACACGCTGCACAGTCTTGGTGCTAACACAGCAATCGTTTGAAGAGGTGGTGGCTTCCTCTGAATCACTGCAAGCCCACATCGAAGAATTTAAGGCTCGCCCGCCAAAAGCCCAAGATAAATATGGCCAGTCCGCAATTGCGTTAGCTGCTGGTCATACAGGCGAACCCTTGCTGCCCACGACTTTTGTTGATTACGAGACCTCGCCGCGAGAATACGAGTTGAGCCTAGTGCAGACGGTGCTGCGTGTCCATACGCGAGTTGCCGATCTCTACAACGATCCAATGAACCAAATCGAACAACAGCTCAAATTGACTGTGCATGAGTTGCGCGAGCGTCAGGAGTACGAATTGGTCAATAATCAAGAGTTTGGTCTGCTGCACAACGCCGACCTCAGCCAACGCTTCCCCACCCGCAACGGTCTACCTCACCCAGATGATTTTGATGAGCTGATCACCCGCCGCCGCAATTCACAGTATATTTTTGCCCACCCACGTGCCATCGCTGCCTTTGCGCGTCAGTGCAACAAGATGGGGATTGATTTAGAAAGTATCGATGTAGGTGGAAACCGAATTCCAGCTTGGCGCGGCATTCCTATCTATCCTTGTGGCAAAATCCCCATTGACAGAACGACTCAAACCACATCGATTATCGTTATGCGTACTGGTGAGGACAATCAGGGCGTGGTAGGTCTTCGACCTGCGGAGTTGCCTGATCAATATGAGTCAGGATTGAATGTACGCTTTATGGGTATTAACGAAAAGGCCATCATCTCCTATCTAGTCAGCAACTACTTCTCCGCTGCGATCCTTGTCCCCGATGCTGTCGGCATTCTCGAGGATGTCGAGATCGGGCGGTAGGAAGTCAGTTTGTTTTTTTGATGTTGATTTTGGAAAATATTCTTGTCAATAACCTGTGCAGTTGCCCTATGTTTGTTCAGTAGTTGCTATAAATCAGTCTAAAGGGCTGTAATATGTTGCATAATGCCTTGCCATTGTTGTCACCATAGTATAAGCCATGCCGCAAACATTACCCCAGACAAGTCCTTTAGGTATAAGCCCTGATTTAAGCCTAGATGCAGACTTTGATTTGAATAAGTACCTAGGCGAACTCAAGCTGGAGGTAGAAACTGCCCTCGATGAGTCGATCGCCATTACTTATCCTGAAAAAATTTACGAGTCGATGCGCTATTCACTGCTGGCAGGGGGCAAGCGACTACGACCTATTTTATGTATTGCCGCCTGTGAGATGCTCGGTGGCGATCGCCATGCCGCCATGCCCACCGCCTGCGCGATGGAAATGGTGCATACCATGTCTTTGATCCATGATGATTTGCCAGCTTTGGACAATGATGACTATCGGCGGGGCAAACTGACCAATCACAAGGTTTATGGCGATGATATTGCGATCTTGGCGGGGGATGCCTTACTGGCATATGCCTTTGAATTTATCGCCACCCAGACTAAAAATGTGCCACCTGATCGCATTTTGAAAGCGATCGCCCATCTTGGTCATGCAGTGGCAGCAACAGGGCTAGTTGGGGGGCAGGTCGTTGATCTTGAATGTGAAGGCAAAGCCGATGTGGATGCTGACACTCTGACATTTATCCATATCCATAAAACGGCAGCCCTGCTGGAGTCCTGCGTGATCTGCGGCGCATTATTGGCTGGTGCAAATGATACCGACATTGATCGCCTCTCCGTTTATGCTAAAAATATTGGGCTTGCCTTTCAGATCATTGATGACATCCTTGACATCACCGCCACCTCTGAGCAACTAGGTAAGACCGCAGGCAAGGATCTCGTTGCCCAAAAAGTCACCTATCCAAGCCTTTGGGGAATCGAAACCTCTCAGCAAAAGGCTCTAGAATTGGTGGAACAGGCTAAAGCGCAACTAGTTGGCTATGGCAAATTGGCTATACCACTGATGGCGATCGCCGATTACATCACGACTCGCCAATCTTAAAGCTATCCACAACACCCCACCAAACCTATCCTAGAAATATCCTCAATAACTGCAATTGATATGAACCTCCATCCCGTTGGCGAAATCCTCGATAATCAAGTTCTGCTAATTGCTCTTTGTTCTAGCTTAACCGCCCAACTTCTCAAATTATTTATTGAGTTAGCACAGTTGCGGCGGCTACGATTTAAGGTGCTTTTTGAAACAGGCGGGATGCCTAGCGCCCACTCTGCCTTGGTGTCGGCATTGGCAACAGGCATCGGACGCACCCAAGGTTGGGATACGCCCCAATTTGCGATCGCCACTGTTTTTGCTTTTATCGTGATGTATGACGCGGCGGGAATTCGCCGTGCGGCGGGTAAACAGGCTAAGGTTCTCAATCAAATTATGGTTGAGGTTTTTGAAGAGGAACATGATCCATTAAAGGAATTATTGGGACATACGCCAGCACAGGTAGTTGCAGGCTCTATATTAGGGATTATTTTAATGTGGTGGTTTTTGTAAAGGTAAAGCTATTTAGCAGCTTTTGGTAGTAATCCGAAAGTAGTGAAAAGGCTCAAACGGTTGCAATACGGGAATTATCATCATGTATGAAGTACTAGATAGCGCCAATATAATTTTCTAAAATTTTTATGACATCGCAAGGTGGAGAATTCTTTGCCAATAGAACTCAGATACAGGCACGACTGAGAGACGACTAATCCGAATCAGGTCAAAGCCTTCAAATGCTTGATCTTGTTTGATTTGGGCAAGGGTGACAGGCTGAGGTAATGGCTTTACGGCTTTGACATCCACAACGGCGCGTTTAGGATCATCTAGCTGTGGATCGGCGTAGGGCATTGTGATCACCTCTGCAATTCCCATTGCCCTACGCTCATCGTCTGTATGATAAATCAACGCCAGATCACCAATTTGCATCGTGCGAATATGTTTGAGGGCTAAGTTATTATTTACGCCATCCCATATGGTTTGGCGATCGCGCTCTAAGTCAGCATAGGAATATACATGGGGTTCGCTTTTGAGTAACCAGTAAGCCATAGAGTTGTCTCTTGAGTTTTATATATGGTGAAACCATACAATGCTTTTCACTACATGGTTTTACCATACCTCTCCCCCCTCTTTCCTTTTTTCCTGTGATGCTTGAGCTAAAGCGCTGTACTACAACACTTTGAGAAAAGCTATGCAATATGTAGCCTGATAGTCGCAATAAAGTTACCAAAGTCATTAATATAGACTACTGTGCTGTTTATTTGCCGAATTTGCCACCATGAAACATACTCTCTCCGTCGTTGTCCAAGATGAGGCAGGCGTACTGACCCGTATTGCCAGCTTGTTTGCCCGCCGAGGTTTTAACATCGAAAGCCTAGCGGTAGGAACCGCCGAACAAGATGGATTTACGCGCATTACGATGGTTGTCTCTGGCGATGATCACACGATTGAGCAGATCACCAAGCAGTTGCATAAACTGATTAATGTGATTACCATTCTTGATTTTACTGATATTCCTTGTGTTGAACGCGAGTTGATGCTCGTTAAGGTAAATGCAGCTCCCAATGTACGCTCCGAAATTATTGAAATATCACAAATATTTCGCGCTCGTATCGTAGATGTAGCCGATGACTTCTTGACGGTCGAAGTTGTGGGTGATCCAGGCAAGATGGTAGCAATTTTAAAAATGCTCAATAAGTTTGGCATTCGTGAAATTGCCCGTACTGGCAAGGTTTCTCTGACCCGCGAATCTGGGGTTAATACGGAATATCTCAAAGTTAATCGCGAAGGCATACGCGGCGCATTGTCGAATCTTTAACCCAAAAAAGGTGCAGCATTTCACACTGCACCTTCTTTGATTGAGGGTTTAAGCTAATTTAAAAAACACTTTAAAATAAAGCTTCAATATCTTTACGCAAACCCGCATCTTCAGGAGAAATACTGGAAGGGTAATATTTGACGACTTTACCTTCCTTGTCAACGAGGAATTTGTTAAAGTTCCATTGCACCTGATTACCTGTGGTTTCAGTGAGATATTTGTAGATATCGACCTTATCGCTCCCGCTAACCTTTACCTTGCTAAACATATCGAAGGTTACATCATACTGTAGAGAACAGAAGCTCTTGATCTCAGCTTCGGGGTCTGGTTCTTGTCCGCCAAAGTCATTGCTAGGAAAGCCCAGAATCTCAAATCCCCTGTCTTTATATTCACGATAAAGAGCCTCCAAGCCTTTATATTGTCTGGTGTAGCCACATTTAGATGCAACATTTACCACTAGAGCGACTTTGCCTTTGTATTGTGAGAGATCAACGGGTTGACCATCGATGTTAGTGATCTTGTAGTCGTAAAGTGTGGACATATTTGAGGGTTGTTGTAGTTTAGAAATTGTGGAAAAACATTTATAGATATTTTGCAGCGATCGCATGGCAAGTGTAATTATTTTGATTGGTGTACCTGCAAGTGGTAAATCTAGCCTCGCTGAGCAAATGCTGCGGACCGCAGGTCAGCAAAGTAGTCTTACCTATGGACAAGCTCACCTGATTAGCCCTGATCGCATTCGCGAGCAACTCTATGGTGCGGCGGCGATTCAAGGCAATTGGTCAGAGATCTGGTCAGAGATACAACAAGAATTTGCCTATGCGGCGCGATCGCAACAATCTGTAATATATGATGCCACAAACTATCAGCGTGAGTACCGCAAGGATGTAATAGCCCTTGCTAAGAAACATGGGTTTCAACCAATCACAGGCATTTGGCTCAATGTGCCACTGTGGATTTGTCTATCGCGCAATGAACTCCGCGATCGGGTAGTCCCCGAAGATGTGATCATCGAAATGTATCGCACCATTACCTATACCCCCCCTAGTTTGCCCGAAGGCTTTGATCGCATCCTCATTCAAGATCACAAATCAGATACCACATGGATCGATTGAGATTCGCCGCCCAACAAAACTGGCAACAGTTAAAAATTCAGCACAAAGGGCTGTAGTATTAAAATGTAAGTAATTATTGTGGTCTTAGTGTGTCTAGGCTGCGTCCTACCTAACATAGGCACTAGTACATTTTTTAATCGTTATGCCCAAAGTTCTCGTTTCTGACCCCATCGATCAAGTTGGTATCGATATTCTGTCGCAAGTTGCCACCGTTGATGTAAAAACCACTCTCAGCCCTGAAGAACTAATCCAAGTTCTACCTGAATATGACGCGATCATGATTCGCTCTGGCACTAAACTCACCAAAGAAGCCGTTGAAGCTGGCAAAAACCTAAAAATTATTGGGCGTGCTGGCGTTGGGGTCGATAACGTAGATGTGCCGACAGCAACCCGTATGGGCATTGTGGTTGTCAATTCGCCCGAAGGCAACACGATCGCGGCGGCCGAACATACGATCGCGATGATGATGTCCCTCTCTCGTTTCATTCCTGCGGCTAATGCCTCGCTCAAGGGCGGCAAATGGGATCGCAAGAGCTTTACTGGCGTGGAAGTTTACAAAAAGACTCTCGGTATCCTTGGGCTTGGCAAGATTGGCTCCCATGTCGCTTCTGTGGCTAAGGCTTTGGGAATGCGAATTTTTGCCTATGATCCTTTTTTAACTACCGAAAGAGCCGAAAAATTAGGCGTAAATCTCGTTGAACTAGAAATCCTCCTGCGCGAAGCCGATTACATTACGTTGCACCTGCCCAAAACTAAGGATACGCACCACCTGATCAATGCCGATCGCATCACCATTATGAAAGATGGAGTCCGCATTATCAACTGTGCTAGGGGCGGCATCATTGACGAAGTGGCGATCGCGGAAGCAATCAAGAGTGGCAAAGTCGCAGGGATTGCCCTTGATGTATTTGAGAATGAGCCTTTAGAAGCTGAATCAGGCTTGCGTGAACTCGGCGCAAATGTGATCCTTACGCCCCACTTGGGCGCATCGACAGAAGAAGCGCAAACCAATGTTGCGGTGGATGTGGCGGAACAAATCCGCGATGTATTGCTGGGCTTACCTGCGCGATCGGCGGTGAATATCCCTGGATTGCGTCCCGATGTTTGGCAAAAACTCAAGCCCTATCTGCAACTTGCGGAAATGTTGGGTAACTTGGTTGGACAGTTGGCGGGTGGTCGTGTCGATAACCTTGATGTCAAATTGCAAGGCGAAATTGCCAACAGTGAAAGTCAGCCTGTGGTGGTGGCAGCGCTCAAAGGCTTGCTCTCTCCCGCATTGCGTGAGCGCGTCAACTTTGTCAATGCTAGCATCGAAGCCAAAGAGCGCGGCATTCGCGTTACTGAAACCCGCGATCCTTCCGTTGAAGATTACAGTGGTTCCATTCATCTCACGGCTCATGGTAGCCAAGGTCAACAATCGGTGACAGGTGCTTTGCTTGGCAAATCCGAAATTCGGATTACTAGCATCAATGGCTTCCCCATCAACGTTGCGCCCACCCACTATATGCTGTTGACCCTGCACCGCGATATGCCTGGCATCATCGGCAGAATCGGCTCCCTTTTGGGTAATTTCAATGTGAATATTGCCAGTATGCAGGTAGGTCGCCGCATGGTACGTGGTGAAGCGGTGATGGTACTGAATATCGACGATCCTCTGCCCAGTGGGTTGCTTGATGAGATCGTGCATATCCAAGGCGTTACCGATGCCTTTGTGGTCAAACTATAGATAAAACCCTTTGAGGTGGCGGCGCTTTGCGCCGCCACCTCATTGTTTTTTATGCCCTATAATCAGGATAAATTTACGGATATCACCCATGTCAAAAAAATATATTCCTTCGGAAGAATATCGACAAATGTTAGTCAGGGATGGCGATCGCCGCTTCCAAGAATGGCATAGCCGCTTCCTTGATTACCAGAGGGCTTATCGAGAAGACATGAACAAACGCAGATCTGCTTGACACTCTTTAGCAAGCACAGCGCACTGTGCGGATAGGTCGTATTTATCAGCGCCGTGATTATCCATCCAATATCTCAAAGCCTTGTTACGCACAAACAGAGCAGTACAAATCGCCTCATCAATGAGGTTGTACTGCTCTATTTTGCCTTCTAGTTTTGCTTCGAGAACTAGCATGGATTCGCTTAATCTTATGCTTACTACTGGGTAAATATTGTTGTTTGTGACATAATTTAGAAGAAAAAAGCGAATAAATTCAGAAGAAAGCGAATAAATTCGCTCGTCCGATTTTCATTTCAGGTCTGTTGCCTGCCGCCGAAGGCTAGACGCTGAGCTTTCAATCTCTCGTATTATTTTTGTAATATTTGAGTTAAAAAGTGGCATGGTCATTTTTTAACTCGAATATTACTTTTTTATGGTTTTTTCTTTAATCTTGTTTAGATTTTGCTAGTATTATCCCCATAGGCTTGAGCATTTCCCAAGTTTTCCAAATTAATGTTTAGGGTCAAGCTGCGCTCAAACATTATTTTCAAAAGCAGCAAGACCAACCCATGAATCCTGATTTAGGCTGGCAACCAGAAACGTCTGAGGGGGCTAAGCGCCCCCCCCATTCTCAGTCCATAGTTGAGCAGTTACAAAGCTATCAAAATTTACTAGATGCACTATTGATTTTGTCTAGCTATTTGTGTAATGCTGAAAATGTTAGGGATTGTTTGCAATCAACCTTGACTTTAACGCGCAAAATGTTACGGAGTGATGCTGGCAGCATTTATTTAATTGATCGCTCCACGCCCGTACATACAGTTTGTTTTGAAGTTTCTCAAAATGACTCGCAGCCCGAACGCTCGTTAGTCAATTTTGCTGTTCCCCTCAACAAAGACAGCATTGTCGGCTATGTGGCATTGACAGGCAATCATATAAATCTTGCCGATGTTCATAATTTGCCCAATGATGCTGAATATCGACATCACAAGACCTTTGATGATGATATTGAGTACCATACACGCTCGGTGATCGCCGTGCCAATTTTCAATTCTCAAAATCAAACTATTGGTGTTTTTCAGCTCATCAATCGTAAAGATCAAGATGTTGTGATTACCTTAGATAACGTTAGTGTAGTAACTAAAACCTTTTCCCATCTTGATATGCGAGTTTTGCAGGCGATCGCTTGTCAATTGTCACTGTATATAGAGCGATCGCAACTTTTAGGACAAGCTTTTAAGCCATAGATGAAACTCTAGGCACTGGTTCCATCTGAAATTCGATCGCACCTTCGGCATCGTTGGCGATCGCCTTTAAGCGATCCAACATATCTGTAGTCACATCTTGCCACATCCCACGCTGATTCGCTTCTAGCAAACGTTCTGACATATCTCGCAATGCCCAAGGATTGCTAGATTTAATGAAATTCTGGACTTCAGGATTAAAAATATATGCTTCCGCAACTCCCTCATACATGAAGTCGGAAACGCAGTTAGTCGTAGCATCATAGGCAAACAGATAATCAAGGGTTGCCGACATCTCAAAGGCTCCTTTATAACCGTGACGCATCGCTCCCGCTATCCATTTGGGATTGACGACACGCGATCGGTAAACTCGCGCAATCTCTTCACTCAACTTGCGAACCTTGGGCTGTGCCATGCGTGAATTATCGCCAAAATATACCTCTGGAGCGTTGCCAGATATAGATTTGACAGCCGCTGTCATCCCACCTTGAAATTGATAATAATCATCGGAATCGAGAATGTCATGCTCGCGATTATCCTGATTTTGCAGCACGATTTGCATATTACTGAGCCGTTGGTTAAAGGCTTCAGGAGCCGATTTACCCTCAGATTTGCTGGTGTAGGCGTAGGCACTCCAATTGATATAAGCACGTGCTAAATCTTGCTCACTTTCCCAATTTTGCGATTCGATCAAACCTTGCAAACCCGCACCATAGGCACTCGGCTTGGAGCCAAATACCCGATAACGCGATCGCTCTTGGGCTTGTTCTAACGTTAATCCTTCTCTTTGCCACTGTGCGGATTCGGCTTGAACTTTTGCCGCTAAGGGATTCTGATCGGCAGGTTCATCAAGATTTGCCACAGCATTCACCGCACTATCAAATAGATCGATGAGATTGGGGAACGCATCGCGAAAGAAGCCTGAAATCCTCAAGGTGACATCCACACGGGGACGACCTAAGATCGATAAGGGCAGAATCTCAAAATCCACCACGCGACGCGATACACCATCCCAAACAGGTTGTACTCCCAATAAAGCCAGCGCTTCCGCAAGGTCATCGCCTCCCGTTCGCATGGTGGAAGTTCCCCAAATGGATAGCCCCAAGGTTTGCGGATATTCGCCATGCTCTTGGGTATAGGTTTCAATCAGTACATCCGCAGCCTTGCGCCCAATATCCCAAGCGGTTTCCGTTGGTACTGCCCTAATATCCACCGAATAGAAATTCCGTCCTGTGGGTAACACTTCGGGTCTGCCCCTTGTCGGCGCACCTGATGCACCGCTAGGAACATATTCACCATTGAGTCCGCGTAGAAGATTGGTGATTTCTTGCTTGGTTTTGTAGAGAGATGGCAAAAGGCGATCGCGAATCCATGTTAGTTCTGTTTGAATTGCAATACCCTCATCCCCCAACCCCTTCTCCCATGAGGGGAGAAGGGGAGCAATATTGATTTTCTTGTCCCCCTCTCCCTCCTTGGGAGAGGGGCTAGGGGTGAGGGCATCCACCAACTCCGCCGCATATTCCTCTATAACTTCCACCGCATCGCCAATAATCCGACAATTAGCTAAACGTGGATGTGAACTTGATGGAAGTAACTCGCCTAGATTCGCAGTCAAAGGATCGAAATCTAAACCCCAATCCTGCGCGATCGCTCTAGTCAAACCCATCCGATTAGCCGTAGGATTACGGGCGATCGCCACGACTAAATCCCGTAACTGCCGTCCCTCTGGGCATTGCCCGAAAATATGCAAACCATCCCGAATTTGTGCCTCCTTAATCTCGCAAAGATAGCCATCGGCTGTCGTGAGAATTGTATTTAGCGAATCCTCTAAACGGTCTAGGGAAATTCCTAGATCATGATAGAGATTTTCCTGTTTGATGGTTTCGATGAGGCGATCGCGAATCATGCCTAAACGTGACGGATCGAGGGTTTCCGCTTCGTAATATTCATCAATCAAACCTTCCAATTGTTGCAAACCACCATACAACTCAGCACGAGTCATCGGCGGCGTAAGATGATCGAGAATCACTGCTTGCGATCGCCTTTTTGCTTGAGAACCTTCCCCAGGATCATTGACGATAAAGGGATAGAAATGGGGCATCGCACCAAAGGCTGCTTCAGGATAGCAATTTTCTGACAGAGCCACACTCTTCCCAGGGAGCCATTCGAGATTGCCATGTTTGCCGATATGGGCGATCGCATGGGCGCTAAACTTGTCGCGCACCCAATGATAGAAAGCCATATAGTCATGGGTTGGCTCTAAATCGGGCGCATGGTAATTGAGTGTAGGATCGAGGTCGTATCCCCGTGATGGTTGAATACCGACAAAAATATTACCAAACTGACAACCAGCGATCGCAAATTCCTTCTCACATTTCGGCTGATTCCATCTTATCTGAATTCCATTTTGGACGGGTTCAGGCAAACTCTGGAAATAGTTTTGATAATCTTCTAAAGGTAGTGATTGATTAATCTGACGCATTCCAAAGGATTCGCGATCGTTGGTTACACCTGTGGTTAACAACTTCATCAGTTCATTACTAGTTTCAGGAATCTCACCAACGCTATAGCCTGAACTTCGCAAAGCCTTAAGAATCTCTAAACAACTGGCTGGCGTATCTAACCCAACTCCATTGGCTAATCTGCCATCACGGTTAGGATAGTTAGCAAGGATTAAAGCAATTTTGCGATCGCTTACATCCGTATACTTTAGCTGTATCCATTTCGCCGCTAGATCCGCCACAAAATTAATGCGCGATCGCACGGGTTCATAGGTCAATACTTCTGTTTGCAAGGCAAGATTCTGTCCCTGCATCGCTTTAAAGGAAACTGCCCTCGTAATAATCCTGCCATCAACTTCAGGCAAAACTACATTCATCGCCATATCGCGAGGGTTTAGCCCCTGTGTGCCATTTGCCCAAGTTTTCTTCAGTCCACCACTAAAAATCACCTGAAATACTGGCACATTCAAAGATTCCCAAAGATCGACTTGCGGCGTATCCGTTTTTAAACTTGCCAAAGAGAAGCTAGTCGTATTTAAAATCACATCCACTTTTTGCCCAGATTCAGGCAAGCAATAGCGAATTAATTCTGTTTGCACATCAGGTTCTTTGAGGGATGAAACATAGATAGGAATAGGGGTGAGATTACGTTCGGTTAAGGCTTCACATAAAGCTGCGATCGCCCCCGTATTACCCGATAAATAATGAGCGCGATAAAAAAGAATTGCTACTAATCCTAGATCCCCCTCAATCCCCCTTAAAAAGGGGGAAGAAGAAAATTCTCCCCCCTTTCTCAAGGGGGGCTGGGGGGGATCAAATTCTCCCCCCTTTCTCAAGGGGGGCTGGGGGGGATCAAATATCCCAATCCGAGGCACTGATTGCGGAATTGCATATTCTATCGCTATCTCTAAAAATTCCTTAGCAACAAACTTCAATAAATTCTGGTAATTAGATATTCCTGCTTCGATAAAATATTGCCAAGCCTGATTTACCAAAGTTAGCGAAGTTGTGGAATGGCTCGTTAAGCTCGGATCAGGACGCTCATCCCCTGGTAATACGATCAAAATTGCGCCCGTATTTGCCACAGTTTCCTTAACTACCTCCAAGCCATAGCTCCAGTAAGACTGTCCCCCAATTAAGCGCACAATAATGACTTTGGCTTGCTCTAGCACCTCTTCGGCATAGGTATCGATCGCAATTTGTTGCTGCAATTGCAAGACATTCACCACCCGAATTTGCGGAAAATCTTCAGGCAAGTTGGCGGTAGCCGCCGCGAGGGTTTGGATATCCGTATCCGCAGCCGTGATGATCACAATCGGTGCAGGTTGCTGATCTACAAAAACTACGCTGTCGGTGGACTGGTTCCAGCCCCCTGAAATAGTAACGATACGGTGCATATGTGATCCAACTGGCAATGACTAGGACTTACCATTATGCCTAAAAAACCGTATTCTCATAAAAATCGGCAAATTTATCCTCAAACTTAACGCTCGTTAATTGGCAGTTGTCTTCCTCTCTGATATAGGACTGCAAAACCCAAAGTCCATCAGCATTACGGCGAAAGCAATTTTTGACTAGCTTGCATTTTTACGCCACCCTTGGGCGCAAGGGTAACACCTCGGCGCTGGGGCTTTACAGGCTGATTGTCCAAGAGGGTCAGTTGATAGTGACGCAAAATTGTGGCAAGGATGATCTTCATCTCAAACTGGGCAAGCGCTTCACCAACACAGCGCCGCACTCCACCACCAAAGGGCATAAACTCATAGGGGGAAAACTGGCGTTCTAGAAAGCGTTCAGGTTTGAATTTTTTCGGTTCGGGATAGAGATCTTCACGCTGATGTAATAGATAGATGCAACCCATCACAATATCATTGCATTCTAGTTGAACATCCAAAATTGTGGCTGACTCAGCGACAACTCGCGGAAATGTGAGCATGGCAACGGGATGAACTCTCAAGGTTTCGTTGCAAACGGCGGTTAGGTATGGCAGTTTAAAAATGCTCATCCAATCCTGATCACCTTGATCGCTCTTTGCTTGCGCTGCTAGTTCATGGAGTAATTTTGATTTTACTTCTGGCGATCGCTCAATCCAATACAAAGCCCAAGATACAGCCGTAGCCGTAGTTTCATGTCCTGCAAATAATAGTGCCATCAATTCATCTCTTAGCTCCATATCACTGAGAGCATTGCCATCGACATCAGTTGACAACAGCAGCATTGTTAAAATGTCAGTACGCTCTGGCTCAAGATTTGCCCTGCGATCGCTGATTTCGGCGTAAATGAGTTTATCAATTTGCTCTCTTTGGGCGACAAAGTTACCCCAAGGACTCCATTTGCCCAAATCCTTTTGCAAAACGGGAAAGAATAACATCGCTGAGGTGAGCGGTGAGTTAAATAATTCTGTCAAGTTGCTAATTAGCTCCCCTAGCTTTTGGAGGCGATCGCCTTCATAGAGACCAAATACCGTTTGCAAAATCACCTGCAAAGAAATATTTTGCATCACATCCCTTACTGCAAAGGATCGCCGTGCAAGCATTGGCTCAAAACTTTGGCGGGTTAATTTGGCGATCAATTCGCCATAGTGCTGCATTCTTGAACCATGAAAGGCGGGCATGACTAACTGACGGCGTTTTTTGTGGCGATCGCTACTCAGCGTAATTACCGAATTGTTCCCGACAATCGGACTCAAAATTGTATTTAAGTCCCCAGGGGCAGTAAATTGCTTGCGATCGTTAGTCAAAATTTCTTGAATTGCCTGCGGCTCATTGACAAAGAACACCTTGCCCCAAGCCTGGGCGATTTCCGAAGAAAATATATCTGGATACTTTTGGGCTGCCTTCTCCATGTAGCCAATTGGATCGGCGACCCACTGAACTTGTTGCCAAAATTGTGCAGATTCCACTGCTGGGATCGATTTGAGCATAATGATGTTGGTGTTTAATTAAGCGTAAAATATTGTTATTTGCGCTTAAATACTATTTATACAGTTATTCTAAATCATGCGCCAACAACTAGCCCTTGCGATCGCCGCCTATATTGGCACTATGACCTATTTGAGCCACTGCTGTGGTCATAGTCTTTATGCCAATGAGCAGAAGAGGCGATCGGCGGCAGATTTGGAGATTGACCGTCAGATTATTGATCGCAGCCCTGTACTTCAGCGCTGGCTAAATAGTCCCCCCGATCTCCTTGATGATATTTACAACTCCCCTAGTTTTGATTCTAAATTGCGAATTGGCATCACCTCGCGCAATCATTCCCTTGGTTTAGAATTAGGGATTGAGGATATTTTTATAGGAAAGTTGCCTGTCACCTTCAATGCGAATGTGCAAGCCGAATTAAGCGGTCGGGAGAGTGAAATAAATGCCAACTTCCGTTATTATCTGCTACCCCTTGGCTCCTATTGGAATGTCGCGCCTGTTGTTGGCTATCGGCAATTCAATCAATTTGAGCGTCCACAAATTTCTGGTTTAGATGTGGGTGTGCAAGGTATATTAGTACTTTCGCCGCAAAGCTCTGACCTGCGTTTGAGTCATACATTCACATCTCCCCAAAGCAACCTAGAGATGAGTATAACCACGCTATCCTCTAGCTATGCCCTTACCAATAATCTGCGCCTTGGCACAAAAATAGAATGGCGGCGATCGCCTATTATTTACGATAGTCGGGTCGGCTTCCTGTTAGAGCTGACATTATAATTTGCCCTATAATTGCTCAATATCTTCAAATAACAGCATTAAATCTATGGCGATCGCATTTAGTAAATATCACGGCTTGGGCAACGACTTTGTATTAATTGACAACCGTCATAGCCCTCAACCAATCCTCACCCCCGAACTCGCGGTGCAATGGTGCGATCGCCATTTTGGTATTGGGGCTGATGGGGTCATTTTTCTATTAAAAGCCGATCATAATGCCGAGAATAACGAATATCGGATGCGAATCTTTAATTCCGATGGTTCCGAACCAGAAATGTGCGGTAACGGCATTCGTTGCCTTGCCAAATTCATGCAGGACTTAGGTATAGCCACCGTTGCAGGCAAATATCAAATTCACACAGGTGCAGGCTTGATCGTGCCACAAATGGATAATGATGGGCAAGTAACCGTTGATATGGGCAGACCATTTTTACCAGCCGCCGAAATTCCTACCACTCTCGGACAGCCCGATCAGCCTGTGGTTAATATGCCCCTTTCAGTGGATGGTAGAACCTGGAATGTGACCACCGTCAGCATGGGTAATCCTCACTGTATTACCTTTGTCGATGATGTGGCGCATATTGCTCTTGCCGAAGTTGGCGTACTTTTTGAACACCACCAAGCATTTCCCAAGCGCACCAATACGGAATTTGTAGAAGTGGTTAGCCGCGATTATTTAAAAATGCGGGTATGGGAACGCGGTGCAGGCATAACTCTTGCCTGTGGTACAGGAGCCTGTGCAACAGTGGTAGCAGGGGTGTTAAACAATCTCTGCGATCGCCGATGCACGGTTAATTTGCCTGGGGGCGATCTGCTAATTGAATGGGTTGCTGACAGCGATCGCTTGTTGATGACAGGTCCAGCCCAGTTAGTGTTTGCAGGGACATATAGCGCTGGGTGATTGGTGATTGGTGAATTTCTGATTTCTAGTTAACTAGTCCCGATCGCAGGGCAACTACTGCCGCTTGTACGCGATCGTCAACGGATAGCTTATTCATGATGCCGCGTACATGGGTTTTGATGGTGTTGGGACTCAGATAAAGCACTGCGGCAATTTCAGGGTTGCTTTTGCCTTCCACAATCAATTTTAAAACTTCCAATTCTCTCTGCGAGAGATGACCAATATTTTCTGAATGGGCAGGAGGTTTGAGGTGATCCATCACTTTTCTTGCAATTTGCGGGTCGAGATAGGTTGCCCCATCTTTGGCTGCCGCAAATGCTGCCATGAGGCTATCAGTGCTAGTTCCCTTTACACAATAGGCATCTGCACCACTAGATAAGGCGGAAATAATTTCTGTGTCGTCTGTGTGCGAACTCAACATGACAATGTGGGTATTGGGCAGGACTTGTTTGATCTTTTGGGTTGCAGAGATCCCATCTAGGCGCGGCAGTCCAATATCCATAACCACAATGTCGGGCTTTAGTTCCTGTGCCATTTTCACACCAATAAATCCATCGCCCGCCACGCCCAAAACTTGAATATGGGGATGTTTCGAGAGAGACTGCTCTAGACCTAGTTGAATCAATGGATCATCTTCAACGATGAGAACCTTGAGGGGAATGTGGGAGAGATTTGTTGTTGTTTCCACAGGACTATTTTCGTTTCGCGTGATTTTGGAGTTATTATAGCTGTAAGTACCCAGATCGCCGACTTTTTCTTGGCTATCATTCTTAGTAATTACAGTGCGGTTCTATCAAGTTCAAAAAATGTCGGCGATCGCTACCTCTAGATTTTTGTTGCAAAAACTAATGAATGATAATGCATGATCATGAATGATTTTGATTTGGTGAAGGTCGAACAGCTAATCGCCGAGGGATATATCTCTAAGCGATCGCATTCTAGTGGTGATTTGTTTATTTATAATTACACCGCTAAGGCGCAGTACGATCGCCTCTGGACACCTGAAACTATGCAATGTCGCGGCTTGATCCTAGATCGTGATGGCGCGATCGCCGCTAGACCCTTGCCCAAATTTTTTAATTTGCAGGAATATCAGGGAAATCTGCCTGCGGAACCCTTTGATGTGTATGAAAAACTAGACGGCTCCCTTGGTATTTTATATTGGCATCAGGGGCAGCCTCATATTGCGTCAAGAGGTAGCTTTTATTCAGAGCAGTCAATTAAGGGCGAGGCAATTCTGCAAGCTAAGTATGCAGAGGCGATCGCCAAGCTAAATCCATCTTTAACCTATTTATTTGAAATTATTTATCCCGCCAATCGCATTGTTGTTGATTATGGCAGTTTAGAGGCTTTGGTGTTGCTAGCGGTGCTAGATACAGCATCGGGTACAGAATATGCCATTGAGGAGTTTGCCGATTTGGGATTTCCCTTAGCTAAAAAATATGATGGACTGCAAGATATCGCCGCGATCGCCCAACTCAATGAGCAGAACCAAGAAGGTTTCGTAATTCGCTTTGCCAGTGGCTTGCGCTTAAAGTTTAAATTTGCTGAATATGTGCAGTTGCACCGTGTCCTCACACAGGTAACGAGCCGTGTAATTTGGGAAATGCTACGCGATCGCACCCCCTTTGAGGATATTTTAGAACGGGTTCCTGACGAATTTTATAACTGGGTTAAGGAAACTAAGGCAGATTTAATTGCTCAATATGCAGCCATCGAATCTCAAGCTAAAGCAGACTTTGAGCGAATCATTGCCTTTGTGGATCGCGGCGATCGCAAAGAAATGGCAAAACACATTCTCACCTGCAAGCACCACACAATTTTATTTTCATTACTCGATCAAAAAGACTATAGTGACTATATTTGGCGCACAATTAAACCTGCCCATGAAAAACCATTCATGGATGATGAATCCTAGAAAGGAGGTTAATCCCTATGTCTATCAAAGTTTATGGCATCCCCACCTGTGGAACTTGTAAAAAAGCGATCGCTTGGCTGGATGCCCAGAATATTAACTACGAATTTATCAACGTCAAAGATTACCCGCCCACTAGAACCATGATTGCAGAGTGGGTAAAGGCTTTAGGAGAAAGATCAATGCGAAATACCTCAGGACAGTCTTACCGATCTCTCGGCTCCGAAAGAGAAACATGGTCACATATTCAATGGATCGAATCCTTTGCCAAAGATGCCATGCTATTAAAGCGACCTATATTTGTCAAAGATGGCATAGCGATCAGCGTAGGATTTCGCAATCCCGATGAAATGCTTAGCAAGTTGCAGTTAACGCTTTAGAACGATGTTTTTTTTGAATGGTGGGTCTATATTGGAAGCCTATTAATTCATACCCCCAACATCCCATCAGGTAATAAACCTATGAACCAAAGACTAAAACGGTGGGAGTCCCCCCGCAGCGAAGGTCGAAATGACAAAGGCAAGGGTGGCTCGGCAAGGCAAAGGCAAAAGAAAAAGCAATTTCAAATGCTTCGCAAAAAACTAAAAGGAGATGGCGCATCTATGTCATCTCCTTTTTTTATAGCACTTTGCGCTCAAGTTAAAACCAATAGTCGCGGCGAAGCAGCGCTTGTTAGTTTTAACTATTTGTTTTGAACTATTTGTAAGTTGCCACAGGAACTTGCTGAGCAAATTCGGCAGCATCACCCACCTCATGGAAGCTAGTCTCACCAAAAATTGCCGACTCAAATTTGTAATGCTTAAATTCCAAAATATTACCTGAGTGATCTGCCAAGAAAAAAGTACGATGCTCTAAAGGCGTATCCACAAAGCGCACCTTAGGTTTTTGGTAAAACTTCAAACGCTTATCATGAACTTTTTCTAAGAGCGCCATCCAGTTATTCTCTGAACAAAAGACCAGCCCAAAATGTCGGGGATAAATACCCTTCTGAGAATCTTCAGCATCATGGACAACATGGGCAACCAACTGGTGTCCATACAAACTCATGATCAGCGAGTCTTGAGACTCGCGTCCTGCCAAACAGCCCAACCCATCAATATAAAAAGCCTTAGTACTAGCAATATCTTTAACTGGAAATGCGAGGTGGAAGAGGATCTTATTGGTCATGGTGCAGTATTTTCTAGCATAAGTTTGGTGCGCTTGAGCTTGTCAGGAACATCGATAGGATATTTGCCTGTAAAGCAAGCTGTGCAAAAATGCGAGGTATCAATCTGGGTCGCCTTTAACATCGCATCATGGCTAAGATACGCCAGCGTATCTACCTCAATCTGTTTAGCGATCGCCTCTACAGAAAGGTGGGAAGCAATCAGATGATCTTGCGAATCGGTATCAATACCATAAAAGCAGGGATGAGTCACAGGGGGTGAAGAAATACGCATATGTACTTCCGTTGCTCCCGCCTCACGCAATGCCCTTACTATTTTACGGCTCGTGGTTCCCCTTACGATCGAATCATCGATCACAATTACCCGTTTATCCTGCAAAACATCCTTAAGGGGGTTGAGTTTCATGCGAATGCCCGACTCGCGCATCGCCTGTGTCGGCTGAATAAAAGTCCGCCCCACATAACGGTTTTTGATCAACCCCTCAGCATAGGCAATGCCAGATTCGCGGGAAAAGCCGATCGCCGCAGGAATGCCCGAATCAGGTACACCAATTACAATATCGGCATCCACAAAACTTTCTTTGGCAAGTTCACGCCCAATTCGCATCCTGTATGTATAAAGACTTTCGTCGTGCATAACGCTATCAGGACGCGCAAAGTAAATCATTTCAAACACACAAAGCTTAGGTTGCGCCTCTTGCCATTGCCATGACTGCAAACCATGCTCCGTTGTGATGATTACCAATTCACCTGGCATAACTTCGCGCACATATTCTGCACCAATGATATCTAAGCCACAGGTCTCTGAAGACAGCACATAGGAGCCATCAGGAGTTTTGCCAATTACCAATGGGCGGACACCATAGGCATCCCTAGCGCCAGCGATCGCATTGGGCATCGCCATTACCAAACTAAAAGCACCACGACAACGCCGCAGCGCCACAATGATTGCCTCTTGCCAATCCTTGCCATCTTCAACCGCCTCCGAAACCGCAAAAGCAATCCCCTCCGAGTCAGTGGTGGACTCAAGAGCATGACCTTGATCCGCAAGTTCACCGCGCAACTCTGTGGCATTAACCAAGTTGCCATTGTGCGCTAGGGCAAAGTCACCAAGGCGGGTTTCCACCACAATGGGCTGGGCATTGCAAACCTTACTCGAACCTGTGGTCGAATAGCGGTTATGCCCGATCGCTAAAGCACCCTTGAGTTCATTTAAAATAGTTTCATTAAAAACCTGCGAGACTAACCCCATCGCCTTATGGGTATGTGTCCGTCCCTGTGCATCATAGACCGTAATACCTGCTGACTCCTGACCGCGATGTTGCAGGGCATAGAGTCCAAAGTAAACTAGCTTAGCGATATCCCCCTCTGCGGCTAAAACCCCAAATACACCGCAGGCTTCTTGGGGCTTATCAAACTCAAAGTTGTCATCTTGATTAGGCGTTTCATGTATGGGATGGTCAGAATTGTCTGGCAACATAGCTGTCATACGCAGTACTTAAAATGTGGGCAAAAGAGAAAAGCCTATGTTTAAATCCTATCAGTGTTAAGCATTTCTTAACCAAATTTAGTCGTAAGTGCCAATTTTGATCCTCAACAACAATATTCAGTTTGGGATCAGTTTGGGGCAATTTTGATTTTTGGGGCAGATGGCAGTGCCTAATCTCTGATTTGCAATAAAAATTATAGAAACTTAATATAACTCATTTATTCTTCTTATAGGTTTGGTGACAGTCTGACCTGTAAACTTAGTTAAGCCAAGGACAAAATAGCTAAGCCATTTTTGCCCTTGAAAAATCTTGCTCTAGAAAAAAACTAGAACACGAAAAAAAACTTAATATTTATAAGTATTAGAAAAATTAACTAAGGATTCCTAAACATGGATAGTACAATCAGCCTTGAGATTATCGAGGTCGTGGAACAGGCAGCGATCGCCTCTTCCAAATGGATGGGCTTGGGCAAAAAAGATGAAGCCGATGAAGCGGCTGTTGAGGCAATGCGTGAACGCATGAACAAAATTCATATGCGTGGACGCATCGTAATTGGTGAAGGTGAGCGTGATGAAGCGCCCATGCTCTATATCGGTGAAGAAGTTGGCATCTGCACTCAAGAGAATGCCGCCGAATTCTGCACCATCGAAGAATTACAAGAAATTGATATCGCCGTTGACCCCTGCGAAGGCACAAACCTAGTCGCCTATGGTCAAAATGGCTCTATGGCAGTTTTGGCAATTTCTGAGCGTGGTGGTTTATTCCGCGCCCCCGACTTTTACATGGACAAGCTCGCTGCGCCACCTGCGGCAAGAGGTCATGTTGACATTCGCAAAACCCCTACCGAAAACCTCAAGATCCTTTCAGAATGTCTCAATCGCTCCATCGAAGAATTGGTGGTTGTGGTTATGGATCGTCCTCGCCACAAAAAGTTGATTTCTGAAATTCGCGCTGCGGGTGCAAGGGTACGTTTGATCAGTGATGGTGACGTATCGGCAGCAATTTGCTGTGGTTTCTCTGGTACAAATATTCATGCTCTTATGGGTATTGGCGCGGCTCCTGAAGGTGTCATTTCTGCTGCCGCAATGCGCTGTTTGGGCGGTCACTTCCAAGGTCGTTTAGTCTATGATCCAGACGAAGTGAATACCCCTGAAAGTGCAAAGTGGACTCGTGAAGGGAATTTGGCGCGTCTCAAGGAAATGGGTATCGAAGACGGCGATCGCATTTACAACGCTGAGGATCTTGCCTGTGGTAAGGAAGTGCTATTTGCAGGTTGTGGAATTACTCCCGGTACTTTGATGGAAGGTGTACGCTTCTTTAGTGGTGGTTGCCGTACTCAGTCTTTGGTTATTTCTACCCAAACCAAGACTGCCCGTTTTGTCGACACAATTCACCTCACTAGTGACAAGCCCAAGGTAATTAACCTGCGCTAATTCTCTAACTACAAAGTGGCGGTGCCATTTTTAGTTTTTAAAAACAACCAAAACAGAAAGTGTAGCAAAACTGCGCTTTCTGTTTTTTATGGGTTCATACTCCCGTACAAGTGAAGAATTAGACGTAAGCCTTGTCAGACAAGATGTCTGACCCACAAAAGCAGAATCTTTGTGGAACGGGCTTCTTGCCCGTTTATGGTTAAGATTTGTCTGTCAATTAGGTTATCTACCTTTAAACGAAGAAATTTTGCGCCGTGTCATTCAAGAGGAACTTCTTGTATTAGTTAACTCCAAAGTGGGGGCTTGAAAAAGTAAATTATAAATTAGCAGATCGCCCCTCTAAAAATCAACCAAACAGCGATCGCCTATCCATTCTCATAAACAGCGATCGCCCATCACCTAAAAACAACTAAACAGCAAAAAGAGAAACCGCCATAAAGATGATGCAAATAGGAATGAATATTGATCAAATCTGCCAAGTTCTCAATCTATCAATTGAGGAAATAAATCTACTGATAGGCGAAACTGAGTAAATATGATTTTTGATGTGCGATCGCCATGAGGGGCTATTTCCGTTTGCCCCCCTCTCACAAACCAACAACCCCGAAGAAACTCTGAGGCAAGTAGCCAAACAAATTGAACAAATTACCGATAACCAATTACGAGGCAACGTTGCCGCATCTACCGCTATAATATCAGGTATAGCCCTAAATAAAGAAATCATCCAAAGACTTTTGAGGAGCGAAATCATGGAAGAATCAGTTATTTATCAAGAAATCCTACTGGAAGGTAAAGCTGAAGGTAAAGCTGAGGGTATTGCTGAAGGTATCGCTAAGGGCAAAGCTGAGACGGCGAGCCAGATTGCGCTAAACATGATGCGTTCCAATGTATCTATGGAATTAATTGCTCAATTTACAGGACTGACACTCAAAGAAGTTCAAAAGTTACAAAAAGTTTCTGCTCAAAAATTGAAGACACCAAAATCATCCAAACCAAAGCGATCGCCAAAGCCTTAATTTATGTATGGTTAGCGCGATCGCCGATCCAGTAAGCCGCATTAATCAAACGTAACTCACCTTATTTTTCTGAAAGGTGACACGAATAGTGATTGCCACGATCTAAAAAAGCTAAAATAACAACAGACCATGATCATTACTTGACTATGAACTAACTAAAAATCCTTACCGAATATCCCGATCGCCATCCTCCAAAACACAATCCGTGCTGAAATCCTACGAATGGAACAAGGCAAAAAACAGATAGAAAAGCGCGATCTAACAATAGACTTGTCGGGAAATAAAAGAAAGGTATAGAGGCAACTTCACATTTATTTCTGCACTTCAATCCATTAGTAAATACTAAAGCCATAAGTTCAATAAGTTGAAGCATAACCAAGGTTTGATATCGGTTATCATCATCCCAATACGCAAAAAAAAAGATGATAAATA
>NZ_JACJPY010000110.1 GCF_014696345.1 Pseudanabaena cinerea FACHB-1277
GCTTGATCGTCTAACAGTTCAGTTAGGGGAAACTTGATCATGTTTATGTCTGTTGTTGCGTCAAAACTTTTTTCCTATTTTACCATTTCACCTATTTACCCACATGAGCGAATAAAATTACTAACTTCAACGACTGGCTGAGGTTGAAACCAATTAACTAACTTTTCTGCGAGAGGTTCGCTCATAGTAGCAGAATCAAGGCATTCGCCGAGTTGAGTGAAGTCCCATTTTCCTCGAATTTGTCCAAAGAGAATTTGCAATTTCTCTTCACTAATATCATCGGCTTTGACTCCTGAGCAGTCGATCGCCACACTTCCATCGGCAATCATGCCCGCAAAAGTATGTAACACAGCGTCAGGCTGTTGGATCAGGTTTTGCAGTTGTAAAGAGAGTTTTGAGGACATAATTTTGATTGAAGATAAGAGTAGTAAAAACTTTAGTTTTAGTCTCGAATTAATCTAGGCTGAAGCCTTAACTACGATATTAATTACAGGTTTTAGTTTGCCAGTAGGGGGCTTTGAGGTTTTCAATAAATTCAGAGGGATGGGAGGATGAGCCGCAGACCATTAGCGATCGCATGGCTCTGGAACAACCGACATAAAATAGCCGCCTTTGTTCATCGCGGATTTTAGAATGTTCTTCTGTCGGTAAATCACTGTTGAAGCTTGGGAAATTACCTGCTGCTAATCCCGTGACTACGACAAAAGGAAACTCTAAACCTTTAGCGGAATAGAGGGTCAGCACTTTAATATAGGGAGCTTTGAGATCGATCTTCTTACCTGAAACAAATTTAGCTTTGAGTCCTAGTTGGGTTAGCTGTTTGGCATAGGTTTCGGCGCTGTAGTTGTTTGGGCAAAGGATCGCGCTACCATGCAGAGGAAGACGAAAACGTTTGGCGGAGTCTACTAAAAAATCACGAATAGCGGCTAGTTCTTGATCTTGGTTGTTACTTAGGAAGAGCAAAGGAGGATCGCCAATATGTAAAGAGGGAATTTGCTGCAAGCATTCGGGATCGCCTGCTTCTGTGCCAAGGAGAATTTCGGTACAGGCGATCGCTATTTGTTGGGTGTTTCGATAGTTTTGCTTGAGGATGAGCGTCCGTCCTGCGACTTTCAAATCTTCATGGATTTGTTTCCAGCTAAAACCTCGCTGATAGATAGATTGCGAAGCATCGGCGGTGATGTAGATATTGTCAAAATTAGGAACGAGATTGAGTAAAAATCTGAGCGCTACAGGTGAAAAATCTTGCGCTTCATCTATAACGATCGCTTGATAGGGTTTTGTCTCTAAGTTTTGCGCGACTGTGAGGGCTTTGCGGCGCAGTTGCTCCCATGTGAGGCTGCCTTTTTCAGCTAATAACTGTTCCCATGTTTCATAGACTGCCCAAATTGCCTCACGGATATTTTGTCGCAACGGCACAGCCCGACCACGCCGATCATGGGCGATGTAATCATCAAGAGTGCGAATGCCCCAATTTTCGATCACTTGTAAGATTTCATCGAGGAGGTAGGGCAAACCCAGTTTTTGTAATGTTTGCAGTTTGACTTGGCGATCGAATACATTGTGAGCAGGAATGTTGGTTTTCTCTAGGGCTTGGGCTAACAGGGTTAAAGATTTATCGCGATCGATAAAGGGTGTAGCTTTACCTGTGGTAACGAAATAGCGGCGGGCGATCGCATCAATCGTAGTTACTTCTACGCCTTTTTCCGCAGGAGGACAGCCGAGTAATTGTTCTAGAAGTTGCTCAGAATAGGAAACGAGGGCATTGGTATAGGTGGTGAATAAAATTGAGGTGCAGCCCTGCTCGACTAATTTTTTGATGCGATAGAGGGCAAGGGTGGATTTACCAGTACCAGCGCCACCTTTGATCAGGACTGTGCCATTACTGCCAAATTGAATTAATTTCTCTTGTTCATCACTGAGCTTGAGTAAAAATGCACTGAGATCGCCAGCAAAATAGCGATCCAGATCTTCAGCTTGTTTAAGAACAAATTCGGGCTGACGTTCAATTTCTTCGATCGCACGGGGGTAAAGATTATCCAAAATCACATTGAGAAAGCGATCGGGCATATCTAGCTCTAGCAATGCCTCAGCGCTGTCAACTTTGGCGATCGCCGCCCAATATGATGACGGAATCTGCCACTGTCGCAAGATTTCTTCTGTGAGTGCGAAAGGAAGCTTAGTCAAGGCTTTAGCCTCATCCAAAACCTTAACCTCATCCCCCCTATCCCAAGAGAAACCAGAAGATACTGCCACCTTCTTCGGCTTAACAGACTGGCGATCGAGGGTGGTTTCTGGCGCTACGACATTAGGAATTTCGGTTTCATAGGTGCGCTCATTGCGTTTACGCACACTCAGCAGTTTTACCCAACCAGTACCGATCGCATAAAACAGGCGATAGTCACCAATGCGGATGCGATAAACATTTTCATAACCTTTGAGCTTTTTGGCATCGCCTTCGGCTGAGATGGGATCGCGTTCTAATAATTTGGTGGCTTTAGAAACTCGTTTGGACACATTCTGAGGGATGCCGATGAGTTCATTAAAGAAAGTTTGAGTAAAGGTGAGGCTAAAGGTCATGATGTCTAGATTAAAAATAGATTTTCAAATGGTTCTGTATTTTTCCAGCGATAGGTGTTGAAGTCTCGATAATCGACGGACAAAATACGACCATGCCCTAGCTCTTCGGCGAGGATAACTAGAGAAGCATCAGCTAAGTCCATTGGTAAGTTTCGATATTTTTCCATAAGCTGTTCGATACGAGGGCAATGGGTGGGATCGAGATCGAATATTTTCACCATTCCTGCTGCAATTTTGCGGATAAAGAGTTTTGGTGCATCTATCCCCACTCTTTTTTGCATGAGGTAACAGGTTTCTGTAACTACACACCAAGTTGTAATAAATTCTTCGTTCTCTAGTTTTTGAAATAGTTGAGTAGCGGATTGATGAGCAGCATCTTTCCGATTTGCCAGAGCTAACCAAAAGCCAGTATCAACGATTAGCATATTTTTGTTCGAGTTCATTACTCAGGTAGGTTTTGTAGTTTTTGGATAGATCTGGCTCTGCTTCCATGCAACCGATAAAGTCTGACCAATCTTTTTTTGGGGTTGCTGGGTTGCTCTGCTGACTTGATTTGGGGTGGGTTTTCAGTAAATCGATTAAGTTAAAGATAATTTGCTGTGCTTCAGGGGTGAGTTCAACGATGTCTTGTTGAACGGTGTTGAGGTTGGACATGGTATGTATTCTCCTGTTTAACTAACGGCGCTAAAGCGCGACTACTTATCACTAATTATCCTAGTCTTGACCGTAACCTGTAAGTTTCATTTAATCATCATCCTTGACACTCTATTTTATGTGTTTAATTTCGTAGTAAGGGCTTCAGCCTCAAAATCTTAATACCTTTGCGCTAAAGCGCGACTACTTATCCCAATCTTCGCCGTAATCTGCCTCAAAATCTTAATACCTTTGCGCTAAAGCGCGACTACTTATCCCAATCTTCGCCGTAATCTGTAACGGGGTACTCTAGCCAGCAGGTGCGTAGCCAGTCGCGTCCCTTTTCTTGTAAGTACCAATTGACGCTGCTTTCCTGCCAGTCATAGGGTGATGTGACTAAATTATGCTTGACGGGATTGTAGTGAATATAGTTTAGGGTGGTGTAATAATGTTTTTCTGAACGGATTGCCCGATCGCTGTAGGAATACCACATTTTTCCTGTTAGTCCGTCTTCTTTGTTCCACTGATGGGCGGTTCTACCGTGAATTAATCGTAGTTGTTTACTCAACCATCGAAAGCCAATGGTTTCAGTGAGTAGGTGATAGTGATTAGTAAGGACAACCCAAGCGAGGATTGTAATATTTTCTTGGATGAAGGTTTCAAATAGTTGGTTTAGTAGTTGCTGTCGGCGTTGGGGTGTGGTTAGTCGATGTTTGTGTTCGTAACAGGCGGCGGTGATCAGGTAATGGGATGCATCTTTAATCGGATGCGGCGGCGAGTGGGGCGGATACCCTTTTGCTAATCGTTGTCTAACGACTTCAGCTTTTTCTGCTGGTGAGAGTTTGCGATATTCGTACATATTAGTAGTAAGGGCTTTAGCCCAATATATTAATAATTTTGCGCTAAAGCGCGACTACGAGTTATCCCATGCTTCTAAAACGAGGCGTTGGGTGCGATATTCGCCATATTTCTTGATTTCGTTGTTTTTCAAGACTCGAAATGTCTCGCTGGGGAAGTCTGCGCCGTAGATGTCGGCGGGGTCGAGGATGTAGCGCAGTTCGTCACGGGTTAAGCCGTAGAGTTTGGCGTAGTAGGCATCGAGTTCGGCACGGATTTGGGCGCGGCGGGTTTCGTGCCAGATGAAGGGGGGAAGGAGGATGCCTTCGAGGTTTTCATCTGGGGTCTGGGTGGTGTCGGGGAAGGCGGCGCGGTTGGCTTGCCATTGTTCGAGGATGAGTTGGCGGAGGTGGGTTTGGTGGGTGGGGTCTGGTGGGGTGGTGAGTTCGAGTTGTTTTTTGCCTGTGATTTCAATGTCTAAGGCAAATTTGAGTTGTTTTTTGTCGCTGGCTTGGGTGAGGATAGAGTCGGTTTCGGCGTTGCTCTCTTCGACTTTGCTCTGGGATCGGGTGGGTGTGGGATTCCAAAGGTCATCGGCGAAGGGTTTGATGTCCCATGCGGTGTAGGTGAGTTCGAGGACGCGGGGGGTGATGTAGTTGATGTCGTTTTGGCTGTAGCGATCGGGGGGTAGGACGGGGAGTTGTTTGAGAATGAATTGGCTATAGTTAGTTCCTCCGAGTTTTTGGCGAGAAACAAAATCAAAAACTAAACTATTGAAATTAGCTAAAAGCAATGATAAAAGTCTTAAATACACTGGGTCTATTAAGGCAACAGTTGCGCTATGAGCTAAAGCAACTTTTGGTAATAAGGTAAAAATAGTTGTTCTTTCATTAGTTGCATTGGTAAGACAACGAAAGACTAAAAGCCAATTATGTAATTGTTTATCAGAAAGACGTTTCTCAACTTCAAAGAGATCTACCCAATAACGAGGGGTAATTGTGTAATCAGGATCTTGTGATCGCTCTACAGGAACATCTGGTAAATGAGAAGTTTGCGCTCCTTCAGGATAGTCAGCATAATCTCCAAATCGGTGATCGTAATGCCAAAACATTTTTGCTTCATATAGAGGTAATGTATTCTGACTAAAAGAATTTTTAAATAATCCGCTATCATTTGCCATGTGCAGTATTGTTGTAAACGATATACCCCAATGATTTTTGCCTGTTTTTTCATTTTCTAACACAGGTACGCACTCATAAATCTTCTTAGTTATTTCTGCATCTGTAGCAGTGCGAAACACAGAGCAAGTAAGCGTATTAGGATTCATGAGGGCGATATCTTGTGGCGCAAGTGGAAAAACTCTAAGAGGGCTATCTAACTGTCGAGGTTGTGTTAGGAAGAAAGCAAATTTCGTTTGCTCTACACAAGAACCAGTCATTGAAATTAAAGAAAACTTAAATCGACCATGCCCAATGCCATCAAATAAATTTTCTCTATTTTCAAAATCGTAAAGACTTACTAGGTTTTGCTTTTGTGTCAAATCACTGAAAAACTTTTTACAAGTATCATCAGTCGCAATCCCAGTAGGCACAATAATTCCAGCCCTACCATTCCCCGCAATCAAATCCCTCGCAGTCTCCGAAAACACCGCATAGGTATTCACATCACCCACCGCCGTCAAAGGAAAACGATTCGACTCGCGAATAAACTTACTTTGAGCATCAGCATCATGCTTCGCCGCCTCAAACTCCCGCGCCAAATCAGGCTTACGACTCGGCAAAGTCTTAATCAACTTCTCCCGTTCCGACTTATTCGCTGCCTTCGCAATATCCCCATCCCGCGAGGCAAAAAACTCCTTTTCCTGTAACTTGATGCGCTCCCAAGGAGGATTACCGAGAATGCAATCAAAACCATCATTCTCAAACACATCAGGAAACTCTAAAGCCCAATGAAAAAAGCCCTTCTCAGAGGCTAACTGATTCGCAGCATCAACAATATTTTGGATAGTCAGTAACGAGGCTTTAGCCTCCTCTCCCTCATTTTTTGGCGCTGAAGCGCGACTACGGGTTTCTTCACCTATATCTCTATGATTCAACAACCTGACTAACGCCGCCGTAGTTGGCAATAACTGCAAATTTTGCTCAGTCAAAGGCATAAAAAACGCCGCCGTCCACAAATTACAAGCCGAACGACTGCGCCACCACTTGCGATCGCGTTGATTAGCCTCATAGCGCTCCTTCTTTTGCTTCACAAACTCAGGCGTATTCTCAGGAATCCGATCTAACTCCTGCCATGCCGAGGCAATTTCCGCCAAATCATCATCTAACTGACCAGCCGTTGAGAGTTGCCCCTTGAGATCCTTGAGCCTTTCCTGCTTATTCGCCTTCTTCTTGATGCTAGACAAAGCCTTATCATCCCCCGTCACCGCCTTAAACGCCTCATCAGGAATCCCTTCTTTTAATACATCGAGATTTAAAACACCCACCAACGAGTTACCGCACTTAATGCGATGGTCAAGGAAATTAAGGGGCATCCCCTTCGCAAAACCCTCAATCCAGAGTGCAACCTTACAAAGGTCAACCGCTAGGGGATTGATATCCACACCATAAATGCAATGCTGAATCACATCACGAGTCGCCTCACGCAATGGTTCAGGACTAGGCGCAGCTTCACCCGTGCGGACTTTAGCCAATTCTTTCCCAATCCGCCGTGCTGCTGCCAACAGAAAATGTCCCGACCCACAGGCAGGATCGCAAACTTTAATACTCAGAAGTGCTTTTTGTAAATCCTCGGTATCCTTCATCCTTTCTGCAATCACAGGCTCCAAGGCACTCTTCACCAACTGCGCCACTAGCTCCGATGGCGTGTAATAAGCTCCTGTCGTTTTGCGATCGCTACCTGCCACTAACAAAAACTCATACTTACCCTGAGACAAACTCACCTGTGGATGAAAATCTAGCAGACTCTCATAAACACTTCCTAACTCTTCCACATCAAGCGCCGCATAATTAACCCGCCGCAGTTGAGCCTTATCCGTCGGTGCATAGAGCGATAGATAGCGAATAGCAACCATCAGATCGTAATTATCCAAAGCGCTCATATTTAGCTCTGGCAAAGTCGTTGATCCAAACAAATCACCATTTAGCGGCGACAGCCCCAACAACTCACCGCGCCAATTTTCATCAAAAAGGCAAAATGTCACCCGCAAACCTTGCCATAGGTCTTGAAATCCTTCGCGGCGAGGAATGATCGCCTTTTCTGCTAGAGCGCGTAAACGCTCAATGCTGTAATACTCCTCATAAATCCGTACCTTTTCAGGATCTTCCCCCGTCAGTAACAAATTGCGCGACTCTGCCACCATCAAGAATAGTAAGCGGTAGATCAGCAACAGGATTTGTCGATAAAAATCGCGATCGCTAATTTTGCCCTCATCCCCCCTGCCCCCTTCTCCCAATGAGGGCGAAGGGGGAGTAAGAGCATCCCTCAATGCTTGGTTTTTTGGATGCTGTAAGAAACCATTCCCTAACTGGGCGATCGCTTTTTCGACACCATCCCGTAGGCGATCGCGTACCCTGCCGCCCTGTTGCAAAGTTTCTTGATGATAAAACTCCCACAGGCACTCATGGGCATCGTCCATTCCTATCGGTAAACGCGATCGGTGAAACAACCGATAAAACAACCCAAATTCAGCAAAGTTTTCCCCTTCGAGAATTTGCTCAAGATCAAACTCAATATAAGTAAGCCTCGTCATCAAAGAAGAGTCGCGCAACAATCGCCACTGCAAACCATTCGTGACAATCCCCCATAGATGCTCAGTCCGATTCAGATATTCCTGCATCAACCCATGCGCCGACAGCCTCGGATTTCCACTCGGCGGCTTCTGGTCAAGTCTTATTCTGCATCCAGTAACATGAATCGGTGGAGTCACCGTAGTAGTTGCTTTAGCAACCTCCCCACCCCAATCCCCCGCCCGATGCGAAATCGCAAAACTCTGTCCATCAACAATCTCCGCCTCACCCCGAAAAGTGGGCAAATATCCCAAGTTATAAAGCAAAGGCACAACCCAAGCCTTGCGCGTTTCCGTAGTCCCTGACTCCGAAAAGCCCGATTCTTCACGGGATTTTTTAAATCCTGCCCAAAACTTTTTCGCCTCACCCCACACCGTCGCAATCTCATCCGCCAGTTTATCCGCCTTCGCAAACCCAAAATCATCAGGCGCTTGCCCCTTAATACCGCCCGTAACCAGATCCGCCAGATAGTCTCCCGCAATCAAGTTACCTTCGATATGCAAACCTGTTGTGTTTTTAACGATTTGAGTAGTAGTCATGATACTTAATTAAATTGATGATTAACCGTAGTAAGGCTTTAGCCTATGAATTTAAAGGTGTAAAAGGCTAAAGCCTTGACTACTTGGAATTACTTTGGTTTCAAAACATATACACCGAGCAGATCCATTGGTAGCTGAGCCTTCACCTTCACCTGTCCCTCCTTCGTAATTGCTCTAACTCTACGATGAGATTGGGCTAAATCTTGCGATCGCTTTTTGGCAATTAACTCCAATTCCTCCTGCAAATCTTCCATACTTTCTAACAAGTCGCGCATTTCTGAGCGTGCAATACCCTCACTAGGCGGATCGGCAGAGGGTTGAGCCGTTTCAATTAATCGTAAAGCCTCACTTGGTTCTAACCAGATCGGATTGTCAGATGTTCCTGTAAAACCAACCACTAAACATTCTTCCGCTAATAGGCTTTTATCCTCCTTAAGTCCTTGTTTGGGGCTGTCGATCAAATGACGCAAGCGCAATAGTAATAAAACTGTGCGCCTAGTCACCGCATCCGTCACCGTAAAACCACACCTTGCCGCCACAGGATTAGTGGTATTAGTCAAAACATTTTCTAATAAATATCTTGCCAAACTTTCGACGAGGGGGTGATTGCGCCCAATAAATTCCACACCTTCGGGCGTAGGACTGACAAAGGAAAGAGTTAACTTTTGGCGATCGCCTAAGAATGCGGACAAACTAGAGGCAATCTGGGACGGGATATTTGGCAACAGATAGCAAGGATGCTTATGAATCGTTTTGGGAATAAGAAAAGCCTCCAAACGCCCACAAGCTGATCGTACAAAGCGCTCAATTTCTTTAGCATTACCCAACACGCGATCGGACTCAATTAATTCCTGTTGCACATCTTCCGAAGTAATTGCCCTCTGAGCAAACCTTGTACGGCTAACTTTTTCTTCGGCTTGTTCCCAAATTCGAGTCATTTCTTTATCTAGTAGCGCCAACTGTGAGCCAGCGTCAAAAATAGAAAGCTGTACCCCTACCGCTTCATATTCAAATAAAGAGTTGAAAATTCGCTCGGTAATATTGGCATTATCCATCGGCACAGGGACAGTAATGCCCAAGGAACGATGGATTTTAACCGCTTTGCGTATCAATACTTTTAAGACCACATCATCGATGGGGTTGTCCTGTCCACAGAGTAAAGCACATTTCACTTCCGATGCTTTTTGACCATAGCGATCAACTCTACCCTCACGCTGTTCTAGTCGGTTAGGATTCCAAGGTAAGTCATAGTGCAGCACCGCCGAGAAATGCTCTTGCAGGTTCACCCCTTCACTGAGGCAGTCGGTCGCCACTAATACCCTTTGTTCATAGCTGGCTAGTTCCTTTAAAAATATCTCCCGTTCATCTTCCGACTGCTCACCTGTAATTGCCAATACCCGCAAGCGATCGCCTTTTTTGTCTAATCTTTGCTTCAACACATCCCCCAGATGCTTGGCGACATATTGCGCCGTGGCAATGTAGCGACACCAGATAATCGGATGATGTCCTTCATTGAGAAGCGTGATCACTGTCGCGATCGCCTGTTGCAGTTTGGCATCCTTTGCGCCGTAAAGTTTTTCGGCAGATTGAACAAAGGCTTTGAGCTTACGGCGATCACTATCTCGATATTGTTGCTGTCCCTGCTCGATCGCTAATGTGGGTTGAGCATCGGCAGACTGTTCCTGTTCGGTCGGATCGTAAACATAGGAAGCCATCAAGTCTTCATCGATCGCTTCTTCCTCTAACTGCTCCGCCACCTCACGTTTTTCCACTTGCTTACTCAAGGTCGCCACCGCCGCCGCAGGTGATGACATCACACAACGAATCAGCGCCAACGCCGCCCAATAACGTCCTCGCTTTTGGGCATAGGACATATCATCAGTAACACCCTTAACCAAGCCTCGCGCAAAATCATAAACCTCATTAAATAATTCTCGATATTCTCGCGTCAGCTTGTAACTAAGCTCAGTGGATAGTCTTTCAGGAAACGGGGTTTCATTGCCTAGCCACTGCTTCACATCAGCGCGACGACGTTGGATAAAATGATTGGCTAGTTTAGTCCGTTCTTGTTCAGAGAGATGTTCTAAATTCATCGCCGCAAATTCTGGTTTAACCAAGCCCAAAATCGATAAAAAAGATTCTTCAATACCGCTATGGGGCGTTGCCGATAGCAGCATTAAATGGCGATCTAGCTTTGCCGCTATCTCATTCACTAACTGATGGCGTTGCTGTTGCGAAGCACTTTGACCACTGGGACGCGAACAGGTATGCGCTTCATCGACTATCACTAAATCTGGGCAATGGGCTAAAAAACTCGCTCGCCGTTTATCGGACTTGGCATAGTCAAGACTAACGATGATATGGGGATAGTAGCCAAATACATGGTGATCTCCCGCAGGTAGCGATCGCTCTAACTTACCCACCGTCCCCGAACGAATCACGACTGCTTCAATATGAAATTTTTCCCGTAATTCTCTTTGCCATTGATCGCAGAGGTGCGGCGGACATAAAACCGCAAGGCGCTTAATTTCTTGGCGATCGAGCATTTCCCTCGCAATCAGTCCCGCCTCAATCGTCTTGCCAATTCCCACATCATCGGCTATCAACAATCGCACTGTCGGCAACCGCAAAGCCATCAGCAAAGGAACCATCTGATAAGGACGCGGATACACCGACAATCTCCCCAAACTCCGAAAAGGTCCCGCCCCATTTCGCAAACTTAGCCTTGCGGCATCCATCAATAACAAAGCCGCTTGGCGATCTTGAATTGCTTCAGGTTGTGGCGAAGGAAATTCGGCTGACTCAATTACTTCCAATCCCAACTTCTTAAAAACACCGCAAACCTCATCCTCATTACCGCTTAAAGGTCGTAGCCTGACCACATCAGCATGATCGGAAGGCAAAACAACCCACTGCCGATCGCGACAGGTAACAACAGAACCAATGTTATAACTAGGCATATTTGAAAAACCCCAAAATTAGAAAACTTTTAAAGAGCTTGAGATTTAGTTGGGGCTTGCTTCTTCAGTAGGTTTGGCTTCTTTGGGCTTTTTCTCAAATACTTGAATATTTGGCTCAAGCAAAACAAATCCTGACTCAGTAGCCTCCCCCATCTTGCCAGCGATCGCCGCTACCCACTGCGGATAATTAGCCTGTGCATCTTCCAACTTCTTAAATACCTTGGGCTTCACCGTAACGCTAAAGATTTG
>NZ_JACJPY010000111.1 GCF_014696345.1 Pseudanabaena cinerea FACHB-1277
AATAATCCCGTAGCGATCGCTGAATTTAATAATTTCTGTGAGAAGTGAGAGGGGATAAGGTTAGCCAAGCAAAGGATAGCAGCGCCGCTAAAAATGGCATTAGATGACCATCGACAATATCTCGAAACCTTTGCTGTAAGCAGTATTTGCGAGTTGTGGAAAGTGTTGTTAGTAAAGTTATTCATAGATTTGTTAGTGGTTTAAGTTAATAAGTGAAAAGTCAAACAAACTTAAAAAATAAACCTCTAAGCTATACAGGATAAGCAATAGAGGTTTATGTTAATTTAGGGGCTAAGAATTGCTAATTACTGTTAGTAATCTTTGGATTAAAAATAGCTTCAAGCCTTGCAACCTCATCGTTAAGCTGCTTATCAGTCAAAGCGTTTAGGTTCGTTTCATCAACTCGAAACCCTTGCCTCACAACCGCTTTTATGTACCGTTGCTCTAATTCATTGCGTGTTAGTTTTTGGGCGGCGGGGGCTGTAGTGGCGGGGGCGGGGTTAGTGGCGATCGCTGTTGGCTTTGACAATGATTCTGATACGAAATATCCTGCGATGATGCCTATAGACAAGGCTACCAAGGCAATAGCACAGTTTTTCTTGAGTTCGTTGATCATATTTGCCACCATTTTTTAGGGGTGTCATCGTCATCATCATCGCGATCGCTGTCGTCATCGTCATCATCATCGACATCTAGATCGTTCTCATCTAGAAATTTTTGCCTCTGCCAAGCATCTTGATAATCGTCATTATCAATGCTCTCATCAATGCCAGTTAGGGCGGTAAAAAGTGCTTTAATCATCGCTTTCGCCCTCATCTTTACTGCGGGCGATAGAGAAAAGCGCAAAAGGCAAATAAGCGATCGCGGCAATCACTGTCCCCACCATCACAAAAGGCTTGATTAATGGGTGAATTTTTTTTAAATCCGCCTCTATTTCATCTATTGATCTTGACTTCATGCTGCTTTGCCCTCATCGTCACTGCTTGGGAGTGCTGTCAATTCAGGGAAAGCCGAAATATTGATCGGCGTATTGTTGCCACTGGTTAGCCATGCGAATAATTTAGCGGGGGCTTTGCGGATGATCGCCGAGCGCACCTTGCTCCAGTTCACTGAATCTAAAAGTTGATCCGCGATCATGCTCTCAATATCGATATCAGGGGCGATCGCTTCTTCGAGATTGATTTCAGTGGCGGCGCTTCGCGCCACGGTTTCGGGCGTTGTAGTGGCGGCGCTTGGCTCTACAGCTTGCTTTACGGGGGATACTTTAGCCATTGAATTTAACCCCCAAATCGGCAAGTGCAGTTTGCATTGAGATTCTGGAAGGCATTAGCGGGGCGGGATTACCATCTAAATGATATTGAGATACTTTGATCTCCGCGATCGCAAGCTCCAATAATGAGAGCCGAATATCATCGGCTGGAAAATCTGCAAGATCCTTTAAATCTTGTAGCGATCGCAGGGCATTACTCGCATGAGTAGCGGCGCGATCGGGGCGGGGTACGAAATCAGTCATAATTAAGTTAGTTCCTGTAATTGGGAATTTGAAGCACAGCGAGAGGGTAAGAAACTAGCGCTGTGCTTTGTTATATCTAGAGTAACACGGTGTTACTCTAAGTGATACTATAAGATTAAATGTAACTCAGGATGTAAATTAATGAACACAGCTATTCTTGAAAGTGCAGTGCCAGTTAAAAATCTGAAGCGAATAACTATCTATGTACCGCCCGATTTGTATGAAGCGCTTGAACTTTGGGCGGCTAATGAGGATCGGAGTATCAGCAATTTAGGCAGTCGCATCGTTAAAGAGGCTGTCAGCGATCGCACCAATACCAAAGGAGCAAAATCGAAATGACTCAAACAATTGCGCCACCATCAACCCTGTACGATCGCGACCTTAATTTATGGTTAGGAGATGCGATCGCAAAGTTGAAAGCAGGTGACTTTCATAATCTCGATGTTGAAAATTTAATAGAGGAGCTAGAGGGTTTGGCTGGTAGAGATAGGCGTGAGATTGACAGTAGGCTTGTCACCCTGATTGAGCATATTCTCAAGCGCTGCTATGTCAATATGCCTGATTGCTTTGGCGGTTGGCAGAATACGATCGCCACACAAAGGGAAGATCTAATACTGATACTTGAACAATCTCCCAGCCTCAAGAGGTATTTCTTAGATCGCTTTGATAGAAACGTTGCTGCTGCTTTACGCAAAGTTACGGATGCTTACCCTAAATATAAGTTTCCTAGTACATGGCAATTCGGGCGCGATATTGATGCTGTTTTAAATGTCAAGTTTTGGGAGTAGCGATCGCGCCAATAAGAAGGAGAAATCAAAAAGAGCATCAAATTAATGGAAAATTATGCTATATTTTGTTTGTCGGACGGTTTGGGGTACAGAGTACCGTTAAATCGAGCGAGTGCCATAAGTGGGGTTGATTATGCCCACAGGTATCTCGAAATGAATTTACCCACTACCAATACAATCGCCAAAAAAGCTGTAACCGTAACGGATACAGCTTTTTGTCGTGCTTCTAGAGTTGCGGTCAAATCTGCAAGGATTACTTTTAGACTCCCTTTAAGCGATCGCCAAGCCCTAGAAAATTTGGTAGCTGGGAGCGATAAAACGCTTTCAGATTGGATTCGTGACGTTATTCAACAACAAAAAACCTCGCTAAGTGCTTAAAAGCATTTGCGAGGCTTTTTTGTTGTTTATCAAACTTGCTTAACCTAGCAGATCTCCGATGACCCTGAGAAAGTTTCGAGATTTGTGTCGGTTGAGCATCCATACAAGCGGGTATGTACCGCAGGAACTAACCTATGATGCGTCAAAAACTTACGGGATGCAATCCCTCTATATATTCTAGCTTACTATCGTCACTATCTCAACTCTATTATTTGCAACGATTTGAGCCATTTTTCTTTACGCTCGAATATCCCAAAACTCGCAAAGCTCTAGGCTATGGCATTGGTGAATTTAAGGCAATCTACAAAGCCTATGTGAAGCAACGGGGGGCTAAGTAGATGCAGAAATTATCTTACGCCGATCTACAGGATCAAGTGTTTGAGGCTCTGCTGTTTGTCGAAAAATTCCGCAAGGATGAATTTTCGACAAATCTGGGAATAGCGGCATCAACGCTATCCCTCACCCGCAAACAACTCAAGCCCCTTTATCAGAAATTTAAAAATCATTTCGAGATGACTGATGCTGACCTAAAGGCAAAGCATGAGGCGATCGCCACTGACTTTGATGAGGCAATGGCAGGGGGCGATCTGTAATGGCTAAAGAATATTTTGAGTTTAGCGATCGCTACCGTGAGGCAAAACCTGCGCCACTGGCAACAAACCACACCCTAGAACGTGGTAAAGCATTCTTAGAGCGAATCACCCGTATTAGCGTCAAAGACCGTGCGATCGCTCTAAGCATCGCTAACCAGTTCGATTTATACGACTATAACGATTACAAAACCTCACAGGATGGCAAACGCCGCCATGTTTACTGTCACTCAGTTAGGTATCTACAGGAAACGGGTGAGACTTGGCAATTCATTGTAGAAGCACCAAAAACAGAAAAGGGCTATCGATACCTAGCACCCGCAAAAATTGGTAACAGAGCCTTTTTCCCTGCTATCCCTAGAGATATTCGTGAGGCAATATCAAAACGCTACGGGGTTAAAGTCCCTACTGACGGCAGTTTTTGGGAATGGCTAAAGGATCATCCTGAGATCCCGATCTTCATCACCGAGGGCGGCGGTAAAGCTTTATCTGGTCTATCTCATGGCTTTGTCGCGATCGCAGTCTATGGGTGCGGTTTAATTCACTCCCCCGATCTGTTTCCCTATATCGCGGGGCGTAAAGTCTATATAGCCTTAGACTGCGATACAAAGCCAAGCGCGGTTAGGGTGGTTAACGGCTCTCTATTCAAGCATTTACCCATGCTGTCGGATCTAGCAAGTCCATTAGGATCGGTAGATGTTCTCTCATGGGATAGCCAATTTAAAGGGCTTGATGACTTACTAGCTAACTGCGGGGCTACTGCACTAGAGCAAGCCATTAACGGGGCTATCAGTTCTGATAAATGGCTAGATAATCGCAAAATTGCGATCGCATACGAGAGATTGCAAGCCAACAAAATCAAAGCCGATCTAACCCTTGACAGACTGCCAACATTTGCAGAACTGCAAGAGCTACATAAAACTCATCCAGATATTTTCTTAGATGGGGCTAAAGGGCTTGGCAAGTCTGAGAGAGGCGGTGAGTTTGTTCGCAATGCTGACTATAGCTTGTTACCAGTGCCACTAGAGAGCTTGGCTAGAAATAACTCACAACGGATGAGTCAAGGCGATCGCATTGTGGACTATAGAACCGACTGCGATCGCGTCAATGGTCAACTGATAGGCGGCGCGGGGTATGTGTCGAGACTATCATTCTGTACTGAAGCAATACACGGCTTAAAAGGTCATATTGAGTCATGCTTGCAACGGGGCGCGGCGGTTTTCAATGACGAGTTAGATCTACAGCTAAATTCACTGGCAACCTCTAGCACTCATGCTCAAAATGGCAAGCGTAGGATTAATCAGGCTCTCTATTGGGAGATGCAGATTAGGGCAAAACAAACCCTCTCAGTTAGTGCCGATCTAACCAAGTATGAGGCGGCGCTATGGGAGAGAAAAACGGGGCGCAAACCCTTTGTTATTCGGGTAGAAACTCCAAAGAAAAACTACAAGGTTAGAGTTTTTGGTGATGCGATCGCTCTCCTGTTTCGAGATGTTAAAGCAGCTATTGCAAGCGGTGAGAGGCTTATTATTTGCTGCTCTCGCAAGTCTGAAGCAAAGTTTTTACAGTGGCTATTCAGAGATTACGGGGCGATCGCTGTCCATCGCGACAATGCAAACGACCCAATATTTAAAGGATTTTTTGATAGTCCTAACCAGTGGTTACGAGAAAATAACCCTAAAATCCTGATAGTTAGCCCCGTACTGAGATCGGGGTTTAGCATCACCCATGATGCTTTCGACAAAGTATTTTGCTTTTATCATGCTGACAGTATCAGTGCCTCTACAGCCTTACAGCTATCCGATCGCTATCGGTTGCCAGTGCCACGATATATCTATGCTGCTCAAAGCAGTGGCAAGTATAACCACATCACGCCCGAATCAATCCTAAAAACTCGCAAGGGGAGAGCAAGGGCGGCGGGTGATGATGAGATTAACCTTATCGATGAGTATGACCCTTACTACCACTATCAAGCGGCTGACAATTGGAGTAAAGCAAACTTCAGAGCAGATATCATCGCAAGGTTACGAGATGAAGTTGAGACAGTCGAAATTGACGACAGCAAGGCAACCAAGGAAGATCGCGCCGCCTATAAAGCCTTAAAGGATGATTTTGAGGCTTGGCAACGTGAGCAAAAACTCCTTTCCCGTAACCTAACAAAAGCCGAATATGAAGATAAAAAGGATCGGCGCGATCTATCTGAAGCAGACCTGTTAGCAGTTGAAAAATATCGCCTTGCTAATTGGAGCGACACCTCGCCCGAATCAGTCACCATTGAGCAGATCGAACGTGATGACAAAGGACGCAAGCGCAAAGCCTTAGAGAGATTAGAGAAACAGGCTTTTCCCATTTTGGCGATCGCTGCTGACAAGACTAGCAAGGAAGTACAAGCAAAATGGGGTGCGGGTTATTCACAACCAGACTTTACTCATTTAGCCCTTGCTCAAAAAGCCTTAGAGCAAATTGGAGTACATGAATTTTTAGACTTTGCTCTCGCTGGCAATGTATGGGGTGACGATACCGCGATCGCCGCCGATCTTGCCTCAAAACTGCGAGAGCAAAGAAATTCTGAGTTAACTACATTCACCAAATTTGGTAAGCCAAAAGTCACCAAAATCGACAAATTAGCCGAGGCTGGCATACATCTATCGTGTGGTAAGGATGCCTCAAACAATACCTATATTGGGGCTTTGCTTCAATGGTACGGGCTAAAGCGTGATGAGAAAAGGATCACTAGAGAAAAATCAAGGGTTAGGGTTTATCGGTTGTGCCAAGCCGATCTAAGCATTTCCCGTGATGAACTATCGCGCCGCGCCGCCCGAATGATTAGAGAGGGTTTAGAGCTTATCCCCTCTCATGCTTTCGTGGAGAGGATTATAGACCTGTCCACACCTTTTGTAAGTAACACTATAGAAAGGTGTGGACACCCTCAAACGGAGACAGGGCAAACCTCTCAAAGTGAGGCTGTAGAGATACCAGATCCCCCGATCATAGAGGCGGCGATCGCCCCTAGTCCGATCGCACAGACAAACATAAAGGAAGATTTACAGCCTATAGCGATCGCACAGCAACCCATCACAGTTTTTGATATTGGCAAGCTGGCGATCGATATCCGCAATGGTTTGAAAGCTGTGTTAGATGGATTTACGCTCAACGAAGCCAGAAAAACTGTAGCTATGTTTGCGGGGCAAATAGTTGACCCGCGTTATTTGCGGGTTGCTGCGATCGCTGAGAATGATTTGGAACCAGACATGAGGTTTTTCTAACTATGGCGATCGCCATTTAGCTTGATGCAATATGCCTACCCCTTGTTCATGGGGTCGTATGCCGCGATCGCCACTAACAAAAGCGATCGCCACGCTCAACAGCATCAGCGCATCGCTGTATTAATTTTTCAGTTTCGATCTCTTGGGCGGTCTTTTGGTGCTGGATCTTGATTTTGCCTTGAGAAAGCAAATAAGAATATTGCGCCCAGCTTAAATATCTAACGTCATTTTGCTTACTCATTTTTTGCCTCAAATGCCTATGTAGCAAGGATTATAGACTTTATTATACCCTATAATTCAGTAGCTTATCCAGAAAATCATCATCATCAAGATGCTCAAAAAGCTCTTGCCAGTGCGGATGTGGGGCTGTTTCGCAGTTTTCGTAAGCTTGCTTATGGGACTGCACGATCGCCTTGATGCGCTCAAAATTCTCCTTTTGCAAGTCAAGCCTAGCGAGTAAGCGGATTGGTTCAAATTGGCTATGCAAGCCAGTTTTAAGAGCATTTTGGCTCACTCTTAGCTTGCCTTCAGGAGTTTTAGCGCCAGTGCTATGTTGCCACGGCTTAGTTTTTAAGCATTGTTGGCGGCGGCGCTCTCTTTCAGCTTCGGATATTGCCATACAGTTTGTTTCCAGTTATTTTTCCAAAATGACCATATTTTGCAGGTGTGAGCATCGACAAACCCATACATAGAGCCGATCGCATTACCAACACCCTGAACACCCGCAAACACCTGTAAATATAGCCAAATACAAGCAAAAAAACATACTTAGCTCTCTTTCCCAGCGTGTTACACAATTTCCCAAAGTGTTACTAAAAAAGCTGCTCTTTAAATGTGCCTAGAAGCCTTGATAGCAAAGCTTAGGGGTGAATCATCCTTAGCTAACCATCAAGCCTACAGCGCTTAAATTAGGCTATAGGCTTGAAACAGTTGCTATGTAAGGGTTTTAGGTTGCCAAGCTGGTTTATTTTCAAGACTGAGTACAGCAACCAACCCAACGGAGGCTAGTTTCTGACTATTGGCTAGTCTGCTCTCATCAGATTTAGCAGTGAGAGCCGCCTTAGCCCAATCGTAGAGATTCTGACCAGTGCCAACAAAACCAAAGTTTTGAGCGATCGCCACAGCTTCAGGACGGGTAAGAATAGCTTTTGATTTAGGCGATCGCTTAGTTGATTTTGGCTTGGCAGTCGCGGCGATCTCATCGCTCAAAGCACTGCTATCTAAGGATTTTTCAATCAATGGAGCTTCGATAGTTGCGATCGCCTCAATTGGCAGTATTTCAGGCTCTATGCTGCTAATACTTTCTCTCTCATCACTGAGAGCAGGGGCTTTTTTGCGCTTACTGTAGCCTCTAATGCTTCTAATCGCTCATCAATGGCGATCATATCTTTGGAGAGCGATACGGTTAGATCATTAATATCCTTGCGAACATCGTCAAGCAAAGATTCATAGCCCATGCTGATACCACGCACACCAGCGCCATGCTCTTCTAAGATGCGTTCTTTGATATCTGTCAACTGTTCATTAATGGCAGTGGTGATCAGTTTGTCGATATCTGCCAATTGCTTCTTAATGGCAGTGGCGACCATTGCATCAATGTCGATACTGTCAGACTTTTGTTTTACAACATTGTCAGACTTTCCAAAATGCTCTCTAAGGATTGAAATGATCGCGCCGCCTATATTTGCCTCACCGCCTCTCACCATACCTTTATCAGTGGCATAGCTATTTAACTCATTGAGTAAGTCGAGAGGCAAGCGAACCGATACCGCTTTAGTATCTACCATAATGTTTTACAACCTGTATTACTCTATGTAAAACATAATAGCACATTGTCATACTTTGTAAAGCATTTTGTAATACATAGAGTAAAGTCTATGTAAATCATAGAGTAAACCAATGTTTTACAAAACCGCTCCCTTTTGTAAAATCCTGTAATTAGGTTGTCAAGTAAAATAAATATGTTTTACAAGATGTAATACAAAATGCTTTACATCTAACTGAATGTATGACATACTGTTTTACATAAAGTAAGACAAGGACAAAAGCAATGACTAAGGCAATTGGCTACGTAAGGGTATCAACACAAGAACAAGCCGATCATGGGTATAGCATTGAGGCACAAGTCAGCAAAATAAAAGCCTATGCCGATCTCTATGACATTGAGTTAGTTGACGTGGTTATTGACGCGGGGGTAAGTGCCAAGTCCTTAAAGCGTGAGGGATTGCAAAGAGTTCTAACCACTTTGGACAATGGCGGCGCTGATGCTGTCCTGATTTTTAAGCTAGACCGCCTCACCCGTGATGTATCAGACTGGAATACCTTGATTAAGGATTACTTCACCGATAAGGCTTTGCTCTCAGTTAGTGACCAGATCGATACAAGAACGGCTGCGGGGCGTTTATGCCTCAATGTACTAATGTCTGTAGCGCAATGGGAAAGAGAGGCAATTGGTGAGCGTACTAGCACCGCTTTACGTCAAAAACAGTCACAAGGTGAACACGTTGGATCACCCGCCTATGGTTACGAAATGGTTAATAAAAAACTGGTTAAGGTTGCCACTGAGTTAGAAGTTATTGCACTTGTAAAACAAATGTCAGACGATGGTTTTACATTGTCAGCGATCGCCACTGAACTCAATGCCCAAGGCATTAAAACCAAGCGGGGCGGTAAGTGGCAAGCAGTCCAAGTTAGTCGTGTTATTAATCGTGAGGTTGCATAATGATCGAGATTCTGGTTGAGGTGCTTGGCTTTGCAATGGTAAGCCAAGCACTAAGGAATAGAGAGAGCGCAAAAAAATATCTGTATGACAATATCGAACTTGTAAAGCAATCTCGTAAAACATTAGATACAGCTTGGCTTAATGGCAATCCTAGAGAGTATCTGGAGAGCTTGGATACTAATCTGAGTAACTGCCTGATATACGTTTTAGCTACTGATATTAGTAGCGATGATGTATTGGCAGATATTGGACTAATCTAAGTCTGACAAATGTATGACTAAGTAAAACAAAAGCACCTCTCCCATATTCGGGCGGGGTGCTTTTTGTTGGCAGTGGCGATCATCATGACTTGAAGTGATGATGCTCACCATTGCATAACTTCAAGTGATAGTATTCGGGCGGCGATCGCTAAAATCTATCAAAATATTTTAGACATTGCCATGCGGTGGAGTAAGCTGCGGCGATCAACTTTGATCGCCTATCAGTGATCAAAAATATGCCTTTTTTGCGCTCTCGATAATCAGGATGATCGGCGAAATATTCCAAGTCGAAACCATAATGGTCAGCTAATTTTTTTGCTTTGTCGAGTGTCGTCATGAGGCACTAAATTCCAAAGTATCATCTTGACCTTTGACAATCCCATAACCTTTGTCGGCTAACCATTGAAAATATTGCCTAATTTCGGGCGTGGGGGTATCTCTAAATAACCTGATACTTGTCTTGACCATTGATGCAGAAATAAAGCAATCTTTGGATTTTGCGAACTCTAAAAGCTTTGTTAATGGCATTGACAAACTAGCCTGAGTTGACGGATTGACAGGCATTGACAGCACATCAAAAACAGGATCGGGGGTTTTTTGACTGTCAATGACAGGACTATCAATGACATTTAACAAGCCACTTGGGAGAGGCAATTGGTTAATCTGTTTTAGATTTTTTGGGGCGTTGCCTTGCTTCTTAAATGTGGAGTAATCCCCATGGGTAGGGTGAACTGCCAATGCAGGCGCGATACTACCATCTAGCAAACATGGGTAAGCCACATCCGCTAAATGCTTGCCTAGTTGTGGGTGAGTTCGGGCGGATTGTCCTAAGAGTATCAAAGCATAGTTAGACCTGTATTTTGCGTCAATGCCAATCGCGGCGGCGTTGCTGCTTTGATTCAGTCCACAAAAGGTTAAGCCGAATTTGCGCCCCTCACTGCCAAGCCGCCTCAATGTGGACTCAACTATCTTTCTATCAGTAAAGCGCTCCAAACTGGCATTAAGTTCATCGCAGATAACGAATAAAGGATCGCCCAAAGGTTGCTTATTACCTTTACGCTCACATCTTGCATCGAGTTCACCCAAAAGCCAATTCAAAGCAGCTTCTATTTGCTCAATCTTCCCTATAGACTTAATCCCTGCAAGTTGCCAACAATCGTTAAAGTGAGGATCAAGGGCAATAACTGCCATGGGTGATGATTGGCTTAAATGTCCTGCTAACCAAGTTGCAAGGCTACTTTTTGCCGATCCACTGTTGCCACAAATCAAGAACCCGACAGCCTCATCCGCGATATTATTCCAATCGTAGCTAGGGGGAGCTGCTGCAATTTCGGGCGCGGCTTGTCCCTTTATCTCACATTTTGGGGGCTGTAAACTTGCATTTAACCATTGCTGATAGCCTATTTGGCTTTGCGCTTCAGATATACCAGAGTAGCCACTGGCATACTCATTTAGCCGATCCAATCGCGCCGCCACTGCAAATAATCCCGTAGCGATCGCTGAATTTAATAATTTCTGTGAGAAGTGAGAGG
>NZ_JACJPY010000112.1 GCF_014696345.1 Pseudanabaena cinerea FACHB-1277
TTGTTCGTCCATTTCGCGGTATCCATAAAAAGTATCTGCATCTCTATGTAGCCATGTTTGAGTGGGCTTACAATTTACGTTGGATTGATTTTGACTTCCTCCGCCGTCTTCTTGTCCCTCCTTTCACCTATTTACCCACATGAGCGATTTTATTACTAACTTCAACGACTCTATCCCTAATACTACACTCAATATTTTTGCTCAACGCGATCGCATCATCAATGAATATCGCAGCTACATCGAAAGCTTTCTCAAAATCTCCGATCTGCGCCTCAAAGAATTTGTCGAACAGGAGTTAGATAGTGGACATCTCTGGACACCACCCCTCTTGCAACTCACTCCCGCGTACAAAAATGGACGCAGCACCGATCAGCTAATTGCAGCAGGGATTCTGCACCCTGATTGCGCTAAATATTTTTGCTTTGAAGATCAACAAAAACAGAAACATCCTTTCCAATTTCGCTATCACCAAGAACAAGCCTTTGAAATTGCTCATCGCCAAGAAAACTACGTTGTCACTACAGGTACAGGATCGGGCAAAAGTTTAACCTATATCGTGCCAATTTTTGACGATTTACTCCGTAATCCAGACCAAACAGGCGTTAGGGCAATTTTGGTATATCCCATGAATGCCTTAATTAATTCCCAAGAAGAGGAGTTAAGGAAGTTTCTCAAAAATGTTCCAGACACCCATATTCGCGTTGAAAAATATACGGGTCAAGAAAGCCTAGCTGAGAAAACGGAAGTTCAAAACAATCCACCGCAAATCCTGCTTACAAACTATGTCATGCTGGAACTGATGCTTTCGCGCACCCACGAAGCAAAGTTTGTCCAATCCCAAAATTTAAAGTTTCTTGTCCTCGATGAGTTGCACACCTATCGCGGTCGTCAAGGTGCAGATGTGGCAATGCTAATCCGTAAACTGAAGCAACGGTGCGGTCAAAAGCTGATCTACATCGGTACGAGCGCCACAATGTCCACCCAAGGCGATCGCCAAGATATCCGCAAGACGATCGCAGATGTCGCCAGTAAACTTTTCGGTTCGGAGGTCAAACCCAATCATGTGATTGATGAAACCCTCAAACGTTCCATTGATCGCCCTGAGCCTGACCTTTCAGAATTAAAAGCGGAGATCGTTCAACTCTTACCTGAGCCATCAGATCCGCAAACCGATCTCGCCCTCTTTCGCCAACACCCTCTCCCCGCTTGGATTGAGATGAACTTTGGGCTAAAAGATGACAATGGACATTTGATTCGTCGTACTCCCATCGCCATCTCCACTGGTGCAAAGCAACTCGCTGAACTGACAGGACATCTAGTCTCTGAATGCGAACAAAAACTTACCGATGTATTGCTATGGGGCAGCCGAACAAAAGGTTTAACTTTTAGACTGCATCAGTTCATCTCACAAGGCGGCAGTGTCTATGCCACGATTGAACCAAAAGATCGGCGACACCTTACCCTTGACGGACAATACAGCACCACAGGCGATCGCTTGTTATTCCCTCTCGTCTTTTGTCGTGAATGTGGACATGATTACTACATGGTGCGTTGCGATCGCGAAAATCACCAAGTTACGCCCCTACTCCCCAACGCGATCGACTTTGACCCTGATAATACGGAGATTCAAGAGGGTTACATTACCCTTGATGAACCTGACTTATGGAGTGATGAAGATAGCGATCGCTTGCCAGATAGTTGGTTCAAGGTTACGAAAAGAGGTGGACGAGAACCCAAGAAAGGCTATAGCGATCGCATTCCGCAAAAGCTGCAAATTCTGCCCAATGGTAGGATTTCTGATAAATTAACTGAAGGTATTCCTTGTTGGTTTATCAAAAAGCCTTTTCGCTTTTGCCTGAACTGTGAAATCCTCCACGACGGGCGCAAAGCTGAGTTTACCAAGCTCTCGCGACTTAGCAGTGAAGGACGCAGCAGTGCCACTACTTTGCTCTGTCTCTCCACTGTTGAAGAACTGAAAGCCAGTCTCGGTGAAAATAATCATGCTGCCAAAGTTCTGAGCTTTACCGATAATCGTCAAGATGCTTCATTGCAAGCAGGACATTTCAATGATTTTGTGCAAACCACATTTCTGCGATCGTCTTTGTGTAATGCTTTGGCTAAAGCTAAACTACTTACTCATGAGGTTCTGGCTCAAGCTGTATTCAAGGAAATGAATTTGCCTGAAGAGGAATATGCTAAACAACCAGCACCTTTTGATACCAGTAGAAGAAATGAGAAGGTTTTTCGGAATCTATTGGAATATCGACTTTATGAAGACCTGCGACGGGGCTGGAGATTATTGCAACCGAACTTAGAACAATGCGGATTGCTACAAATCCAATACGAAGGATTGGAAGATGCTTGCAAAGATGAATCTCTATGGCAAACTATTGATCATCCTATCCTCAGTAAAGCATCACCTCAAGAGCGCTTTATTGCGGTTAAGGAACTGCTCGATTTATTGCGGCGCGAACTAGCGATCGATGCTGAGATATTAGAACCAGAACGAGTAGATCGACTATACAGAGAAGTTGCTCAATCCATTAGCGATCGCTGGAAATTTGAACTAGATGAAAATCTCTACAAAGCAAAATCAGCAATTTTCATCAAGGATAAAGATGATACTAGTTCAAGTAGCAAATCAAATACAAAATCAAATACAAAATCAAATACAAAATCAAATATAAAATCAAATATAAGGGAGACGATTTCCCTAAGTAAGCGTAGTCAAATTGGGCGATTCTTGAGTAGCAATGTAGCATGGTCATCTTTACCTGAAACCCTTTCAGAGCCAGCTTATCAAGAATTACTAGAAAAATTAATTACAGCTTTACGGGCTTCAGGATTTTTGACTGGAGATGCTAAAACTGTTCAGCTTTGCCTAACTAAACTTCAATGGCATACAGTCAAATTAGAGCAAATTCCTGTTAGCTTACTTACCTCCAAGCGTCTCCAAGGCAGCACTAATAGACATACCAAGACTAATAAGTTTTTCCAATCTCTATACGCAAGAAACGCAAGTGGCATTAAAAATCTTGAAGGTCGGGAGCATACAGGACAAGTTACCAATGAAAACCGCACTAAGCGTGAAGAAGATTTTAGAAATGGTAAGATTGCGGCTCTATTTTGCTCGCCAACGATGGAGCTAGGAATTGATATCTCTGACCTCAATGTTGTACATATGCGAAATATCCCTCCTAGCCCTGCAAATTATGCTCAGCGTAGCGGACGGGCAGGACGGAGTAATCAGGAAGCCCTCGTAATTAGCTACGCCTCCGTTGGCAGTGGACACGATCGATATTTCTACCAACGTCAAGGACAAATGGTTTCAGGGGTAGTTGAGCCTCCCAAACTAGAACTTGCAAACCAAGATCTCATGCAGTCCCATGTTTATGCGATTTGGTTGGCACAAACTGGTGTTGATTTAAAAAATTCCATGAATCAGTTATTAAACATGGATGCGCCAAATTACCCTCTTAATGATGATCTTCGAGCTAGATTTCAAACTACAAGTACAGGCGATTGCTTGCATAGATGCATTGAATCTGTTCGAGAAGTCCTAGCCGATCAGTTCTGTCAAGCTGATATTAATCGAGCTAGTTGGTACAGTGACAACTGGATACGCCGTACCCTTGAAGATGCCCCTAATGCCTTTGACCGTGCTTGTCAACGTTGGCGCGAACTTTATGCAGCCGCAGTCAAGCAAAGGGAAGAAGCCAGAAAGATTAGCGATCGCTTTGCCGCAGGTGGAATTAGTAATGCTGAGAGAGAGAATGCTGACAATCTAGAGATTGAAGCCAAAAGGCAAATAAACTTACTCATCGGGGCTACTAGTAATCAAAATCGCAACTTATCAGAACAGGAGTTTTCCCCCTACCGATACTTGGCTACGGAAGGCTTTCTCCCTGGATACAATTTCCCCCGTCGTCCTATTCGTACCTATATTCCTTTTGATGGCGGCAGATTCATTTCTCGACCTCGCAATGTTGCCATTCGTGAGTTTGCCCCCTCAAATATCGTCTATTACGAAGGTAATAAATTCCAAATTGCCAAAACCAAAATATCTGTTGGCGGCATTCAAGATGAATATACACAAGCTGCTTTTTGCTATTCCTGTGGTTACTTCCATGAAGGACAATCTGGATGGGATAGAGAAACCTGTGAGAATTGTGGCGCAAAGATTGAGGATAAAGGTAGATTAAATGCCAAAACCCATCGTTTGCTGGAAATGAATACCGCATCAACTAAACGCCGTCAACGCATTACCTGTGATGAGGAAGAGCGCCTAAAATATGGCTACACGATGACTACCCATTTTCGCTATGCCACACATAAGCGCGAAGTTGCTAAAGTCGTAGTTCAAAGAGAACAATCTACAGAATGTTTGATAGAAATCAGCTATGGAGAAACTGCCAATTTATGGCGCGTCAATCGAGGATTAAAAAATAACCGTGAAGAGATTGATTTTAAGCTAAACCCGAAAACAGGTGAATGGGGCGATTCTAATGGAGATATGGCAGCAGCAAATCAAGTTGTTAATCCTGAAGATCTTCCTCACAACCAAGTTATCCTGAAGGTACAAGAAACATCCAATATTCTCGTAATCCAACCTCAGAATATACCCAAGGAGAATCAAGAGGCATTTCTAGCTACATTACAATATGCTCTAGAGAGGGCTATTCAAGCAGTATATATGCTGGAAGAGAATGAGCTATCTTCTGAACGCCTTGGCAATGGTAAATACTTATTATTCTGGGAAGCTGCGGAAGGTGGCGCGGGTGTACTATCGCAAATCATTAGCAATCCTCAATCGTTTCAACGTATTGCTCAAGAAGCGCTAGATATTTGCCACTTTACAGCAGAACAAAATAAGCCTGACTGTGTAAAAGCTTGCTATGAATGCCTATTGTCCTACAGTAACCAATTGGATCATGCCTTGCTCGATCGCCATCTCATTCATGATTACTTAGATAAATTAACAACTAGCCTAATCGATCGTCATTCTCCAAATGTCAACAGAGAAGAACAATATCAAGCCCTACTTTCGCAAACAGATCCAAATTCCGATTTTGAGCGACAAGTGCTTCAGGAAATTTACGATCGCCATTACAAATTACCCGATGCAGCCCAATATTTTATTGAGGAAGCTAATATCAAACCTGACTTCGTTTACCTAAATGAGAAAATCGCAATTTTCTGTGATGGTTCTGTTCATGACTCCCCCGAACAACGCAAAAAAGATCGGCGCGATCGCGACAATCTAAGAGACTTGGCAAACTTTTATGTGTTAACTCTCCGCTATGACCAAGACTGGCGTTCAGAGATACAAAGTCTAAAGTTGCACTAGTCTTTATATGCCTTCACTTAATAAATTAACTAACTAATCCTTATGTCTAAGCCACCACTTCCCCAGCCCCAAAGCGATCGCACCCCAATTACCTTCGAGCAATACGAAGCCTACACTCCCGAAAAGTTAGAACTATGGCATGGCTTCTATGACTACGGCGACCCAGAGGACTTCAAAGGCTTTTACCGTGCAGTCCTCACCAACATGGGACTACGCGCCGCCGTAAGCCATGTCCCGTTTGCTAAGTGGTTAGCCGCTATCCAAGAGGTTGCTTTACAAAATCCCAAGCTAGACGATGCTTTGCGCGATCGCTTATTGCGAGCGATCGCTGAGTTGAATGAGGTTGTGGAGAGTTTGGAGTAAGGTGTTGTGTTCTATTGAAAATCAAAACCATGAAAAAGCAATACTTTGTAATAAATAGCTAAAAAAATGGCAGACGTACTCTTTACTTAGTTATACCAAATGAAGAAATGGCTACGCCATTTCTTCATTTGGTATAACTTTCATTAAAGTTAAAATTCATGAAAATCAAACACGCAATCAATCTACATAAGGGACTGACCTCGATAGTTGTCCTATCTCTAATGTCGGCATACAACAACTTTAACTTAGCCGCTTTTATATATCTGGCTTTGCATGGTGGGTACGGTATTCTTTGGTTACTCAAGGATCGTTTTTATCCTGATAAACAGTGGGAACAAGATTTCCCAATCGGAACAGTAATATTTACTTTTTTTGTGATTGGACTTTATTGGATAGCACCATTTATCCTAATCAGTAGTGGTTCGGAGCCTTCTAATATTTTAATTGCTTTGGCAGTATTTATTAATTTATTGGGTGTCTTTTTTACCTATGGTAGCGATGCTCAAAAATATTACACACTCAAATATAAAACTGGGTTGATTACAGAAGGCTTTTTTGCTCGTTCGCGCAATCCTAACTATTTAGGAGAGATTTTGATATACGTTAGCTTTGCAATATTGGCTCAGCATTGGCTCCCTTTCGTAATTCTTGGTGGATTTATTACAGGAATCTTTGTTCCCAATATGCTCAAGAAAGATAAATCTCTTTCCAGATATCCTGAATTTGAGGCATATAAAGCAAAATCTGGGTTGTTGTTACCCAAGCTATTTCCTACAACAACACCAATTCTCCAAGAGAATTAAGATTAGGTCTATGTAGTGATCGCAACTAGGATCGATAAGCTCTACTGGATGCGATCGCTGAACCAATCCGCCCCTTCACTAAAATCTTGCCTTGCAAAGGGGATTGGAAATTCAGGCATTCTCGCTAAGTAGGGTAAGACATTCTCTTGATTGCGAAAACCCGATCGCTGTCGTTCTAATTGCTTGACTCGCTTCTGTCTTGCCTGCTTGTAATCGAGCATCGGTGCGGGATAGCCGAATATCTGCAAATTTCCTCCCAACTTTTCAGTGGGTACTTCCGACAACTCTGGTAGCCAGCGCTTGATGAATTTACCTTCGGGATCGCATCTTGCGATCGCCACTTCACCAGGATTGTAAATCCGCGTCCATGACTTATCGACACAGTGAGTAACTCCTGCTTGCATTGCCCATTGGTAATGGTCGATCGCGCAGTCGCCATCAAGCAAATGCTGCATAAAATGTAAAGCTCCATAACGCCAATCCATTCCTAATAAATTGCTTAGGAAACTGGAATAGATCGCCCGACTGCGAAAGTTCAATTCTTTCCAGCCTCCCGTTGCTAATAAGCACCGAGCCGCCGCATCAACTATGGGAAATCCCGTAAGTCCTTGCTGCCATTGCTGATAAAGAGCGAGATCGAATTCCCATCCTTCATCGTCAAAGATAGCGTACAGCGATCGCAATTCTAGCTGAGGCATATAGCGAAACCTTTGATGGAATCCGCTTCCCCATCGCAATCGCGAAATCAATTGCTGGCTGCTGCGTCGAATCCGAAAATCTGGATCTTTTGTGAAGGCTTTGGCGAATTGCACGCATTCTCGGATCGAAATCGCTCCAACCTTAATGTAGGGACTTAAGCCTGTAGTGGCTTCTGCACTTGGATATGAAAGCCGCCAATAATAGCTTTCAGCTTTATTATCAAAAAATTCTCTAAGAAGCGATCGCGCTGGTTCCGTTCCCCCTTCTGGAATGATTTTCCCATCCCTTTGATGTCCTAACTCCTCTAAAGTGGGAATCTTTTCGCTAGCAACATTGTCTGGCACGACTATCCTTTGCGGTGGCGGCGCGATCGCCTCATTCATATCCTCATACCACTTTTCTCGATATTTGGGATAAGCACTTAGTTCATCAATACTGGCGGATGGCTCAAACCAGCGAATTTTCATTTGTCGCTCTGTTAAGGCGGCATTAATCTTGGCATCTCTAACTCTGCAATAAATGCGATCGCAATCTGTATGGGCATAAATTCCCTCTGCTTGGGTTTCGGCAATCAGATTCGGTAAAATTTCTATGGGATTGCCACTTCTTAAAATCAACCTTCCGCCTAGCTTCTGCAGATCTATATCTAAAGCTTTCAAGCAGTCCAAAGTAAAAGCGATCTGTGCTGAGCAAGCTTCGGGATGATGGAGTAGCGATCGCTCGAAAATGTAGATGGGAATAACTTGACCTCGGCGAGATGCTCTCAGCAAAGGTTCGCAATCGTAAATGCGTAAGTCCTGTCGAAACCATACTACGGTTAGCGGCATAAGTAATAGCTTTCTACTTGACGACTTCTTATTTAGAATTATACTTAGTTAGCTTAGACTTCAGCCAATTCTTCACAACCGTTTCAACGGGAATAGCCTGACTATCAACTTGATAATTCATCTTTTGCATATCTTCGTTAGAAACTAACCCAGCCAGTTGCGCGATCGCTCCGCGTACTTCTGGATATTTCTGTAAAATTGCCTGATTGAAAATTGGCACAGCTTCGTAGGGGGGGAAATACTTTTTATCGTCTTCCAAAATAAATAAATTTAAAACTGGAATCAGACCATCAGTAGAATTTCCTGCGATTAGATCAATCTTCTTTTGAGCAAGGGCTTGATACATTAAACCAATTTCCATTTGTTGCGGGGGCTTTTCAAACTTTAAGCCATAGGTTTTGGCTAATCCTGCATAGCCATCGGCTCTTTCTAAAAACTCATAACCAAATCCCGCTTGCCATTTGGGAGTATATGGTGCTGCATCAGATATCGTCTTGAGATTGAAGCGCTTCGCATCTTCACCGCGAATTGTAATCGCAAAGGTATTATTGAAACCCAAGGATGACATTACTTCCAATTGAAAATTGTCAGCGTAGTTTTGTTTAACTTGTTGATATACTGCCGCAGGATCAGTAATTGGAGGAAGCTTTAATACCGCCGTCAGTGCAGTGCCAGTATATTCCACATAAGCTGAAATTTGTCCCCCTTTTACCGCTTCATGACAAACAAAGGTTCCACCCAAATTAAAACGGCGATCGACCTGTAAGTTTGTGCGGTTCTCAATTTGTTGGGCTAATAATTCACCCAAGATTAACTGCTCGGTAAAGTTTTTAGAGCCAATGATAATTTTGGCTGGTGCTTGTTGGAGCAGAATAGTCGTTATCGCGGTAATCATCGCGATCGCCACAATACCCACAATCGTAAATTGACGATTAGACCTTGATTGTTTTATCTTCTGTTGAGTAATCTTTTTCTCTAACCAACCCAAACTAAAATCGGCAACTAGCGCCATGATCGCGGCGGGAATAGCCCCTGCCAGAATCAATTGATTATTAACAGTGGAGATACCACGAAAAATAAATACGCCCAATCCACCACCACCGATCGCGGCGGCAATGGTGGCAATTCCCACAGAAATGACTGTTGCTACGCGCACACCCGCTAAAATCACCCCCGTAGCAAGGGGCAGTTCCAACTGAGTTAATAATTGCCAATCAGTCATTCCCATCCCGCGTCCAGCTTCACGCACAGCAGGATCGATGTTCTGAATCCCAACATAAGTATTACGAATTATGGGCAGGAGGGCATAAAGAGTTAACGCCACGATCGCAGGAGTTTTGCCGATCCCACCTAGAAATGGAACCGATATGAGAAAGCCAAAAATCGCCAAGCTAGGAATAGTCTGTAAAGCATTGGCAATCCCTAGAACTAATGGAGCAAATCTAGGGCGACGAGTAATCAGAATTCCCAAAGGAATACCGATCGCAATGGCGACAACCATCGCCATAATGACTAAAACTAAATGCTCACCACTAAGGCGCAAAATTTCAGATGTATATTGATTTAGAAAATTAAACAACTCAGTAATCTCCAAGGTTTTTAATTGTGTCCTTGCCGAAGGCATGGAAATATTTAATTTCTGCTTTACAAATTAGTTGGCAAACAAGCCATAAATGCTTGGGCTTCGGGATGGGGCGATCGCATGAATTCTTCTTTAGATCCTAGTACCACTAGTTGACCTTCATGCATCAAGCCAATGCGTGTACCCAGAAAAAAGGCTTCTTGAATATCATGGGTGACAAATACGACAGTCTTTCCCAATTGCTTTTGTAAATAGCGGAACTGTTGTTGCAATTCCAACCTCGTAATCGGATCGAGTGCGCCAAAGGGTTCATCCATTAACAGGATTGGCGGATCAGCAGCTAAAGCTCTTGCAATGCCGACACGCTGACGTTGACCTCCTGATAATTGGTGAGGATAGCGATGAACAAATACTTCTGGCTCTAAACCCACTAAGTTCAACATTTCATAAACTCTAGCTTCAAGCTTTGGTCTAGACCATTGCAGCAAAGATGGAACTAGTCCCACATTTTCGCCAACCGTAAAGTGGGGAAATAAACCCGTCTCTTGGATTGCATAGCCAATCTTACGTCTGAGCGCGATCGCATCCCACTCTTGGGTAGAGCGATCGCCAACCAAAACCTGTCCTGAAGTTGGTATTAGCAAACGATTAATTAACTTTAAAGTTGTCGTCTTACCACTACCACTTCGCCCCAATAGCAGTAATGCTTCGCCTTGATTGATGGTTAAATTTACCTGTGACACAAGCTCTCGGCGACCTACGCGAAAGTTCACGTCTTGAAATTCCACCTTGACATTTGATAAATCGACATTTGGAGAATTCCTACTTGTTGATTGGGGCATATTACTAACTGCATACTTAATTTCAAAAAATATGGTCTTACAGCGCTTTGCGCTCAAACCCAAACCAAGATATTTTTTAAAAAGCTTGCTTCGCAAGCTTTTTAAAAAATATCTTGTGGTTCGTTTGATCAGCAATTGCTGTAAAACAACAGTATGCCTAGTTTACCTGATCTCCTTCCTTAGACAGGTCTGACTAGAAAAGAAGCTTTATCTGCCAAGAAAGTTTTTTGGGTAACTTGCCTTACAATTAAATTTAGTTATTTCGCTCATGTGGGTAAATAGGTGAAATGGTAAAATAGGAAAAAAGTTTTGACGCAACAACAGACATAAACATGATCAAGTTTCCCCTAACTGAACTGTTAGACGATCAAGC
>NZ_JACJPY010000113.1 GCF_014696345.1 Pseudanabaena cinerea FACHB-1277
TCTCTTCCCGATTTCGGCGATTTCCTGTCTTGCCTGTCCTGTGGTCTCCTTTTTCTACTTGCATTCTTCCTGCCTCCTAATTACTTTTTCAGCAAGCCCTAAGTAGCACAGTAAAAAGTATGGATCACAAGCATCAATAACTTGCTGCCAAATTTGTAAATGCAGATCCTTGTTGCGTTGGCGATCGCTTTTAATTTCTAATACCTGTGTTCCTTTAGTGGATAGGGAATTCTGCACAGATTCGCGGAAATGTTGCCAATTTTGAATTGAGATGAATTGGCATTCATAGGCTTGGGCGATGGGCGCAAAGTCCAAACCGTGGGCAGTGCCGAAAAATTCTTCAAAGGTATCGGTATATTTGGCAATCGGTAAGAGATTGAAGATGCCGCCGCCATCATTATTGAGCAGAATGATCGTGAGGGAAATATGGTATTTCTTGGCAGCTAATAAGCCATTGAGATCATGATAGAAGGCAAGATCGCCACATATCAGCACCATTCGGCGATCGCGATTTGCCCAAGCCGCCCCCAAAGCGCTGGAGATCGTGCCATCAATGCCATTAGCGCCACGATTGGCCAATACGCGAATGGGGCGATCGCTATGGAAAAAGGTATCGAGGTCGCGGATCGGCGTACTGCTGGCAATAAAAATGTCACAATTAGCGGGTAGAATTTGCGCGAGTTCGGCATAGACCTTGCCATCAAATAGCTCATCAATATCATTTAAGGATTTAGCAATTACTTGGGCGGCGATCGTTTCGGCAAGTTCAAAATCTAGCCGCCATTGCTGACTTTGCCAACCCGCAGGCGCGAACTCTTGCAAGTAATGGGCTAACTGTTCGCAAAAGCTAACGGGATCAACATTGAGGTGCTGGGTCAGCCCATGGGTGGGGTCGCTGTAAATATTGCCAACTAAAATTTGCTGACAGTGAATATGTTGCTCTAGCCAAAGCCGATAGCTCTTAGATGTGGGCATTGCGCCAAAGCGGATCGCCAAATCGGGGATGTGGGTTTTACAAAAATTGGGCGATCGCAAAAAGCTATCATAATGTCCAATTTCATCGCGGCGGTGCGCTCCCGTTGCCTCGATCAAAAGTGGATAGCCCGTAGCCCTTGCCAATTGCCGTACTGCCTCTAAAAATCCCAAAGGCGCATCGTAAACACCCACCACAATCACCCCTTGGGGATGGCTGATAATTTGATTGGCAATATTGGCGATCGCATTGGTATCAAGGGATCGTAGCCCTGCAATGACAGGGCTGTAGGCTGTGCCATTGGGGTTCCCCAATATGGCTTCAGGGCTAGATAGTTGCAAATCTTCAGGAATATCGGTTGGTATGGGAATTGGAGACATGGGATCGGCAAAGGGAAAGTTAAGATGCACTGCCCCTGCGGGGCTTTCACCTGTACCAAGGGCGATGCTCACCGCACGGCTAATCAGCGATCGCAAGTAGCGCAACCGAAACCCAATAATTTCAGGAACCCCCACCTCAAAAAAATAACGGACGTGCTTGCCATAGATATTAATCTGATCGATGGTTTGCCCTGCACCACAGTCACGCAACTCAGGGGGGCGATCGGCAGTCAGCACCACAAGAGGGATGCGGCTGTAATAAGCCTCAATAATCGCAGGGTAATAATTAGCCGCCGCCGTGCCAGAGGTACATAGCAGCACCACAGGCGACATCAGCATTTTTGCCACCCCTAGCGCAAAAAAAGCGCTGGAGCGCTCATCAATATGCACCAAAATCTCTAGGTCATCATGGCGATCGCGTAGTTCGGCAAAGGCAATTACTAGGGGCGTGGAGCGTGACCCTGGGGAAATGCAAATGGTGCGGACACCAGCGCGATAGAGTTCTTCGGCAACAATGCTAGACCAGAGGGTATTACGATTGGCACTATTCATGGGCGATCGCCTCAATCGCCGTTCCCTGATGGCTGAAATGAATGCCATAGCCCAGTTCCCTTAAGAGCTTACGGAAAATCGGCAAACTCAAACCCAAAACATTCGTATGACAGCCTTCAATCTTCTCAATTAACAGCCCTCCCAACTTCTCTAATGTAAAGCAACCCGCACAGCAGAGCGGCTCCCCCGAACTAACATAACTAGCAATTTCCCCATCGGTGGCATCACTAAAATAAACCTTCGTCACCCCATGCGCCATCACCGTGCGTTGACTCTGCATATCGATCAAGCAATGCCCAGTATAGAGTTCGCAATAGTTGCCGCGCATCTTTTGCCATGTGGCGATCGCCACTTGATCCGATGCTGGTTTGCCATAGATCATGCCATTGAGATACATAATCGAATCACAACCGACCACGATCGCCTGCTCCCCCGCAAAATCTGCCGCCACAGCCTTAGCTTTGCACTGCGCCAAGGTCAATACCAAACTCGTGGGATCGCTGACCTGAATTGCCTCTTCATCAAAGTGACTGACTTTGATCGTGGGACAAAATCCTGCATTCTCTAAAATTTTTTTGCGCGTTGGTGAAGCCGAAGCGAGAATAAGGGTTGGATTCATGAAATTGCGTAGTCTTTGGGCAGTATTCGATTATATCAACAAGTATAGGCGGCGCTTTGTGCTGTCTATACTTATCAAAGAGAAGCTTTTGAAGAGTGTCTTTATTGCCTATTTGCTAGGCTTACGGATTACCAGTTTGCCCAAGCCCCATGTCAAACTAAAGGTGAGCAGAGTTCCCATTATTCCCGCTATGCCTGTGGATAGTTTCTCATTGCTAACGGCTTTAAGGGAATATTCATCAAAGATTTGTGCTGTAGGCATATCTTTGGTAATGGGTTTCTCTATGGCTCTGTCGTTAAACTTGAGATCTTCTGCAACCCGATCTAGTCCATCGGGATCTTGACTGGCTAGGGGCGACAAAAAAGCCGCAATGCTCAGGGCGATCGCCAAGCCTACAAACACAAAGATATTGTTAGCGCCAGATTTTTTTGTCATAGCCTATATTTGCTCGCACGGGATTATTAGCTTGTTTGTCATTGTTGTTGTCATTGTAAACTTTGGCGAGAGTTACTTGAAAAAAGTTTTGCATTGCTAGGGATTTCAAAATTCACTTTAGCAATTTATTCTAAAAACATGAAAATTTCTTGAGCCGTCGCCATAGGGCGCTCTAAGTGGGGAACGTGACCACTATTTTCAATCCAAACTAACTTACTTGTAGGGAGCATGTCATGAAATTTGGTTGCGTCCTTAGTACCAAGAATCCGATCGCGATCGCCCCATAGAATCAAGGTGGGTGGCTGGAGATCCTTTAACTGCTCCGCATAGGAGCCGTAACCGCCACTTTTAGTAAAGGAAATCAGGGCTTCACTCCATCGGGGCATTGATAAATGTAGGGAGGCGCAGATCTCAGCATCATTGGTGACAAAGCTAGGGTCGGCATAGGCTTTGAGGCTGACTTCGCGTCTGACTTTAGGGCTGCGTAAAAAATTAGTGGCTACGCGATCAAGGGGATAGATTAAAAATCTGCCCATAGTTGTCCCCGATCGCATCCCCGCACTGCCGATTAAAATTAGTTTCTGGACAATCTGCGGATAGGTCAGGGCAAAATCGATGGCGGCGGCTCCTCCCATTGATGCACCAACTAACACAATCGGGCGGGCGATCGTGGTTTGCCAAAACGCATATAGATGTTCTTTGATCGCATCGGTACTAATGCTAACATCCTGCAATCTTTCGGTCATACCAAATCCAAATAAGTCCATCGCCCAAGTTTGCCGATGGGTAGCCAGTAAGGGCAGGAGGCGGCGAAATTCTAAAAGAGAGCTATCAAATCCATGCAAAAGCAGTAACGGTGCATTTGTCTCACTATCTAGCGAACTGGTGTTTTTGATTGCACCATCACTGACATAGCTAGTTAAAATCAGTTCATTGGTGAAGGTTGTTGCAACTAGACAAAATTGGGTTTTATCGAGAATCGCGATCGAAGTTGGTTCGGTCAGTTGCGATCGCGATCGTAGGACTTCCGTGGGTAAATTTGTCATCGATCCTCTTGATTATAGGCGCATTTTAGTGAGGGCTGCCCCAGTAATGGTGGCATAGAAAGGCGTAAATTCAATAAAGAAAATCAAAATATTGTATAGGCTACCCCTGCCGCGAAAAATTGCCAAGATTGCCACCGCCATAAATGTGGCAAGGGTGACATTTACCATGATCCACCAAGGGGCGCGATGTTTAGTTACTTCCTGTTTTGCGCCATTCCAAATCACGAGACATTGCAAGATTCCTAAGATCAAACCAGCCGTGATCAGCCATAGGGAATTAGTGGCTAATAAGGGCAAGCGATCGCTAAAACTGCTTTCAACAAAAGTACCATCGCTGCCAATTGCAAAACCTGAATGTGGGGTATAGGCTAAACTAGTCGCCGTAAATCCCACCCAAGCCCAGCCCAAAGTACTTGCCAATACCCACCATCCCGATGAACGAATGAGCCTTCTGAGTAAGAAGTACTGCCCTATGCCCACCAATGTACCTGTGACGATCGCCCCCAATATGATGCCCACCGATACAGGACAGTTGAGACTGCCATAGCCCGTGGTACAGATGCCCAAGAGCATCAAGCGATCGCTGAGATAGTAAAATCCAGCTAGACAAGCAGCGATGCCGAGAGGATAACCTACTGCTACACCAACGAGCGTGGCGATTACCCATCGCCACCACAGACCGACAGCAGATAAAGCTTTATTTTTTTGCATTATGTACTTTGACTAAACTTTGCTCTGTGGGAAAACGAATGCCTGTGGAGGAACGGCAAGACTCGCATTTGGTGTAGCAATCACATCCCAACGAGTCAGGAAACTATTGCTGTATGCGGAGCATCAGCATCTGGTAGTTCACATTGTAATTTGTTCGGGCATGGTTTTTACGCAAAAATAACTTGAAACTCACATTAGAATTTGTTTGAAAAGTTTTGATTTCCTTAAATTATCCTTAAAAACGATTTTCTTAATCTTTCTCTCCTCTTTCGTAAGAGCGTGTTTTAAAAGTTTAGCTACCCGTAAATCCCCCTTTTAAGGATGGCTGACGGGGAATCGTTGGTAACTTACGATATTGCCAACAACTTGTGCTTACCCCTTAGCTTTGTAAAGGGGGATTAGGTGGGGGATAAATTAGTGCTTTGAGCTAAAGTCAAGACTTTTAAAAAATCTCTTAGACGGAGAAGAGAATAAAAAATAAGTTTATGTCACTTGCTAAAAAACAATGATTGATGTATTCTACAAATAGACCCATCCTATTCCCCCCCGTGTGGGTCGAGTATCCCCGAAAGGGCAATTATTCCCGAAAGGGGTAAGCGCAAATTAGTAGACCTGAAGCTATCCGCTACACATACGGTATGGTGGCTACTAATGCCGAAGGGATATTTTATATTCCTACAATTGAATAAAATAAAAAAAAGCTCGCGTTGCGAGCTTTTTTGGCTCTTAACCACCAATTTGTGACATGGTGCGGAAGTAACTCTTTTGATCGCCCGTGCCGCGATCGCGTTCTTTAAAATTGATTTCAGCTTTGAGATTTAACAATTCCCGTACCATCATTCTCAACTCGGCAAAACTCTTGCCCTCCCGCAAGGCTGTTTTGAGATCAATCTGTCCAGTTTCGTTGAGTAGGCAGGGGCGCAACAAACCATCGGCAGATAGTCGCACCCGATTACAGCGATCGCAAAAGCATTCTGACATTTGACTAATAAAGCCTAAAGTTCCCTGAGCATTGGGAATTTGAAACACATCGGCAGGACCATTGCCCTTGCAGTTGCTGGGTACAAGACCATAGCGATCGCTGATCCGTTGGCGTAAGTCTGCCGAATCCACCCAGCCCTTATGACTAAATAGGCGATCGTTGCCGATGGGCATAAATTCAATAAAGCGAATATGCCAATCGCGATCGATGCTTAGGGCAGCCAAATTTAAAATTTCATGATCATTGACCTCTGGCACAACCACCACATTTAATTTCAAAGGCGCAAAGCCCACCGCATGAGCCGCCAAAATTCCATCCCAAACCTGTTGCCAAAGATTGCGACCCGTGATCTGTCTAAATACATCACGATCTAAAGAATCCAAACTAATATTAATCCGCCGCAACCCTGCCTCATAGAGTGGTTTTGCCAAATGTGCCAATAGAAAACCATTGGTGGTCATGGAGAGATCCTGCACTCCCGTCAAATTGGCGATCGCGCCGACTAAGTTTACTAATTCCTTTCTTAATAATGGTTCACCACCCGTGAGGCGAAATTTACTAAACCCAAGGGGGATAAATACTTCCTGCACAATACTCACCAATTCCCTATTGGTAAGCATATTGGCACTATGGATATAGTCAATTTCTGAACCTTCGGGCATACAGTAAGTGCAGCGAAAATTGCAGCGATCGATCAAGCTGATCCGCAGATAATCCACATCATTCACCAATTTTGTCCCTATATCTTGCGCTAGTTTAGTTGAGGTATTCATTTCCTAAGCTCCAAATATAGCCTAAAATTTTAGGAAAATTAGCAATCAAATCCGTAAGGTTTTAGAGAGTTAAGTTTATGCTACAAGCTTTGGCGATCAAGAAAGTCTCGCTGTATGAATTAGAAGGCAAGTTCGGGTTGGAGTTGGTTAAAAATCCTAACTTTTTTCGAGAATGGTAGGATGATTTGCCTAATTTAACGATCGCTGAGCGCGACAGATTGCAATTTTTGGGAATACGAGCGGTTAACCATAGCCTATGCGATCGCAGCTTTATATTTTAGCGATTCTCACAGAACTTATACATCAGGTTTCATCAAGATTGATGCCTTTAAAATATGTTTTTGCAATTTACCCATCGCGTTACGTGGTAATGCAGATACTACAAATATCTGTTTGGGACACTTATAGGATGCAAGTTCTTGTTTACAATGCTTGATGATGATTTTTGTGATTTCCGATTGCTCGATCGCGATCGAATCATCTCGCAGAGCGATCGCTGCAACCACCTTTTCGCCAAAATTAGCATGGGGAAGTCCAAACACTGCCGATTCTTTGACTAATTCGTGGCGATCGATCACATTCTCAATTTCTTTAGGATAAACATTAAACCCACAGGTAATGATTAATTCTTTAGCTCGACCCACTAAATACAAGCGACCATTGTCCAAATATCCTAAATCGCCAGTGTGAAACCAGTCATCGGTGAATGCCTCAGCAGTTTGCGCTGGTCTTTGCCAATAACCCCGAAATATATTTTCGCCGCGAATCAAAACCTCACCAATTTGCGAATCACCTGAAGAATGATGATCTGCGTCCTGATTAGCAATGCGAATTTCTACTCCATCTAAAGGGAAGCCGACACTTTTGGGAATGCGAAGTTCGGGCATAATTGGATTAGAAGCATTCATGCCTGTTTCCGTCATGCCATAGCGCTCAAGAATAGGGAAGCCTGTGATCTCGGCAAAATCATGAAATTGGCGATCGCTGAGAGGTGCAGATCCAGATATAAAGATCCGCATCTTGTCTAGATTGGGCTTAGTTTCCCGATTTGCTCCATTGATCAAGAGTTGATAGATGGTTGGCACTGCCATAAACAAGGTGCATTGCTCTGACTCTAACATTTGCCAAGTTTGTTGCGGTTGAAACTTTTCCACCATGATCATGGTTGCCCCCGCATAGAGACTTCCCAAGGCTGCCACATTTAAACCATGCACATGAAACAATGGCAAAACATGGAGTAAGCGATCGCGATCGCTCCATTGCCAAGCCTTGTATAAAGCTTGAGTATTCGCAATCAAATTGCGGTGAGAGAGCATTGCGCCCTTGGGTTGTCCTGTTGTGCCAGAGGTGTAGCAGATCATGGCAATATCATCATCACCAGTGGCATAGTCTAGCTCGAAGCCATCGGGCAGATTCTGCTTAAAGTTGGTAAATAGTGTTGCTAAATCTATGATTGAATCTTGAATATTGGCGGGTTCTCCCAATCCCACGTTCACCAATTTGTGAGTATCATGCAGCAAAACTTTGAGGGCGATTGGAATGTCTTGTAACTGTGAAAAGCGATCGCTAGTGGTGATTAATAAAGCACTGCTCGAATCAGTTAAAAAATAGACAATCTCGGCGGCGCGATAGTCGGGGTTGAGGGGTAAAGCGATCGCCCCGATGGCAAGAATAGCAAAATGCATACATAAAAACTCTACAGACTTAGGCATTAGCACCGCTACGCGATCGCCCCGATGAATGTCAAGGTGTTGCAAAATCGCTGCATAGATCCGCACCTGTCGATCAAAGTCACGGTAAGTCCAAATTTGACCTTCAAAGGCGATCGCCGTTTTATCAGCATATTGCGTGGCGGTTTGAGATAGTAATTGCGCTAAGTTCATGGCTTTATTCATCACTAAGGAGATCATAAACCCAAAATAAGATTGACGGCGTGAAGCATTGCCAATCTTATTTGCGGGTTAACCCCGTAAGAATTCTTTACATATTCTAGAGGGGCGATCGCATCGCAACCGTAGCAAAACCTGTTTGAATAGAGGATGCTGCGTTTGTAGCAATTTAGCAATTTAATATTTATATAAATATTTCCCTTAATTTATTCAAGTTCTTAGCGTTAATCACCTTTGTCCTATGGTTGCATCCTCAACAGTTCGCATTAGTTCTCGCAAAAGTCAGCTGGCACTGGTACAAACGCATTGGGTACAAGCCGAACTCAGCAAAGCCCACCCCGATCGCCAGTTTGATGTCGTTACCATGAGTACACAGGGCGACAAGATCCTTGATGTAGCCCTCGCCAAAATTGGCGATAAAGGCTTATTTACTAAAGAATTAGAAGTTTCAATTTTGGCAAAGGATTCAGACTTTGCAGTGCATAGCCTCAAGGACTTGCCCACCCGTTTACCCGAAGGCTTGATCCTCGGTGCAGTGACTGAGCGTGAAGATCCTGCGGATGCCCTAGTTGTCCATGAAAAACTAAAGGACAAGACCTTAGAGAGCCTGCCTGAAGGGACGGTAGTTGGTACATCTTCATTGCGTCGCCTTGCCCAGTTGCGCCATTACTATCCTCACCTCACTTTCAAGGATGTGCGCGGCAATCTCAACACCCGTCTGCAAAAGCTCGATGCGGGTGAATATGATGCTCTGATTTTGGCGGCAGCAGGTTTGCAGCGTTTAGGTATGGGCGATCGCGTTCACCAAGTGATCGATCCTGAAATCTCACTTCATGCTGTTGGTCAAGGGGCATTGGGCATTGAGTGCCGCGCCGAAGATCCAGATATTCTTGCCCTGTTTGCGCCGATTATTCATTATCCCACCACACAGCGCTGCTTAGCAGAACGGGCATTTTTGCGTGAGCTAGAGGGCGGCTGCCAAGTGCCGATTGGTGTGAATACTGCCATTGATGGCGATCGCCTCACCCTCAAAGGTATTGTGGCAAGTCTCGATGGCAAGACCCTAGTAAGAGGTGAAGTGACGGGCGATCTCAGCAATCCTGAAGCGATCGGGGCAGAACTTGCCGACGATCTCAAGTCCAAGGGCGCTCAAGATATTCTCAACAAGATATTCGCTGAAGTCCGCGCTTAGGGAAATGCCAAAGAGCATTGCAAGGTTTTTTAAGTAAAGAAACGGCTTAGCCATTTCTTTACTTAGTATCGATGCTCAGCATCTTTCTTTTGCCTTTTCATAAGCCAAATCATGCTCAGCAAAACTAATCACCTGCACCCGTTTCGGCGTAGGTGACTCATACACGCGATACACCAAACGAAAGCTAACACCGTTATAGTCAATCTCCAAGGCACGATAATGCCGCAAATCGCCCCGCAAATCATGGCTAGGTACTCCCTGCGTTTGCACTGGATCGATCGCCAAAACAAACTGATATTTAGCAAGATCATTCTGTAGAAACTCAGGCAACAGAGGCAAATCTTCAACACCCACTAGCGGATGTAACGTAACCCTATACTTCGGCTTTTTTGTAACCACGCTTCACCAACCATTCATTTAAAGCCTCTGCATCGATCTCATCATCCTCATGGACAACCGTGATCCATTGGGATTCGTCATCCTCATCCGCTAAACGGGCGATCGCCTTTGCCTCCGCCGACTGGGGCGCAAGCTCCGCACCCAACGCTTGGTAAACCTGCCATTTTTGTTCCTTGGGCAAAGTTTGAATCAGCGTTAGCAAACTCGCAAACGATACTTGAGCGTTAATAGACAACAAAGCCGACTCATGGGACGGTTCAATCACTTGCTCAATCACTTGAGCCTCAACTTGTTCAGTTTGTTCAGTACTAACGGGCTTTTCAATTACTTGCATAGATTTAACACTCCAATAATTGCTCCAACTCTCGCACCTCAGCCGCTATAAAAGATTCTAGCTTGAGCCGTCCCGTCGTTATCTTTGACAAGGCGATCGCTATTTCAATCGAGATATTTTAACTTGAAAATTTAAGCTAATATTGTTGCAATTCCTGACGCGAAGATATTGTCGCCGCTATGTCCTATAGGGTTGATTGACGGCATGGGTGTAGAGATTAGTTTTGATGGTTATTTGCGATCGCTTGTCAGCAAAAAAGATGTGCGATTACAGGATAGTTATGCTCAAACCGATGCCTGACGGGGCGACAAAAGATATGGGAAGTATGAGTAGATGGGGATTTGAGGATTTAAGATAAAAAAGATAGGTCAAGTCATAGTAAGTATGACCTATCTAG
>NZ_JACJPY010000114.1 GCF_014696345.1 Pseudanabaena cinerea FACHB-1277
TTGTCTTGAAAACATTCTTTCTTTTGCTCGATAAATCTTTCTTCTCAAACTGGTTTTCCAAATGCTGCTATTGTACCCCTTAATTCCTCAATAGGCTGTATTTACCCATAGAATGATTGGATAATGGAACTCGCGTAATGCTTCTCTTGTCCATTGCAAATAGCCGAAGAAAATTTCTTGTTCCGATCGCTCTTCACCTAGTCTTAGAAAATAAAGCTCCTCTGTACCAGTTACAGTGATAATCGCCTTGCTGTTTTTCTGAAGATAATCATCGGATTGGATAAGCTGCGCGATCGCTGCTCTTAGACTTGGTTCTTTGCGATCAAGAGTGACCCGATAGGGGCGGATTTCTGGCTTTAGTTCAGTTTCGTAGCGATCGATAATTTGGTTGCGAAAGTTGACATCATCACAGACTGCGATTAGTAAACTGAGCTTACCAAAGCTGGCTTCAATGGAAACGATCAAATCATCATAGTTATTTTCGTTATCTTCATTGCTGGGTGGGGGTGGGGGGAAATCTGCTAAAATCGTCATGATATTTCCTCATCTCTCTTTGAGAAGATCGGCAACAATCGGATGGACATCGTACCAAAGCTTGGCATTGCGATATTCTAAAATGTACAAGCCATGCAATAAATCACGGAACCTCTGATCGGCGGGATCGTTTGGCTTAGGCTTAAATTCAATTTAGCACTTTTGCCTGCTATAAAGGGAGATCGCTACGATGTCACCCAGTTTTCAAGCATAAGGTCGTGAACTCGATTAAATTCTTTGGTGTTGTTGGTGACTAGGGTTAGGTTTAAACTCAGAGCATGAGCGGCTATGAGCAAATCCATTGCGCCAATGATTTTGCCTGATCGCTCTAGGGTTGCGCGGATGTCTCCGTAAATGGTTGCGGATTGTTCGTCAAATTGGACAATTTCTAATGGGATTAGGAATTGGTTGAGGGCGGCGCGATTGCGATCGGGAAATTGGCTTTTGGCGGCTCCATATTCTAGTTCGGCTACGGTGATGGATGAGATGCCAATATCAAAGGGGGCGATGGTTTGAAATTTTTCTAAAACGTCTTTGGGCTTGCGTTTGATGATGTAAATGCAAGTATTGGTGTCGAGCATATATCTCATGAGAATAGTTCCTCTCTTTCTTGCAATGGAGGTTGTTCTCTGGTTTCCATGAAGTCATCTGAGAAGAGGTCGAGGCTATTCCAGAGGGTTTGCCAAGGGTTGTTTTTGGGGATAAGGATGATCGCGTTGCCGACTTTTTTGATGTAGACTTCTTCGCCGACTAGTTGAAAGCCGTCTGGTAATATGGCTAGTTGTTCGTTGCCTTGCATTCTGAGTTTGGCTGTGTGCATGGGTTTGTCCTCCTAGTTGTATTCTAAGTTAATTCTTCTAAGCCAAGCTTTTATGTCATTTGTGAGTTCTTGGGTGCTTTTTTCTCCTGTGAATGGACATATGTGGATTGAATCTGTTATTAGGCTTTGGCAGAGTTGATTGATCGCCTCATTAGCACTTTTGCCATAAAGGGCGATCGCTATTTAAAAAGCACCTTTAAATAGAACTAAAAAGCAATATCATCGTATGGACTAAGTTGTTTTGTTGGCTGCCCTTTCAAGTACAACAAAAATTCAATCAACTCTTCTTTTTTTAATTGACGGCGAGAGGACTTCCCAAACTTACATAGCAAATATTCTTTCCCTTGTCTTGTATTCCAGCCTATACGATTCATCTCAATTAAAACTTGATTGATCGCTGTCTCTCTATCTGCTAGAACCATTCTCCTGTATAAAGAAATCTCAAGTTGAGTTAGCTCATCATTAAAGATGTCCTGTTTTGCTTCTATGATTATTTGCCTTAAATCGTAAGGATCAATATAACTAAAAGATTCAGGGGAATCTTCATATAGATCTTCTTCGCTTTCATACCAATTCTCTAAATGTTCTATCCACGGCTCCACTGATATGCTCTCTTCTGTGGAATCAGGCATTTGAATTTCTTTATTTGCCTTGACATATTTTAGATATTGTCGAAGAAAGTTTTTACATTTTTCCGCGAGAGAATAATATTCATCATCATTTATCAATTCAGCAGCCTTGCTGATATCATTTATAGCATCTTGATAGTTCGCAATCCAAGCATTAGTAAATCCTCTAAACTGATAAAATTTTGGCGAATCTTTATCTGTTATTGAGTCTAACAAACTTAAACATTCTTCATACTGCTCTAGCTCATAAAGTTCTATAGCTTCTTCATAAAGAAATTCATCTAAAAATAAAAATGTGCCATTGTATAAATACTTAATAAATCGATTAAATTGATATTTTAAATTTTTGTTACTTACATTTATTATCCAGTTTTTAACGGATTGGCTCAAATTAGATGGTAAATTTGAAATAGGTTGTTGCAAAGACAATTCACTCGTTTTATTTGAATCAAAAAAAACAACCAAGTCATTGAGTAAATTTTTGCGTGTTACTAAGCATTCGCGTTCACGAACTTTTACATTGTTGGGTAAATTGAGTTTGCTACGCATCCACAAGGTTAGAGGGTTACCCTTGATAATGTAAGGATCAACTGATATTGAATCAACATAACTAAAGGGCAATCTACTATTGGGGAAAGTACAGCTAATTTCTGGATCGGCAGCCCATGGAAATTCTGGAAATTCTTGCTTCAGTTTCTGCCTGAATTTTATGAGAGAATTTTTATGAGATCCTACTTCAAAACGATTGACAAACAAACGTTCAACATCTTTGATTTCAGTCAAAGAATCTGCTTCACGATTAAAATTTTTTGCCCCAGCAGATCTCAAACAAATCGCTACATCAAGTGCTTCGAGTAATGATTCAGGTCTAATTTTTAGCAAAATTGGTCCATATGGATTAGGTACGGTCGAATCGCCTTGGGGTGATTTAGCAAATGTTGTACCAAAATCAGAGAGATTAACAAATACTTTTCCCCATACTTCGTTAGCTTTGTCTGTGTCATCAGTATCAAATTTTGTGAAATTTTTAAGACTGTTTTCCAAGCAAGCTCTCGAAGGTATCCCACCCAAAGATAAATAAGATTGTAAATCAGCAAGTTGGCAAGCGTGGTAAAGAAAAACTCCTCTTTGATTAAAGAGCTTTACTAATTGTTCTACATCATTTCCCTTAAACATATATTTGATTACTCCTTAAAAAAGAACGAGTTGGGCAACATCTTGAATATTGCGAGATTCAGGCAAGAAACAACTAGCTAGTTTTGCAGATTCAGCTTGAAGCATTTCTGATATTGTCGGTGATATTAATCTCCATAATTTAGAGGCAGTATCAAGTGTCAAACCAACTTTGCCAAGTCTCCAGTCAACTTCTCTTGTCCACCAATAAGAAGTCAAAGATTGATTTGTTATAGCACTTTCACAATAGAAACTAGCCCAATTTATCTGACGGTAAGGGATCTCAAAGATTTTTGATGCTTCTCTTAAAGCCTCTTTACCCTTTGATGTGTGTTTATCAATAGCAATCCAGAAAGGAAATTCTTCTAGTTGTGAAGTTGACTCAGAACGATAAACTTCTGGTAAGTTTTCCACAACACTTAAATAAGCTGCGGCTTGCATAAATGCTCTATCCCAAGGCCAGCCACCTCGCTTAAATCCTTTATGAGCAGAGCTAACAATAGCCAATCTTTTCTCGTCAGGACATTCTCTAATTACCCATTCCCAAAAGTCATGCGGTCTCTTAATTGCCTCCGATATGATTTTAATATCCCGATCTGAGGGTAAATTACATAAAACTGAAAAGTCTCCCTGAGAAAGTGCATACCCTAATGAACCAAGACCTGCTGCGTCTTTTATTTTGACCGACCTTGCTGTTTTTATTAGAGCTTCAGTAATATTTTCGTCTTTAGTAAATTTCAGATTACCACCTAAAACCCAACATTCTTCAAATACAATCACAGACAAACGATTTTTAAGCCATTCTTTATCTCCAGTTTTCACTAGATGCTCAGCAACAACTTTGGTAAGCTCTGCATTACCACGTCGTACAGCTTTTTGCAATAATGACCGACACGCTTGATCAGTTTCGGGTCTTGGCTTTCTCATATTTATCCTGCGTTTTGTTTCTATGAAAATCAGGGATTGAGATAATTTAGTTAATCTATATTTTAGTTTCATCTGTATTCTATAACTGTTTACAAAATACGTTTGTAATACTCTACAAGAAATTTACTTAATTCGGTTTAACCGTTACCGTTAGCTTTAGCCCCAAACTATCCAACCAAGCCGCCAACTCATACACCGCTTGACTTTTATCACTTACACCAAAATCTTTCACCCATGCGCGATCGCCATCACCACCCAATGCCACATTATCAATAGCCCCCAGCCAACAACTAAAGCATCCCTAATCTTTCATGGCGTATTTAGGATCTCGATAACCTTAGCGATCGCCTGAAAATTACAAATCTTGCCATGCTTCATCTTCCTCTGGGCTAAGCCAGTCTTTTGCTAGAAATGATTCTCTCATCATGGTAATTGCTAGTTTCTCTTGTTGATATTGAGGAACATTCAATATGAATCACCAAACAAATAGGACTTACCCAAATCTCAGTAAATTTGTGGGTTTGGGATAAGTCCTATACTCATCAAAGTTTGAGATTGAAAACAGCCTTGATCATTTCTTGATCGGCATCGGGGTGAAAGGCAAAACCGAGCTTGCGGCAAATACTTTGCATCTGGTAATTGCTATGGAGAATATAGCCCACGATCGCCTCAAGATTTTCTTCTTTACCGATTTCCAAGAGGCGGCGCATTAGCTCTGTGCCAACCCCTTGATGTTGGTAATGATCGCTGACGATTAGGGCAAACTCTGCTTCATTTGTGCCATGCAATTTGCTCAATCTGGCAACACCGACAATTTCTTGGGTTTCAGGAAGGGAACGATTGGCAACGAGGATCATTTCGCGATCGTAGTCAATGAAGCAGATCCGTGATAATCGCTCATGGGAAATGCGCTGATTGAGCTTAACCACATGGGCATAGCGCAGATAGACACTTTCCTCTGACAGAGTTTTATGAAACTGCACCATCATTGGTTCATCTTCAGGGCGGATCGGACGGATCTTCAGGCGATCGCCTTTGAGAGATTGCCAAGGCTGGGAATATTTATTGGGATAGGGACGGATCGCAGGGGCAGGGCGTTGATCGATATCGGCGGCGGTATGCAACACCACCCGCGCATCAAGGGCGATCATGACCTCCGATGATACGAGTAAAGGATTGATGTCAATTTCACGAATCTGCGGCTGTTCTACGATCAATTGGCTAAAGCTGACCAATAGCTGTTCTAATTTAGGAAAGTCGATGGATTTGCGCCCCCGCACACCTTTGAGGGCTTGATAGATGCGGGTTTGCTCCATCATGCGTTTGGCGAGGGTGGTGTTTAGGGGCGGCAATGCCAGCGCCCGATCGCGAAATACCTCCACCAACTGCCCACCCATACCAAACAACATCACCGCCCCAAATTGCGGGTCAAGGCTACTGCCTAAAATCAATTCATAGCCTTCGAGTTTGACCATCGGCTGCACGGTCACGCCCAAAAAGGCTTCAGGATTAATCGCATTTACCCGTGAGGCGATCGCTTCATAGGCTTCTTGCACTGCTGCGGCATTCTCCAAATTCAGGCAGACCCCGCCCACATCGGTTTTATGGGTGATGATTTCAGAATGCAGCTTTAAAACAATGGGATAGCCGAAGTTCTCGGCGATCGCCACAGCTTCATCGGCGCTATGGGCGATCTCCGTCTCAATTGTGGGAATGCCATAGGCGCTTAGCAATTGCTTCGATTCGTACTCGGTCAAAATCGGGCGATCGCCACTGATGGCATGGTTGAGAATTTGGGAGACTAGGGCGCGATCGGGCGCGTGTTGATCAGAATCTTTAGGCAGCAATGGCGTTTCGTAAATGCCGCGCAAATTGTAAGTATAGCGCCACATATAGTTAAACAGGCGCACCGCCGTATCGGGATAGGGGAAGGTGGGAATATTTGCCCGATTGAGAACCTGCGTACCCGCATTTACCTCCGCTCCGCCCATCCAACTAGTGAGAATCGGTTTACCCAATTTGCTATATGCTGCCAGCTTTTCGGCGGTGGCGGTGGGATTGGTCATCGCCTGTGGAGTCAAGATCACCAACAGTCCATCGCTATGGGGATCATCGGCAACCACTTCAAGGGTTTGGGCATAGCGATCGCAACTAGCATCCCCCAGAATATCAATGGGATTGTGATGGCTCCATTGCGCGGGCAAAAACTGATTTAATCTTGCTAAGGTTTCGGGCGCAAGTTCCGATAGTTCACCACCGCCACTAATCAGGGCATCGGTGGCGATCGCCCCAGGTCCCCCCGCATTGGTGACAATGGAAAGGCGATTACCCTTAGGTCGGGGCTGCTTTGCCAAGATCTCTGCCATATCAAACAAGTCAGAAATCGTATGCACCCGCAACACACCACAGCGTCTAAAGGCAGCATTTAATACTTCATCACTGCCCGTCATCGCCCCCGTATGGGAAGCCGCCGCCTTTGCTGCCGCCGCCGTTGATCCCACCTTCAGCACAATGATCGGCTTGTCCATTGCCACTTCCCGCGCCGCTGACAAAAAGGCATGGGCATTACCGATGGATTCCATGTACAAGACAATACTTTGAGTATGGGGATCATCACCTAAGTATTCAATTAAATCGCCCCAACTAACATCTAACATGGAGCCGATAGAAATAAAAGCGCTAAATCCCACATTCTCATTGAGGCTCCAATCTAAGATCGAAGTACAGAGCGCCCCACTTTGACTGATAAAGGCAACATTGCCCTTTTGGGCGATCGCCCCTGCAAAGGTGGCATTTAGCCCAATCAAAGGATTCATCAATCCCAAGCAATTAGGACCAATAATTCGCATTCCCCCCAGTTGCGCCGCCGCTAAGATCTCCTGCTCAAGGGCGATCCCCTGCTCACCCACTTCCCGAAAACCTGCGGAAACAATGATCGCGCCTTTTACGCCTAAGGCAACACAGTCGCGCACCACCTGTGGCACAGTGGCGGCAGGCGTGGCAATTACCGCCAAATCCACCACTTCAGGAACCTCTCCTATGCTGGGATAGGACTTGATCCCCAAAACACTATGACGCTGCGGATTAACAGGAAAAACCGTGCCACCAAAGGGGCTACTAATCAAATTCCACAGTAAAGTTCTCCCCACACTGCCTTCCCTCTCGCTCGCGCCAATCACCGCCACAGAGCGCGGATTAAAAATGCAATCGAGGGGATGCCGTTGCTCCCGCCAAATATCATGGGAAGGATCTTTGCACTGAATTATATCTTTTGTCATTTCATCTTACTCAAGTCTGATAGAGAGTACTTTTCAAAATAAGTTCAAAGCAAGTTCAAATTAATTGTAATCCTAGTTCCTTCTTTCCCATCACTATAAATTTCAAACCTACCGCCATATAGTTCCACTAAACTCTGGGCGATCGCCAAGCCTAAACCGATCCCCTGTTGTTCATAAAACTGCCGATCAAACTGCATATACGCACCAACCGCCGCAATCTGCGCCTCAGTCATGCCCCTGCCATGATCCTGTAGAGTAAATAGCCACTGTCGATTGCTCACCGTAGTTTGCAGAGTCACCTTGCTCCCCTTGGGCGAATATTTAAAGGCATTGTCTAGCAGCTCTGCAACAATTTTGATCAAATGTTCATCAGTAATGGGTAGCTCGGCAGGGGCGATGTGCATCTCTAGATCCTCTAAGCGATCGCCTTGACTAGCTTTTTTGTTACCAGTATCAGTAATAATGCCTTGACTGGAACAGGGGATTACCACTTCTAGTTTGGCTAGATTTGTATCTTTGCGCGATCGGAGGACTATTAACTTGCTATAGAGTAGATAATTTTGAATGAGGCGCTGTAGGCGTTCCGCAGAATTATAAATCCCCTGAGCGCATTCATGAATATCTTCAGGTGTCAGTTCAGCGCTTTGCAAACGCATTAAATCTGAAAGCCCCATAATGCCTGAGAGAGGGGTTTGTAGCTCATGGGGCAGCGCTAAGGTGATACTGCTACGCAGAGCATCCATCTGCGATTCTAAGCGATGATCAATGATTTTCTGTTTATTTAAACGCACAGCGATCGCTTCGAGAAGCTCTTCTTTGGTACATGATTTTTCTAGATAATCATCAGCCCCAAGGGTCATGCCTTTACGACTACTGCGGCGATCGATCATCGAAGTTAAAAACAGAAAAGGAACTGTACTCAATCTCGTATCTTGGCGCACCTGTTTCAGTACTTCATATCCATTCAATCTAGGCAACATGACATCGCAAATAATCAAATCTGGCTGCATCTGCATAGCCAAGTCCACTCCCTTTGCCCCATTGTCTGCTGTGACCACTACAAAACCCTCTAGCGTTAGTAGATCCTCCAAATAGCTGCGAATCAATCCCTCATCTTCAATCACTAGTATGCAGGTCATAGATGTTAGAAATTAAATAGAAATTAAATAGAAATTAAATAGAAATTAAGTAGAAATTAAAAATATGATTAAATAATATGGAGGCAAGGAATATAGGTCAATATAAATATAATAAGTATATAAAAGTTAGATGCTGCTCAAAAAAAGGAATCTAGCCCCTTAAACCTAGACAGACTCTAATCCCCAATATTTGAATATAGCCCTTTGAGAGCCTGTTTGAAAAGTTTTGATCCCCCTAAGTCCCTCTAAAAAGGGAGCTTTTTAATCTTTACCCCCTTTCGTAAGGGGAATAGGGGGGATCAATCAGTGTTTTTAGCGAATTTCCAGACTGTTTAAACAATCTCTCAGGTTTTGATCTGATTAACTGACAAAATTTAAATCAGCACATAGCGCGGCACTTTAAGGAAAACTTTGAAATTGCAGGAAAATCCCCCCCCTTTAAAGTTTCTTATAAAGCTTTCTATGATTTGAAGTTCTAGAAAGAACTTGAAAGCGTTGTAAATCAACACTTTTAAGACTTTTCTGAAACCACTCAAAACTGCAACGGACTGTAAAGATTTTAAAACCATAAATTTTAAAGACATAAAATGGTTAAGCCAGTTTATGCTTTAGCATAATCTTGAGATAAATTTTTAGATAGTTCTACGATGCTAGCATTTTTTTAATCTCATCGTTACAATAAATATTTATGATTAACACCAAATTAAAAATGGTAATGTCGTTTACTACTTCCTTCCCAGTAACAATTTAGCCATGGCGGCACGAAGCTTAGCCACGCTAATTCTTGGTTTGATATGTCTATTTCTTTAACGTGAATAATAGATGTAGGATGATTTGCCGCGCAAGCTTATTATTCGCTGCGAAAGGATTAAAAAGAATCAAACGGAAAATCCAAATAACAAAATAAGGCAATGACCAACACATTTTCAATTTTGGTTGTCGATGACGACCCCAATAACTTTGACGTAATCGAGACTTTTTTGGACGGTCAGGGCTACCAGTTGCATTACACGGCTAGCGGCAAGGATGCGATCGCTGTGCTTGATGCCTGTCAGCCAGACTTAATCTTGCTAGATGTGATGATGCCAGAAATAGATGGGATCGAGGTTTGTAAATTAATCAAGGCAAGCACCAAATGGCACTCAATACCAATCATTATGGTGACTGCTCTCAATGCCAAATCGGACTTGGCAAACTGTCTGAATGCGGGTGCTGATGACTTTTTGAGCAAGCCCATTAACAGCCTAGAGTTGCGGGCAAGGGTCAACTCAATGCTCCGCATCAAGCAACAGTATGACCGTATCCAATCTCTTTCCAATGTTCGCGCCAATACGATTAACATCCTCGAAGGCACTCTCAATGAACTGCGGGGCAACCTAGCCTCGAAGATGTCCCATGAACTGAATACGCCCCTCAATGGCATCATCGGCACAATTGATTTGTTAAACGATGATCTCGAAAATATGGATCTTGCCGAAGTTCGGGAGATGTTGGGTTGGGCGGATGAGTCGGCACGTCGTTTGGAGAAATTGACCAAGAAGTTTTTGACCTATTTAGAGTTGGAGGTGGCTGCCACCAACCAAAATTCATTCAAATTCGCGCATACAAAATTTGAAAAAGCTCTAGTTGAGTCAAAACTGCGCTCAACTGCCAGCCAAGTGAAGCGTGATCATGATCTGATCTTGGAGCTAGAGGAGGCTGAGATTGCCATATCTGAAAATCATCTGTTGACGATTTTGCAAGAGTTATTTGACAATGCGGTGAAGTTCTCGCCAGCAGGCTCTATAATCAAGGTCAGCAGTCAAGTTAAAGGGCGGGTATTTTGTTTGTCAGTTCAGGACTTTGGTCGGGGCATGACTAACGAGCAGGTTAACCATATTGGCGCTTTCATGCAATTTGAACGTCAAACCTACGAGCAGCAGGGTGCTGGTTTGGGTTTAAAAATTGTCACAAGGATTGTGGAACTGGCAAAGGGGCAGTTCTCTATTTCCAGTGTTTGTAAAGACAATACTGCGGACATTTTTAAAAAAGGAGCCAAAAAAGCTATTCATCGGATAAGGTGCAAGTGTTGAAACAAAACACCAAATGAATAGCATGATCGCCAT
>NZ_JACJPY010000115.1 GCF_014696345.1 Pseudanabaena cinerea FACHB-1277
GAATGCTGCTGGTTTATGGAACTTCTATTTAGATTCTGCTTAAAAATGGATGGAAAAAGTAAAACCCTTTCTGTACTTTACTTTTATTTCCCAACAGGTCTTCTATACAGCAAAGTAATTGGTAGGAGTTAATGCACCTGTAGCCATTGTGCTAGTCATGCCTGTAACGTTGATAACGAGGTCTGTATTAGTGTTAAAGGGCGCAAGTCCATCATTGACAGAGACATATTTACTACCGTTCCATCTGAAGAAGACGGCTTGGTTTGCACCTAATGCTTGATTTCCTGCAAGATTGGGGTTGACATCAGTATAGGCGGAACTAATTGCACCACTCAGGGTTGAATTAGAGAATACGCCTGCATTAAATACGCTGCTAGGTAATGATTTAAGGGCAATGCGATCGCCCATAAGCATCAATAAATAAGGTGTGGATTGCATGGGATCAATCCACACCTCAACAACTTGCCAGTCACAGGTCATTTATTTGTAATCAAGAGCATTGGGCGAGTAATATCAATTATTTACTTGGCTACTTCTTGAACTTGCCACCACGCGATCTATTCATATTGGAGTTTTCCCAACGCAAGTTACCTTGTGAATCGTGTCCCACGTCATAGCCCTTGGGATTGCGCCATTTACGAGCATTATCGCCACGAGTGCGTTGTTCGTTTTTCAACCAACCGCGAATATGTCTTGGTGTTTTGGGATCGTTGATGCTATTACGCTTCAAGACTGCCTTACCTGTTTGAAATGCAGCACTACGATGTTTTTTACCTGCAAAGGCAGCTTCAACACCTGTTAGTAAAAACAAGGAGATGAGACAGGCTGAAATGATGGTTTTTGGGGTCATTTGATTACTCCAATTGATAAAGATAGATGTTCGAGATGGCTATTTAGAGATTGCTCTAGAATTACGTTTGGCAGCATTACCTAGAGGTTTTTTGCCTTGTCGCTGAACCCAATCATCAGCTTAACGTTTTGACCTGATGTATGGATTAAGAATAGCTTCCTAATTAAGTTAAGGGAAATAGAAAAGTTGGGTTATTCATTCTGTAAAAGTTGGGGAAAATTATTTAGATGAGCTATTCTGCTTGATATATTCAAACGCACTACGAGAAGGTACAAATTCAAACCTTTCTGTTTCAGGGTTTGGCTTACCATTTTTCGCGTCTACCATCAAATCAAGTACATAATATAAACTCGTAACTTGAATTTTAGTTGAGTTAGATACATTTGGCTGTGCTTGCATGGCTTTATTAAGAAGACTTTGTAGGTCTTTTAAATCGAAGAAATAGGGTACAGTTTGCTTCCCATCTATAGTTAGAGTGAGCAACCCATTTGTTCCATTGGTATTTCCAGTAGCAAAGAAAACTGGAATATTGGGCAATTTATTTGCGAATTTCCCTTGGGATGGTAGTATTTCTCGTGCAGAGTCTAGACTAGATTTGGAAGGTGTAATTTGAAATGTGATATCTTTTCGATCTTGGTTCTTTTTGATTGTCTGATAGGCTTCAGTCAATGAGCGAGCGATAATTCGAGCATTTTCACTAAGTTCAGGATTAGTATTTTTAATCCAATTTAGATATGCAGTGGCATCATCGGGGTTGAGAAAGAAAAATAAAACTTGAGGAGAATTAGTGTCATTCTTACCAAACAAGGGTTTACCAGTAGCATCTGCAATTATGAATACTGGAATGGAATTTAATTTTTCTAAAACCTGTGCTTCGGATGAGCTGATATTTGCACTGAGCAAAATTTTAGGAGATTCTGGCTCAAACTTCTGATTGTTAAGGCGAATCGGTGACTGGGGAAGATTTGCGTTAGAAGGTCTAACTGAGGTTTCTGGATTGGAGGTTGCTGGTTGTGAATTCGAGCTAAAGTTACTCTTGTAATACTCAGTTAACTTGTTTTGAAATTGAGGACAATCCCGCTTGATGGCTCCTCCGATCATTCTTCTTGTTACAATATCAACATCATTTCCACTTTCACTATGCATCTTTCTTGACAAGTTTGCATGAATAAAAAGGTATTCTTGATCTAGTTTTTTTACGGTTGGTTTAACATTGGATACGACATCAGGGATAGAAGAGCCTTGATTGAGTAGCTGACAAGTTTTTGTCTGTACTACAGAAATTAAATCGTCACTATTTACAGATTCGGAGTACGGGCTTGAACTCAAGTCAAAAGTGAATGAGGATTTGATAGTCTCACCTAAAGCTTTATCATTCCTATTGATGGAGATGGTTACTGAATTTTTTTGATTGGACAGAAAAAAAAGAACATCATCATAATAGGAACCCAAAGAATAACTCTCAAAACCTATTGCGGATTCATTCTTAAATATGATTTTGCGAAAATTATTGCGATAACGACCCTGTTTTGCTATCTCAATCAGGCTATCTCCAGAACGCGAATCAATTGAAAGACTGCCAGAAGGTGGATTTAGTTCAGTAGAAACCTTATTGCTTATCAGGCATCCATTAAAGTCAAAATCTGATGGATTCTCAATCGAAATATACATTTTGTTGTCAGTGATAACTGACCTAGTTCGATAATTAGCAGGGATATTAAAGGCGATACCGTACTTCTCAACTCGAATTTGTCTGGTTTCTCTGCTAGGTGGAGCAAATGGAGCTAATTGGCATGGATTACTGCGTTGAGCGTGAGACGGAAGGGCATGGACAAGGCTAAGTCCAAGTAGCGCGGCGATTGTAACTAGATGTTTTGTTTTCATTGGTTACTCTGAATAGATTTAATAAAGTAAGATGAATTTTAAGTTAAACAGTTCGATTGTCGGGCAGATGGTACTACCAAGATGGTTTTATCCCATCTATAACAGCACCCTTCCTAGTTTTCTTATATACTCCTTGAGATGCCACACATTCTTGTAAGTCTTTGTCCATTTCAGGGTTGATCTTGTATAAAGTTTTCCCACGATACACCCAGTAAGTTCTCCCAGTATGCCTGAAAGCAGCTTTAACATCTTTATACAAAAAAGTTGAATAAGGTGGATTTAGATCTTCACCTGCAAATGCCTCAAGTTCAGTACCATTTGCATAATTTGTATAAGAGTCAGTAAATAGCTTTCCCGATCTTAATGATATGGAACTGATAGTAACTTCTTGACGACCACTATAAGGACTGGCAGGTCCATCAACAAACTTAATGCAGAGACGATTATTGCGGGATAAAACTTCTCTGTGAGAATTGTTAAACATAGTTCCTTCACCAACATAAACTCCATTGAGCAGTTTGGTAGCAGGATTATTAGAAGCCTGAGAAACAGAAGACGAAGTTGTAACTGAGTTAGAGCTTGAACTCAAGTCAAAAGTGAACGAGGATTTGATAGCCTCACCTAAAGCTTTATTTTCTCTATTAATCGAGATAGCTACTGAGGATTTTCGGTTAGGAAGAAAAAATAGAACAGCATCATACAAGTCTGCTACATTTCGATATTCAAAGCTTATGGTAGGTTCATTTTTAAATGTTATTTTGCGAAAAGTGTTGGCATAGCGACTCAGACGCTCATTAGCTATGTCAATCAAACTTTTTCCAGAACGCAACGAATCAATAGAAAAGATTGCAGAAGGTGCAAATATTTCATCGCTTGGGATCTTGTTGATTCTCATGCATTCATTAAACTCAAAAGCTGAGGGATTATATATCGAAATATCCATCTTGACATCAGTAATGTACGAGCTAGTTCGATAATTTTCTGGGATATTAAAAGCGATTCCATACTTCTCAACTCGAATTTGTCTAGTCTCTCTGCTAGGTGTAGCAAGTGGGGCTGACTTGCATGGATTACTGCGTTGAGCGTGAGATGGAAGGGCAGGGACAAGGCTGAGTCCAAATAGCGCGGTGATTGTAAGTATATGCTTTGTTTTCATTTGGATTATTGACCTCTTTCGATGATTTCAAAATTGTCTAAGTTATTTATAACATTTGCTATAAAAAATAAACTAGAAAAGTTGGGTGTTTTAAATGTGAAAAGTTGGGCTTTTTGAGATCATCTATTCATTTTTTTCTCGGCATAATCATGAGCATTGAAGATACCATTATCATTTAACCTATTCCTAGTTTCATAATTTAAGCTGTTGTATTCATTACAAGCAGCATGGTATGCAGCGTAATATGCGTTTCGATAATCTTCTTTTCGTTGCTCGTTGGTCATTGCGAAACGTTCAGCAAACTTACCACCAAAGAACCAATGAATAACTGGATGTATAAACAAGGCGAAATCCCATGATGTCCGTATAAATTCAGGAAACTTATTCCATTCTGCTAAATGTTGAAAGTAATAAAAACGCACAAAAAGTAATATTCCATAGGTAAACCAACCTAAACCAAATTTTTTTACCTCAAGTGCTGAGAAAAAAGAAGATATTGCAAATATAGATATTGTGCTGATCCAACTATCTAAAGGGAAAGAACCATCTAACTTTCTTACTAAAGCAGAGATTAGAATTATTTTCCATCCTGTCATAAGCCCAATAACAATAGTAAAAAAAGAAATAAGAGCAATAAAGAAAACGATATACCCTAAAAGCACTTGAAAATATATAGTTAACAGATTTTTAGGATTAGATGAATTAGACATAATATTTCTCCATCACCTAGTAACTATTGGCAATTAACTTTGACAAAATCACTTTTTAGCCAACCTTGAGCCTTACTGGAGGGAAATTCGATTTGATACCAAACTGCACCTTCCTTATCATTTTGATTGGCAAGCAGGTTAACAACATCATTGGGCAATCCATAATGCTCGGCTGAATATTCTAGTCCTGCTCCAGACCTGATATTTATTTCAGCATCAGGCTCACTCGCTACCAGTGTGCCAGTTGAGCAAAGTGCAGAGGTCTGGGAGCTAGGCGATCGCTGATTAACTTTTGCCTTATCATTGTTGGCAGGGAAAATTATTGCAATGACTAAATATAGTATAATTATTGGCGTTAACATCATCATTGCGAAATCAACTTCATTTTTAAAGTAGAAAGTTTCTTCATCCTTTTTATTATAGTTACTCATTTTAGAAATACCTTTCAAATCAACTTCTTGTAAGCGGTTACAAAAAGCAATAAGCTTTGATTTATAGCAATCGGAACAGCATAAATCTCGGCTTATTGCGTCTCTAACTAAATAGTCTGTGAACTATCGACCTAGATGCTTCATATTCAACTGATAACCACCAAGATTTTGGATACTTAGAGGCTGTGGAACAATTACTGGATTAAAAGAATTTCCGTAGTTTGGAAGTTGATGAGTAATTGGTGATATTGATCTCAATGGAGGAACCGCTTGTGAGTTCCAACCAGAACCAATTCGAGTGATAGTGGTCACAGGATATACATTCGTATACGAACTCTCTACAGTTTTTGTGACAGTCGGTTGTACAACTTCGTTAATAGTAGAGGAACTTGAATACGTCCCAACATAACTTCCAGATTGTTGTCCAGAAACTGTCTGTGTCCATGTCCATGTTTGAGCCTGTGCTTGATCAGGAGTTGCAGTGATTAAGGCTAAGCCCAATACACTGAATGTAGCTGCTAGCAACTTTTGCATATCGTTTCCTCTACAATTATTGTTTACAAGGATGGTTTAAAAACCGATATGATCAATTTAGCAGACGAATTAACCCGTAACTACATTTAATATGTTTAAGAGTTGGGGTAATTTAGTTGGGGTAATTTAGGATCTGAGCTATTCAGCAAGTATCAAGAGTGATAGTATTTCTCTATGACTCAATACTTACTCTGCTTACTCTCGCATCAAAGCACATTAAGAAAACGTTGTAAATATGTCCTCACAGCAACCACTATGTCCAGAGTGTCTGCAATTCCAGAAAAATACTGGGATTGATATAGAGCCGTTTTTGCAAAAGCTAACCGCCATCAAGCAAAAATATGTCAAATATAACAAGACGCTTTCACCACAAGAAGTTGAGTATATATGCTTATCTCTGTCGGGCTATAGAAAGGAGCAAATTGCTTTCTATTTTTATAAACGCCGTAAAATTCCTAATCAAGAAGAACTGAATAGGTGGGATGACAAGTCTAAGAAAACGAAAGTAAAGCAGTTGAATTCAGATATGTCTCCAACCATTCATAAATATGTCAACGAATTAATGGGAGTGGATCGGTTTCCTTCTTGGGTAAGAGTGATCGAGTTCTTGCAAAACAAGGGGTATGATCGCAATTATCCCCAAAACACCCATACTATAAAGATTAGGCGAGTTCAGGGATGGATTGAGTATGAAGATGATGTTGATATTAATGAGAGTGAGATCTCACAAGAACTACAACAGATTCTTCAAGACAAAATGAATAGACGTATAAAATTAAGAATATCTCTAGTTAATTAATTTGGAAAAACATGAAAATTCGTAAGAAGATAGTTATAGAAGGTGCTGATGAAGATCTCAAAGATCTACTCGCTCTTTTTGAAGATGGCAAGATTGGTGAATTTAATGGGTTTCAAATTTTGGATATGTCAAAAACAGTAGAAATTTCTACAGTAAATCAGCGATCGCTAATCTCTCAAACCCAAGACTTACTTGACACAATCCAAGAAGAAGTAATTAGCGTCTTTGACTTTTGGCGACAATGCCTCGAATTTAAGGGAATGCAAATTGTCAGAGGTGAGTCACTTAACAGAGTTATCCAATTCCCTCAAGTTCTCACAGAACTGTCAATCACAGTATCTGAAGTCAATGAAACAGAAGTGCAAGTATTTCTAAAGGTAAGAGCAATTGAGGGCAAAGGTTACTTACCAGAACATCTAGCCATTAGCATCTTTGATGATGAAGGTCAACTCATTCCCGACATTCAAATTACTGCGAATACGAGCAGTTTCGATATTACTCACAATCAAAAATTTATTTGTGGATCGGGCGATCGCTTTAGTATTAGTCTCACACTAGGCAACGAAACTGTCGTAGAAAATTTTCCGAGGTAATTTGACGATGACAAAAAGAATCTATCTCAAATTTGGCTCTCCAATTTTATTGCAAACTTCCATAGATGCTTTACCCGTCACATTGAGCATTTATGACGAAAAAGGACGATTTGAAGAAAAAAGTTCTTACTTATCCATAATGCCAGAATCATTATCTGAAGCATTTAACCAATGGCGAAAGAATATAACTCCCAATAGCAAAGGCTATGGTAATGATATTCGGCGGATGCGAGTTGAGGCAATTCCTGAACAAAACATCTCAAAAGTAAGTGGTGCTGTTAATTTTCAAGAGATTGCAAATGACTTTAAACATAATCTCAACCAATGGCTGCATATCAGTAACTGGTTTGATGAAAATGGCGATCGCGATCGTAAAATTCCAACAACCCTCGAAAAATATTGTCAACTGACAGAAGAAGTTCAGATTTTTGTACAGACCGAAGATCGCAAATTAAGGGGACTACCTTGGCAAGAAGCAGATATCTTCACAAAATTTTTTGATGCTCACAAAGATACAGAATTATCTATCAGTGCTACAGACTTTGAGCGTCCAGATCAAAACCAAATCTTATTAGTAGAATCCAAAATCAGAATTTTAGCGATCTTTGGTGATTTTAAACTTGGATTAGAAAAAGAAGAAGAATTACTTCTTAACTTAGATAAATATGGAGGGGCAATCACCACTCTACTCCAACCCGATCTCAAAAAGTTGGAAGAAACATTGCAAGATCCAAAGGGCTGGCACATCTTATTTTTTGCTGGTCATAGCCGTAGCGATCACAATGGCAAAATTGGCTGGGTAAAAATTAATGACAATGACGAACTAGCGATCGGCGATCTGACAGAATTCATAAAAAAGCTCATCAACGATAAATTACAACTTGCCATTTTTAACTCCTGCGATGGCTTAGGACTAGCCAATCAACTCACATCACTCAATCTACCTTATTGCATTGTCATGCGCGAGGAAGTCGAATCCCCTTTTGCGCGTAGGTTGCTTGAACATTTCCTTGATGCCTTTGTCCGCAAAGAAAGATCCATATTTTCAGCTATGCGTTTCACCCGTGACCGTCTGCGTGAAGAATTTGATGAAGTCCACAAAGTTTTTGGTAAAAGTTGGTTGCCAGCGATCGTGGCTAATCCAGAAGCAAGAACTCTTACTTGGGATAGTATGTTCACTGAGCGCCGATTAGATAAAAAATGGGAGGTTCTTCTTTTTGGAATTATCTTAATTGCCATGTTTAGCTTACCTTTGAGCATTTTTCTAGAATTTGGCGGCTTTGAAACCTTAAAAATATATGCTCAACTGTATCCACATCTAATAGTTTATCCTTCCATCTTTTTAGGAATATCAATTTATTCGCTTTATCGAGCAATATGCTTAATTAGACAAAAGGGCAAAGTGTTTTGGCGTTTCACATTAGGAGTTGTGATTTTCAGTATTATCGCCGTCTCGTTAGATTTAAGCTCCGATCCAATTTTATTGTTTGAAATCAAGCCAGATGCTACTTCTAGTATCCAAATCCATCAAATTCCTGAAAATTTAAGCCGCAAAGAATTTCTGTACATATACTTTGATACCAATAATCAAGCTGTACTAAATCAACAATATATTAAAAAATCTGCACAAGAAATCGTTAAGAATCCAAGCATAAAACAAAATCCTAATCCTAAATACAAAGAATTCACTGATTTTTTTAAAACTTCTCTTAAATATGAACATTGGAAAAGCCAGCTTTCCTTCAGCCGTTTATTTTACACATTTGTCGATCTAGCAATTTTCTTATGTGGTTTTGAGATATTTGCCTTACTAATTCAAAACTGGTGGAATCCCTCTTCAGTATTTAAGAGTCACAAATACTTCACTTATTTAATTTTTTGTGATGCTAGTTTACTGCTTTGGGTTCCTTTTTATTCTTACTACACAACAACAATCAAAAAATTGCTATTTAATCAAGATATGTCACTTGGAAATCTTGCAGGATTAGTACCGATATTTATTTTAATTTTACTAATATTGACATTAGTTGTTACTTGGACTCAATCAAAAACACAAAAGCACAAATATATTTTTAGTACGACAGTTATTTTACTTATAATTTGTTCTTTTTTGATACATATATTTGGTGGGGTCTATTTCATAGAAAAAACATTTGGTATCGCGAATGAAAGTCTTCTTATTACTTGGGGTGGAGCAATTGCCCTTATTTTATTGCCCTATTTAGGCATTAATTATTTTATCGACGCAAAAATCAGCGAATAAAGTTATGAGTATTTTTGGAGACATTATAATAATTATAATTGGATTATACGTCCTACCCGTTATTTTAATTCTTGTTGGCATAATCCCCTTCGGTTATCGATTTATCACCTTAGGAATAGTCGGATTGTTGATTATTTTATCTGCTATTCTCAAAAAAGTATCTTTTTCTGAAGTTGGTTTTAATCAACACAACTTAATTCCTGCACTCAAAAATATATTACCAATCACAGTAATTTGCACAGTTTTATCTATCCTTTATTATCATTTTTACGGTGCAAGAATAGATAACTCTGGAATTCCTATATACTTCTATGTTTTCTATATATTCATATCCACTCCCCTACAAGAATTTCTATATCGATCCTATATCTTCCATATCCTGTCAGAAGTAAATCTTTCTCGATATTTTTTAATTATTTCACCAGTTTTATACGCTCTCGCCCATATTATTTATAATGATATTCCAACAGTAGTAATGAGCTTAGTTATTGGTATTTATTGGTCATATCACTATGCATGTTTCAAAAATTTATACAGCATAGCCTTTAGTCACATAGTCTTGGGTATCGTGGCGATCGCCACTGGTATTTTATAAGAACTTCTCATACAATAGCTTTAATTTGCTATCCTTAAAAAAAGCCATGAGCCAACCCATCACCCTAGATGACATCTTCGCCCTCTTCCGTGAAAGTGAGCAGCAACGTAAGGAATACCAGCAAGCTGCCGAACGAGAAATGAATCGACTACGTGAACAAAGCGATCGCACCGACCAACAAATCGAAAAGCTCATTGCTCAAGTTGCCCAAACCAACAAACAAGTAGGAGGGCTAACGAGCCGATGGGGAGAATTTGTCGAAAACCTGATCAAACCTGCCGCCGCCAGACTATTTCAAGAAAAAGGAATAGAAGTACATCTCACGGCTCTCCGAGTTACGGGTCAAGATGATCAAGGTTCCATCGAAATTGATATTCTCGTAGAAAATACCACTGAAGTAGTCGCGATCGAAGTGAAATCTCATTTAGAAGTTCGTGATGTGAAAAGATTTTTACAAACCCTAGAGCGCTTCAAAAAAGCATTTCCCAAACACAAAAACGATAAACTCTATGGAGCCGTAGCAGGAATTAAAATCGATGAAAGAGTTAACGAATATGCGATTCAAGAAGGACTATTCCTAATCCAACCCGCAGGTGATTCCGTAATTATTGCTAATGGCAAAGACTTTAAACCAAAAATTTGGTAGTGCTATTGCTCGCTCAAATTCTTTCAATAGCTTCGTATGACAATCCAGTCGATTCAACAATAATTTCAATAGCGATATTCTGCTCTTTCAAAGCCTTAGCAACTTTCTCAATCCCTTTCTCAATCC
>NZ_JACJPY010000116.1 GCF_014696345.1 Pseudanabaena cinerea FACHB-1277
TTCCCGATTTCGGCGATTTCCTGTCTTGCCTGTCCTGTGGTCTCCTTTTTCTACTTGCATTCTTCCTGCCTCCTAATTACTTTTTCAGCAAGCCCTACTTAGCAGCCAATGCACAAACTTTTTGAGTTATTACTGATAAAGTCTAAACCACCTTTATAAGCAGTCCCTTCATATATTCCCCTACTAACCTTCGCTAGAAAAAAATGCCTATTACCTTGTTTATATCCTACATTCAGTAGGTCTTTTGGGCAAAAAAATATTTGCAACGAAAGAGAGAGAGTTTTAGAGATCCTATTCTCAACAGCAAATTTTTTATCGATAATTAATATTAATTAGATAGTCTCACTAAGAGTATTAAAAAAGTAGAAAAAAACCAAAACGTTATACCCATAAAGGTTTTCTCAATAAATACTGAGTCTCAAAAAATACCTACTGAATATAGGTTACAATCTTAGGATTGATGCCAGTCATAAAATTGTAGCAGCGACCATTGCACCCAGAACAAGCAAGTGTCAAATTATCTAACTCATCCGTACTACCTGAAAATTGCGGCAAAAGATGTTTCATTGTAAAGTGATCGCTATTTAGAATGCAGATGATGACTCTCTTGCTGTTAGCCAAGCAGGACAACCACAGGAGGATTGCCCCTGACTGAATAATTCATATTTGTAGAGGCTGTGGATGGTGCGTACCAGCCCGCAACCTTAGCCAACGCAGGAATTCTATCTGCGTAAGGTGAGTTAGACTACTAATGAATATATAGTGGTATTTATCTAGTTAAAAGTAACACATCTATGGATTAACAGACCAGTGACAATATCATGTATCACAATGGATTTACAGAAATTACCGCTCAATCTAACCACAAAAACACTAACCATAAGAAAAGTGTGAAGGCGCTGCGAAACAACAATTTCACACTTTTCTTGGTCTAGGCTTGATCGCAAAGCATTGTAAAATAAAGATCTTAGCAAGGCGAGCGCCTAAGGTAAGAAACATATTTCCACAATTTTGTCACTCGCTCAGAATTGCCGCCCAAAGCGCCGTAACTATCTCCTAGGTTTCATAACCTAAGTGACTGTATATTTTCTTTACAATACGTAACTTGGAGAATTGTTCAAATCTGTTGTACCTTAAACTAAGATTAACCAATTATGTCCAATAAAAATCATAGATCGTTATATATTCTGCTCATCAGTATACATGGGTTGATCAGAAGCCATAATCTAGAACTGGGGCGAGATGCAGACACTGGAGGACAAACAAAATATGTGGTGGAATTGGCTAAAGCCCTTGCCAAACAGACGAATGTCGAGCGTGTGAATTTGGTTACTAGACGGATCATTGATGCTGCTGTAGATGCTGAATATAGCTTAGAGACTGAAGCTTTAGCCGCAAATGCTCAGATTGCTAGGATTGAAGCGGGACCTGAAGGCTATATTCCTAAAGAAGAGTTATGGAGTTATCTAGATAGCTTTACCGATCGCCTGTTTGCTTGGTTACTCAAACAGCCGCGTTTACCTGATATTATCCACACCCACTATGCCGATGCAGGATATGTGGGTGTGCGACTTTCCCATTTAACGGGTTTACCCCTAATTCATACAGGGCATTCTTTGGGGCGCGATAAATTGCGAAGACTGCTAGGTTCAGGAATGCTCCTAGAACAGATCGAAGAACGCTATCATATGCTCCAGAGGGTCAGTGCCGAAGAGGATACCTTAAGCACTGCGGACTTGGTGATTACTAGTACTCGTAATGAAATTGAAGATCAATATGAACTTTACGACTATTACACGCCCGAAAAAATGGCAATTATCCCCCCAGGGACTGACTTGGAGCAGTTTTATCCACCAACAGAAAATAATCAAGCGATCGCTTTTCAAGAAGTTCTAGCCAAGTTTCTCAATAATCCAGAGAAGCCAATCATTCTGGCTCTCTCTCGACCCGATCAGCGCAAAAATATCGTTACACTTTTAGAAGCCTATGGTCAATCACCTCGTCTCCAAGAACTCTCTAATCTGGTCATTGTGGCTGGTAATCGACAGGATATTCGAGAACTAAATGAAGGGGCGCAAAATGTTTTAACAGAGTTATTGCTAGTAATGGATTGCTACGATCTCTATGGTCGCGTGGCTCTACCGAAACATCATAGCTCTGGTGAAGTTGCCGATATTTATCGATTAGCAGTAAAGTCTAAGGGTGTGTTTGTCAATCCTGCTCTCACTGAGCCTTTTGGACTAACGCTATTAGAGGCGGCGGCGAGTGGATTGCCATTAGTTGCCACAGAAAACGGGGGACCAGTGGATATTATTGGTAATTGTCAGAATGGGTTATTAGTCGATCCTCTGAATGAGAAGGCGATCACTGAGGCTTTATTACAGATTCTTGAAGATGCCACACTCTGGCAGCAATTTTCTGAGAATGGATTAAAGAATGTTGCCAAATTCTATTCATGGGATGCTCATGCTCAAACCTATTTGCAAAGAATTCAACCACTCGTATTGCAACAGGAACCTTTACCCAAGCCAACATTTTCACCAAAGGCAGGACAATATCGCAAACGAGCGATTTTTACGGCGATCGACAATACCTTGTTGGGGGATGCGGAAGCATTGGCAAAATTTATCCAGATTGTCCGCATACAACACAGGAAATTTTTGTTTGGCATCGCCACAGGTCGGCGATTAGATTCTGTTCTCAAAATTTTAAAAACCTATGGAATTCCCACTCCCGATGTTTTGATCACCAGTCTAGGCACAGAGATTTACTATCCACCTCAATATACGGCCGATATCGCTTGGAACTACCATATTGATCGCTGGTGGACACCACAGGTATTACGACGCATTATTGATCCATTACCAGGGATTGCCCCACAGCCAAAGGAGCAGCAAAGTCGGTTTAAAGTCTCCTATTACTACGATGCCAATCTTGCGCCGCCAATGGAGGAAATTTTGACCCTGTTGCGTCAACAGGAATTGTCAGTAAATGCTACGCTTTCCTTTGGTCAATATCTAGACATTGTGCCTGCAAGAGCCTCTAAAGGGCTTGCCCTGCGCTATGTCGCTAGACAATGGAACATTCCTCTAGAGCAGGTTTTGGTGAATGGTGGATCGGGCGGCGATGAAGATATGCTCCGTGGCAATACTTTGGGTGTGGTCGTTGACAATCGTCACCGTGAAGAACTATTAAATTTAAGTGATAGCGATCGCGTGTATTTTGCTGATAGCGCTCATGCTGGCGGTATTTTAGAGGCGATCGCCCATTATGACTTCTTTAATTTATAAAAAATTTTCCCGCCTTCGGTGGGAGAACTTTTTACATCAATAACTAATATAATTGTGACCTATGCAGAAATTATTGATTTGTACTGACCTTGATCGAACTCTGTTACCCAATGGAACTCAACCAGAATCCCCTGAAGCGCGAGACATATTCTCCCGTTTAGTCAGCCGTTCTGAAGTTCACTTGGCATATGTAAGTGGTAGGAATCTGACCTTAGTTCAAGAAGCAATTCAAGAATATGATCTGCCCATACCCGATTGGGTGGTTGGCGATGTTGGTAGCACGATGTACCAATTTGAGGGTGATCGCTGGAAATCTTGGCAAGACTGGACACAGCAGATTGCGGTTGATTGGCAAGGTTTAAATGCGGTAGATTTAGAGCCTTGGTTTGCCGATTTAGCGGAAATATCCCATTTAGTTTTGCAAGAATCCGATCAACAGAGTCGATTTAAACTTAGTTACTATCTGCCCTTAGATGTGGAAAAAGATGCTTTGCTCCAGTATATCAGCGATCGCCTTAAAGAGAAAAATATTGCTGCAAGCTTGATTTACAGTGTTGATGAAGCTAAGGGAATCGGTTTGCTAGATATATTACCCGCCCATGCCACCAAACTCCATGCAGTAGAATTTTTGATGAATCAATTGGATTGCGATCATAGGAATACGATTTTTGCGGGTGATAGTGGCAACGATCTACCATTGTTGACTAGTTCAGTACCTTCTATTTTAGTTGCCAATGCCCATAGGGACATTATTGAACAGGCTCAACGGCAAGCCAAGGAGCTAGGAAATACCCATAGATTATATTTAGCTCAGGGAGACTTTTTGGGTATGAATGGAAACTATAGCGCAGGGATTTTAGAAGGAGTTGTTCATTATTATCCAGATACACAAAAATGGATAGAATAATATGTCCCAGATTGCGCGGCACATCATTCTACAGGCAAGCATATTTTAGGGAAACTCTATGTACGAACAAATCTCTCATTCACTTTTAAATTCTATCCTTGATGATTTAAAACCTGAAATTCGTCGTCAAGATCTACGACACTTTTATACCCGTCTTGGTGCTAATTTCTACGCAATCCATTCGCTTTTCTATACGCTGTATGGACATCGCGATGATTTCAAATTGCAGATGTTGCACCTAGTGGAAACGATGGCAAAGGGTTATATTGATCGCTCTCCAGAATTAGAGCGCTTGGATATGCAGCGTGAACAGGATCACAACTGGTTTTTGTCGCAAAAATGGGTGGGGATGGCGCTCTATTCCAATGGATTTGCGGATAATCTCAAGGATCTTGCCAGCAAAACCAGCTATTTTCAAGAATTAGGCATCAATATGGTGCATATTATGCCGATTTTGAAATGTCCTGAAGGTAAAAGTGATGGAGGCTATGCCATCAGTGATTTTCGCCAAATTGACGATCACGTGGGTGACTTAGAAGATGTCCGTCTGATTGCCGAAGATTTCCGCAAACGGGATATTTTGTTGGTTCTCGATGTTGTTCTCAATCACACCTCTGATGAGCATGAATGGGCAAAGAAAGCCATCAAAGGCGATCGCCGCTTTCAAGACTACTACTACATCTATGAAGGGCGCGAAGTCCCTGATATGTTTGAGCAGAGTATGCCACAGGTATTTCCTGAAACCGATCCTGGTAACTTCACTTGGAATCCTGAAATGCAAAAATGGGTGATGACAGTTTTCCATAGTTATCAATGGGATTTGAATTATAGCAATCCCAAGGTATTCATTGAAATGCTGGACATCATTATGTTTTGGGCAAATCAAGGTGTAGATGTGTTGCGTCTTGATGCGGTCGCCTTTTTGTGGAAAAAGATTGGTACTTCTTGTCAAAATGAACGGAAAGCGCACCTGATTTTGCAGTTAATGAAAGACTGTTGCCAAGTTTCTGCTCCAGGAGTGCTATTTATTGCTGAGGCGATCGTCGCTCCTGTGGAAGTAATTAAGTACTTTGGCGAAGATGCGATCGCTGCCAAAGAATGCGAAATTGCCTACAATGCAACCTTAATGGCATTACTTTGGGATGGCGTTGCCACGAAAAACACCAAACTCCTCAGCCAAGGCATTAAGAGCTTACCCAATAAATTGGAACGAGCGACTTGGCTAAATTATGTACGCTGTCATGATGATATTGGCTTTGGTTTTGATGATAACGATATTCGCTTAGCAGGTTACGAACCCCATTCTCATCGCCGCTTTTTGATTGATTATTTTAGCGGTAAATTTGACGGTTCGGCTAGGGGTTTAGAATTCATGCATAATGAAGCGACAGGAGATGGGCGTATCTGTGGATCATTGGCTTCTCTGGTTGGGATGGAATCAGCTTTGCAGTCAGAGGATAAAGACTTGATTGCTGCTGCCATTGATCGAATTCTCCTACTGCATGGGATTATTCTATCCTTTGGCGGAATCCCTTTAATTTATAATGGCGATGCGATCGGTGTACTCAATGATTACAGCTTTTATGACGATCCTAGTAAGTGCAATGATAATCGTTGGGTACATCGTCCAAAAATCGATTGGGAAAAAGCCGAACTCCGCAAAAAACAAGGCACTGAACAGTATGCGATTTTCACTGCCATGAAAAAAATGATTTCTATTCGCAAAGAGATCTCTGCCTTTGCCGATTTTAATAATCGTGAATTGCTTCAGTTAGACAATGAACATTTACTCGGTTTTATTCGGTTCGACCATCAGCGTCCATCGGAGAAGGTGCTAGTAGTTGCCAATTTTGATGCAAACCCGCAATATTTAGACTTGTCAGCTATAAGCAATAAGGGCTTTAACGTTTATAGCCGATTTATTGATTTATATACTGGTAAAAAGCCCTCTCAACATGATGAACGCATTGTGCTTCGTGGTTATCAGTTTTGTTGGTTGACCGAAACATAATACCGATATAACACTGGAATCAGGGTGATCGCCTATCTCAAAAATAAACCAACCAGCGATCGCCCCTCTCATAAACCGATCAACAAACAAGATGTGTTTTACCCATGAAATGAGTAGGTGATCGCCATGCCGACAAACCTATCAACCAGCAAAGGGCTATGATGTGAAACATTAATCAAATTGTAATTGGTGATTGGATATAGATTGTCGGATCTAAGCCCCAAGCTTGGAGCAGGACTAATGCGCCAATAAAAATCAGTCCATATTGAGCAAGAACAGCGATCGCCTCTTGAACGCCACGACAAAGCCCTGCGAGATTTAAGAACCGTTCCCGCAAAATATTAGTGCTTGTTCTCGCGAGGAAGACTACGCCAAACAGCAAAGCTACTAAAATTAAAAGGTCAATAACTGAATAGGATGATTTGCCGAGTGTCAGCAGTGGAGAAGTAAAACTGGACAATAAAATGTTTTGGACTTGGTAACTTAAGGAACGAGATACGGGGAAGAGATTGGCAATATAGAGAATTGCTACTAACCAGACACAAGTGCGTGTGATCGCTAAAATCAGCTTAAAAAATAACTCCATTCCTTTAGGAATTGTTTCACTATCGGTACTAATCCACTTTTGCTTAGCAATATCTGAGAGATAGCGTCTGAGCCAGACTAATCTCCAAGATAAGGCGATCGCAACCAGCAGAATTCCCATAGATAAGATCAGCATATTTTGCAAATATTCCTGACTACGCTCTATCTGTGTTTTTTGAGCCACTACTTGAATTTCTTGCACCCAGATTTTAGCTTGTTCATCGGCAGTAAGTCCTGCGATCGCATCACGTTCGGTGACGGTCAATAAATAGCGATCGTTTAGAAAGATGGCTGGCAATTGGTTCCGATTTTCTAAAGTGACTTTTACAGGCAGATCCGATTGCATTGCTGCTTTCAATTGAAAATCAACTAAATCTGCGTGATCTTGGGCAGTGAATTGATCGGTTTCATTAATTTGAAAAATTGGTTGTCCATCCAAAACAACAGGTGCTTTTGCCTGATTTGATGCATTTATTGGATGTAGCCAAAGTCCAAAAATGCAGACTACGATAATAATTCCTAACAACAGATTGGATAATTTAAACCGATAAGAATAATTCATAATGAGAACCTCTTGATAATAAATTTTTAGAAAGTGTTACGAAGCAAAGCTTTTCAAGAATTTATTGATTCGGTTTTGAGTGCAAAGCGCTGTAAAAATCAAGATTTGGATGGCACATCGTCTAAGAAGAGAGGAAGTTCTTGATTTAACCGCCCAGAACGCACAAACTCAGCATAGGTGTCAGCCTCGATCGCTAATAGTTCTTCACGCAATTGATCGGTGATAAAAGCAATTAGATCGGGATATTCGCTTTGAAGCTGAACGATTTCTTCTTGTAGTCGGCTTAGCTCACCCTTGACCAAAGACACTTGATAGTTATAGAACTCAGTCTCAACCCTTGGATGCTTCTCTATTTCTGTCAATCGTTGCAAAACTCGACTGAGCGCAGCCTGACGCGCAATAATTTCTAGATATCTTTCGCGCATTGGTTGTTTTTGGAGCAGATTTAGCTTTTGGAGAACAGGCTGAATCGTCAATCCTTGTACAAGCAAGGTAAATAACACTGTCCCAAACACAGTGGCAATCACCAACTCGCGTCCTTCAAAGCTTTCAGGGACACTTAGGGCTAGGGCAATGGACACTGCACCTCGCAGCCCTCCCCACCAAAGTACCGTTTGATCAGCAATGGGAATAGCTGACTTCGTAAAGCGGTTGCTCAAGGCGCTTAATCCATAAATAGCGATCGCTCTAGTGCCAATTACGGCGGCGATTGTCACTGCGATCGCGCCCATATTTTCGCCTAGAATGGCAAAGCGAATCTGATCGCCAATCAATAGGAAGACAATGGAATTCACAAAAAAGGCTAAAAATTCCCAAAACTCACTAACAATGATTCTTGTACGAGGATTCATTCCGATTAGAGAACCAAAATTTCCTAAAATTAATCCCGTCATTACTACAGCAATTACTCCCGATCCTCCTAATTCTTCTGTGATCAAGTAAGTTCCATAAGCCATCACCAGAGTTAGAGATTGCTCCACTAGAGGCAGATCGAAACGCTGAGTCAAATAGGAAACACCAAACCCGATGATTCCTCCAGTACCTAGCCCAATTCCCACGACCAAAACCAACTGAGTAAAAACTGCCTGAAATGTCAAATTTGCAGTTCCTTGGGAAAAGGCAATCAAAAATCCAAAGGCAACTACTGCCATGCCGTCATTAAATAAACTTTCGCCTTCCATCAAAGTAGTTAGGCGCTTTCCCACCCCCAACTCTCGCAATAGAGCCGTTACAGATACAGGATCGGTTGCGGACAGACTAGCGCCAATGAGTAAGGCAGTTGGCAAAGCAATTTGGGCAAATTGATTGAGGCTAAGCGCAATTCCCGCGATCGCAATGACAACCCCAAAAACTGCATAGAGACTAATGGGAATTAAATCCTGCTTTAACCGTGACCATTTCAAATTCCAAGCAGCTTCAAATAGCAAAGGCGGCAAGAAAATTAATAGAATCAATTGGGGCGATAGATTAATCAACCGTACATCGGCTAATGCTAGTCCTAGACCGACAATCACCAATAATAATGTATAGGGGATTTTGCGAAACCAATTAAAAATTTGGGGCAAAGTTGCCACACTCAGGGAAACCGAAAGCACTAGTAAGAATTGCTTAAGATTCTCTTCGATTAATATTTCTTGTAAACCTTGCTCTATCATTTTTTGAATTCCAATTTCTAATTATTTTTACTGAATAGGGAATAATTGATTGAATTTTTTCCTTGTTGCTTTACGCTATACATTAAACTATCGGCGGCTTTGATCATTTTGTCTTCATTTGGAGGTATTTCGATACAAATTAGAACGCCAATACTAAATGTTATAGTCCAATTGTTTTTATAGACTTCATCCATGAGATAACCTTGGAGCGTATTGATGATTGTATGCGAATTAGCCTAATCTGTAACTGGCAATAGAATTGCAAATTCGTCACCACCTAGCCTTGCTATTATATCTGACTTTCGTAAGTGCTGCTTGATTGTTGTGACCACAGTACAAAGAATTCTATCTCCTTCGCTATGTCCAAGTGTATCGTTGATAGTCTTGAAATTATCAATATCGATATAAGCAATCGTCAGTGGATAACAATATCTACTTGCTCGATAAATTTCCGTCTGTAACTGTTCGCGAAATGTACGCAAATTCATAGCACCTGTTAGATAGTCAGTACGGGCTAATTCACCTTCCCTCAGTATGAAGTACATCAGACTTGAGCGTAAATGAGCAACGAGAGTAAAAATCATCCCGCGTGTAATTAATTCCCAAATATAGTAAATAGGATAATCTGAGTAACGCTGCAAATATATATCTATGGCAAGTGCTAGTAGAGCGCAAACAATAGCAATGATGAAGCCGAAAAGTCTGTTAATTGATGCGGATAGAAGAATTGGAATTACATACACTAATCCAACTCTTATTCCAGAACCAGTAAAATAGTCAAAAATTGCAATCAAACCAACTAATGAAATTATTAAAAATTTTAAGAAAGATTCCTCATTCTTTTTTGTTTTATTATTAGGTTTAAAAAGCAGATTAAAAAATGATTTCATTATATTTTCCAATACTTTAGATCGTGATTGAAAGGTTTTGATTTAACAAGTATGTTAAGAGAGAAAACTCAAAAATTCTCAAATTGTAGTTGGTGACTGAACATAGATCGTAGGATCTTCCATTGTAAAAATAATTCCTTGTTCTGAGAGAGAGCTAGCAATTTCAGCACTTGCCAACTCTAGCAAACGTTTACGCCTGACGGGGCGACAAAAGATATGGGAAGTATGAGTAGATGGGGATTTGAGGATTTAAGATAAAAAAGATAGGTCAAGTCATAGTAAGTATGACCTATCTAG
>NZ_JACJPY010000117.1 GCF_014696345.1 Pseudanabaena cinerea FACHB-1277
CGCGGCACTTCCTTACTTGTTTAGACCTTGGCAAACTCTCCACGAGGCGCGAGAAACTGTAATTTGTAATACCTTTGTCTCATAGGCGATCGCCTTAAATACAGGAGTAAAAAGCCATAAAATGTCCAAATATCACTGCATTAATTCATGGGAATAATCACTAATAGAGTTTCTTCTAGAATTTATTCTATAGTTTCTGGCAAGCATCTATGGGTCGCCGCATTGGGAGCAGTACTGACTGGAGCCTGTAATAGTACGCCCACCACTCCAGTCTCAACCGCTCCAGCCGCCACCACGGCCACAACCCCAGCTTCTTCAGATGCAAAGGAATTTAAAGCCGCAATGATTTTAGTCGGGCCAAAAAATGATTCGGGTTGGAACCAAGGTCATTACGAAGCCTCAAAATATGTCATGGAGAAGCAGTCAGGTATTCAGTTTGACTATGTGGATAAGGTCAATCCAGGCGATCGCCCAAATGTGAAGGCTGCACAGGTCGCGGACGATCTAATTGCTAAGGGGGCAAAGCTAGTATTTTTCAACTCTGATGATTTTAAGGATGATGCTCTAGAAACTGCTAAAAAGCATCCTACTGTGTCCGTAATTCATGCCAGTGGTGATTATGCTTGGAAAGAAGGTAAAAATTTCAAAAATCAGCCAAATCTTAGCAATGTCATGCCTCAAATCGAGTATGGGCGCATGATTTCGGGATGTGCGGCGGCGCTCAATTCGGAGACGGGCAAAATCGGTTTTGTTGGACCATTAATTAATGACGAAACCCGTAGACTGGTGTCGGCAAGTTATTTGGGTGCGAGGTATTGCTGGCAAAACTACCGCAAAAAGAATCCCGATGACTTGAAGTTTAAGGTGGTTTGGATTGGTTTCTGGTTCAATATTCCTGGGCAGACTCTTGATCCCACTAAAGTCTCCGATGACTTTTATAACAGTGGCTTTGATGTGGTGATGAGTGGTATTGATACACCTGAAGTCGCAGTCCAAGGCAAGAAAGCTGCCGAAGCTGGCAAGAAAGTCAAATATCTGCACTATGGACTCAAAACTGGTTGCAATGTTGCTCCCGACATTTGTATTGGCGTTCCCTATTACAACTGGGGCCCTGCCTATCTTGATCAAACCAAAAAAGCTAAGGAAGGCAAATTTACAGGAGAATTTATCGCCGCCGCACCTAATTGGAAGGATTTAAATAATCCTGATACTTCCGCAGTGGGATTTGAGAAGGGCAAAGCCTTGACTCCAGAAAGCGATAAGTTCTTGACAGAATTTATTACTGGTTTAGGCGATGGCAGCATCAATCTTTTTAAAGGTCCTCTGAACTATCAAGATGGTACTCCTTTTCTGAAGGAAGGCGAAACGGCAACTCCTCAGCAGATTTGGTACTTTACCAGCTTGTTGCAAGGTATTGAAGGCGCAAGTAAATAAATAAATGATCCCCCCTCAATCCCCCTTGTAAAGGGGGAAGAACATCTTCTCCCCCCTTTACAAGGGGGGCTGGGGGGGATCTAAACTCTAAAACGCAGATAGAAAGGGGTTATTGGCAAGACTTAGATACCATGGGACAAAAATGAAAGTTGAACTCAGCCATATTTATAAATCCTTTGGCAATGTCAAGGCAAATCAAGATATCTCAATGACCGTTGAAGCGGGAAGCGTCTATGGGATCTTGGGCGAAAATGGGGCAGGGAAAAGTACTTTATCTAAAGTTCTCAGTGGCTTTATCACTAAAGATGCTGGCAAGATTTTATTAGATGGCATTGAAGTTGATATTAAAACTCCTGCTGATGCCATCTGTGCAGGGATTGGCATGTTACATCAAGATCCCTTAGATTTTCCTTCGCTATCGGTTTTCGATAATTTCATGGCTGGGAGAAGTACCTTAAGCAAAAAGATCGGTAGAAAGAGGGTTAACACGAATAATCGTCATGATCTGATTAAAGAACTTCGACAGCTATGTGCCGCTTTTGGCTTTGATCTACATCCTAGCGATCGCCTATCGAATCTCACTGTAGGAGAGCGTCAACAGCTAGAGATATTGCGGCTTTTGTCCCTTGGCGTTAAAACATTAATTTTAGATGAGCCAACCACGGGCATTTCTGCTTCCCAAAAAAAGGCTCTATTTACAGCAGTCAAACAATTGGCATCCGAGGGAAAATCGATTATTTTTGTGTCGCATAAACTGGAAGATGTGGAAGAACTGTGCGATCGCCTGATGGTAATGCGTCAAGGTCAGGTAATTGGGGAAGCGGAAGTTAAGGGACGTGATTCTGCCGAGTTAGCATCTTCTCTAGTGGAAATGATGTTTGGACATGATCTGGCTATACCTGCCAAACATTCAACGAGTATAGAGCAGACTGCCCCTGCTTTAGTAATTCAGGATTTACAAATTGATGGCGATCGCTTGAGTTTGCAGATTGACAAATTAACTGTGCAGTCTGGTGAGATTATTGGCTTAGCAGGGTTAGAAGGCAATGGACAACAGTTACTATTGCTTGCTTGTGCGGGTTTACTGAAACCAAAATCTGGCAAGATTTGCCTCAATGATTTGGATATGACCAATCGCGCCTATCGTAATTTTTTGAAGTCAGGAATTGCCTATTTACCAGCCGATCGCTTGCAAGATGGTCTGATTCGGGGTTTATCGATCCATGAGCATTTTATGTTGCGCCAATCCAATGCGAAATCCAATCTAGAATCCAATCCCAAATCCCATGCTGGATTTTTGATTAATTGGAGTGATACTCGCAAATATACCCATCAGGCGATCGAGACTTTCAATATTCGCGGTAAACCATCGACAAGGGTGGAGAAATTATCGGGAGGTAATCAACAACGCACCCAAATCTCACTCTTGCCAGATCAATTGAGTTTACTATTAATGGAACAGCCGACTAGAGGGCTAGATATCGAATCGACTCTCTGGATTTGGAAACAGATGATGGAGCGTTGTGAACAGGGCATGAGTATTTTGTTTATCTCTTCTGATCTTGATGAAATTTTGCAATATAGCGATCGCATTCTCGTATTTTGCGGCGGTAGAGTTTCTCAACCAATCGATGCTAAAACCTTAACAGTTGATAAGCTCGGTCAAGCGATCGGAGGGAAGTTTGATTAGTATCGTGAATAATTTGCAGATTCTCAAGAAATTACCCAAGGTTACCTATTTTCGGATGGGTTCTTTTGTGGTGGCGCTCTTGTTTATCTCTGGGGTGATCTTGCTATCTAGTGGCTCACCCTTTCAAGTCGCAGCAGGAATGTGGAATGGAGCTTTTGGTAGCAGCGATCGCTTTGCCAGAGTTATTTCTACCCTCTGTCCTCTACTACTTGCCGCCTGTGGATTGATTTTCACCTTCACATCAGGTTTGTATAACTTAGGGATCGAAGGTCAAATTACGGCGGGGGCGATCGCCTCTACATTCTTGCTAAGGCTAATTCCTGAAGGTTTTCCACCTGCGATCGCTATTACGTTAGCAATATTATCTGGGATTATCGGTGGCGGTATATGGGGCTTACTGACGGGAATGTTGAATATCTATGGCAAGGTCAGCGAAATTTTTGCGGGTTTAGGCATGAACTTCACGGCGCAAGGATTAGCTCTATATCTGGTTTTTGGCCCGTGGAAGCGATCGGGAGTTGCCTCGATGAGTGGCACAGAGCCATTTAGTGATGCTTTTTCCCTGCCCACTGTCGGTAATACTGACTTTAGCCCGATCGCCTTAGCGATCGCCATAATCGCGCTGATCGTGACCGCAGTGATGATTAAAGCGACTTACTTTGGTTTGAAGCTCAAGGCCGTGGGCAATAATCTACGGGCTGCCTATGTACTAGGAATTCCTGCGGTCGCCCAAATGATGAGCAGTTTTGTGATCTGTGGCGCTTTAGCAGGTATCGCGGGATCTTTGCAAGTGGTAGCCGTGTTTCATCGCCTCATTCCCAATATTTCCAGTAATTTAGGATTTTTGGCCCTGCTAGTAGTCATGCTGATTAATTACAATCCCTTCTTAATTTTGCCGATCGCTTTTCTATTTAGTTCTCTCAATGTTGGCAGTTTAGAATTACCGCTATCCCTCAGTTTGGATTCTTCTCTCTCTGGGATTATTCAGGGTGCATTGCTTTTGTTTGCCATTCTTGGCGAAGGTTTGGCTAAGTTATCTAAAGAATAAAAACTATGGACATCATCACAATTCTTGCCACAGCGATCGCCACTTCCACACCTCTGATTTTTGCCAGTATTGGTGAAACGATTACCGAACGGGCTGGCGTAATTAACCTATCTGCTGAAGGGACAATCTTGATGTCAGCGATGACTGGTTTTGCGGTTGCCAAGTTTTCTAATAGCTTGCTTTTAGGATTTGCGGCGGCGGCTTTGGTGGGAGCAGCGATCGCCTTAGTCGTGGCAGTTGGCGCTATCACTCTCAAGCAATCGCAGGTATCAATTGGATTTGTATTGGCGCTAATGTGCGGTGACTTGTCTTCTTTTTTAGGTAATCCCGTTGTCAGAGTCGAGGGAATTACGGTTCCTAGTTTTAGAATTCCTATTTTAGAGAATATTCCCATTTTAGGGAAATTGCTATTTCAGAGTGATTTGTTAGTTTATAGCAGCTATGTTTTAATTCTCGGTTCATGGTTCTATTTTTATCGGACTCAAGGCGGATTAATTTTGCGAACTGTGGGCGAACAACCTGCGGCAGCTTTTGCGAGAGGCACTAATGTAATCAAAATGCGTTATATCTATACCCTCCTTGGAGGCGCATTAATGGGCATCGCAGGAGCCGCTTTTTCGTTAGATTTTAAAGCAGGATGGAGTCATCGTCATACGGCGGGTTATGGTTGGATTGCTCTAGCGATCGTCATTTTTGGTGGCTGGAATCCTCTACGGGTCGCTTTAGGAGCCTATTTATTCGGAATTTTACAATCCCTCGCTAGCGTTGCTCAAAGTGCCATTCCTGAAGTGCCAACACAGGTATTTAATACGGCTCCCTTTGTAATGATGATCTTAATGTTGGCGCTGACTTCAGGCAAATGGCTCGATCTTTTAATATCAGCCTTGCCGCGATCGCTGAAACAGGGCATATTAAATACAGTCAGAACCACGCCACCTGCATCATTAGGGAAGGTATTTGATCAGGACTAGAGTTTTTAGCGCCGAAGGCGCTAAAAACAGCATATGCCTCTTTTTTTCTCAACGATATTCCCTATATCCTTTCTACCTACTTTTATCAGTCAGTTAGCGACGATCGCCTATCAAAAAACAAATCAACCAGCGATCGCCTATCTAATCACCAGATTAACAATTTAGAGCGTAAGTTGCACAAGTAGTGAAAATTTATCAAAATGGAATATCATCATCGTCATCTTCATCTGGCTTTGATTGCTCGAAATTGTCAAAATTACAAGTCCATTTGCCATTATTGACTAAATATGCGGCTTTAGATATTCCTTTCTCATTACAAAAATTGACTTCTATTCCGTTAGCTTGGGAACTCCAATTACGTTCGTTTAGATATTGTAATCGTGAACCATCGGCTAGGAATGTCTGAATCAATTCCACTTTGTACCAACACATTAAATTTCCATCAAATCGATAGCTCTCAGATCTCAAAAACTCATTAATGTCCCTAGTCGGACTTGACCCACGACCTTGTTGGTTGCTAACTTTAACCAGAATAAAACGCTCTTCAGTCATAGGAACAGGATAATTTGCCCAATCTACTTCTTTTAGTTGCATTGTTTGGGTTAATCCTGCGATAAAAGGTGATGAATCAAAACTATCTGTGACTATAAATAATTCGTTTTTAGCGCGAGTAAGTGCAACGTAAAGCAATCGCCTTTCATCCTCAAACAATTTACTTTCGTCATCACCAAAAATGCGATTAAAAATTGAATCAGGGTGCATATTTCCATATCTATCAGCATCTAAAACTATAATTACTTGTTTTTCTTTGCCTTTATATTTGTGAGTTGTAGAAATATCGACTCGTTTTCTTTGTTCATCTGTAAGCTTCAATTTATCTAGTAGAGACTTACGCAATTCTTCAATTTCAATACGTTTATCAAAATACTCAACACCATCTATTGTTCTCCTAATTCTATATCCTGCATTTTGTAAGTCATTGTTACGACTAAGTAAGGTTATCTCTTTTCCATCTTTGATAAGTTTGGATATAAGTCTGATTAAAATGGCGTTTAAATCGAAATTATGTTCTTGTTCTTCAATAGGAGTCATTTGAAATTTGGCAATATCAACCAGTTGGATTTTTCCCTGTGATTGAGTGGAGGGTTTGGCTGAAATACCTCTATTACTCATCAATTTATTGCCGATATCAACTATTTGTGAGCCTGATCGGTAATTGCTGGTGATAGATAGGGTATGTGAAGGTTGAAATATTTCTTTAAAATTTTCATAAAAATAAAGATCCGCTCCAGCAAAGCTATTAATTGCTTGCCAATCGTCACCAACACAGAAAAATAGTGCTTGCTGGTTGTGCTTTCTAATTGCTGAAATTAGGTTGTGAAAGAGGAGCGAAAAGTCTTGGTATTCATCGATCATGATGTATTTGATATCTCGCAAATCTCCTCTAAAATCCCTATTCACAAATACTGTCTTGCCTTCATTGACTATTTGTGCGCTTCTTTGCATAATGCCGTCAAAATCTTCTTCATTCCTTTGTTGCAGTAAGTTCAAATAAGCAACATAGAAATCTTCGGCAAGATGTAGAAACTCACGTTCGATACTGTCAATTTCTGAATTAGGATCGAAGTCGCGATTATTAATTTCTGCGCTGAGTTGGTTGGGTGTCCAACATTTTTTACGACAACGACCTATAAAACTAGTCATTGCTTTGTCAAAACGGTTTATAGCTCTTTTATCAACTTTTGCCCATAGTTGAGCCTCTGTTAAGCGTCTAAAGCGAAGACCAATTTCAGTAAGAAATTGTGATAAATGCTGCTCTAAACCCTTACGTCCATATTGTCTTAAAGTCTGTGGATTGATTTCAACAAAAAAATAATCAGATTGATTTTGCCAATACTGTCGTTTTCTTTCCGATTGTTCATCATAGTTAGGATCGCCTTGCAGTCCAAAGTATTCAATTACAATTCCTTTTTTGTTATCGACTTTTTTTAAGAGCGTAAAGTCGGGATGGTAGTTAGTGCGTTCTTCTCCATATCCCCACCAAAAGTTGCGTTCATAGATAAATGGAATATCATGTTCAAACAAAAAGTCTGCTATAAATTTTTCACCAATTGATTTATAAGTAACACCATCAATACCCATTTGAGGTTTAGTGCGCCTAGAAGCGAGTCTTTCTTCTTCTGTTAAGTTAAACTCTTTTCTCATTAAATAAAACCATTCAGCCTTAAATCTTCTGATCATCAAAGATTTAATTCGTTCACGATACACCGAATCCTTCAAATGATCATTAATTACAGATTGTATAAGGTGGGTTTGGGCTTGTTGTCCACCTGACTCGTTATAAGATAATGTTTGGGAAGGACGAACTAGAGCATAAGCTAAAGCATGAAATGTCATGGCATAGGGAAGATCATTTTGTAAATGATTCTGTAATCTTTCTCTAATTTCTTGAGCAGCTTTTCTGTTAAATGCTAATAGTAAAATTTCAGATGATTTAATCCCGCAGTGTTTTTGTAAAAATATTGCGCGATTAACTAATGTGGATGTTTTGCCACTGCCAGCCCTTGCGATAAGTTGCACATGACTATTAACCGAGCCAATGGCTAGAGATTGTTCTAGGTCAGGAGTATTTTTCAGATTATCTCTAATCCATTTTTGTGCAAATTTTTGTTTTATATCTATATACTCAAACTGATGAACATACACTCTACAATTTAATTCGTAGAATTGATTCCCATATATATAATCTTGCTTTAAAGTGTTGTGTATTCTCTCAATTAGAAGCTTTTTCTCTTGTTTTGAACTATCTTTTTGTTGTTTACATAAATTTATTTCATCTAGTGTAAAAGATGGATATATTTCTCTAAAAATATTGACAAACTTATCTTGTCCATATTCGACTGCATCTATATTCATCTTTTTTTGACGGCGAGTCACTATATTTTTAGCTGTTGGCTTGTATCCTGAATAAGCAACTTTAATAAAAACTCTTCCATTTGAAACAGTTATACATTTAACTTTCCATTCGGTGTACTCAAATTTTTGTATTTCATAGCCGTTTTCATCAATCAAGACTATATCGCCACTTGCTCTCAATACTCGCGGTTTAATACGTTTAACCTTTCTACCAGTTAGTAATTCCCACAATTCTTCATAACCTACTATTGCTTGTGCAAAATCTTGGACTGTTTCAACTTTTGCATTCATTAACTGCTGGCGCGAAGCAATCATGCAATCATTCAAAAATGGTGAGTGTTCTTCAATCTGGTAAACTGTTCTATTCTCCATGCTGAAGTCAGATTTATCGCTAAATAAGTTACTAGGTTCTAATTTAACTGTTGTAGGTGGCAATATTTCTAATTTTTTTGATTCTGTACTAATGTCATGGGATGTCTGGCGATTTATGGAAATTTTTTCTTGTAAATGTGCTACCAAACCCTGATATTGCTGATCTAAATTATTTAAGTGGTTATCCTCAGTAAGTTTTTCAAGATGCGATCTTAAACGCTTTAGCTGATCTCTAGGATGAACTATATCCACAGATACTCTCTTCGTTACTGATCCGACTGGGCGGCTAAGTAGTGAGTTTATTTCATCGATCAGACTGCTTATCATAGCTTTTGACATAATGCCCCCTAGAAGAACTCCATAATGACAAATAAGATTAATCTGCTAATGTACATAGCCTATTGAAGCTAAATTACTAACGCGATATCGGTAAATATTTAGGTTTGATTGTTATTTTAGCAAATATTAATTGGCGAAGCGCTATATTTTATTTTAATCTTTATGTCGCTAGGTGAAAATTGCCCTAGAGACAAGAAAATCTTTAAATTTAAAGTTTCTACGAGATAGCTTGCTTTATAATGGAAGTCAAATTTAGAGACTTTAGATATGGATAATAACCGCATTGATACTAATCCGACTATTGTTACTGGTTGGACTGATGATGGTAATTTGAAGATTACCATTGAAACCCGTAGGTCAATTTCAGGAGATGCTGGACTAGAGACTGATTTATCGGAAGAGTTTTTTTACCTGTCTTTTTTTAAAGTTGAATCAGAAACTGAAATAGGTGATTTGACTGGAATATATGATTTTAAAGATGCTTATATAAAGATTCACCCTAGCAAGTCTGAGACGGATGCTTTTAAAATTATTGAAGAGGAAATAGCAAGGGAATATGATAGCTCTGTAGCCCGTAAATTTAAAAAGCTTGTTGGGATATGGTAACTCTGTAGCCCGTAATTTTAAAAAGCTTGTTAATGGACGTTTGCAGAAAGCGAGATTCAGTCCCCACAAACTCATCTTTTTGTTGCAGATCCTCTAACCAAGCGATCGCTTTTTCGGTTTCAGGAGTTAGCGTAAATACTGGCTCATCACTATTACTATCAAAGGTTTTTCGCAAAAGTCGATCCTCACACCATTCATTGAGATAATCCTTTGGCTTTTGCGGATAGGTATTTGGCTCTAAATCTTGCAAATATTCTAAATAGTCGCCCAGCCTTGACTCTAAGTCTATTTGCGAGAGCGAAACTCGTTGAGTTTTTTTAAATTGATCATACAGAAAACTTAAAATTAAGGCAGCATTGCCTTTTCTAAATAGTTTTAGCGTTGGAGAGGTATCTAACTCATACTTAATTTTTTCATGATCCATAAGCTTTTTGATTCAAGTTATTTTTAATTTACGCAATTTTTCAGCCCCCAATCCGCAGCCATATTATAGCAAAGCAAGTTTTGCTATAGGTGTTGGTTTTGCGTTGAAAATTTGTCGCGATCGCTGAAACAGGGCATATTAAATATGGTCAGAACCACGCCACCTGCATCATTGGGGAAGGTATTTGATCAAGACTAAATCAGAATTTATCAGAAAAATGGGTTTAACACCCCGTGCTTCCAGCACGGCTTTATATTAGAATAGCAAGTGAGTTACAGGTTGAAACACCGCCAGCATAAGCCCGACAAATTTGGCTCGACTAGGAAAGAT
>NZ_JACJPY010000118.1 GCF_014696345.1 Pseudanabaena cinerea FACHB-1277
GCAATATGCGATGTCTCAGGTTTTGGCTCCTTTGGTTAATCGGGGTGAGTTAGAGGTAGTATGGCAAGTTTTACGCAAGATTGCAGAAATAGAATCTTGATAGCGATCGCTGTGTTGCTCCTGCGGCGATCGCAGAAAAATATATCAATTCTGTTCTAACGAAGGTAATCGACGACGAGCCGAGGCGATCGCTTGTTGGAGTTTTGCTTGAAGTAATTCTTTGGGTGGTAATACGGTGAGGTATTCGGCGACATGGATACCGCTTTTGTCTAGTTCGAGCAATTCAATTTGTTCTTGCTTTTTACCTGCACATAAAATGATTCCTAATGGTGGTAGTTCGTCACTCTCTTGATCATATTTGGCAAGCCAACGTAAATAGAGTTCCATTTGGCTTTTGTATTCATGGCGAAAGTTACCGAGTTTGAGGTCGATCGCAATAAGGCGTTTGAGTTTGCGGTTATAGAACAGCAGGTCAATATAAAAGTCATCGTTATCAATTTGGATACGTTTTTGTCTTGCGATAAATGTGAATCCTGCGCCAAGTTCTAGTAAAAATTTCTCGATGTCTCGCAAGATGGCATCTTCTAGATCCTTTTCGAGGTATCGATCGCTTATATCTAAAAAGTCGAGGATATAGGGATCTTTTAGTAGTAAATCGGGTGATATTTGCTTGTTTTCGCGTAATTGTTCTAGATCATGGCGAATGGTTTCTTCAGGTTTGCGGGAGATGGCGGTGCGCTCAAATAGCATGGAGTTGATGCGTTCTTGTAGTTGGCGAACGCTCCAATTTTCGAGTTGTGTAATCTCGATGTAGAAATTGCGCTTTAGTGGGTCATCTATGCCCATAATTAGCTTGAGATGTGACCAACTCAATTTTGCACACAGTGTATGCAGAATTTCTCGATCGGGAAAACCTTCGGCGATCAGGATGCAATAGCGCAGTTGTCTTTCGCTCCAGCCTTTACCGTAAGTTTGGGTGAGGTGTCGCGAAAGTTCTGTTATAACCTGTTTGCCATATTCGGCGCGTTGACGTTGGAGTATTTCAGTTTGAATGCGATCGCCAACTTGCCAATAGAGCAGAGTAATTTCGGCATTGATGGCAACGGCGGCGCGTTGTTTGGCGGCATCAATAAGCTGACGAATTTCGCTAAAAAGTGTTTGCGCTGTTTCTTGGATATTTTGGGTGATTGTTGATGGGCTGTGATCGGCTTCGTTCATTTTCTTGAGTCTTGCCTGCATGATACTCAAACATTGCTTCTTTAGCTAGTTTTGCTAGTACGTCTTGAGAATGTTCAACTGAAATATTCCATTGAATTTCATCTTCGAGTTCTTCTAAAATTATCATGGCGATCGCGTCAATCGCTAGGCGTTGGTACGATGGCTCTGGATTTTGAAAATAACTGTTTCAGTTATAATTCATATAAAGTGATTTCAAGCAGGTTGTCTTTCCTGAACAGTTACTGAGAGTTTTAGCCCTAATTGGTTTAACAATTTAGCAATTGTCATTAACTCGCTGGGCTGTTGGTTTGGAAATAGTTGAGAGTTGAGATCTAAATTCAGCTTTTTGTTTATTGAATTGTTAGTAACATCTTGTTGAGCTCCTGCAACATTTTTCAAAGCCAATAAAATATGTTCAAAGTCACTATCTTCTAGGACTGCATCTAAGTAAGCAGCAGCTTCTAGAGGATCTTTTAAGGACTCAATTAGGTAAGAATGATAGCTTTTATAGGTTGGCATTTTCTCTCTTCTGAAAGTCTACCCAGTAATGCTTTGCTTTGATGATATCTTGATTTTGGGTGTTTTTGTCACCGCCACATAGCAAAAGAACTATGGTTTCTCCTGCTTGAGCAAAATATATTCGATAACCTTGTCCGTAGTCAATTCTGAGTTCTATGACTCCTGATCCAACAGGCTTGTAGTCTCCAAAGTTTCCATTTTCAACTCGATCAAGTCGTGCTTTAATTCTAGCTCTTGCTTGGCGATCGCGTAGATATTCGGCTAGTTCTTTGGATGGGTGGATTAGCATGGTCTGATGCTTTTATCCTTTTTAGGGTATAAAACTAAGTTTATCCTTTGTAGGCTATAAAATCAATTATTTCAATCTGGTGGATGCCAACCAATTGTAAACCAACGTTTACGAGTAGCGACAATGACAGCATTATTCATCCGTAACGCGATAACTGTTGCACGTCCGATCGCTGTTAAACCTTCAACTTGAGATGCATCATTATTCCATTGAAAATGCTCCTTCCAATTTTGTTTTCGTGGATTAAACAAAGCTACAAGTTCGCCTGTTAATGGATCGATCGCTTCTGTGGTGTCAGATTTGTATTCATTGCAAGTTCGACAGGCAAGACATAGGTTTTCAAGGGTATTCAGTCCTCCTTTTGAAACTGGTTGAATATGATCGATTGTCATGGGCATACCGCTATTTGCTTCAGTTGTGAGGCAATAGCAGCAACGCTTATGGTCAATTGATTCTATTTGCGATCGCAGATTTTGAGAAATATAGCCTGACACAAAATCTATCCTGCTAGTCTGGGAATATTATGACCACGCCATTTTAGGATTGCGGCGGCTTGGGATTTGCGTAACATGAAGCGATCGCCATCTCTACGGAGGGTATCTAATTCCAATCTTTCAGAATCAGTAAGCGATGTATCTTGTTGTTTTGACAATAGGGATTCGTAGCGTTCCATTTCCAACTGTGTTTTTTGGCTACGGGCAATTTGCCATAGTGAATCGTCATCAAGTCGATCTAAGCTGGCAAGGTCGGTTTGAAATTCTTCGGGTACGTCTTTCCATGTGGGTGGGCTACCAATTTGTAAGGCTTGTAAAATTATGTCTTCTAGCGATCGCTGGGTTGCTCCTGCCGCGATCGCTAGGCGTTGGTATAATGCTTCTGGTATTTGTAAGGTAACTGTTTCAGCCATATTTTTCTCGATAACCTTAAATTTAATTTCCGCTAATTTCTACTAATGATTCACCTGTAGCTAGAATTTCTAATGCTTTTGGTAAAGTAGCAGTCAGAATTTCTTTCAATTGGGCATTGGAAGTATTGTCAAACGTCAACCAAATAATTTGCGGTGGCGATCCGAGACGTTCAACTAGATCGACAAAATCACTATCTTTGGTCATAAAAATAATTTTTTGAGCTTTACCTGCTTCAAAAATTTCGGGATCTTCTGCATCTCTTAAACCCAGATCTCGTAAAGCGAAGGCGCTTATGTTAAAGGTTCTAGAGATCCAAGGGGCGATCGCTGGTGATAAATGGGCATCAATCCAGATGGTCATGCGACTAATACGGGATGATTGAGTTTACGGGATGCATAGGCTAGTGCAGCTTTTAGGTCATCGCTTTCTAAATCGGGCATTTCTTCTAAAATCTCTTCGGCACTGAGTCCAGCTACAAATAAATCGAGAATGTCTGAGACGCGAATTCTCATGCCACGAATGCAGGGACGACCGCTACATTGTCTGGGGTTAATGGTGATTCTTTTCAGTAATTCTGGCATTTGAGTATTTACCTAACACTTTTTTCTAGTATAAATGGGTTGTATGGTATTGCATCGCTAAGCGTTGTTACAATGCTTCTGGTATTTGTAAAACGACTGTTTCAGCCATATTTTTCTCGATTAAAATTTCCTGATTCAGTAAAGACAAGGGAGCATTTACACAAGATAAATGTACAAAATAATCATAAGAACCATAGTCGTTTATCTCTTTGAATTCCACGAGGTAAAAGTCCCTCTTGGGCAAATTCGGCTGCTCGATCTGCGTAGTAGGTTGTGATTGGTAAACGAATTGTCTGGGTAGAGCCTACTTGCATTTCACTAAGCCAATAAACTTGTTCAGCCAAAGTTAAGAGATCTGTATCTCCCATTCTTTGCTTAATTCTTAGTGGACGAGGAGAACTATTAGGACTGACTTTAGCTTCACGATCACCAGTGGTTAAAATAACTGCCTCATTATGACTATGTACCCATCCCCATCCTCTTTTAGGATTAGTATAAGTATCAACTCCATCTATATGTTGCAACCAAACGGCTCTGCAAAATCCTGATTTAATTACTTCAACTACATCAAGTTTTTCCAAACCATTAGAAGCTAGTTCGTTCTTGATTTTCACGAGAACTTGAAATTCTGCATCTTGCAATTTGCCATCACGATGAATTACCAAGTGCTTAGTTGGATATGCACTAAAAAAATCAAGTAATAGATTCTCTAGAATCTCTGGATCGAAACTTTCTTGAAAAGCTTGAAAGTCGCTAGCAGCCCAATCTATTAGTTGACCATGAGCATTTAGTACAAAAGCTGATGCACCAACGGTTTTTCCATCTTTACGACTCACATCTAAGCCTATAAATGATTTTGCTGTACCTGTAGTTTCTTTGATACACCAACTAGCGTGACCGAGCTTAGCATTGATACCAATAATCAAGTTGTGTCCTGTGTATTTATCCCATCCTTTATCAAGGCTAGATTTCATGATCATCTGGGATGGAATTTTGCGCTGAACTAATTGCTTTTTAATAATCTTGTAAGGATCAGCACTAGAATCTTGACTAAATTCTGATTCATTTGGTACGCAAGCAAACACAAAGTCACATTCTTTGAGCTTTTGACATACTTGGCGAATCTCTACTTTATCTTTAGGATTGTAGACTTGATGAGCAATCAGTAGTGTAATCCCAAATTTATTAAGTTCATCTTTTAATTTGTCACTATAAGTTTTAGCCTTTGTCTTCCATTCTAGAGGATATAGTAAAACCGACTTGACTGATTGATTCGGCTTGTCTAGTAGATAATATTTATCTAAACCTGCTCTAGGATATGAAACAGCAAGTCTTTGTTCAGAATTTGGATGCTTACCAAAATCTAAATTATTAGCTTTGCTACCAGACGGAAATAGCTTACAAACTTTCGGAGCAAATTCTCTCAATTTTGTTGAAAATTGAATAGGTTGGTTTAGTAGCTGAAATCGATTTCTTTGATTAAGAAAGCTAATTGTTTCAAAAGCTTTATGCACTTTTTTCGATATATTCCATAGATTATCATGATATATATCATCATCAAACTGACTGCGATCATAAATTGTTCTCAAAAGTTGAGGAATATGTAAAGCTTCAAATGACTTGCCTTTAGATGATGGATAACTAACTTTTACTGCTGGAGAATCTTTAACAATCATTTCCAAATCTTGATCGGAAAGGTTCCTTTTTTGATGATGGTATTCAAGCAAACTATTGTTTCCAATATCCACTATTTTGGTGTCAATCGTTTCTTCTGCAATACCTATAAAATCACAAATTTTCCCATCATAGATATGAACCATTTTTTGCCCGATTTCTAGGTTTGATAAACCAATTTGATCAATGGTCAACCGAGAGTGATATTCACTAGCAAAATCTAGAATTAGAACTAAGTATTGATTTTGATCTCTAACAAAATCAAAAGTTAAATATTTTTGCCCTTCAATTTTGTCTTGTTTCTGAGTTTCAAGAGCCAAATCAATATTTGAGGCAGTATCCTCGTTATCTCGATTTTCTTCTCTTTCTAGGCTAAAACTTTCATTGGAATATACTCTTTTTTTATAGCGATCAATACGTGGAGGATTTTTCACTTTCTTAAATGCATCTATAATTGCGGAATTACAGAGTTCAAAGAAAAATCTCTCATAACTTGGACTGGCAAGATCAATGGACTCTGTGCTAAGGATCTCATATTGATCGCTGCTTGATAAAGATATAGAACTCAGAATGCTGCTATTAGTTGAATCAGCCAAAATAGGAGACTTATATTGCCACTCTAACTCTCTAGCAAGTTTACCCAATGCCCTAGCTTGTTCAGATGCTTCAACTACTTGAGTAAGCTTAATGCGGTAACGAGTAAAAGGTAATGATGTAATAGGAGCTTGACTAACAAAACTAAGTTCTCTAAGTGACATTTTTCTTTTTATTCTAATATTTTTAAAAAATATCTAAATTTCAGGAAATTAAAAGCATCTAGAGATCTTACTATAACTCGTCGCCCATTTCTTCCTTACTTAACTTTTGATGTTTGAGGCAATTATTTTTGTTTGCAAGGCTCTGTTAGCGATCGCCCTTGATGATGACAAAAGGCGATCGCCTTAATTTAAAATCCTCTTTTTATGTATACGTTCCAACACAGGACATAACTCCACCGCTTTAATTACCTCAGCCTGTCCAGCAGCACTCAAAAACCCTCTTGAGTTTACCAACTCACCATTATTAAAAGGAAAAGCCGCCGTACAATCAACATAGGAATTATATTTTAGAAACTCATGCTCAAGTGCAATAATTTCTGCCTCGCAACATAGCAAATAAGGTCTATTTTCAAAATACCTATTAACTTTTGAATTTATTAGAAATCCATAGGGCGAAGGATCGGTATATGCAATTAAAACAAACTTATCTTTTGGATTTGGCTTAGTATGGCGGCATGATTGCACATAAAATATCTCCCACTTTGCTGGCATAAAGTTCTAACTTAGGGATGCGGATTTTGCAGATGCTCAAGAATTTCTATAGAATTATCAAAAGTTTTGATGATATCTTCCACATCGATTAGATCATTCTCATCCGCAGATTCCCATGCGCGATCGTGACTTAACTCTGTCAACTTTGTAAAAGATAAACCTCCATATTTCGTTACCGAATGATTTAGGCATTCCATATCAGAATCACTCAAAAAATCAGTGTTAGGCTGTCTCAGCTTTTTGATGTCATGCTTATCGACTATCTTGAAAGCATGAAGAACCTGCTCAGATATTTCTGCTGATGGCTGAAAGCTCGGAGACAAATCTCCACGCACTAATTTTAATAGATTATAAATTTGGCTTGGTACAGGACCATGCTTCATTGCATAATAGTTATCACCACAAATAAACCTCCCATATTTTTCTAAATGCTCCTTATCTGCAAAGTATAAAACTTTAGAAACACTATGGATTGTTGGCTGAACCGTTTTTTCCAATAGATCTAATATATAGAGTAAAGACTCTATTCCCTTTTCAATATTAAAATTAAATTGGTATTCCATAGCAACACTTACCTAATCGAGAATGTATCACTCAGATATTAATGGCTGATGTATATTTGACAAACACATACTGGCTATATGTATTTTACACTATGCGAGCCTATTTCTGCCTTACTCAACTCTTGATGACAAAAAGGCGATCGCTATCATTCCTATTAACTAATCAAAGCCTCCAACTGCTTTAACAAAGCCTCCAACTTCTTTTGCTTTTTCGCATCCTTCCAAACAGGCGAAGACTTTGCTGCCTTGAAGGTAGACTCAAACCGAGAACGTAGATCCGTTGGTTCACTAGCTAGAGACTTTTGAGAGCTTTCCTTGATCCTGCTCTTGATTTCATTTAAAGATAGACCATCAGCGATCGCCTCATCTAATAGCTGCTTTTGAAACGCTGCATCCTTAACACCAGCAATCAGCTTTGCCTTAGTATATTCAATCTTCCCCTCACGCAAAGCCTGAACCACAATCTCCGAAAGCTTCAGCAAAGGCAAGCGATTTGTCACAAAGGACTGCCAACTCATCCGCCCTAATTGTTCAAAAATTCGTTCGATTTGCTGGATTAGGGTTGCATTGCCAAGCTCATTGTTGTTGTCTTCACCACTGATAATAACGTTATTATCAGTCTCGGCTAGATCGTCCTTGCCATTGATAATAACGTTATTATCAACCTCGTCAAGATTATTGGAATCACTAAAATCTCTCTTGCTACGGTTATTCTGATTAAACAATAGACGTAGTAAATTAGGGAGCTCATCTAGGGGACGCACAAGCTCAAGAGCTAAAAGATCGAGAATCCCCTCCGTTTCTTCAATGGGGTTGAGGTCTTCTCTCTGGAGATTCTCGACCAGCGCAATTTGCCAAGCCTCATTATTATCTAGCTCTCGCACAATTACAGGGACAGAAGTTAAACCTGATAACTGTGCCGCCCGATAGCGACGCTCACCCGCAACCAGTTCATAACCACCCGCCGAACGAGGACGCACTAGTAGAGGTTGTAAAACCCCATGCTGAGCGATCGATGTAGCTAAGGTTTGCAGTGCCTCTGCATCAAAATAACGACGTGGTTGCTTCGGTGGTAAATGAATATCTGCAATTTGAATCTCAATCTCAGACTTAGGGCGATCGCTAGGCTCAGGAGATTCATCAACTTCAGGTGCAAGCCAAGGAGCGCTAGGAGCAGTGATGCGTCCGCTAAAAGGCTTTGTTGTTTTACGGGTCATGCCAGTTTCTCAATATGATCGATAATTTTGTCCATAATCTTTACAGCAGGATGCTTAGCTTGTAAAGCTGCTAGAGGCAATCTCTCTTCACTAGCATCAACGAATGCGGTAGCACGGGGAATTGCCTCAAACACTTTACCCCATGCAGAGAGTTGCTCATTCATTGCTTCAAGTGTACGAATATCTGCGGAGTTGCGACCATCGTAGCGAGTTGGTACAAATCCAATCACCTGCAATTGTTTATTAGGTTTACTTTTTACATATGTGAGTGTCTGCAATAACTCATCGGTTCCCTCAAACGCTTTGAGATGAGTTTCTACAGGAACGAGAACATGGGTTGCGGCAACTAATGAAATATAACTTAGCAGTCCCAAACTTGGAGGACAATCGAGCAGAATATAATCGTACTGCTCCTGCACCAACTCCAAAGCATCTTTTAACCGAAAATCACGTAGGGAAGCACTGACTAATTGCATCTCTGTAGCGCTTAAAAAACGATTAGCTGGGACAAAATCCATTCCTAATAAATCTTTATGAATTGGTAGCGACTCTTCGTCAATGATCGCATTAGCAACTGTCTTAGCTAACTCAGAAGGAACTAACCCAACAAACTTAGTGAGAGACGACTGTGGGTCCATATCCACCAATAAAACTCGGCGATCGCGTCTAGCTATTTGGTAGCCTAAGTTATGGGTAAGCGTAGTTTTCCCCACGCCACCAGCTTGATTAAAAATAGCTATAGTTTTAGTCACAAATACTTTTAACCTCTGAAATGATTGGAAGTATGCCAATAATTTAACATTAGCTTGGTGTAAAGCTAAATAAAAGAGAAAAGATAGTTGCGGCGCGAAGCGCCGCAACTATCTTTTCTCTTTAACTAAATAATCCAAATCTCGCTTGCATTATAAAATTCTCCCCGTTGCTCAAGTTTGAAATCGCCCAAAAGTAAACCTAGCCAAATTTCTACCATTGACAAAGGCAAAGCAGCTTGTAAATCTAATAAACGCATAGGAGAAAAGTGGTTGTTAATGCAATGCGCGATCGCCTCAATCCAACTCGACACATCTTCAGCATGAGCAGTACTAATCACTTGTTCAAACTTCTCCTCAAAACTGAGTAAACTCTCCTGCTCCAAAGATTGAATCAAAGTTTCCTTGTCAATTTCCTGCACAACTGAATTACCGCCTTTGGTTTGTTCTCCAGCTTTCCTTAGTAAACTTGGTAATGACTCAATAAACTGGTCAAAGTCAACCACCATAGACTGACGTACATAACGATCAAAAGCAACATCAGCCATGATCGGCTCGCCTTTTACTGCACGAGAATGTAACTCCTCAAATAACAAATTAGAGCGATCGCAAAACAAATCCGCAATCTGACATACTGCTTCTCCAGCTATTCGCAACTGCGATCGCGTATCAAGATCAACCAGAGTCAGATCCAAAAGC
>NZ_JACJPY010000119.1 GCF_014696345.1 Pseudanabaena cinerea FACHB-1277
CAGGATTGACAGAAATTTCTGTTGTGCCTTGGTTGCTACTTTCGGTAATATGTCATTAATGCTATTCATTTGGTGCTTTGATTCATTACTTGCACCTTATCCGATGAATAGCTTTTTTGTTCCCCTTTTTTTATGTCCGAAGTATTGAAGCAAATAAAGTTACTCAGTTTCTATGGACAGCCTATGTTGAAAGCTTTCTTAGTTAGTTTGTTGGCGACCAATGTAGTTGTGGGTTCTCCCAATGCAGCCAATGCCGACACAGATAATCAAACAGTGCCGAAACTTGCTCAAGCTGCCAATCAACGTCAAATTATCCTAGAGCCGCAAGAGATGCGTCCCTTGAGGGGCAGTCTTGATAATGTGCCGATGTTTAATAGCAATAGCCCTGAAATTGTGCAGACAGAAGGAATTTTACTGTCGGCTTTTCCTACGGCAGGCATGGCACATCCTAAGGCGCATTTAAATTTTCCCTTTGAGGGGCGCTTTGATCTATTTACGCACCACATCTCCAAAGCACCACCCCCTGAAGATTTACGGACTTTATATATTGGTGCGATCGCCTATAACCCCACCGATCAACCCGTCACCATTGACGTTTTGCAAGCAGCTAGCTATCTTAGCCAGCCCGATGCCCCTTTTTATGATGCGCCTAATTTTTCGCTTAATAACGATGGGGCAACCTATCGCGGTCCTGGCGATCGCGCCATGCTGGATATTCTGCGCGGTCGCCGTCAGGATATTTTCCCTGCTCAGATCGTGATTCCACCGCGACAATATCAAATGCTGATGAATCTGCCTATCCCTGTTAAGGAATTAGAGCCACCTCTAAATGGGCGATCGGGTTTATCGCGACTGCGTAGTGATGGACAGGTGTATGTGGCAACTCTGTCGCTCTACGCTCGTCTTAATGCTGATGGTTCAGAACGCGCCCCTAGTCTGGAGGAATGGATAAATATTTTAAAAACTGGTGAACTAGCGAAACCCCGTGATGTTGTGCCGACACCGCCCGATCTTACCGAAGGAAGGTTTGAATATAGTCGGGTGGCGGGTGTGCAGCTTGGTTCTCAATGGTTTGGCAATTTGACCGATCGCGATAGTAATGATTTGGCGATTCCGCAAGCGGGAGCATCCTATTCCTATGGGTTAAGTTTGTTGCAATATGGCACGATGGGAACGGGGCAAGTGCAGACCGCCCCCCTAGCTGTTCGCTATCCCGATACTGCCTATTCTGCCCACGGCAACTATGGCGTGCAGTACAATCTCACGCTGCCTCTGCACAATCCCACTGATAAAACGCAAACGGTGGTTCTCGCTTTCCAAAATCCTATCAAATACGATAAGCCCGTTGGTGGTTTGCAGTTTTTTGAACCACTCCCTGATGATGTTTTCTTTCGCGGCTCCGTGCGAGCAAGGTTCCGCGATGATAATGGCATTCCACAAACGCGCTATGTCCATTTGAAGTTGCGCCGAGGTGAACGCGGTAAACCTCTAGCAATTTTGACAATGCCCGCAGGCGATCGCCGTGTGGTACAGTTTGACTTTCTCTATCCCGCCGATGCCACACCGCCGCAGGTTTTGACCGTCACAACTAAGCCCTAATCAAAAATTATCGCGTTTTTCACCTTGGTACGGACAAGCTGAAAACCAAGGACAAGAAATATGGATTTGATGGTTTGCAAGTTGTCAAGGACAACTTGCAAACTGCGATAAGAAATGGCTTAGCCATTTCTTAATTTAGAAATCCTTATTGGGTTTGGGTTTCGATTTGACTGAGAGACGCGAAGTTTTCGAGTTTTTTCTTGCTGTAAATAATTCGTTGATGGCTAAACAGGTTGAGAAGGGAAGCAAAGATGATTCCAATGACCATTAAGTTCAGCTATCTTCAGCAAGCTTAAAGCTTTGCTACCATTGCTACTCCAACTCAGTCCTTTCTTTTTCTGTCGATGACCAACAACTAAATCAACACCTTTCTCCATGCGTCCACTACCAATACATTTACCAACCCGTCTGCGGCGGTCGTAGTCGATGATCTCTGACTGATGTTTTTCCAAATAACCGATAAGCTCTTTCAAGACCAGAGAGTTCTTGGCAACAATCTTATCTGGAATTGCAGATGGTTCAATTTTGGTAATATCTCCATTGGGAATATCGCCAAAATTAGCTTTGTACGTCATCTGTGCATATTTATCCCACTCCGAAGAAAATATACATTCACCACCTATACTCTCTAGCGCAATCCTAAATCCTCCAATACCAGCAAATAAATCTGCAAAAACAAAACTCATTATTATTTTTAAATCCCTATCGTTGTTTACTATACACGATCATTGATTTATCAATTCAAATGAACCACAAGGAAAAGTTTGGGTTTGAGCGCAAAGCGCTGTAAGCAAGGCGAGCGGGAGATGATCTCAGAGAGGTTGTCCTGTCCGCTTTTTGGGGGGATTTGTCAGTCAGTCAGGGTTTCTGATACAATAGTTGATAGTTATATCAAATACTAGGCAATGGATAGAGCATATTGGCTAGCTTGGTCGCAGGTACGCGGCATTGGTTCGGTGATGATCAAGCGAATATATCAAGCCTTCGGCTCCATGTCCTCTGCTTGGAATGCTGCACCTTCTGATTTGCAAGCTATAGAAGGCATCGGTGGACAAACCTTAGAAGCAATTCGCCAAGCACAGCAAGAATTAGAACCGATGTCACTATTGGCTGTCCATGAACATAACAATCTCAACTTTTGGACTCCGAGCGATCGCGAATATCCGCAACTACTATGGGAAATCGCCGATCCGCCGCCATTACTCTACTATCGCGGTCATCTCAGGCAATGGCACGAACGTAATACCGTAGCGATCGTGGGTACGCGCAACTCTACCCCCTACGGCAGGCGTTGGACTAAAAAAATTGTTGCGACTCTGGCGGAACGAGGATTTACGATTATTTCGGGTATGGCGGAAGGGATTGATGGTGAAGCCCATAAAGCCTGCTTGGATGTAGGTGGGCAGACTGTAGCCGTAGTGGGAACTGGGGTCGATCGCATCTATCCTTACAAGCACAAACACCTTTACGAGCAGATTGTCAATTCTGGCTTGGTGGTTAGTGAATACCCACAGGGAACATTGCCTGATAAGAACCATTTCCCAGCGCGTAATCGTATTATTGCTGGCTTAAGTCGTGTCACCCTCGTCATGGAAGCCCCCGAAAAGTCTGGTGCATTAATCACTGCTTATCAGGCAAACGACTATGGGCGCGATGTCTATGCTCTGCCTAATTCGCTGGAGGCGCATGAGTCGAGGGGTTGCCTCAATTTATTAGGTAAGGGCGCTCAGGCGATACTCGGTGTCGATGAACTGCTAGAGGCTCTGGGCGCATTGCCCAATCTGGATGCATCCCAACCTGCGATCGTGATTACTGATTTGCCGCCATTGCAGCAAAATATTTTGCAGGCAATCGGCTTTGGTGAACCTGTCAGCCTAGATTGGATCGTGGAGCAGGTAAAAGCTCCATCGGGGGAAGTATTGGGAGCTTTGACCCATCTAGAGCTCGCAGGGGCGATCGCCACTTATCCTGGTATGCGCTATCAAAGACAATAGTGCAGATTGGCATAGAGCAGATTAGCAAGAATGATCGATTAACATAATCCATATCCATATCCATGAATGACTTCAGTTTAGGCATCGATTTTGGAACCTCTGGCGCAAGGGCGATCGCCATTAATAGAACTGGTGAAATATTGGCAATCACGCGCACAGATTATCAATTGGGAGACTATGCCACATGGCAAATCGCTCTCTATGAATTGATCATGGCATTGCCAATCAAAATCAAACGGAACATTGGTCGCATTCTCATTGATGGCACTTCAGCAACAGTCTTACTATGCGATCGCCAAGGTAAAGCGATCTCCCCTGCGATGATATATAGCGATCGCTGTCCATTAGATGTTCTAGAAGTTCTTCAGCAAATAGTTCCTAATGATAGTATTGCCTGTAACGCCAGTTCTAGCTTTGCAAAGTTAATAACGTTGATCGAACAAGTAGATTTAGCAAGACCTTCCTCACATCTCTTGTACTTGCTGCACCAAGCCGATTGGTTGGGTTATTGTTTGCATGGCAAACTTGGCTTTAGCGATTATCACAATGCGCTCAAATTGGGTTACGATCCGCAAATTTTAGATTATCCTGCATGGCTAAAAATGTGGCTTAGAGCCTCTGGACATGCTCAAAGTCTAGTTCTACCGCAAGTATGCGCTCCCAGTAATCCTGTTGGCATAATCCAAGCAGCGATCGCCCAGAAATTAGCATTACCGCTTGATTGCGAAATTGTCGCTGGCACAACCGATAGTAATGCCGCTTTTATTGCCACCATCGGAACTGCTGCCCCTGCCCTTGGGACAGCCGTGACTTCCCTTGGTTCGACTATGGTGCTAAAGGTGGTAAGCGATCGCCCGATCAATAATGCCAACTATGGCATCTATAGCCATCGCTGGCATTATGGCTCGCACAATTTCCCACAGGAATGTTTATGGTTGGTGGGTGGAGCCTCAAATGTCGGTGGTGCGGTATTGCGTCAGTTTTTTGAGCAGCAGCAGTTGTTAGACCTCAGCACAATATTAAGCGATCGCCTCAATCCCTATTACCCTAGCCCCCTTGATTATTATCCATTACCCCAAACTGGCGATCGCTTCCCCATTAATGATCCTGCACTCAAGCCGCGCCTTGAGCCACGCCCCGCCGATCCTGTTGAATTTTTGCATGGCTTGCTTGAAAGTATGGCAAGAATTGAGGCACAGGGCTATGACCTATTGCAAAATATGGGTGCTGCACCAGTGACGGAGGTTTATACGGCAGGCGGCGGCGCTAAAAATGTGGCCTGGACAAAGATCCGCGATCGCCACTTGCCCAACCTCCAATCTTTAAGTACAGACCCGTTAAAAACCGAAGCAGCCTATGGCTCGGCTCTATTAGCCTTGGGGCTGCCATTGGGTATTATTTCAGCGTCAAGTGCTGCAACTTAGAGCGCAACAAAGCTAGAGCATTAGCACGGTGGCTAATTTGCGCTTTCATTGCAGGCGCGATTTCGCCAAAGGTTTTTTGCAGATCTGGCACTAAAAATATGGGATCATAGCCAAACCCACCACTCCCTCTTGGTGATTCGGCGATCGCCCCCCGACAAACACCAAGCGCATCGGCGGCAATTGTGCCATCGGGGGCTGAGATCGCGATCGCGCATACAAACTGAGCTTCACGATTGGTATAGGGCGCTAGTTCTTGCAAAATTCGCTCAATTCGAGCGGGATCACTATCGGCATAACGGGCAGACAGTACCCCCGGAGCGCCGTTTAAAGCCATAACCTCCAACCCCGAATCATCAGCGATCGCCCAAGACTGTGTGGCGATCGCCACTTGCGAAGCCTTGAGGTGAGCATTTTCCATAAAGGTTATGCCTGTTTCCTCTACATCAATACTGTCGGGTTTAGCGATCAGTGTCACCCCAAAATCCGCTAAATAATCACGAAACTCTTTCACTTTGCCAGTATTACCACTGGCGATCACCAACTTTTGTATTTGTGCAACCGCAGACATTTTGTAAGCCCTTATAGAATAGAAACTATTGCATTACCATTTAAGGATCGACTTTGACATCAACCTGTTAATGCAAGTATAGCTATTTTAAAAGCAATAGCCCTGTAATAAATTACGGCCTAAAAGTTGAGCTAAAAATGGAGCCATTACGAATGATTGTAGAAAAATTTAGCTAAAGGCTTGTCACAGGCTGAAACAGCCAAACTAGTTACCCCCCCCTTCGTTGCTAAACATCATTATATTGAGGCAAGACTAACGCGATCGTCAAAAACGAAGCATTCCCCTTCCCAAATGCTCTCTTCTTCAGGAATTTCTTCAATATATTTGAGAATGCCGCCCTTAAGGTGATAGACCTCAGGGAACCCCTGTGACAGCATATAGGCGCTTGCCTTCTCACAACGAATGCCGCCTGTGCAGAACATCGCGATTTTTTGATGCTTCTCTGGATCGAGTTGTTTGACATAATTGGGAAATTCGCCAAAGGTCTCAATATGTGGATTAACTGCCCCTTTAAAAGTACCAAATTCCACTTCATAGGTATTGCGCGTATCAATCAATAGCACATCAGGATCGTTAATCAAATCATTCCATTCTTGAGGGTTGACGTAGGTTCCCACGCGATCGCGGGGATTAATTTCAGGCACGCCCAACTTCACAATTTCTTTTTTGAGTCTTACCTTCATCCGTTGGAAGGGCAACCCTGCACAAAAAGATTCCTTATGTTCTAAATCTTGTAGGCGGGCATCACTGCGTAAATGGGCGAGTAATTGATCGATCGCCTCCCTTGTACCCGCAATTGTGGAATTAATGCCCTCTTTGGCGAGTAAAATTGTTCCTCTCAATCCTAGTTCTTCACAAAACTGCTTTAGGGGCGCTTGCCAAGCTTCGTAATCATGGAGGTCTGCAAAATGATAAAAAGCTGCTACGACAAAGGGGCGATCGGCAGCAGATCGCTCGCTGGTTTGTTGCTCTAGGTTTTCCAACTGTGCTTGGAGTCGGTTATGTTGCTTTTCTCTAGTCATATCGGATTTACGAGAAATCAGTCTTTCATTGTATCGCAATTTTCAGGATCGACGGTTTGCCCCGACCCTGAAAACCGTGGTAAATTTTAAGTAATTTTCTAAGTAATTACATAAGTAATTTTCTAAGTAATTTTCTAAGTAATTACAGTGGGGCGATCGCGTCCTGTTAAGACCTTGATCTGCGCGATTTCATCGGCAATATCAATGAGTTCTTGCAGAGCCGCCTGTGTATCGAGGGAATGCTTGGCAATATTTGGCTCATAGCTTTCGACATAGAGGCGTAGGGTTGCGCCCTCAGTGCCTGTACCTGACAGACGGAACACAATGCGTGAGCCATCGGTGAAGCCAATGCGAATGCCCTGTTTATTGCTGATGCTGCCATCTACAGGATCGGTATAACTAAAGTCATCGCAGAAAGCAACCTCATAGTTGCCAAATTTTTGTCCTGCGAGTTCTGTGCCCTTAGTACGCAGGTTATTCACCAAAGTATTGGCGCGATCGCTATCGACACCTTCATAGTCATGGCGGGAGTAGAAGTTGCGCCCATAGATTTGCCAATGTTCCTTGACGATCGCCTCAACGGACTGTTGCCGCGCCGCCAGAATATTTAGCCAAAATAGTACCGCCCATAGTCCATCCTTCTCGCGCACATGATTGGAACCTGTACCGAAGCTCTCTTCACCGCAAAGGGTGGCTTTACCCGCATCTAATAAATTACCGAAGAATTTCCAACCTGTGGGGGTTTCGTAGGACTCGATGCCTAGACGTGCCGCCACGCGATCGGCAGCTTGGCTAGTGGGCATAGAACGAGCGATCCCTGCTAGTCCACCCTTATAGGCGGGGACATGGTGGGCATTGGCGGCAAGGATGGCAAGGCTGTCGCTAGGGGTGACAAAGAAATTGCGCCCCAAAATCATATTGCGATCGCCATCCCCATCGGAGGCCGCGCCAAAATCAGGAGCATTTTCGCCATAGAGAACATCCACCAAATCATGGGCATAGACTAAATTAGGGTCTGGATGTCCATTACCAAAGTCTTCGAGCGGCATACAGCTTTGCAAAGAACAGGCAGGTGCGCCCAACCGATTAACCAAAATCTCTTGAGCATAGGGACCTGTGACTGCGTGCATTCCATCAAAGCAAATACGGAAGTCGGGAGACGCTAGTAATAACTTAATGCGTTCAAAATCAAATAACGATTCCATCAGTTCGGCATAATCAGCAACAGAATCAATTACTGAAATGATCGTATTGCCCAGTTGTGTCTCTCCAAGGCGATCGAGATCAACATCATCAGCCTCTAAGATTTTGTATGCAGCAATGCTCTTAGTAATATTGTAAATGGCATCGGTAATCTTTTCGGGTGCGGGTCCGCCATTACTGGTGTTGTACTTAATGCCAAAGTCGCCATCCTTACCCGCAGGGTTGTGACTAGCAGAAAGGATGATGCCGCCAAATGCTTGATTTTTGCGAATTACACAGGAGGCGGCTGGCGTGGAGAGAATGCCACCACGTCCCACAAGAATTTTGCCAAAACCATTGGCTGCCGCCATTTTCAGGATTACTTGAATGGCATGACGATTGTAATAGCGCCCATCGCCGCCGACAACTAGTGTTTGTCCTGCAAATCCTTCGAGACTGTCAAAGATGGATTGGACAAAGTTTTCGAGATAGTTAGGGGTTTGAAATACGGTGACTTTTTTTCTAAGACCTGAAGTTCCGGGCTTCTGGTCTGAAAATGCTGTAGTGGGAACGACTTTTATGCTCATTAAACCTATGCGTTAACTATGCGCTTTTGTAAAAATCAAACTCGATAAAAAGCTTAACCCTCTGGGGTTGTTGTAATTTTAGCGTTTAACAGGTAGATCAGACCCAAGTTTCCTCCAGAATCGAGCAGGATGCCTGCGCTACAGGGGATTTCAAATACTTTGGGCAGTCAATCAGGCTAAATGCATAACTAAATGCATAACTAAATGTGGACTACAATTTCTGAAGATAAACTTGATGCGATTGATGAATTAGCTTTATTTCAGGGGCAGAGCATTTTATAAATGCGTCAATGGCAATACTAGTATTCTGTGATGGATTTTCAGGAAATACCTTGTCATAATCATCAAAGAGCATTAATCCGCCTTTTTTCAGTAGTCCCCAACTCAAAACAGCATCGCTTAGAACATCTATGGCTAAATGACAACCATCGATATAGATTAGATCGTAGGTATCTAGAGGTAAATTCCTTAAAATATATTGTGACTCACCAATATGTTTCTTGACTTTTGCAGCAGCGCCAACTTGATTAATATTCCAATCAAATCTCGATTCAACATTTTCTAATATATTTTGCTCAAGATTCAAATATGCTTCGCCAGCAAATGTATCTACACAAGTAATTTGCGATGATGCATGGGTAAGGATTTTTTCTAAAAACCAGCAGGTCGATCGCCCCTCCCAACTGCCAATTTCTAAGAATTGCAAATTAGGTTTACCAATCATATCTTTGAGATGTTCAGTCAGTAAAGGGATGTTGCGGCTAAACCAGTCATGGGTAAAGTGATAGTTTTTAGATTGGCTATCAATCTGATACAAAATTCGCTCTCTTTGATAGTAAGCCTTTTCAAAATCAGGATTACTAGCGATCGCTGCCTCAAATTCGCTTAGAGCTAAATCCAAATCATGATTTTTAATAAATGCAATTCCTCGATTAAATAAAAGTTGCGATCGCATATTACTATGATCGCTTGGGCATAATGTTAAAGCTACCTGATAACATTCTAAAGCAACTTCTATATCACTAGATTCATAGGCTAAATTACCAATTTGATTGTATCCTTTACATAATTTTAAGCATAGATGCTGTATCTCATCATTATCTTGAAGATTATTAAGATCACATAAAACTATCCCTGACGGGGCGACAAAAGATATGGGAAGTATGAGTAGATGGGGATTTGAGGATTTAAGATAAAAAAGATAGGTCAAGTCATAGTAAGTATGACCTATCTAG